>NZ_AUEG01000001.1 GCF_000425865.1 Lacticigenium naphthae DSM 19658
AGCAACGAACAATGAAAAGCGCATAAAAAAAGGTAGAAAACAGTTCTGTTTTCTACCTCGGGAAATACTGACCAACACCATTTGACATAGAACCTTTATTATTTACGTGGGGGTCTTTTGCCCCAGTATTGGAAGTAGTCTACGCGTAAAGCACCGTTGTAGAGTTTTCTTTTCTTGGTCGCTCTTTTACCGTAGAATTGTTCAAAGTCTAGATCACTGGTCAAGATGTACTTGCTCCATGTGTCTAATGGTTTGAACGCTGCACCCATTTCTCTGTAGATCTGTTCAACTAACTCTTTGTCTCCTAACCGTTCCCCATAAGGAGGATTAGAGACGATGACGCCGAATTCTTTATCGGTACGGAAATCTTTTAACTGCAATTGTTTAAATACAATACTGTCTTGGACTCCAGCTTCCATGGCATTGCGTTTCGCAATTTCGATCATCGATCCGTCAATGTCGGTGCCGGTGATGTCTAATTCGATATCGTAATCGGCTTTGCTTTCAGCATCTGCCCGTTCTTCTTCCCAAACGGATGCATCAAACCAGTTCCAGTCTTCACTCATAAATGTGCGGTTAAATCCGGGTGCGATATTGTGGCCGATCAAAGCGGCTTCGATTGGGATCGTTCCTGAACCACAGGTAGGATCCACAAAAGGTTTGTCGGCTCTCCACGTTGTCAACATGACTAAAGCTGCGGCCATGTTTTCTTTTAAAGGAGCGCCCCCTTTTTCTGTCCGGTAGCCACGTTTGAACAAGCTTGGTCCAGTCGTATCCAATGTTATCAGCACGTGATCTTTTAAAATCGCTACTTCTAACGGGAATTTTGCTCCTGTTTCTGGAAGTTTTCCTCTTCTGTGGTAGACGTCACTGATTTTGTCTACAATTGCTTTTTTAACGATCGATTGACAATCCGGTACACTGTAGAGTTTCGATTTATGCGATTTTCCGTTTACTGGAAATTCGGCGTCCATGGGCAAGAAATCTTCCCAAGGCAATGCTTTTGTTTGTTCGTACAATTCGTCAAATGTGAAGGCATCAAATTCTCCTACAATGATTTTGACACGGTCTGCCGTACGTAACCATAAGTTTGCGCGTGCAATGTCATTGACGGTCCCTTCGAAACGGACACGACTATTTTCTGTCTCGGTTTCATAACCTAAGTCTTTCAATTCGCTGTTGACCAGCGCTTCAATTCCACTTGCGGCTGTTGCGAGTAGCTTAAAAGTTTTCATTTCAACATCCTTTCGTTCTCTGTTTTTTTTATGTTTAGTTAAAAAAGAATAATCCTCCTAAAAATAGGAGGACTACCTGAAAATGCAAATTACTGTAAGCCATGTTCTGTCTAGAAAGTGGATCAGGAATCACTTTCCGAGATAATCATCTGTCTGCAAAGTCAAAGACTCTGCCTCTTTCTTTCGTTCATTTCCGAAGAAAAAGTGCCCCTACCAATGTTTGGGTTGCTCGCTCGAGGGGTTTACCGCGTTCCACCATTTCCGTTTCCAAAAATGCTTCGTCACTGTGGCACTTTCAAGAATACTCAAGCATAGTCAAAGACCGTAGCTTTTTTTTCTGCCGTCTCTTTAGCAAATGCTAAAGGCCCCAGCTTATTTTTTCGCTGAGCACGAACACTACAAGCAATCTCAGCTTGTGCGAGCATGGACTTTCCTCACACATCTTTAAAAAGGTGTGCGATTATCCGTAATTTGCATTTAAATTATTCCTTTTAATCGTCTAGCTTTGAACCAAATACATGCCGCTCCAAATTTGACAACCGTTTGAGGATGTCAAAATTGGTGACCGTGGTAGTAGATCCTCCGCCACTTACGGAAGAAGATCCTCCTCTTGATGTTTCGTCTAATTTATTGACTAATCGATCATTTTCAGACCGCAAGTTGTTGATTTCACTTTGGAACGCTTCATAGTCGCGTATAACAACATCCAAAAATTCATCTACTTCTGTTTGGTTGTATCCACGCATACTGGTTTTAAATTCTTTTTCTAAAATTTCTTTAGGCATTAACTCGTTATTCATGTCAGATAGCACCTCTTCTGTTTAACTGGTTTACACAAGAATAGTTTTTCACTCCCTTAGTATACCAAATAAACTGTGAAAACAAAACACTTAACGGCATCCTTTCGTCTTTTTTTACTAATCGATAAATCCGTCATCTTCTTCGCGCACGCTTTCCTCCAGATCCTCGAATGTAATCAACTGTATCGGATACGGACTGTGTTCTTGCCGGTTTTTGAGATAGTTATATAAAAAGGTGCTCTTGCCTTCAAATTCCGTATCGTATAATAGCAGCGCTCCGTGCGTATGATCGACCATGAATTGTTGGTGCTGCTGCAATTGGCGAGGCTTCGTATAGCCCTCCTTGCTTGTCCAATTGACATAGTCCGCTCCGTTGGTCACTTTTTCTAAAAGAAGCTTGTTCTCTTCATTCCATTTTTCACCAAATCCCTTGAAGGGGAAAATAATGGACAAGCGAATGTCGGGATACTCTTTTTTTAATTCGATGAGCACTTCTCCGCTCCAGAGTTCGGTCCCGAGCTGCCCTCCAATCAAAAACCATTGCGTACCTTCTTCAATGGCTTGAATAAAATTCTCGCGTAAGACTTTCTTGATATAAGGTAACTTGGGATCTTTTCTATTAAAAACATTTAATTCGTAAGATCGGTACCCACTAATTAATAAGTTTTTCATAAATGTTTGCATACCTTTCCCTATTTAACTACAATTTGGTATAATACCAAAAGGAGCGTGATTTTTTTGACTATACATTATCCCAATGGTAAACTTTATCGACCTAAAAAATCAACTGCTTCAAAATCTGACACCCCTGCAAAAAAGAAAATCAATTACAGCAAACGCGGCATGTCTCTTGAACAAGAACTCAACGACAGCAATGAATATTATCTTGCAACAAATCGAGCAGTGATCCATAAAAAACCGATCCCTGTTCAAGTCGTGAATGTGCACTATCCAAAGCGAAGTGCGGCAGTGATTACGGAGGCGTACTATCGTAAAGCTTCCACTACAGACTATAACGGTCTGTACCGTGGGTATTATCTCGATTTTGAAGCCAAAGAAACAAAGAATCAAACCTTGTTTCCGCTAAAAAACTTTCATGAACACCAAATCGTTCATATGCGTCAATGCAGTGACCATGGTGGAATTGTATTTGTGATTATTCTCTTTTCATTTTACAATGAACTGTATTTAATTGAAACAAAAGATATCCTTCCCTTCTGGGATGATCAAGACACTGCATCTGGTAGAAAATCGATCCCGCTTGACTATATACGTGAAACAGGCTATAAATTAAATTATTCTCTTGCTCCTCGGATTCCTTATTTGGAAGCCGTCGATCAAATCATTGAGAAACACAAACAGTAAGGAGATACA
Organism: Lacticigenium naphthae DSM 19658; assembly: GCF_000425865.1. GTDB lineage: Bacteria > Bacillota > Bacilli > Lactobacillales > Carnobacteriaceae_A > Lacticigenium > Lacticigenium naphthae. The sequence goes on from NZ_AUEG01000001.1 coordinate 3,410, forward strand.
TTCATATGAGTAAAGATATGTCCCGTACAGAAAGAAAGCAAGCCAAGAAAAAAGGTAAGAAAACGACACCGGATAAAAAGAAATCTTCTTTATTGAAAAAAATCGTTATCGGTATTGTCGGTCTGCTCGTTTTACTATTTGTTGGAGGTGCCAGTTTATTTGCCTATTATGCTTCCGATGCACCCGAGTTAACAGACGAAGCGTTGGTTGGATTCTATCCTTCGACTTTATATGATAAGAATGGTGAAGAGTTCCATACGCTCGGTGCAGAAAATAGAGAACAAATCGAATACGAAGAAATTCCGCAAGTATTGGAAGATGCGATCATCTCGATCGAAGATCAGCGCTTTTATGATCACTTGGGCGTGGATCCTATCCGTATTTTAGGAGCGGTATTCGCAAATGTGACGGATGGCTTTGGCGCTGAGGGTGGAAGCACGATTACCCAGCAGTTGATCAAATTGTCAGTCTTCTCTACTCTGCAAGAAGATCAAACACTCGAGCGGAAAGCGAAAGAAGCTTGGTTGGCTGTTCAATTGGAACAAGAATTATCAAAAGAACAGATTCTTGCCTTGTATGTCAATAAAGTGTATATGTCAGACAATACGTATGGCATGGGTACAGCGAGTGAATATTACTATGGTAAACCCATCAGTGAATTAGAATTACATGAAGCTGCTTTATTTGCCGGTATGCCGCAGTCTCCTAATGGATACAATCCGTTTACAAATCCAGAAAGAGCAAAAAGTCGTCGCGATACTGTTTTATACGTGATGGCGCAAAATGAGGTCATTACGACTGAAGAAGCGGAAACAGCCATGAAGATTCCTGTTGAAGAAGGGTTGATCGATCATTCCGAAGAAAACATGGATGAATTGGTCTTCGATTCCTATATCCAAGAAGTGCTCGAAGAAGTACGTGAAAAAACGGATTTGGAACCCCAAACGGCTGGTTTAGACATTTATACCAATATCGATTTAGATGCACAACAGCGAATGTTTGATATTTTGAACTCTGAAGATTACGTCGACTACCCTCTTGAACAAATGAATGCAGCGATGACAATGGTCGATGTGAAAACCGGAGCTGTTCGCGCAATCGGTGGCGGAAGAAATCAAAAAGAGTTGCGTGGATTCAATTATGCGACGGAAAATAATAGCAGTGTCGGTTCAAGCATGAAGCCCCTTACGGCATATGGCCCGGCAATTGAATATTTGCAATATTCCACATACGAGCAAGTAGTTGATGAAGCTTGGCAATGGCCAGGTACCGATACAACATTGACGAACTACGATAACAGCTACAAAGGCCAGATGAGTATACGTGAGGCTTTAGTAGATTCAAGGAACGTTCCTGCAGCGAAGACGTTGCAAGAAGTTGGTCTAGACAATGCTGAAGGTTTTGTCAAAGGATTGGGTATCGATGTAGATAAACTAAATGCTGGCGATACAGACGGATTGGTTGCTTCCAATGCGATCAATGGAGCTATTTCTTCCTTTGATTTAGCCGCTGCCTATGCTGCATTTGGAAACAATGGTGTCTACAATGAACCGTATACCGTCAGCAAGGTCGTTATGCAAGATGGTCGGGAAATCGAATTGACACCAAAAAGCAATAAGGCAATGGAAGAATCTACTGCTTATATGGTTACCGATATGCTAAAAGATGTGACCAATTATTATCAAAGTTCTGTCGGCATTCCAGGATTGATCCATGCTGGAAAATCGGGTACATCAAACTTTGATGCTGAAGATTATAAAAAAATGGAAGAAAAAGGCGTCTCCGTCCCTTCTGACGGTGTTCCAGATACTTGGTATACAGGTTATTCTACAAACTATGCTATTTCTGTCTGGACAGGGGTAACCAACCGAACAGAAGGATATGGTTTAAGCTTCGAAGACGGCTCACGAACCACTGCCCGTGCAATCTATGCAGAAATCATGGGATATGTATCTGAATCGGTCGATAATGGGGACTGGAAGCGTCCAATTAATGTCGTCGAAGTGGCTGTAGAAGATGGCAGCATGCCCGCTAAACTGCCTGGACCGAATACTCCAGAAGATGAAATCGTCCGCGAACTCTTTATTAAAGGGACGGAACCAACCGAAGAATCGACTGAATTCGGTGTAGAATTATCTGAACCGACCGGCTTAAAAGCAACATACGATGAAAAATCAAATGAAGTACAAATTCAATGGGATGCGTACACATTGACAAATGAAGAGGATACTCCACTTTACGAAGTGACGATCAATGGTGAAACGACAGAAACCGAAGATACTTCTGCTGTCTACACTCCTTCTCCTGGTGAGAAAGTAACTATCAGTGTCGCAGTGGTCGCTTATGACATCACTGGACCTGCAGCTACCACTTCTGTAACTGTCCCGGGAATAGAGTTAGGAAAAGTCACCGGATTGAAGGCCACATACAATAAAGAGGCTGATCAAGTTCAAGTGAACTGGGATGATTATCCAAAAGATGACTCCATGGATTCTGTGACCTATAGTATTACGATCAACGGACGATCTGGAACTACTCAACAATCGCAGTACCAAATCGATGATCCTGAACCAGGTTCGACAGTTGAAATAGCTGTTGCAGTCGTTTCTAACGGAAAAACCGGACCAGCCACGACCACCAAAGTCTCCATTCCTAAAGAAGAAACCACTCCTCAAGACGAGGAAGAGCCTGAAAAAGAAACAGATGACACTTCCTCTCAAGAGCCTGAAGAAGAAACAACTCCAGATACAAGTGAAGACGATGGAAACACCGATGAGGCCGAAATGAATGGTGCCAATAAGCCCAATACCAATACGGCTGATGACACAGCAGATGAAGAATAATATATACAGATTTCAAGAGACGAGAGTGCCCCCCACTCTCGTCTCTTTTTCTCTTTCATTGGAACGATCAGCTGCGATCAATAGCCGCAAACAGCAAAAAAGCTAGGAGAGGTTTATTTTCTCCTAGCTTTTTTAGAACTCTTCTATTCGTTTGTGTTTGATTCTGTTCGTTTTTTATCTGCTTCGATCAGTTCTCTTAGCTTTTCCACACATTCCTCGTGATCGTGCGTACGGGCTGGACACTGATATCTTCCAAAGAATATCAAGCGATGATGAGCTACACTCCATAATTCTTTTGGAAGTTTTCGTTTCAATGTATTTTCCACTTCCAAAACAGTGGCCGATTGTTTCACTATATTCAACCGTTTGCTCACTCTTTCAACATGAGTGTCGACAGCGATGGCCGGTTCATTGAATGCTACACTCATGACAACATTCGCCGTTTTACGCCCCACTCCGGCTAACGATTGCAATTCTTTCATCGTCTGTGGTACTTCGCCATTAAACTCTTCCACCAATTGGCGTGCACATTTTTTGATGTATTTCGCCTTATTTCGATACAAACCAATCGTTTTGATCTGTTCCATGATATCTTCCACTGGAGCTTCCATCAGAGCCTCTGGGGTAGGGTATTTCTCAAATAATCTTGGTGTTACTTGGTTGACGCCCACGTCCGTCGTCTGTGCACTTAAAATGACAGAAATCAATAACTCAAAAGAATTTTGATGGATCAATTCCGCTTCTGCATGGGGAAACATTTTCCCCATGGCTTCAATAACATCCACCGTCTGCTGTTTATTTAGTAATCGCTTCTGTTTGATCATCCTGTTTCCTTTCTTGCTCGTTTCTTATTCCTCAGTTTCCAGCCAATTGTATAAAGAAATCGGTTTGTCATTGGTTTTTTTGTAAGAATCCGTAGACTTTTCAGCTTTCTTCTGCTTATACTTTTCACTTTCTTTTTGTACCTGTTGCAATGTAGTGATATTTTTCTTTTCCCAATTCAATAAAATGCGATCGACATAATTGAAATTATAAATCTGGTTCATCACAGCTTCTCTTAATGCGTATTCAATTAGATCAAGAGAATAATTATCCTTATCTATCCACGCACTGATTTTTTCTATCTCTATTTGAGACAATGGGCGACTAAATTCATGTTCAAATCGTTTGAAAATTTCCGTTTCAGATAATTCGTTTTTTGTATTTTCCACGCTTTTCTTTTCCTGCACTAACACCTGATACAATCTCTCCCACAACGAATCAAAGGAATAATAGTCTCTTGCTTTCCCCTCATCATTTTCTATTGTTTGAATGGAAAGAACTTTGTTTTGCAAAAGTTTGTGCAAAGTTGAATAGACTTGTTCAGTCGGTAATTGCATCGCTTCCCCAATGTTAGTCAAATCAGGAAAGGAGTTTCCCTTATCGATCTCATTTTTCAATTGTAAAATAAGAATAAATTCTTCATGTGTAATGCCTAATTTACGATAGTATGTCAATAACATACTGGGGATGGTCACATTGCCCTTACTGATCCATTCCATAAATATTGTTTCGTTCACACTATTCCTTCTTTCTTTAAGTGTAACTCCGTCACTCTCATCTCATAATTGAGGATGACAAAATGCATACAGACCCGCGTCACTTCATGAATATACTACGCTAGTCTACGACTAGGGAATACATACACAGTCTGCTGTAGTTGTCAGTTGCCAACTCCGTAAGCTTCGTTTCTTTGCATAAGGTACTGTAAACTGCTAAAACAGTGACAGCTTTTGCAAAGCAACAACAACTACAGCATCATTAAGTGGACGTCGGGTCTGCCTTTTGGAGCAGTTTCTTATAAACGGTTCCTTTGTAAAACCGGTAGAGGCTCGGACTGTTCGCCTAGCTTCTTGTGGTTATGGGTAAATCCTGTTCAACAAGCGTGGGAATGGAATAGCTTCACGAATATGTTCCGTTCCTGCTATCCACGTTACCGTGCGTTCTAGACCAAGTCCAAAACCTGAATGCGGTACAGATCCATATCTTCTCAAATCTAAATACCATTCATAATCAGCAACGGTCAACCCAAACTTCTTGATCTCTTCGAGTAAAAGATCGTAATGGTCTTCCCGCTCACTTCCACCAACGATTTCTCCATATCCTTCAGGTGCGATCATATCTGCACATAAGACGATTTCTGGTCTGTCAGGGTGAGGCTTCATGTAAAAAGGTTTGATCGCTTTAGGGTAGTTTAAAATAAAGACTGGACGATCAAATTGTCGCGCAATAAAGGTTTCTTCTGGAGAACCAAAATCTGCGCCCCACTTCACATCGAATCCGTTATCTTGAAGCAACGTGATCGCTTCATCATATGAGACACGTGGATAAGGTAATTTGGTATAGTTTTCAAGCAATGTTTTGTCTCTTTCCAAAACATCCAAAGACTGTGAACAATTATCAAGAACACTTTGAACTAGATAAGCTACATATTTTTCTTGAACTTCTAAACTTTCGTCTTGATCCATAAAAGCCATTTCGGGTTCGATCATCCAAAATTCGATTAAGTGACGACGTGTTTTGGATTTTTCAGCTCTAAAAGTCGGACCAAAAGAAAAGACTTTTCCGAACGCCATTGCCCCAGCTTCCATATATAATTGACCACTTTGTGTTAAATAAGCATCCCGATCAAAGTATTTGGTGCTGAATAAATCTGTCGTGTTTTCTGCTGCGGTCCCTGTTAAAATAGGCGGATCTATTTTGATAAAGCCTTCTTTATTATAAAATTCATATGTTGCTCGAATAATTTCATTACGTACCTGCATCACTGCATGTTGTTTTGAAGAACGCAACCATAAATGACGATTGTCCATCAAAAATTCTGTACCATGTTCTTTCGGTGTGATCGGATAATCGTGACTTTCACCAATTAATTCAATAGACGAAACATGAATCTCATACCCAAATTTGGAACGGGCATCTTCTTGAATCGTTCCCGTTACCCAAACAGAACTTTCCTGGTTAAGATTCTTAGCCAATAAGAATACTTCTTCTTCCACTTCACTTTTCACAACTACTCCTTGAAAGAAAGCTGAACCATCACGTAGTTGTAGAAATGCAATCTTTCCGCTTGAGCGTTTATTTGCGACCCAAGCTCCAATTTTGACCGTCTCGCCTACGTGCTGTTTAGAATCCTTGATTTGAATCTTTTCCATTCGTATAAACTCCCTTTTATCTAAATATTCTCAATATCTTTTATCCAATTTCCATTTTGCATTGAAAGAACGTAATAACCTAGTGACCCACTCTCAGAAAGATAACTCACTTCCCATACCGGTTCATTGTTCTCCATCCCTATTCGAGCTTGTAAAATTTCAGCTGGATTTTTTTCCTGTTTCGTTAACGCGATCGCTTCTTGTTCAGTCAAGCTTTCTTCTGCATCATGCGTCGTCACTTTGCCACTTTCACTCTCAATAATAGCAATGAGCTTTTTGTTTTCCGCATCATTTCCAATCACCGCAAAAAAAGTTTCTTCACCATTGTACCAGTAGAAGTCTTCAAATTCAGTTAAATCTGTTTTTTTTCTTACGTAAGACTCTGCCTGGGTACGTGCTGAATTATAAGGAGATTGGGTAGAATGGTAGACAGCTATCACTCCCAGTACAAAAAGTGCCAACAGAACGCTTATTCCTAAAATGATTTTTTTCATTTATTTTCCCCTTATGGTGTTTACAAAAGCAATGTTTTCATTATATCAAAAATTTAGTCATTTTCCCGTTAATTTTCAAAAAAATCTTTAAATTTCTGTTCATATTCAGTAGTGGCAACTGTTTGGATAGAAACTTCAGCGGGAAAACTCTTTTGGATAATTTTTGCATAGCTCGAATGGACAAACCGTTCGTCCATAATGATGAAAATCCCTTTATCTTCTTTTGAACGGATCAACCTTCCAAAACCTTGTTTCAAATTTAACATGGCTTTCGGCAATGTGTCTTTGATAAAAGGATTTTCTCCTTTTTTTATCCATTCACTCTGCCGCGCTTTCACTTCTGGTAAATCAGGCGATTCAAATGGCAATCGGGTCAAGCAAACGATTTTAAGATAATTTTGGGGAAAATCGATCCCTTCAAAGAAGCTGTTTGATCCAAGCAAAATGGAGCCTTTCGAGCGCATGAATCTTTTGTACAGGCGCTCTCTACTGCCACTGATGTTTTGAGCTAAAATTTCTCGGGAGTCGATTTTTCTAGATGTATACAATCTACCATAGACTTCTTGCAAGTCGTCTAAGGAGTTGAATAAGACAAGGAAACCTTCCTCTGTTGTTTTGGCGATCGTTAAAATTTCAGAAACAATCGCAGCAATATGTTCTTTCTTGGAAAACTGCTGTTTATCGATTGTGTTCTCTGGTATCCATATTTGTGCTTGTTTTGCATAGTCAAAGGAATCCGACAAGAAAACTTTTTCGATTTTCCCTTTTGTGTAGTCTTCAAGAACAAATTGATCCGGATAATAGAACAGCGTTCCACTCGTATAAACGATCTTCGGTATTTTTTTCAATGATTCTACAACAGTATTCACTCGTTTTCCTTGATAGTAACAAAGTTTAGCTGTATTTTTCGGGTTTTTTTCTTTAAATTCCAACCAAAACGAATCCAGTTGATTCGCCTGCTTGATCATCCAATCGATAAAGTCTGCGTGCTCGGCGATCCGTTCGATTAGAGCGAGAAAAAAGTTGACGGTCTCTTTTTGTTTTTCTGATAAATATCGTTCAGTCTCTATAAAAAGATTCCGTAATTTCTGTTGTAGAAATTCGTTCTCTTTTAAGAGGACTTGAATCGTTTTCAGTTGTTTTCGCAAATTAAAACGCGCATAGGAATCGTCCAGATTGATTTCGATCCGTTTATTTATTTGGGATTTCTTCCCTAAGTTTTGTTTTGCCTGATACAGATATTCTTCTAATAAATCTGCATATTCCGTTTCTAAGTATTCCAGATTCGCTGACCAGTTCGTTACTAGAGTGGGATTGTTTTTATTTACTAATTGAATCAATTGATCGATTTGAAAAACTAATGACTCTTCATCTTGTACTGATCCGACTTTTTTTCGCAGGTTCTTAATATACACAAAATCAAATTCTTGTTTGGATAAGGAAAAAGCTAAGTCGGCTAAGTGGTGGGCTTCATCCATAACCAGATAGTTAAAGCGCGGAAGGATGCGTTTATCCGATTGCAGCTGATGCAACAAGTACGCATGATTCGTCACAATAATTGCAGCGGATCGAGCTTTCCTTTTCATACGCTCGTAAAAATCAACTAACTCCCACTTTGACTGATGTTCTGGAAAAATCGACTCCACTTTCCGTATTCTTTCCCAAAAGGATTGGGTACTATTTTGAAGGGACAATTCATTCAGATCGCCTGTTTTTGTTTCCGTCAACCAAACGGTCGCTTGCATTAAATAAAAAGATTCCTGTGTATTCAAATCAGAAGTCCGTAGCAATTTAGAATAAAAAGCTAAATCGATAAAATGACGGTGACTTTTTAATAGAGCCACTTCTACAGGAAACGGCAGCATCTCTTTCAATTGTTCCATATCTTTATAGACCAACTGTTGCTGTAATAAAGTAGTATACGTGCTAATGACTGCTTTTTTTTGTTTTGTTGCTGCATAAAACAGTGGAAGCAGATAGCCATATGTCTTTCCCATTCCAGCTGGCGCTTCAATTGCCAGAGATTCTTTCTCCTGTGTCTGTGGTTTTTTTATATAGCGGTGAATAGCATCCATCATTTCTAGCTGATTTTCTCTTACTTGAAAAGAATCCGAGAGTATCGCCTGTTTTTCTTTAGTGGTTTCGGGGTAGGGAGAATCCCACTTATAATCGTATTCAAAACTTTCTCGATCATTTGCTAAAGCCAGTCCTTCAACGATTATGTAATCCTCAGAAAGTTTCGGTACATTCTGTTTGGTGCGTGCCAAAATCCCCTGAAAAAAGTCCACCGTATCATAAGACAACTGTTGCCCATGATCAACTAAGGTTTCTAAGGTGACCAAGGGTAACTTTTCAGCTTTTTGCGTGAGCGTTTCTAAAAGGTAGGCAGTTGCTTCGGCATCTCTAAGAGCATCGTGTGGACGGTTTAAATTGAGTTCAAACACATCAGATAAATCACTCAGGGTATAGCTATCGAGAGTAGGAAATAAAATTTGTGTCAACTCGACAGTATCTATTGCTGTATTTGTCAAGGGAGAAAGCCCCACTCGTTCCAGTTCATGATTCAAGAAATTAAAATCAAAATGAACATTATGCGCAACAAATATGCAATCCGATAACAAATTTTTCAAGTAACCAGCCACATCCTCAAAATAAGGAGCCGACTGAATATCATCCTGTGTTATTCCAGTCAACTTTTGTATTTGCTCTGGAATTTTGCGCAAAGGATGAACCAAGGTCCCGTATTGCTGAACAATTTTTCGCCCTTGTACAATGACACAACCAAATTGAATGATTCGGTCACCTTTTTGTGATCGACTTCCCGTCGTTTCTAAATCTACGATTGCATAATACGTGCTTTCATCCACTTCTCTCACCTCACCCTGCCTACTTCCTCTAATTAGTTGCTTCCTCTTTAAACCACGCTAAAATCTCTTCTCTCTGATTGCTCAACCTCTGCTCTACTATCGCTCTTTCAATGTCATCTAACGCATCAGCGATCCATTTTCCCGGCTTTCGCTCACTCGCTTGAATCAGATCTGTTCCTGTGATTGCAATATCTTCGCGCGTTTTGATCGGCAATTGATCCCATAGTTGATCTAATTCCGTAGAACTGTCTGGAAAATCAAACAACTCGACATAGCTTTCGATCGTCTTGACTCTTTCTAACCCAAACGTATACATATAATAAGCTGAAGGGATAGCTGTTTTTCGACAATAGACAGCCGCTAGTAATGCCTTAGACTCTTTGATTTCTTTCTTTGAGCATTTCCATTGTCGCAAGAATTTTTCCAACTGTTTGTGATTGAATTCCATAAAATAACCCAAAACAGCCCACATTTCTTCAGATGAAGAAAACCGAGTGGGGATTCCTTCTATTTTTTCTAAAGCTCGTTGCCCATTTTCCAGACTTGGACAATACCGATATAATTCAGATTCAATAAAATAAGCTAACCCTTTATTGCGTGCATTTCCTAACATCAACTTAATAAATTCGATTTGGATGCGTTCAACAGAAATCTTCTGCAGTAAAAAATTGTGTTCCTGGATAGCCAGAAAGGTTTCACTATCCAAATCGAAGTCTAGTTTGGAAACAAACCGGACTGCTCTCATCATACGCAAGGCATCTTCATAGAACCGTTCTTTCGGATTGCCGACTGCCCGAATTTTTTTCTCTTCGATATCTTTGATTCCATTGAAATAATCAAAAATTTCTCCCTTTTTATTCAAGGCGAGGGCATTGATGGTGAAGTCTCTCCGCTTCAGATCCTCTTTTAGAGAGCGTACGAAAGTCACTTCATCGGGTCTTCTAAAGTCTTTGTAATCCCCTTCTGTACGAAAAGTTGTTACTTCGTAGGTGCTTTCTTCGAATAAGACCATTACTGTCCCGTGTTCGATTCCAACATCTATGGTATGCGGAAAGATGTCTTTTATTTCGTAGGGAAAAGCACTTGTGGCAATATCGATATCATTTATCGTACTGTTTAACAGCACGTCTCTTACACTTCCGCCTACAAAAAAAGCCTCGAAATCGTTCTCTTCTATTCTTTTAATAACGGGCAATGCTTCTAAAAAAGGAGGAAATACATTTAAGTCAATTCGCTTTTTTTCCATTTAGACATCCCTTCTCATTCAGAAATACGTCCATCTTTTCGCTCAAATCTATACTTATCTCGTTCTGTAAATTTGTGCATGGTTAAAGCGAACGCCTCACTTAAATCGATTTCTAATGAATTAGCTAAAGAAATCAGAACAAATAATACATCTCCTAGTTCTTCAGTCAATTCCTTTGGTATCTCTGTTTCTTTCTTTTGCTTTTCACCATACACATGATTTATCTCCCGAGCCAATTCGCCTACTTCTTCTGTCATCCGGGCTAATTGAACAAGCGGAGAAAAATACCCCTCTTTAAATTGAGAAATGTATGCTTCCACTTCTTTTTGCATAGAGTGCATCTCTTTAGTCATTTAGGTGCTGCCTCCTCTATCGATCCGTTTCCAGTCCATTGTCGCTTTGTAAGCTTACAATAAAAACTTGAGACGAAAAGCAGTCTCAAGTCTCTTGCCTTTTCAATTGCTCCATATTCATAAAGAAAAATGCTTGTGCTCTTCTAGTTTCTTTTCTATTTCAATCAATTCTTGAGAAAGGACTGCAAATGATTCTTTGTTTTTATTTTCTAATGCTTTATCAATGTGAGATAAAAGGAGGTCCCTTTGTTGCAGGAGCTCGTACTCACTTATCCCAAGGGTCGCCTTTTGTTTGACTTGCATCGGAATGGTGTCATTCCAATCAAAATAAGGATTGTCTTCGAGTACGCCTAGGTATTCAGAAGACGTCCAGGCGTCGTTAAAAATCAATTCAATATACAAATCTTGATGCCAGTTTAATCTTACTTCGTGAAAGGCTTGTTCGGGGTTGTCAAAGGCGACACCTTCTTTAGAAAAAAGGAAAGAATCTGCATCACTTTCTATGGTCGACATAATGATCCCACGGGGCGTCTTATCCGCTCTTTCGACAAAATGGACCTTATTCAGCACAATGTCGTGATTGAGGAGATAATTTAAAATCCACATGGACTCTCTTCGCTTCAATTGATTATTTTCTAAAAACCAGCTTAAAAACTTTTTCTTTTGTTCTAAAGGAATCGTCCATTTCATTTTCAATTCCCCCTCTCAGCCCCATTAAAGATAGCTCTTTTACGGGACTTAACGTTCCTCTATGAAACTACTTAATTGTTCAATGAAAAGCAAGTCAGTTTCTTTCATCCGTTTATATACAGGCAAGATTTTTTTAATATCTTCTTTTCTTCCTTCATCACGCATGAAAGCAAGATAATCACTTAAGAACTGAATGTTATCTTGAAGGAAAGGGACGGCTTCCTGGTAATAGGTCAACGCCTGCTCGTATTCTTCCAATTCGTTATAAGCATAAGCGACTTTCCAATAGACCTGTGGTTCGATCCCTTCATCTTTACCCAATTCTTCATATTCTTTGATAACTGCTTCGTGTTCCTGGGTAGCGTTAAGGAATTCCAGATAGTGCAGCAAGATGGCTATATTGCTTGGAGCCAAAGTCCGCGCCTGCGTATAATATTCTGTTGCTTTTTCAAATTCTTGAAGTTGTTCAGCTAGTTGTGCAGCATTAGCATACAAGGCTTCATTCATTTGATCGTATTTCATTCCTTCTTCTACTGTAGCCAGTGCCTCTTTGTGTTCCTGCAATTTTTCTTTTGTGCCTGCCAAATATAGGTACACACTTGAATAGGTGGGATCGATTTCCACCACATTTTCAAAATGAGACCGTGCAGGGAGCCACTCTTCTAATTGATAATAGGTGAACCCCATTTGAAAATGAACGTCCGCTGTCTCTTCCAATTCCACTGCTTTTTCATAAAAGGGGATCGCTTGTGACCAATCACCCAAAGCACTGTAAGAATTCGCACAACGCAAGTGTAAATTAACACCTGCAAAAGTATCTGTCTGATCTTGAATAAGTTTTTCGTATAATTTGATTGCTTGAGCATATTTCCCGGCCGAAAAGAAAGACTCAGCTAGTGCAAAATCGATGACCGGTTCATCTGGCATCAATTTTTTAGCTTCTTGTAGTTTGTATTCGCTGACTTCAAACAATCCCTGTGACAAAGCTAAATCCGCTTGAACGAGTAAAGCTTGTGGATAGGCTGTGCTCGTGTCTTCAATGGATGCCAACCATTCGATCGCCTGACTTTCTTCTCCGTTCTCGATCGCAATTTCTGCTAAATTTATCCGTATTTCATCTTCATGCGGATAGCGTTCCAATAGATGGTGAAGAATTTTTTTAGTTTCTTCTAAAAATCCGAGTTGATAGAAAGCTTCTGAAAGTGCGAAGATTTCTTCATCGGAATCATTGTGGAGTGCATTAGAAACTAGTTCTTCATTGGTTTCATAGTATCCATTTTCTAATTGTTCTAAAATCATTTCTGCGTAACTCATAGTCGCTTCCTTTCTTTCATTCTTTCCTTCATTCTATCATATAACCGGGTGAAATTCATTGATTGTACCGAAGTTCTAAAAGAGGAAAAGGGAAAGGCATACCCGACTTTTGATTCCTCCAGCGTATGGGGACACAGATTATTTAAACGGTTCTGCATCTCTTGCATGCTTATTACTTTAGCGTGCAGTTGATCTGGATTTTTCCTTGTTCTAGCTTTACGTTAAGACCCATTTTAATAACCATTTCCAAAAAGAATTTTCCCCGTATTGGATGCTTATTATTCAGTGAACTCCTTTTTAGAAAATATAGCCGCACTCTTTTTCCTACGTTTAGTCAATACAGTACAAAAAAAAGTAGATCATCTCAAAGAGACGATCTACTTTTTTAAAAAATAACTTCAATTGATCTAATAGAAATTATTCAATTATTTTTTTACAGCATCTTTTAACGCTTTACCTGGTTTGAATGCAGGTACTTTGCTTGCAGCAATTTGGATTTCTTCCCCTGTTTGTGGGTTACGTCCTTTTCTTGCAGCACGGTCACGTACTTCAAAGTTACCAAATCCGATAACTTGAACTTTATCACCTTCGCTTAAAGTTTCTTTGATTGATTCAAAAACTGCATCAACTGCTGCTGAAGCATCTTTTTTAGAAAGATCTGTTTTTGATACTACGCTATCAATTAATTGTGCTTTATTCGCCATTTAACTTTCACCTCCCTCAAAAGAGAATCGATGTATTTTGAAAACAAAATAAACATCTTCAGTCACCCTTGAGTGGTCCAAGAATGAGTATAGTGAAATGCATAAGAAAAAACATTTCACTATAAAAGATATCACACAAATGTTGATATAGCAATGTATTTCCATTTAATATTCATTTTCATTCCCACTATTTGTGTAAATCTCTCATTTATTTTCGCTTACGTGGAATGAGTCGGATCGTTGTTCCTTCGAAAGTGAAAGTTTCTCTGATACGATTTTCTAAATAACGCGCATACGAAAAATGCATAAGTTCAGGATCATTTACAAAAATCACAAAAGTTGGCGGTTTGACAGCTACTTGAGTAGCATAATAAATCCTTAACCGTTTCCCGTTATCGGTAGGTGTTGGATTCATTGCTACAGCATCCATGATAACATCATTCAACAAGGAAGACTGAATTCTTAAGTTTTGATTCATACTCACTTGTTCAACTAAATCAGGAATTTGGGACAACCGTTGTTTCGTTTCAGCTGAAACGAACAAAATTGGTGCATAATGCAAGTAAGCAAATTCTTTGCGAACAGTTTTTTCAAATTCTCTCATTGTATTTGTTTCTTTTTCGATGACGTCCCATTTATTGACTAAAAGAACAATACCTTTACCTGCTTCATGCGCATAGCCTGCCACACGCTTGTCTTGCTCACGTATGCCTTCTTCTGCATTTAAAACGACTAATACTACATCTGAACGCTCAATTGCTGTGAAAGCTCTTAAAACACTATATTTTTCAGTGTTTTCATAAACTTTTCCTCGTTTTCTGATCCCAGCAGTATCGATGATGACATACTCTCGTCCTTCAGGATTTACAAACGTTGTGTCGATGGCATCCCGTGTTGTTCCGGCAACATTTGAGACAATTACTCTCTCTTCTCCGACCATTGCGTTAACTATTGAAGATTTCCCAACATTTGGTCTACCGATCAAACTAAATTTAATGACGGAATCGTCGTATTCTTCTCCATTGTTTTCAGGGAAATGTTTGAATACTTCGTCTAGCAAATCGCCGAGTCCTAATCCGTGACTACCCGAGATTGGATACGGATCGCCTAATCCTAATGAATAGAACTCATATATATCGCTTCTTTTTTCAGGATTATCGACTTTGTTCACAGCAAGCACGATCGGTTTTCCAGATTTAAATAAGATATTTGCAATTTGCTCATCTGCATCCGTGATTCCTTCGTTCACACTTGTTAAAAATATGATGACATCCGCTTCGTCCATCGCAATTTCTGCTTGGAAGCGTATTTGAGTCATCAATGGGGCATCATCCATTGTAATTCCACCCGTATCAATAACGGAAAAACTTTTCCCTAACCATTCTGCTTCTGCGTAGATTCTGTCACGCGTAACACCTTCAACATCCTCCACGATCGCAATTCTTTCTCCGGCAATACGGTTAAATATTGTCGATTTCCCTACGTTTGGTCTTCCTACTATCGCTACTACTGGTTTAGTCATATTCATCCTTCTTCCTTCTCTACCTTTTCCTTCATAAGAAAAGCGTTGCAAACCTACTCGCCTCATGCGCGAGTGGAGGCCTACATCGCTAGACATGTACTTGAGTACAAGCTAAAAATTGACATCAACAATAAATCAAGAAAAGACGACGTTTGGAATCACTGTCCCTAACGTCGTCTTCTGGGAATTCAGCGTTTTTATTCCTCTGAATCTTCGCCAGTAATCTCAGAAAGTTGATCACCTAACAAGTCACCAAATGTGAAGCCTGTTTCGGTTTCTTGATTTTGGAATTTTTCTTGTTTTGGTTGGTTTCTTTGTTTTTGTTTTGGTTCATCTGTTTCAGGTTTTTCTTCTAATGCTTTTATACTTAACGAAAGTCTTTGGTCTGTTGGGTTAACTTCCAATACTTTCACTTGGATTTTTTCTTCAGGAGTAAGCACTTCATGTGGAGTTGCAATGTGTTTGTGTGAAATTTGAGAGATATGAACCAAACCTTCTACTCCTGGGAAAACTTCAACGAAAGCTCCGAAATCAGTTAATCGCTTAACTGTTCCATCCACTACATCGCCCTTTTGAACTTTATCTTCAATTCCATCCCACGGACCCGCAAGTGTTTCTTTAATAGATAAAGAAATTCTTTCTTTTTCTTTATCTACAGATAGAATTTTCACTTCTATTTCTTCGCCGACTTCTAATTTATCGGAAGGATGTTTTACATGCTCATGTGAAATTTGGGAAATGTGAACCAATCCATCCACTCCACCTAAGTCAACAAACGCTCCGAAATCAGTTAGACGGGCAACTTTTCCAGTTACAATAGAACCTTCTACTAGATTATCTAAAATTTCGTCTTTTTTAACTGAATCTTTTTCTTCTAATAATGCTTTTCTTGAAAGGATCAAACGATTTTCGCTTGGTTCGATTTCAATGATCTTATACTCATATGTGTTACCTTTATAGGCAGAAAAATCATCTACGAAAGCTGTATCTACTAAAGATGCTGGTATGAAACCACGTACGCCTACATCTACAACTAATCCACCTTTAACAACATTTGTTACAGGTGCTTCAATTATTTCGCCAGCTTTATATTTTCTTTCAAGTTCTTCCCAAATTTTCTTGGCATCTACGCGACGTTTGGAAAGTAAATAGCCACCTTGTTCTTCATTTTTGATTTCCTTGATAACGACTACTTCGATTTCTTCACCTTTTTCAACAACTTCTGAAGGAGATTCAACTGGTGATGAAGCAAGTTCTTTAAATGGAATGACCCCTTCTTGACCATTTTCGAGACCCACAATTACTTGTTTCTCTTCAATAGCTAAAACTTTTCCTCGAACTGTATCACCAATAGTGATTTCTTTAAATCCTTCTAAAACGTCTGACATGGTTTGTGGAGATTCTTCATCTTGCGATGTATGTGTAGCTTGTACCTCAACTTCGGATTCAGCCATCACATCTCCAACTGATATGTCTAGAGGAGAGTTTACATCCACTTGCTCCTTGGCAACTTCTCTTGCTTCTTTACTTTCATTGGTCTCTTCGACCTCTTGGTTAATATCTTTTTCTGTCATAATCTACGTCCTCCTAATAGCCAATTATTCCTACATGCTTAATTGTAACGAAATTCCGGACAAAATTCCACCAAAACCTCTTGAAAATGCAAAACTATCGCTTTTAATTGGAATATTTTTCGTGTTTGATAATAATATCTTTGATTTTTCCAACTACTTCTTTAATAGATAAAGAAGTGGTGTCAACCAGTATTGCATCTTCAGCTTGCTTTAAGGGTGAAACTTTCCTGGTCATATCTTTATGATCTCGTTCTTTTATTTCTTTCGTTAATTCTTCAAGAGAAGATTCCATTCCTTTTTCAACGTTCTCTTTGTGCCTACGCATCGCTCTTTCTTCTACACTCGCATTTAAATAAATTTTCACTTCTGCATCTGGAAACACTACGGTCCCTATATCTCTTCCATCCATAACGACCGATTGATCTGCAGCCATTAACCGCTGCTGTTTCACTAATTCATTCCGTACATATGGGTGTGCCGCTACCGTGGAAACTGCAGCCGTGACATCCGATCGTCTGATTTGCTCGGTTATATAGTCGCCATTGACTTTTACATGTTGCCCACCTTTTGTTCTTTCAAATGAGATCTTGATAGAATGAATTAGATCTACTAATTCTGTTTGATTGGTAATATCCACTCCGTTTTTCAAGGCCATATAAGTTAAAGCTCTATACATAGCACCTGTATCGACATATATCATATTTAATTCATCCGCAAGTATTTTAGCTACTGTGCTCTTGCCCGAAGATGCGGGTCCATCTATAGCAATTCTCATAATTGACATATTCATCACTCACCTATAGTTAGTTTTCAACTAAAAAAGCTGAGACCTTTTGAGGTAAAGTCTCAGCTTTTCTCTTTTATCTTAAAAAAAGCTTGCTCATTCAACAATTAGTTCCGTTCCTACCATTACATCATTGCCTGTCATTCCATTTAACTCTTTCAATTCATCCGTTGTCATTCCATTGTTTAGAGCTATACGGTATAAATTGTCACCAGCTTGAACAACATATGTTTTCGTAGAAGCTTCTGGAGTC
This sequence comes from Lacticigenium naphthae DSM 19658, assembly GCF_000425865.1. GTDB lineage: Bacteria > Bacillota > Bacilli > Lactobacillales > Carnobacteriaceae_A > Lacticigenium > Lacticigenium naphthae. Next base: position 21,248 of record NZ_AUEG01000001.1, read on the forward strand.
GTTTGACTTTCTTCTTCTACTACTACTTCCGTTTGTGTATCGGTTTCTTCTTCTTCAACCGGTTGTGTTGTTTCTGTAGTTTCATCTACTTCTTCAGGTTTCGATTCTTCTTCGGCAGCTTGTTCAGCCTCTTTTTGTTCTGCTTCTTTTTGTTTAGCTTCTTCTTGTGCAGCTTTTTCTGCTTCAAGTCGTTCAGCTTCTTCTGCCTTCTCTAATTCTTCATTTTCTTTTGTTTCCTCTTCTTTTGTAGCTGTATCATTCTCTGCTACCTGGACAGAACTTTCGTTCCCAGCGAACAGTGGAGAGACATCATTGTTTGTCCACCAGAAGTACGCTCCTGTTGGAAGAGTGATCAGTAAAATCAAAAATACAAACGTTAATTTAGCAAGCGGAGAAATTTCGCTTTCTGACTTTCTTTTTTGAGACCGAGAATAAATCTTTTCTTCTTCATTTTCTTCATCGAAGCGTTTAGACCATAATTCTTCATGATTGGACTGAGAATCTTTTTTAGTCATACTTCCATCCCCCCTGAACCATTTTTCACTCAGTATTATACCACACGTCAGTAGAGTACTTTCCTCTTTTTTATAATTTTAATAGTTTTTTCATTACAAATTGCCAATTCTCATTCACTGTTGCCTTCGATTTCACCATTTTTGTTTCTTTAAAGTGGGCGATCAACTGCTCATTGCAACTTGAACAACACCCATTGGAATTGCTTTTTATAGTTTCATCGAAGTACGCTAACAAGGTTTTTCGTTTGCAATCCGCGGTCCTGATAAAATCTAACATAAATTGCAACTGTTGTTGTTTTGTTTCACTGTACTGATCAACTCGATCGTAAGCCTCTTCTAAAGTAAAATGGTTGGAAAAATAATACCAACCAACTTGGGCTTGGACATTCTCTATTAATGCATGCGGGATTTTTCTTTCCATATAAATTTGATGAATGATTTCTTTGCTAGGAAAATTATCTGCTTGCAAGTATAAGGGAATTCTTTCATCTCCCGGTTCGTATAATAAAATAGCCAAACTTGCTTTTCCATCTCTCGCGCATCTGCCAATCTCTTGTAAGTACGATTCAGGATTTGCAGGCAAGTGGTAATGAATGACAAACCGTATATTTTGTTTATCGACACCCATTCCAAAAGCACTCGTAGCGCAAATAACTTGTAATTCGTCATCCAGAAATTGTTGTTGGATTTTAACTTTATCTTCTGATGGCACATCTGCATGATAAACCTCTACGGCTAAATCTGTCTTATCTTTTAACATTTTCGAAACTGATTGGGCCATTTTTTTGCTCGAAAAATAGATGATTCCCGGTTTTTGTAAATAATTCACATAATTGATTATCCGTTCATCTTTATCTCGTTGACAGATTTCCGTCATCAACTCGATTTCCGGACGATCCATCGAATAAACGATCTCGCTTGTCGTTTCTTTTTTCATGCCCAAGACTGTTTTGATATCTTGCTGAATAGCTTCCGTTGCCGTGGCGGTCAGAGCCATTGTTGTAGGAAAACCGAGTTTCGAGCGCACAGTTCCTAAGGATAAATATTCGGGTCTGAAATCAATTCCCCATTGGGAAATACAATGGGCTTCATCGATTACAAATAGAGAAATGTTTTCTTGCCTAAATTTTCTCAATACGTTCTCTTGTAACAGCATTTCCGGAGAAATAAATATAAATTGATAAGCAGACAACCGCTTCAAGATAGCCGTTTTCTCTTGATACGTTAACATGCTATTCAAGGCGACGACTCTTTTTTCTCCCTGTTGCTTCATTTTTTCAACCTGATCATGCATTAATGACAGTAAAGGAGACACAATAACTGTCAGTCCACCCAAAGCGTAGCCGGCCATCTGATAGCAGACAGATTTCCCGCTACCCGTCGGCAATAGTACGAGAGTATCATTGCCTTTCAGCGTCTCTTGAATGGCTTCTTCTTGACCCAACCGAAAAGATGCAAACTGAAATTTTTCACTCAGTAAATTCGTCAACTCATTCGTATCCATGTTTACGCATCCTTTCAATTTGAAGAAGGCGGTAATGGAAAAAATCAATCTCGCCAACTTTTTTTTGAACCATTTTAAAGGGTAAAAAGAACTCTTCCTCTTGTAATTTCTTGATTGTCTCTTTTCTTTCTTGGGGAATAAAATCAGCGACAGAAAAATGGTCCTGTGATAAAGCAATTTCTAATATATGTTCTTTAATTGTTCCAATTTTTAAATTGCGTACGTGCGCGATTTCTTCAATGGATTGGCTTTTTAATAATTCTACTGTAACAAAGGTACTTTCATTTAGTCCATAGAAGGTTTCTTTATCGACACTCGCTAGCAGCTTGGCGAGGTGTTTATATCGTTCAGGCGACTCCTGAATGTAGCGGACCAAAAGCAACTGTGTTTGAATAAGTAACAATAAAAAGCCGGTATTGCTTTTAATAGCCCATAGTTCTTTTAATTGATTCATGGTACGTCCATTTTTTTCGTGACCCGTTAGTAGAAGAGTTACTAATTCAGCTTTTTCTTGCGGCAAAGAAGCGAGGAGCGAAAAAATTTCTCCAGCAGCTTCTTCTGCCAAACCAGCAAAATCATCCTGGTTTTGAAGGATCCAGCCTTTGATCCACCTCTGATGGGACAATTCGTTTGTGATAGGCCGATAATTTACTTTTTGATGTCTTTTTTCAGAAACAATTTGGATGAACAACTGGAACCTGATCCAAAATACAGGCAAAAGTTTTTGGTAACGAAAAAAACCGAGCAGATACGTATCTAACTGATCTTTTGATGTATATCGGGATCTTTCTTTAACTGTTGACGGTACAGTATACACATCCGCTTCCTGCAGTTGAACGAATTGCTTTGTAATCAATTTTTTTAGTATCTGCTGAAATTGTTCACGTGTTAATTGTTCAAATAACGAAAAATAGTTCTCCAAACCCAATCGCTTTGCTTGAAAGAGGACAGACGGTGTCCTTTTCCCAACTAAAATAGAATAAAGCAAAGCAGCTTTCATTTCTTTTTGACTACCGATCAAGGCGAGTATAATTGTTTTTACTGTATATGCAGAAGTATCCATATAATCTTCCCTTTACTATCAAATTAGAATTTATATCGCATGACTTGATCCATTTTTTAGATCAACAAAGGCTTTTACTGAATATTTTCTATTAGTTTAACATAGATATCTATTTATCCTCGATTTAAATAATGAATGAATACTCATCACAACACTAGCTATCCAAAGGTAAATAAAAAAGACTGAGAATCAGGTCTCAGTCTTTTCCTATTATCTGCACAGGCTCAATTTAAATTGATTCTTAATGTGAATGTTTTCAAGAAGATTGAATATTCAATTTCGTTCTTTTTTTAATGCCTAATTTCTTTTTGTTTTTATCGATCCATGGTTTGAGTTTTGAGTAAACTGCAAAGAACGCAAATGCAACCATCGGCCCTTTCAATAAGTTAAAAGGAACAACTGCAAGCAGTAGATAGTTACGCATGGATCCCACATCAAATCCCATAACAGCCATATAAGCCGGAGCGATGACTGCCCAGTTCAAGAACGAAAGGACAATTGTCAACGATAAAGTTGCACTAACAGTCGCCGCAATTTTACTTTTTATTCCTGAGTAATGGTTCTTCACAATATAATAAATCGGTAACGTATAAACAATGGATGCTATAAAGGCTGTTGTGTCCCCAATTGGAATCCCCAATTCTCCACCTGTTTGTACGTAATGTAACAATGAACGGATAAATGCAATGACTATCCCACTTACCGGTCCGTATAAAAACATTCCAAGTATTACAGGTACATCACTGAAGTCTACCTTCAAGAAACTAGCAGCTGGAAGTATTGGAAATGATAATTGAGCGAGTACAAAAGCCATGGAAGCAAGCACCGCTATCCCAACGAGTTTCTTTGTCTTACTATTTTGCATATAAAATCCTCCTAAAAGGATTCATCGATTGGTGGCCGGGATTTTTAAAGTGAGTCATTTAGGCTGTTATCTAAAGTAAATAAGAGGATGGCATTCATGACCAATTTTTTCCAAAAGAAAAAAGCCCTATTATTTACTTCAGAGAAAATAACAGAGCTTAAATGATTTTGAGTTCACTTAAAAAGCCCCATCTTCTTTATCCAGACTTTACTGTCGGTACTGGAGTTACACCAGTTCAGCCAATCGAAATCAGCTCGTGGACTTTAACCACCGGTCGGGAATTACACCCTGCCCCTGAAGATGAATCTATATTTTTTTTAACACTTTTAATTATAGTTCATTTTTATGAAATGTCAAGACCTTATTCCTTCTCGCCTAACGGTAAATGAATAATAAATGAAGACCCTTTGTTTAAATCGCTTTTCACTTCAATTGTACCATCATGTGCTTCGACTATATTTTTTACTAAGGATAACCCTATACCTGTCCCAGAACGGTTTTCTGCGTTGTTGATGCGTGCTTTATCTGCTTTATAGAATCGTTCAAATATGAATGGAATGTCTTCTTTTGGTATTCCTGTCCCATTATCTTTGATGGTGATCAATAACTCGTCCGTTACCATTCCAGCTTCAACGATCAAAGAAACATGACCGCTTTGATTCTCAGCCTTGGCAGTATGACGAATAGCATTATTGATAAGATTGACAAACACCTGGTCCATTTTATCCGGGTCCATATAGATTTCGTTGATCTCTGGGTCAATTTGATAATCCAATACTACATTTTTTTCTTTAGCCATTTTATTAAACCGTGCAAGTAATTTCATGATGTAAGGACTCGTTTCGATCCACTCTTTATGAACATCGATGAAGCCGGCTTCCATTCGTGATAAATCAAGCATTTCATTGACTAAACGATTCATTCGTTGCGCTTCGTCTCGGATTATCGTAGCCATTTCGTGTTTCTCTTCTCGTGTTTCAGCTACATCATCTATTATCGCTTCGCTGTACCCTTGTACCATCACGAGTGGTGTCCGTAATTCATGGGAAATATTATTGATAAAATCAATGCGCATTTGATCCAGCTGATGTTCTTTCGTTAAATCTTGAGAAGAAACGACTACTCCCCTTACTTCTTGAGTGTCTTCATTCACTAAAGGCACGATATTCACAGAGAAATAATAATCGTTTACTGCAATGTCCAATTTTTTAGATTCTTTTTTCTCTATAACGATATTCATCTGATCATAGAGAATATCTTCATCATTCCTAATTTCATCTTTTTTGATTGTCTGATAATCAGTCAAAAATAAATCCCCCGTTGGATTCGAGAGTAAAAGCGTCTTTTCTACATCAAAGTAAAGCAGTCCGGGCTGAATATTGTTCAAAATTGTACTCAGTAGTTCTTTTTCTTGTCTAACAGCTGTCCCTTGCATTTCTAAGGAATGTCCCATTTTATTCATAGCCATCCCAAGTGCAGCTAAATCATCGCGCCCTTGAATAGGAACTTGCTTACTAAAATCATTTTTACTGTAGTCAAAAGCGATATTCGTCATCACATTTATTGGTTCAGATAATTTCCTTCTTAAATAATGATAAAAAAACAATACCAATAATCCATAGAAAAAAACTAAACTAACGAGTATCCACATCATGGTTGTTTCAATCTGGTGTAAAAAAGTTAGATCTGCATAAGAATACAGGATAGCTTCTTGATTCTCGTAAGTAAATTCTTTTCCTTTAAATAAAAAAGGAATAGCATCCCCCTCCTGATTCTCCAGCTCACCTCTAAGTGAAAATCCTTCATTTGAAGCTACAGCTTCTACTAGCATATTATTGGATAGAATATTTCCTCTAATAGCTTCTGGTAGCAGTTCAATACCGGCTAGCACATTTTCCTCTTTTTCATCCAACAAAGCATACGTATAAAATATTTTAGAGTTGACCAAGTCCAGGTCCGGTAACACATCGACCAACATATTTGTCCGGCTTTCGGCAATAAATTCCACCTCAGAAATCAACTTCTCAAAGTCTGTTAAATAGTTATTTTCTACTTGGTCAGAATAAAAATACCCATAGATAAAAGTTGTTGCTAGAAAAGAAAAGAGCGTGAGTCCAATAGTAAAGAGCCACACCCTTATTGCTACAATATTAAGTTTCAACAAATCCACCTACTTTTCATCAGTTGCTGGATAAGAATTGAATTTATAACCTAATCCCCATACTGTCTCAATCATCCTCGGGGCTTCTTCAGATTGTTTCGCCAATTTTTCACGTAAACGTTTGACATGTGTATCGACTGTTCTTAAATCACCAAAAAATTCATATTTCCATACTTCTCGTAATAATTGTTCTCTTCCGAATATTTGATCTGGAGATGAGGCCAGATAATACAGTAGGTCATATTCTTTTGGTGTGAGATTAACTTGTTTACCATCAGCGATCACACGGTGAGATCGGTTATCTATTTCAAGATGGGGTAGTTGAATCAAATTTGCATTTTTTATTTCAGTTTCCTTCAAAGATTGCGTACGTTTTAAAATTGCGGCTACACGTAACACAATTTCGCGTGGACTGAATGGTTTTACAATATAATCATCCGCTCCCACTTCGAATCCTTGAATTCGATTCAACTCTTCTCCTTTAGCTGTTAACATCATGATCGGCGAGTTTTTTTCTTCGCGAAGTTGTTTAGCCACTTCAATGCCATCCAGTTTTGGAAGCATAAGATCCAATAAAATTAGATCGTAGTCCTCTTCTAAAGCTAAATCTAAACCTTCCTGTCCGTCTGCTGCTTCTTCAATGATATAATTTTCTTTTTCCAAATACATTCTTAGCAAACGTCGAATTCTTTCCTCATCATCTACTATCAAGATAGTTTTTCTATCATCCGCCAAAATCGACACTCTCCTTCTACCTCAACTACATATTCTTTCAAGATTAAGTATACAGAAGAAAACGGTTAATTTCTATTGATTTGATTGATTTGCTTCTTTATAATGTTTTAACTATTCTTTAGAGCTTCTTTTTTCAACGAATCAATTTCGAAAGCTTTTAGTACTCTCGATTCACCTGGTTGCAAGCCTGCTAAATTTAATTGTCCGTAAGTTTCTCTCTTTAATTTTAAAACTGGATGTCCGACTGCTGTAAACATATTTTTAACTTGATGATTTCTTCCCTCATGAATCTTGATTTCAACCATAGTTACTTCCTTTTTTCTATCTTGTGAAATGACTCTGGCTTTAGCAGGAGAAGTTTTTTTACCTTCGATCACAAGACCCTTTTCAAGCTTCTTGATAGTTTCTTTTTTCACCAAACCTCTAACTTTGGCTACATATGTTTTTTCAATTTCGTATTTTGGATGCATCAATAGTTGTGCGAAGTCCCCATCGTTCGTCAGGATGATGGCACCAGTAGTATCGTAATCTAATCTACCAATTGGATAGATTCGCTGTTCCACTTGAGGAAAAAATTCTCGTACAGTCTTTCTCCCTTTATTATCTTCCACAGTTGAAATCACACTGCGTGGTTTATTCAGCAAATAATAAACAGGTTCTTCTTTATCTATGGGAACATTGTCAACTTTTATTTCATCTTGATTTGATACTTGAATTCCTAGTTCTCTTACAACTTCTCCATTGACTTTTACTCGTCCAGTCTTAATTAACTCTTCAGACTTTCTGCGGGATGCTATACCTGCATGAGCCATTACTTTCTGTAGTCTTTCCATGTTACTCCTCCTGTATTGTTTCAAAATTTTGATTGAAAGATTCAAAAAACAAACTTGTCTCATTTTCTGACTCTTCTTCTAATAATTGAATATCTGGTAATTCTTCTAAAGCATTTAAGTTGAAATAATCAAGAAAGTAATCAGTTGTAGCGTACAATATAGGCTTTCCTGGAACTTCCATTCGACTATGCTCACAAATTAAATCTCTAATGGCTAGCTTATGAATTGTATTTCCACATTGGACGCCACGAATTTCCTCTATTTCACTTCTCGTGATTGGCTGTTTATAAGCAACTATTGCTAATATTTCTTTCGCCGCTTTACTCAATGGAACAGTTAACGGTGATTGTGCATATTTTTTGATTAATTCAGAATAATGAGTTTTAGTGGCCAATTTATAGCGATGATTTGTTTCAATCACGGTTATACTTTTTCGTTCATCTTCTTCGTAGTTTCTTTTTAATTCGATAAGCCCTGCTTGTACTTCTGAATCTGAGCAGTTTAAAAGCGTTGCTAAATTCACGGATGTCATCCCTTCATCTCCGGATACAAAAAGCAACGCCTCAATTTGTCCAATCCCATTTTTTTCCATATTTACACCTACACCTTATTTTGCAGACTCAATTATAATTTCACTATAATTATTAACTTGGAATACAGCAATAGTATTTTCTTTCATTAATTCTAGCAATGCTAGAAAAGTCGATACAATTTCCTTGCGGTTCATCACTTCAAATAAATCTGCAAGCGAAAGTGGCGTACTTGAACCTTGAAGCTTTCGTTCGATCCACAGCATTTTTTCTTTTACTGAAATTTCATCTGCCTCAACCGTTGTTTTCAATGGCGCCTGATCTTTTTTCCTCTCAATGGCTTCAGAGAAAGCCGCAAGTAAATCCCTGGTATCTATCTGTTGCCTCTTCAAAGGGATTTTTTCTTGATAATGAGTTAAATCACTTTGTTCACGTGTGAAAAAATGCTGCCGTTCGCTTTCTTTTTCATCCAAGATAGTTGCCGCTTTTTTGAATTTCTTATATTCAATGAGCATTTCCACTAATGAATCTCTCGGATCTTCTTCATATTCAAAAGTATCATTGGCTAACTCATCAGTTCCAAGATCTACTCTTGGAATCAACAAGCGACTTTTAATAGACATCAACGTAGCAGCCATGTATAGATACTCTCCTGCTACATCTAGTTGCAGTATTTTCATCGAATGCAAATAGTCTAGATATTGCTCAGTGATTTTTGCAATAGGAATATCGTAAATGTCAATTTCCAACTTTTTGATTAAATGCAACAGTAAATCCAGAGGGCCCTCAAAGACAGTTGTTTTGATCGTCAATTCTGCCATTTACAAGGGACCTTCTTCTGATGTGATTTTTTGATTTGAAGAACGGTCATTAGCAGTCTGGTACTTTTGCCATTTACTAATTAAAGGAGCCGTTTCAAATGTCCCCATAATTTTTTTATCAAAAAATTTATGGGCTAATGCATCAAACATTTCGTAACTTAATTTTTCGTGACGAAAAGAAGGATTTAATGCAATATGCCTGATCAAGACAACATTATCGGTGATTTCTATACCAATAACTCCTACAAAATCTTCAGTTTCTTCACTTTTCCATAAATAAAGTACACGATTCTCTTCTTGATCGTACCAATCTAGTTCTGCCAATAGTCTTTTAGTTTCTTTTAAATCGGGTATAAAAGACAACAATCCCATCGTTATCTTTTGGTAATCAAGTTTGAATTTCACTAACATGTAAATTCCACCTATCAATTTCTTCCATTTTTTATTGTAGAGAATTTTCTAGTCTAAACATATCTTCCATTGTTTCTCTGCGAATAGCCAAAAAACTTTTCCCGTTTTCGACAAATACGACTGCAGGTTTCAAAAGTCGATTGTAATTGTTCGCCATACTGTATCCATAAGCTCCTGTAATGAATACGGCAAGCAGATCACCTGACTCTACTTCTGGTATCGGTAAATCCCATATTAACATATCGCCACTTTCACAGCATTTTCCCGCAATTGCCTGTTTTTTTAAGCTTTTTTCATTACTTATTTTATTCGCAACAATTCCAGTATATTTAGCACCGTATAAAGCTGGTCTTATGTTATCTGTCATTCCTCCGTCTACAGCTACATAGTCGCGCACATTCGGAATGTGTTTTTGCGACCCGATTGTATAAAGAGTCGTACCAGCTTCTCCGACTATACTTCTTCCCGGCTCTATCCATAAATCTGGAACAAATTTCTGCTGATTTATTGGTAAGTCGTGCAATTCCTTAGCTATGATATTAATTATTTCTTTGATCGGAAAAGTTTTGTCTTCTTCAGTATAGCGAATACCAAAGCCACCGCCAATGTTCAGAACCTTCATCGACAAACTAAATTTTTCATTCCATCCATGTAACGCTTTGCTCAATAGTTGGATCAAAAGTTGATAGCCTTTTGCCTCATGAATTTGAGACCCAATATGACTGTGAATGCCAATAACGTTCAAATGAACGGATTCGCTTAATAATTGAATGGCCTTTTCTGCTTGACCATTTTGGTAGTCAAACCCAAATTTAGTATCCACTTGTCCAGTCGATATATATTCATGCGTATGCGCAGATATTCCTGGCGCAATTCGAATGAGTACATCCATTGTTCTATTGGAGCGGTTCGTCAAATCGATCAAGCGTTCGATTTCTAGAAAATTATCAATGATGATGCTGCCAATTTGGTTATCCAAAGCAAATTGCAATTCTTCTAAAGATTTGTTGTTTCCATGAAAATGAATTTTTTCAGAAGGCAGTCCTGCTTTTAAAGCTAATTGCATTTCTCCGCCTGAAACAACATCAACAGATAAAGATTCTTGATTTATGATCTCGTACATTGCTAAAGATGAAAAAGCTTTGCTTGCATAAGAAATTTTCCCAACTAGAGCATTGTCTCTGTATGCTTGCTTAAATTCACTAATTTTATCTTTGATCAATCGTACATCATAAACAAAAGTAGGCGTCCCAAATTGCTCAGCAATTTTGACTGTATCCACTCCACCAATTTCTAGATGGTCTAAGTTATTGAATTTCATCGTTCCATTAAATTTAGTCATAGTTTAATCCCTTTTATTTTTTATCTTATATACTTTACCATAAACAAAATATGAACTCAATTTTTGCCAAGTATTCCCTTGGATTGCTTTATCTACTCCGAAAAAGCGACACCTCTTTCCCTCAAAGAGAACAAGCTCCATGTCACATTAAAAAATGACTTGGCGTCCGTTATCCATTGCAGAAAGAAATAAAACTTCCCTCAGTTAAAGAAAATTTTCTCTAACAGAGGGAAACTTTATTTTAGCAATCAGCCGCCTTAGATGAATTCGGCAACTGATTGCTCCAATAGATAGTGGTGATATGTTATTTGAATAGATTAGACACAGAGTGTTTAACCAATTTTTTAAATGTTTCTCTCACACGTGTTGTAGTTTCTACAACTTCTTCGTGATTTAAATTCGCTTGCATACCAGCTGCTAAGTTGGTGATACAAGAAATACCGACAACGCGCATGCCAGCGTGACGAGCAACGATTACTTCAGGTACAGTTGACATTCCTATCGCATCTGCTCCTACTGTCCTGGCCATTCTGATTTCTGCTGGTGTTTCATAAGTAGGCCCTGTCATGCCCATATAAACACCTTCTTTAAGGTCGATATTCAATTCTTTACCCGTTTGTTTAACGATATCGCGGTATTCTTTATCATAAGCAACACTCATATCAGTAAACCGTGGTCCCATATCTTTATCATTTTTCCCCATCAATGGATTGGTACCCATGAAGTTGATATGATCGGTAATGATCATCAAATCACCTGGAGTAAAGTTTTCATTTACCCCTCCAGCCGCATTTGTAACCAATAAAGAATCGATTCCCAATTCTTTCATGACGCGAACAGGGAATGTAACTTCTTTCATATCGTATCCTTCATAAAAATGAAATCTGCCTTGCATAGCTAGCACAAACTGGTCACCCAGTTTACCATAAACGAGTTGTCCAGCATGTCCTTCGACAGTCGAAACAGGAAATCCAGGTATGTCTTTATACGGAATAGTGATCTGGTCCGTAGCTTCGTTAGCTAATTCGCCTAATCCAGATCCAAGAATCAATCCAATTTTCGGGTTTTTGACACCTTGATTTTTTATATAATCTGCTGCTTTTTTTATAGAATCTTTCCATTCATTCATATTTTCCAAGTTAGTTGCCCCTTTATTTAATTTCATTTAAAAAACTATCTCCAAATCCAGTATCTTTTACTGCAAAGTTTTCGGCAATGGTTGCACCGATATCAGCAAAATGACCTTGCTTTATTTCTCCATGTCCCTCTAGGGATGGAGAATAGATGAGAACTGGTACATATTCTCTTGTATGATCCGTTCCTTCAGCAGTTGGGTCGTTCCCGTGGTCTGCAGTAATAATGAGCAAGTCATCTTCTTTTAACTTACTATACATTTCAGGAAGACGTGCATCAAATTCTTCTAACGCATCTGCATATCCTTGGACATTTCTACGGTGACCAAATTTCGCATCAAAATCGACTAAGTTCGTAAAACTCAATCCAGTGAAATCTTTCTCCATCACTTCAAAAAGTTTGTCTACCCCATCCATGTTATCTACAGTACGAACCATTTCTGTGATACCTTGACTATTGAAAATATCATTTATTTTCCCTACTGCGATGACATCTTTGCCGTCATCTTTCAGAAAATCAAGAACAGTTTTTCCAAATGGATCTAATGCATAGTCATGACGATTGCTTGTCCGAGCGAAATTGCCTCGAGTTCCTAAGTATGGCCGTGCAATGATGCGTCCGATCATATATGGTTCATCTTTTGTAATTTCACGTACATATTCACATATTTCGTATAATTCTTCTAACGGGATAACTTCTTCATGAGCAGCGATCTGTAAAACAGGATCTGCAGAAGTATACACGATCAGGTCTCCCGTTTCCATTTGATGTTCACCATATTCTTCGATGATTTCGGTTCCACTTGCCGGTTTGTTGGCAACAACTTTTCTTCCCGTATGTTCTTCGATTTGGTTAATTAAGTCCTCAGGGAAGCCTTCTGGAAATACTCGGAATGGTTTTTGAATATTTAACCCCATGATTTCCCAGTGTCCGGTCATGGTATCTTTACCGACAGAAACTTCTTCTAGTTTTGTATAGTACCCTTTTGCTTCATCGACAGGATCAATTCCTTTTAAACTTTCAATATTTCCTAATCCTAGTTCTTTCAGATTAGATAATGTAAGCCCTGCTTTTTCAGCAATGTGTCCCAAAGTATGTGAACCTTCATCTCCAAATTTCTTTGCATCAGGAGCTTCACCAATTCCTACAGAATCTAGTACGATTAAATGTATCCGCTTGTAATTCATTTGTGTATTCCTCCTATAATATTAAGCTCTTGGATGGTATGTCTTGTATACCGAGCTTAGTCTTTGTTTTGTGATATGGGTATAAATTTGGGTAGTAGAGATGTCCGAATGACCTAAAAGTTCTTGTACCACTCTCAAGTCTGCACCGTTTTCGAGCAAATGTGTGGCAAAAGAATGACGCAAAGTGTGTGGCGTGACCCTTTTTTTGATCCCAGCATCTCTAACAAGAGCATTTAAATTTTTCCAGATACCTTGCCGTGTGAGCTGTCCGCCTCTGTGGTTCAAAAACAAATAAGGGACTTCCTTGGTAACTTTTTTTAATAATTTTAACCGAGCTTCCGCTAAATAATATTGAATCCACTGTGATGCTTCTTCCCCAATAGGGATAATTCTTTCCTTATCCCCTTTACCTTTGGTTTGAATCAACCCCATTGACAAATGCAGATCGTCTACTCTCAAATCTACCAGTTCAGAAACTCGCAAACCGGTGGCGTACATCACTTCTAAAATAGTCCGATCCCTGATCCCTAAAGTTTTTTTCGTATCCGGCGTTTCAATCAATTTTTCAACTTCGACAGTGGATAAAATTTTAGGTAGCGTCTGTGCTTTTTTGGGTGTATCTATATACAACATAGGGTCATTGGTAACAATATTTTCTTGCTTCAAAAATTGATGAAATTTCCTAAGAGAAGAAACCATACGGATAATTGTGTTTGGAGATTTCTTTTCTTGTTTGAGTTCCTGCAGGAAATTCAAAATATCAAACCGATCGATTATTTCCCAATCTCCTATGTCTTCTGCTCTCAAGAAATGGGAATAACGCACCAAATCTCTCTGATAACTTTTAATGGAATTTTCGGCTAATCCCTTTTCAACAATTAAAAAAGTAACATAATCTTCAATGACTGCTGTCATTTTTTCGAATTGTTTCTCTTCCATTTTCAACACACCTACATTAGCTTTTTTTAGCTTTCTCCTGACAATCACTGCAAATCCCATGAAAAGTTAAGCGATGATCTTTCACGAAAAAATTGAATTTTTTTTCAACTTCTTTTTCAATCTCATCCAACATATCTTCATGCACTTCTTCAATATTGCCACATTGAATACAGAGAAGGTGATGATGGAAATGCCTTGCACCATCTCTATTCAAGTCATAGCGAGCTAATCCATCTTGAAAGCTGATTTTATTAACTATTTGCAAATCAGTTAAAATTTCCAACGTTCGATAAACTGTAGCCAGACCAATTTCAGCATGTTGATTTTTCACTTGCATATATATTTCTTCCGCACTTAAGTGATCCTTTTCATTTTCCAAAAGGATCTTTACAGTAACTTCACGTTGAGGGGTCAGTTTAAACCCCGCTTCATGAAGTTGTTGCTTGATTTTTTTTAGTGATTCTTCCATCACGATCATACGCTACCCTCATTTATCTCATTCATACAGAATGCATATACATCCAGTTTAATCAAGCAGAATAGAGTTTTCAACTTTTCTAAACACTCTTTAACCTTTTTCTTCTTCTTTCTCATCTAAAAGCCATGTTTCTTCTTTAGTCTGATTGATTTTTCTGCTTTTCATTAATCTACCTAGAGCTCTTTTGAATTGTGCTTTACTGATACCAAATTGTATTTTAATCGCTTCTGGATCACTTTTATCCGTAAAAGGCATTTTTCTTCCTGGAGAACGACTCAAGTATTCCAGTATCATCGCTGCATCGTCATCTATGACTTCGTGTGCGCGCGGAAGTAAAGAAACATTTGCAGTTCCATCTTCTCTTAAACCGATAACGCGGCCTTTCACTTGTTGACCCAAACGTGGTTCGATTTCTCTTTCGCTTGGATGGACAAATCCATGATAGCCATCATCAATGTAAATAAAAGTTCCAATCATTTTCGTAGAATAAGCTATTCCTTCGATATCTTTGTTGTGCATTTCTTTGGTAGCGGGGCGAGTCATTTCTTTCATGACCACATCATCTGCCAAATGGCCCCAAATACGGTCTTGGTTATCTACTTTAATGGAAATAAATAATTGATCACCTTTTTTGGGCCACAATTTGTTTTCGGAAGGTAAATCATCCATTGATACCACGATATCTTTATCTTCTAAACCGATATCAACAAAAACACCTAAATCTCTTCTCGTTTTAACGACCGTTCCCCAGCCATATTGATTTTGCGAGACAGTTGGGATTTTTGTAGTTAACTTATTGCGACCAGATTGATCTACGTAAGCAAAACCTTCAACTGTGTCACCAAGAGATAATTCCTTTTCTTGAACATTTACTATTTGATACGTGGTTCCTTCTTTTTGAGCAAAAATATCGTCTTCGTTTTTGTCCGTTACGAGTGCTGTAATTACTTGTCCTAAAGATTGATTCATACTTTCACCTATATCCTTCATTTGAATTCTAGAATAACCATACAAAAATCACTATGATGATCGTCCGGTTTAAATATTTTTTTAAAAAAGCCGTTTAACCTATATGAAGAACAATCAAACTCTCTTGATTTCCTCTAGATTAAACGGCAAAACTAAGCTTTTTTCAATAATTAATGATTAGATAGCTGTAGTTGCTCCACGGTATACAATACCACGACGAGAATCAACTGTTATTAATTCGCCATCTTCAATCAATCCTGTTGCATTTTCAGCACTTACAACCACGGGGATCCCCATAGCAATACCAATAACTGCAGCATGACTAGTTAATCCACCTTGCTCTACAATCAAAGCAGATGCTTTTTCAATTGCTGGCAAATAATCTTTGTCTGTTGTTTTTAATACTAAGATACTATCTTGAACTGCTTTTTCGTTTGCTTCTTCAGCATTTGAAGCCACAACAGCTTTACCAATGACGGATTCAGATCCTATTCCTTGACCTCTAACTAATTTTGAACCAATTAATTGAATTTTCATTAGGTTTGTTGTTCCTCTTTCACCAACTGGAACACCTGCTGTAATAATAATCAATTCGCCTTCTTTAGCAAATCCATGTTCTACTGTAATTTGTGTAGCAAGATTAAACATATCATCAGTAGAAGTAGGTTTTTTACTGATGGTTGGGTTTACTCCCCATTGTAAAGCGAGTCCGCGATAAGTTTCTTCAGAGAAAGTCACGGCTACAATGTTTGCTTTAGGACGGTATTTGGAAATCATACGTGCTGTATGACCAGATTCTGTAGCTGCAACAATTGTTTTTATATTTAAGTTGCGTGCAGTATGTCCGACAGCTTGTCCAATAGCTTCTGTCATGTCCGCTTCATCAAATGCTTTCAATGCATAGACATCTTGATTGCGAAGAGCTTCTTCTGTACGAATAGCAATGTTGTACATTGTTTGTACAGATTCTACTGGGTAATCCCCTGCAGCTGTTTCACCAGAAAGCATGATTGCGTCTGTGCCATCAAAAATAGCATTCGCAACGTCACTCGCTTCAGCTCTTGTCGGACGTGGGTTGTCTTGCATTGAGTCCAACATTTGTGTAGCAGTAATGACAGGTTTCCCTACCTTGTTACATCTTCTGATCATATCTTTTTGTACGATAGGAACTTCTTCTGCTGGAATTTCTACACCTAAATCTCCACGAGCAACCATCAAACCGTCAGCAACTTTAAGAATATCGTCTAAGTTGTTCACACCTTCTTGATTCTCGATCTTCGCAATGATTTGGACGTGTGTTTTTTCTTCTTGTTCTAATAATTCTGTGATTTCTAAAACATCTTTTGCTCTTCTTACAAAACTAGCAGCGATAAAGTCTATACCATTTTGTACTCCAAAACGAATATCAGAAGCATCTTTTTCAGTGATCCCTGGTAATTGTACAGAAACTCCTGGTACATTTACACCTTTTTTGTTTTTCAATGTTCCTGGATTTTGCACTGTAGTAACAATTTTACCATTTTTTGTATCGATTTCTGTAACTTCTAAATCAATCAATCCATCATCAAGAAGGATATGAGATCCCGGTTCTACATCTTCAATCAATTGTGGATAAGTGATTGAAAATTTTTCGGGTGTTCCTTCTACTTCTGTCATTGAGACACGGACGATGTCACCTTCATCAAATTCGATTTTTCCATCTTTCATGTTATGTGTACGAATTTCCGGACCTTTTGTATCCAGCATGATCGCAACCATTTTCCCAGTGATTTTTTGAGCTTCGCGGAGATTTTTTATACGGTTTAAATGTTCTGCATGATCTCCATGAGAGAAGTTCAAACGGGCAACATTCATTCCTGCCTCGATCAATTTGACGAGTAAATCTACTTCTTCACTAACAGGACCGATCGTACAAACAATTTTAGTTTTTTTCATTATTCATCCTTCTTTCTTATGATAGTTTCTTTATTTAGAAATTTCTTCATTTAACTTATACAATTCCAAATCTGGAACGTGTTTTTTGTTTTCAAGGGTGTCAATAATATCATTTACTACAATTTTATTATCTAAAATACCAATACATAGTCCACCTTCTTGATGTTCTTTCAAAACTTCAACTGCTTTGGAACCAAATATACTTGCTAAAACACGATCTCTTGCTGTAGGTGAACCGCCACGTTGAATGTGACCCAATACGGAAACACGCACATGGAAATTATCGATTTCTTCTAACTTCGCTGCAAATTCCGGACCGGACATGACGCCTTCTGCTAAAACAATAATGCTATGTTTTTTGCCCTTTTCACGACCTTCACGAATTGAATCGGCAACTTCTTCTATACTGTAATCCATTTCGGGCACAATGATTTGTTCTGCTCCACCGGCTACTCCAGACCACAAGGCAATATCCCCGGCATTACGTCCCATAACTTCAACAATAAATGTACGTACGTGACTTGTTGCTGTATCTCTTATTTTATCGATTGCATCTAATACTGTATTGATGGCTGTATCAAATCCGATGGTGAAATCTGTTCCAGGTATATCATTATCAATTGTTCCAGGAATTCCAACAGTTGGGTAACCGTGTTTGGTCAACGCGTATGCTCCCATGTAAGATCCGTCTCCACCGATAACCACTAATCCTTCAATACCAAACTTTTCTAATTGTTCGATTCCTTTGAGCTGACCTTCTTTGGTCTTGAATTCAGGATATCTTGCAGAATATAAAAATGTTCCTCCACGAGAAATTTTATCCCCTACATCTCTACGTGTTAATTTACGAATATCGCCAGCTACTAATCCAGCAAACCCATAATTGATTCCGTAAACTTCGATCCCTTCGTGGATTCCTTTTCTGACAACTGCTCTTACAGCAGCGTTCATTCCAGGAGCATCTCCTCCACTTGTCAAAATTCCAATACGTTTCATATTGATTCCACCTCATAGCTATTTTTTATGTGAGTCTTCATGAAACACAATTGAAAACTTGTGCCCACTACATTCACCATTTTAACATGTTTTCAAACACTTGTCTTATGAAATCTTTTAATTTATTCAATTTCTTCTCATTTTCGCTATTTTTTGACAACAATATTCTGAGAATCGACAATGGCAGCAAGCTCTTTTAAGAAGCCCGGTGACAATGTTATATTAAACTGTTTATTCATTTGGATTTTCTTTCCCGATTTTTCATCAAAGACTATTACAGGGACTGTTCCCGGATGGTTTTTCAACACTTGTTTGATTTCTTCAAAACTAGAGACCGTCTCAATAGCAGAGTGTATTTTTATAAAGCACGTTGCCGTTTCAACTGGATCCTCAGCTTGTTCCTTTAACACATTTTCAATAGCAGCAACTTTATTGACTAGGACATTCTTTTTCCCCTGTCTTGATTCTACTTTTCCCTCTATATAAATAACAGCATGCGGCTGTATCAACGCCCCAAATTTACGATAAACTTCTGGGAAAAAGGTCAAAGAAATCGTGTCTGTTTCATCCGTTACATCCGCAAATAGCATAAATTCCCCGTTTTTTGTCTGAATTCGTTTCGTGTTTTTGACATAAACGAGTGACCGAATCGGTTTACTCGGTTGATACTCCGAAATAAAATCTAACTTCTGTTGTTCTCTAAACACTTGATATTTTTCAACTGGATGACCAGACAAATAGAATCCTAAAGTTTCAAATTCTCCTTCTAATTTTTGTTCAACCGTCAGCTCTCCACCTTTTTCATATTTGGGTTTCAAAATGGCAAGCAACTCTTGGCTATCTCCGCTGTACTCAACACTCTTGATGATCCCTTCAACCGATTGAATCAACGCTCCCCTATTCATACCAAACGAATCAAAGCAACCAGAATAAATCAACTTTTCTAAATATTCTGATTTTCGGTATCTTTTTTCAATGCGTCCCACAAAATTGATGAAATCTTTATACGGACCGTGCTGATTGCGTTCAGATATAATGGACTCAATGAAATCCCTGCGTATCCCTTTGATTGCATTAAATCCTACGAGCAGATCATGAAAGTGAGTAGAAAAGTCTTTATTACTTAAATTAATATCAGGAGATAACACACTTATGCGTATTTTTTTTAATTTCAACAACATTTCAGCAGTTTTTTCCTTATTCCCCTTGACCGAATTTAATAAAGCTGTATAAAATTCAAGCGGATAATGTGTCTTGAAATAAGCTAATTGATAGGCCAACAACGAATAAGCAACAGAATGCGAACGGTTGAACCCGTAATTAGCAAACCGTTCAATATAATCATAAACTGTTTGGGCTACAGATTTTGAGTATCCCTTGTTTGCTGCACCTTCAATAAAAGCAATTCTTTTTTTCTGCAAAGCTTGCTGATCTTTCTTGCTCATCGCTCGCCGAAGTAAGTCTGCTTCCCCTAGACTGAAGCCAGCCATTGAAGTCGCAATTTTCATTACTTGTTCTTGGTACACGACTACCCCGTAAGTCACTTCTAAAATGGGTTTCAAATCAGGGTGCGGATAAACGATTTCTTCCTTGCCCTGTTTTCTCTTAACAAAATGAGGGATTTGTTCCATCGGGCCCGGACGATACAGAGCATTCACCGCAACTAATTCTTCAAGGGACTCAGGATGGATTTGTTTCAGCACATTTTGAATACCACGTGATTCAAATTGGAAAATACCCACCGTATCGCCTTTTTGAAACAGCTGAAATGTTTCCTCGTCTGTTGGAGAAATGGTTTTCAATTCAAATGCTGGTTCTTTTTTCTTCACAAATTGTAGAATATCAAAAAGAAGGGTCAAGTTTTTCAACCCTAAAAAGTCCATTTTTAACAATCCTATTTCCTCAATGTCTCCCATTGGAAACTGTGTTAATTGAAGGACGCCGTTCCCTTTTTGAAGTGGGATCCATTCATCCAAAGGACTTTCACTGATTACCACCCCCGCTGCATGCGTAGATACATGACGCGGGATCCCTTCTATCGTTTGGGCAATTGTAAAAACTTTTTGGTAGAGTGGTTTAGATTCTACCAATTTTTTTAAAGAAGCTGACTGTTTGTATGCCTGTTTCAACGTAAGTCCTTGTTCCTCGGGTATCGTTTTAGCAATCTCTGCTAATTCATTTTGGGATAACCCAAATACGCGGCCAACATCACGCAATGCTTGGCGCGCTTTGAATGTTCCAAAGGTAGCTATCTGAGCAACGTGATCTTTCCCGTATTTTCTTTCGACATATTCAAGGATCATCTCTCTTTTGTTATCTGGAAAGTCCAAATCAATATCGGGCATCGTTGCTCTTTCTTCATTTAGGAATCGTTCAAACAACAAATCGTACTGTATCGGGTCAACATCAGTGATTTTCAATACGTATGCCAATAACGAGCCGGCTGCAGAACCCCTGCCCGGTCCGGTCAATATGTTTTTTTTGCGGGCATACCCCATCAGATCCCAGACAATTAGAAAATAATCAGAAAACTCCATTTTTTCAATGACGGCTAATTCTTTTTTTAATCGTTGCAGGTATCGTTCGTCAAAGGACGGGACCCTTTCCTGCAATCCTTTCATGGCTAGATCTTTTAGAAAGATATTCCGATCCACACCTTCGCTCAAAGGGAAATGAGGCAACAATTTTTGATGAAGTGGAAAAGCAAGATCCATCTTTGAAGAAAATTCAGCAAATGGAGGAGTATAGTTTTTCGGAAAATAAGTATCCAGATGACTGTTTACTACCTGTGGTGTGTACAGATAAGTACCCTCTATTTCTGAATTCATCTTTTCTTCGATCTTGCTATTTTCATCAATGTATTTTAAAACCCCAACTGCTTCTTGCTGACTTTGGTGTAAGTAACGCACAGGAAAGAGTGGCAAAATATTAGCTGAATGATTAAACCATTCCTTTATTTCAGTTGGGGGTGCTTCTCTTATATAATCCTCCGGCATCCCTATATAAAAATCATCAGCAAATGACTCCTTCAAAAAATCCAGGAAATCCAAATCGACACGTCCACGAACTGTTTCCCCATTCATTTCTTTAGATTGTACAACTGGAACTAGTGCAACCAGATTTTCTTTCGATCGTATCAATTTTTCAATCGTTATTGCCTGATCGAACTGAGTTAGCGAAGAGAGCTTCGCTAACTCTTTAAATCCTTCATAATTTTTTGCATACAAAAGCAAAGAATACACTGCTTCTTTATGCTCGATCGGAATCGATAAACCCAAAATGGGTTTTATATTTTCTTTTTTACATGCCTTATAAAATTCAAGTGCACCATACAACACTTTTTCATCTGTTAAAGCGAGTGCAGTATAGCCTATTTTTTTAGCATAGTTGACATATTCTTGAATCTTTATTGTGCTTTGCAACAAACTGTAAGAACTTTGTACTTGAAGAGGTACAATCTCCATACTTTCCCCCCGTTAACAGATACTTTTCTTATAGTATACCGTATAAATTTAAATATAAAAATGAATGCCTAACTGATAAATAAATAATTTGAATTTTCTATTCTGTACAAAAGAATAATTACCTAAATCACTCGTCTTTTTTTCGCCTTTTCTTTTATAAAAAGAGAAGAAGCCAGGACAAAAGTCTCAGCTTCTTCGTTTTTATGAACGTTTCTTTTTAAAATGTGTCTCAAAAAGCAGACCCGGTATTCACTTTACACTAGGGAGACTACTATCTTTTCAATCTATTAGTTGGTCTCTTTTGGTTTGGTTTCAAATACAAGTGTATTGTTTTCTGCTTTGACATAAACAGTGTCTCCGGAGCCGATTTTTTCTTCAATGATCATTTTTGCAATCGGTGTTTCAACATACCGTGTTAAATACCGTTTAATGGGTCTAGCCCCATAATGTGGATCATAGGCTTGATCACCGATGAAAGCCGTCGCTACTTCACTGAAAATCAGAGAGATGTTTTGATCTTCCAATCTATCCATCAGATCTTCAGCAAGTTTGATTACGATCTTTTGAATGACTTCTTTAGTTAAGGGTGCAAAAAGAATCGTTTCATCAATTCGATTTAAAAACTCAGGTTTGAACGAAGAACGGAGTAAACTAAACACTTGGTTTTCTGTCGTTGCAGAAAGGTGACCTTCCTCATTTTCATCTTCTAACATCAAGTGAGACCCAATATTACTTGTCATTATCAAGACCGTATTTCGGAAATCCACAGTACGTCCATGTGAATCTGTTAAACGGCCATCATCCAATACTTGCAGAAGAATATTAAAGACATCCGGATGAGCTTTTTCAATTTCATCCAATAATAAAATACTATACGGATTTCTTCTAACTGACTCTGTGAGATGACCACCTTCTTCATACCCTACATAACCAGGAGGAGACCCAATCAGTCTCGAAACACTGTGTTTTTCCATGTATTCACTCATATCCAACCGAATCAAATGATCAACTGAATCGAATAGGTTCTCAGCCAATGTCTTCGCTAATTCCGTTTTCCCTACACCTGTTGGACCCAAGAACAAAAACGACCCCAAAGGCTTGTTCGGGTCTTGAATACCGGCACGTGCACGAATAACAGTATCTGTGATACTATCCACGGCTTTATCTTGCCCAATCACTCGTTCTTTTATCGTTTCGTTTAATTTGAGTAATTTTTCCCGTTCACCTTTAATCAACCGGTTAACCGGAATGGATGTCAGCCGAGCGACCACATGGGCTATTTCTTCTTCAGAAACAGTTTCTTGAATCATTTTTTTGCCCGATCCGTTGTCAGCTGCTTTTTCTAATTCAGCGAGCTCTTTTGTCAATTCCGGAATTTTTCCATGCCTTAATACGGCAGCTCTTTCAAGATTATACTCGCTTTCAGCTTCTTCAAGTTCTCTCTTGGCCCGATCGATTTCTTCACGTTTTTCACGAACTTTTTGTGTCTCTTCTTTTTCCTTTTCCCATGTGACCCGTAATTCTTTTTCTTGCTGATACAGTATGGATAACTCGTCTTGAATTGCTTGAAGTCTCTGTAAACTATTTTCATCCGTTTCTTCTTTTAGTGCTTCTTCTTCAATCTCCAGTTGCATCTTTCTTCTCAATACTTGATCTAATTCGGTCGGCATCGAATTCATTTCTACCCGAATCGTTGCACTAGCTTCATCAATTAGATCGATCGCCTTGTCTGGAAGGAAGCGATCGGTAATATAACGTTGTGAAAGCTTAACTGCAGCCACTAGAGCATTATCTTGAATAGAGACTCCATGGTGGATTTCATAGCGTTCTTTTAATCCCCTAAGGATACTCACAGCTTCTTCTGTAGTTGGTTCTTGGACCACCACTTTTTGAAACCGTCTTTCTAAGGCTTTGTCTTTCTCCATATAGAGTTTGTATTCATCGGTCGTAGTTGCACCGATACAATGCAACTCACCTCTAGCTAACATCGGTTTAAGCAGGTTCCCTGCATCCATACTTCCCTCTGTTTTACCAGCCCCAACAATCATGTGGATCTCATCAATAAATAAAATGATTTGACCGTTGCTTTTCTTCACTTCTTTTAAAACAGATTTTAAGCGATCTTCAAATTCACCACGATATTTAGCCCCGGCAATCAATGCACCCATATCAAGTGAATAAATCACTTTATCTTTTAAGTTCTCTGGTACATCTCTCTTGACTATCCGTTGGGCCAATCCTTCCACAATAGCCGTCTTGCCAACACCAGGTTCACCCATTAAAATAGGGTTGTTTTTAGTTTTCCTAGATAAAATACGAATGACATCCCGTATTTCTTCATCTCTTCCTATGATAGGATCTTGCTCATTTGATTGAATCAGTTCATTCATATTCGTCGCATATTGAGCCAATGCTTGATCAGTGTCTTCTTGATTATACGATTCCACTCGATCTCCCCCTCTTAACTTTTCTACGGTCTCCCTCATCATTTTTTCGTCTACACCAATTTTATTTAAATAGACTGTAATCGGATGCTTCTTGATCCGGTGTATAGCCACCATCACTGTATCAACTGAAATGAATTTGTCTTGCTGGTCAGTCGCTATTTTTTCTGCTTTTTCAAAAAGCTCAAATAAATTTCTGCTTAACGTTCTGCCATAAGACACCGAATCTCCCTCGACGACCGCAATTCTACTTAACTGTTCTTGAATATATCGATCAAATAATTTTAGCTGTTCCTCACTCAATACAAGACCATATACCTTTCTACCGAAATGTCCTGGAGCGAGCATGACTTTCCATATATGAAAAATAGAAACTTCTTGGTGTCTGCTCTGCTCGGCTAATTTTTGAGCAGATTTCACTGTTTCCTGTAATAATTGCGTCATTTTTTCTATATTCATCCGTACACCTCGCTTTGATAGTTTACTCTTATAGCCATAGTATACTTTCTTGGTCAATAAAGGTCAAACATTTTATCTAAAAAAATTAGCACGATGAAACATACTTTCCAGTAGTCATTCTGCTAATTTCTTACTATTATGTTTAACGAATCCCTAGGGCAATTCGTGCGTAGCGAGACATTCTATCCGTAGTCCAGGCAGGATACCAAATTAACTTGACCTCAGTTTCTTTAATTTCCGGCACATTTTTCATTGCATCCATAATATCTTGAGTAATGACATCAGCTAAGGGGCAACCCATGGTAGTCAATGTTATTTTAATTTCACAATAACCGCCGTTGTATAAATTCACTTCGTAAACTAATCCTAAATTGACTATATCGATTCCCAATTCTGGATCGATAACTTGTTCCAAATTTTCCATTATCACTTTCTTGATTTCTTCAATTTCTGTTTCAGACCACATTTTGTTTTCATCCATTATCTCTCACCTCTTCAATTACTTAGTTTATCTATTTCTCTTTAACTTGTCTAGTATTCCACTTTTTTTACATAAATTGCTCACAATTTATTTTGGCACTCAATACGTCCCATCAAAGAAACTGGACGACCGCTCATTCCATTTTCTGCAGGATCTATGGTATAATAGTAAAACAAACTTTTATACTAGAATAAAATCACGGGGGATATTATGAATAAAAAATTAATTGCACTAGATTTAGATGGAACAACTTTAAATAATGAATCTCAAATTACTGCACGTACAAAAGCTGTTTTGACCACACTCAAAAATGATGGACATATAATTTCTATCGCTACTGGAAGACCTTACCGTAGTAGTAAACAATATTATTCAGAATTGAATTTATCTTCACCTATTGTGAATTTTAACGGTGCCTTATGTCACAATCCTTATGACGACAACTGGAATAGACAATACCATAAAACACTCAGTCTAGAACTAGCTCATGACATGATAAAATTAAGAAAATGGAATCATGTTTTATTAGTTGCTATCGAAACAAAAAAACACGTATACGTAAGTGATTCGTTTATTCCGTATCCCGATTTTTTTGCAGATAGCAAAAAAGATATCCGTATCCTCACAAAGGATAATCTCAAAGAAAATCCAACCGCTATATCAATTTTCACTTCCAACAATGAACAACAACCCATAATCAAAAATCAAATCGTTGCAGAGTATGGCAATGCAGTTGAGGTACGCACTTGGGGAGGCGATGTTCCTTGTTTGGAAATTGTCGCTCCCGGAGTTCAAAAAGCATTGGGTGTTGAACAAGTTGCTTTTGAATACGCCATTGAACGAAAAGACATCCTGGCTTTTGGGGACGAAGACAACGACTTTGAACTGATCCAATTTGCCGGACATGGCGTCGCTATGAAAAATGGAATTACAAAACTCAAAGAAATTGCAGCGGATGTGACCACAGAAGAAAACAACGAGGATGGATTAGCAAATTATTTAATGCGCTATTTTAATCTCTCTACAGTTTAATTGAATAAAAAAGGTAGGAAGGTACCAACCCCCAAAAGTTAGAGTAAACAATCTAACTTTTGGGGGTCTTTTTGTATGGCTAAATATAGTGCTGAATTTAAATTGAAAATTGTGAAGGAGTATCAAAATGGAACGTTGGGATATAGTTTATTGGCAAAAAAATACGGTATGCCAAGTTCCTCACCTATAGAAAATTGGGTAAATCTATATACTCACTATGGGAAAGAAGGGTTAATTCGAAAAAAATCAAAAGAAGTCTATTCTGTTCATTTCAAACTAGATGTATTACACTTTATGAAACGAACAGGTGCTTCTTATCAAGAAACGGCTAATTCCTTCGGAATCAGAGAACCCTCTATCATTGCGAACTGGAATCGTGCATTTAATACAGAAGGTATAGAAGGCCTGGAATCTAAACTTAAGGGGCGACCTTCTATGTCTAAACAACCAAAGAAAAAGAAACCAAAAGATAATGGAACTATGTCTAAAGAGCAAGAACTTGAACGTGAAAATGAGCTTCTCCGTTTGGAGAATGCTTACTTAAAAAAGTTAAGAGCTTACGAGGAGAATCCGAATGCTTACCTCGAAAAGCACAAGCAGCGGTGGCATTCGAGCTCAAAGAAGAAGGATACAAATTAAAGGATGTCTTTATAGTTATAGGAATTCCAGAAGCTACGTACCATTACCATTTAAAGCGGTTGAACTCAGAAGACCAAGATAAAGATCTAAAAGATAAGATTTCAGAGCTCTTTTATCAATTTAAAGAACGCTACGGATACAAACGAATTACTAATGAATTGAATAATAATGGACTGGTGATCAATCATAAAAAGGTTTATCGTCTGATGAAAGAGTTGGGCCTGAAGTGCGTTAAATTCACTCGTAAGACTCGAAAGTATAACTCTTACAAAGGAACGGTTGGGAAAGTCGCAAAAAACCTACTAAACCGACGGTTTTCTACTCCATTTGCATTACAAAAATTGGTGACAGATATAACTGAATTTAAATGTTTAAATGATCAGAAACTTTATCTTAATCCAATTTATGATTTATATAATGGAGAAATCATCTCGTTTGGTATTAGTAAACGTCCAACATTAGACCTAGTATTAGGTCCTTTAGAAGATGCAATTCAGATAGTAAAAAAGAACGGTACAGTTCGCACAACGATTCACTCAGATCAAGGATGGCATTATCAGCATAAAAAATGGAGACAACATTTAAAAAAGAACAAAATCTTTCAAAGTATGTCTCGCAAAGCTACCTGTTCTGATAATGCCGCAATGGAGAATTTCTTTGGAATTATGAAACAAGAAATGTATCATGGAGAGCCTCTAGTTACCTACGATCAACTTAAGAAACAAATCGAAGAGTATATCGATTGGTATAATACAATCCGCACAAAACAAAAACTGGCGGGCTTAAGTCCAGTAGAATACCGAACTCAAACCAGCCAGTTGGCTGCATAATATTAAACTCTAACTTTTCGGGGTCAGCACCGAACCGTCAACAGTTCCTACCCTTTTTTCGTTTTCAGTTGTTTGCTCTCCTTGATGAGAATAGAGAAAAATACTCCTAGTCTTTTACAGGAGAACATACGCGTCAACGGATGATTGTTTCTTACCCGCACTCTACTTGAATCATCCCGTCTAGTTTAATTGATCGGTCTAGCTAAAAAAGATTTTTTGATTCAATTACAGTCACTGTTTATTTAGTTGTGGTTGTGTCTTCACCTGTGATTTTTTCGATTTCAGGAAGTAACGCTTTAGCAATGCTTCCACCCATGACCATCATTTCATATACTGGACGGATATCTTCTCCCGTTCTTGCCAAGAGACGCATGTATATTTCGCCATCCCCACCAATACATAAACGATAATAGCCAGCTTTCATTTCATTAAATTCATTGATCAAGTCCATCACTTCACTACGTTTACTATATTCTTTAACATAAGCTAATTTGTGATACACAATTTGATAATCCACTGTAGCTGAGTCTTTCGTATCAAATACGATCCCAAAAGGCAAACGTAGATTCTTTCTTATACGAAAAGCTCCTTTAAACAATATTTGACCATTTTTAATTTCTTGTTTCTTTAAAGGCATTTTTTTCTCTTCTAATACTTTCTCAAAATTCTCTGTTATGGTTGTCATGCTGATCCTCCAAAAGATTATTTGACTGATAAAAGCCATGTATTAGTTATTATAACTCAAAATAGGATAAAAAAACAGATAGCGTTTTCTCTTTTCCCTATTTTATACAAAAAAAATGTTGCATTAGAGACCAAATATGTAGCAAGAAAAAAGAAATGGGTTCATAGAGGATGCATTACACTCTGCTTTCTGCAAATCCCTTGTTGTTTATCTGGATAATCCCGTCACTTTTTTATGCAACGTGATCGTCCGCTCAACTAACCAACAGCCATCCCGTGAGAACCTAATTCATCGATAGTCTTTAGAAAACAGTCTGCACTTTTTACAACCGAATGATAACAATATAATTGAAAATAAAATCCTATCCAAAGAAAGTGATCTTCTAGGTATCTATAAAAAAAGAAGAGTTGAGTCTCAAATGAGAACTCAACTCTTCATCTTTTATCTTTTTAACGACGTCCGCGCTCAGGAATACGAGCAGCTTTACCGCGTAAGTTACGTAAGTAGTACAATTTAGCACGACGTACGCGACCTTGGCGTATTACTTCAATTAGTGCAACACGGGGGGAATGAACTGGGAATGCACGTTCCACACCTACACCATTAGAAATCTTACGAACGGTATACATTTCGCTGATTCCTTCACCACGGCGTTTAATTACAACACCTTCAAAAAGTTGAATACGTTCTCTAGTGCCTTCCACGATTTTTGCATGAACACGAACTGTGTCTCCAGGGCGAAAATCAGGAATATCTGAACGTAATTGTTCTTTAGAAATTTCTTCAATTAATGGATTCATTAATTATTCTCCTTCCGACAAATATTCTTATCATTTAAATAACAGCGGAATATTGTTAATTTTTTTGAGTAATCGAAATTACTCACTTAGATAATTTATCATAAATACACACCCGTGTAAAGTAAAATTGCTTACTTGTTTTCTTTTTTCCATTCTGTGATCCATTTTTTTTGTTGAACGGTCAGCTGATTAAAATGAATCAAGTCTGGTCTTCTTTCAAATGTACGCCGCAAGGACTCTTTATCGCGCCATTCTTCGATCAATTTATGATTTCCACTCATCAGCACATCCGGCACTTTTAATCCTTTGTATTCCGCAGGACGGGTATATTGAGGGTGTTCCAACAATCCGTTTGAATACGAATCGGTATGGGCAGATTCGGTATTTCCCAAAACACCAGGAATTAAACGGACAGTTGCATCCATGATCACCATAGTAGCCAATTCCCCACCTGTTAATACATAATCACCCAGCGAAATCTCATCCGTTACTAACTGACGAATTCTCTCATCATAGCCTTCGTAATGTCCACAAATGAATACCAAATGTTCCTCTTGTGACAACTCTTCTGCTACCTTTTGTGTAAAAGGCTTTCCGGCAGGATCCACTAAAATAATTCTTTTTTTAGTTTCCGGACTGTTCCGCTCGATTTGTTCAATTGACTCATAAACAGGTTCAGGCTTTAAAAGCATTCCTGCCCCGCCTCCATATGGGGTATCATCCACATGTTGATGTTTTCCTTCTCCAAATCGTCGAAAGTTCACATAGTTTACTGTTAGAGCTCCTTTATCGATCGCTCTTTTCATCATTGAATGACCTAGAGGACTTTCGAACATTTCTGGAAAAAGTGTCACGATATCGATATTCACTAATCATCCAGTCCTTCCATCACATCTACAATGACCTCTTGTTTTTCTAAATCTATTGATTTGATCACTTCATCAATATAGGGTAGTAATAAATCATTTTTATTTTGACGTTGGATCACCCAAACATCATTTGCGCCTGTGGCCAAAACCTCTTTTACTTTGCCTAAAATGTTTCCTTCAAGATCTTGTACAGTTAATCCGATTATTTCATAGAGATAATATTCATCTTGGGATAATTGTGTTAGATTCTCTTCGGAAACTTTCAGAACACCGCCAACAAATTCCTCCACATCATTGATTGTAGGGTATCCCGTCAGGGTCAACAAATCAAAAGTTTTATGTTTTCGATGTGCTTTTACAGTTACTTCGCGAACAAACTTATCCGCTTTGAAAAATGCAAGAACAGATCCAGGTTGATATCTTTCTTCAGGTGAATCAGTGAAAGAAATAACTCTGATTTCTCCTTTTAATCCATGTGTATTTACTATTTTTCCTACTTCATAATATTGTGTCATATTTTACTCCTAAAATTTCTTCATTTTTCCAGCCATTATGCTAAGAAAAACCATTTCATAAGGAAATGGTTTTTCTTTTTTATTCTTTTATTTGTCTTCTATAGTTAGTCGTACACGTTTATTATCCTCTGTACGAACACTATAAACAATAGTACGGATTGCTTTTGCAATACGTCCTTTTTTCCCAATAATTCGTCCTACATCATCTGAATGCACGGATAGATTGTATTCATGAAATTCATCTGATTCAGATACTTGAATAGCTATATCGTCTGGATAACTTACCAAGGGTTTTACAATTGTACAAATCAATTCTTTGATATCAGTCATCATTTTACATTCCTTTACTTGCTGTATTTAGCTTCATGGAATTTTTGCATGATACCTTCTCTAGAAAGGATATTGCGAACAGTATCGGATGGTTTTGCACCATTGTTCAACCATTTCATAACTAAATCTTCGTCTACTCTTATAGCTACAGGTTCTGAAACTGGGTTATACGTTCCAACTGTTTCGATATAACGACCGTCACGTGGTGAACGTGAATCAGCTACCACCATACGATAAAATGGATTTCTTTTAGAACCCATACGTTTTAGGCGAATTTTTACTGCCATTACTAACACCTCCATATTCAATCTCACAAGAAACATCTTACCAGTTTATAAAAGCTTTGTAAAGTGTTTTTTCTTTACAGTCTTATTTTTTCTTCTTTTTTATTTTCTTCTTGTTTTTATTCGCTTTGCGCGTCATCGTTTTCATAGCTAGTTTACTCATTTTTCCTTTTGGACCGTTCCCGAGCAACCCTTCCATTCCACTCATATTCCCCTTAGAAACTTTGCTCATCATTTTTTTAGATTCTTTAAATTGTTTAATAAGACGATTGACTTCCACCAAAGGCCTTGCAGAACCATTTGAAATACGTTTCCTTCTTTTTTGTGAAAGAACGTCTGGATCTTGTCTCTCATCGGGAGTCATGGATAAGACAATGGCTTTCATATGATCTAAGTCTTTCGGATCGACTTGCATTTGATCGAGTCCAGGCACGTTATTCATTCCAGGAATCATTTTGATCAAATCTTCTAACGGACCCATGTTCCGAACCTGGTCCATTTGTTCAATGAAATCATTTAAATCGTATGTGTTCTCTTTCATCTTTTCAGCCATTTCTCTGGCTCTATCTTCATCAACCTCTTGTTGGGCACGTTCAATTAAAGTGAGGATGTCTCCCATACCCAAGATACGATTGGCCATTCTCTCAGGATAAAACGGTTCTAAAGCATCTAGTTTTTCACCCGTACCTGTAAATTTGATTGGCTTCTCTGTCACAGCACGAATGGATAAGGCTGCACCCCCACGTGTATCTCCATCTAATTTAGTTAAAATGACACTACTGATTTCTAGTTTTTCATTAAAAGACTGCGCCACATTGACTGCGTCCTGACCGGTCATCGCATCTACCACTAGGAAAACTTCATCTGGGTCGACAACCGTTTTGATTTCGGAAAGTTCATCCATTAAACCTTCATCAATGTGTAAACGACCAGCCGTATCTATGATGACTACATCTCTGTTTTCATCTTTTGCTTGTTGGACCCCTCTTTTGGCAATTTCAACAGGACTGACTTGATCGCCCATTGAAAACACAGGCATTTCCAACTCTTTTCCTATCGTTTGTAATTGATCGATAGCAGCCGGTCTATAAATATCAGCTGCAACTAGCAGTGGTTTCTTATTTTCGTGTTTACGTAAATAGTTGGCTAACTTCCCAGCAGTTGTTGTCTTCCCTGCTCCTTGCAGACCGATCATCATATATACAGTTGGTGGTCTCTCAGAAAAAATGATTTTTTCCTGCTCGCCACCCATTAATTTCGTCATTTCATCGTTTACTATTTTAACAACTTGCTGACCAGCTGATAAACTGTTGAGAACTTCTTCTCCAATAGCTTTATCACGTACCGTCCGAACAAAGTCTCTCACTACTTTGTAATTTACATCAGCCTCTAATAAAGCTAAGCGAACTTCTCGCATGACATCTCTGACATCTTGCTCTGTAACTTTCCCTTTTTTTCGTAAAGCTGAAAAAGCATCTTGTAATCGTCCTGTCAATCCCTCAAAAGCCATAATAAGTTCCTCTCTCCATTCTTACTTCTTCAATAGTTGATTGGCTAGCTCTACTAGTCTTTCATCCGTAGAGTAATGCAAATCAATATAATCCTTCAATTGTTGAATTCGCCTATTGTTTTTGTTGAATTCTTCAACTAAGCGTAATTTTGACTCGTATGCTTCTAAAATTACTTCTGTCCGTTTAATATTATCATAAATGGCTTGTCGACTCACTTGGAAATCTTCAGCAATTTCTCCCAAAGAGAAGTCATCTGCATAGTATAATTGCATGTACGCTTGTTGTTTTATAGTTAGTAAGGACCCATAGAATTCAAATAGTGTATTCATATGATTCGTTTTTTCTAATTCCATACATATCCTCTTCTCATAGTGTATCTCGAATTAGCTCGCTGAAGAGACCGTAGACAAATTTTTCTGTATTGAATGGGCGCAAATCATTCATGGTTTCGCCCAAACCGACAAATTTGACCGGAATTCCTAACTCCTTGCCAATAGCCAGTACTATTCCACCTTTGGCTGTTCCATCTAGCTTCGTTAAAACGATCCCCGTAACATTGGTGGTTTCTCTAAATTGTTTTGCCTGATTTAGCGCATTTTGACCTGTTGTAGCATCTAACACTAACAATACCTCATGTGGTGCATCCGGTATCTCTCGTGTAATGACGCGTTTCATCTTATCCAATTCATTCATTAGATTTTTTTTGTTCTGTAAACGTCCAGCCGTATCAATAAATAATACATCCGCCTGTTGATCTTGTGCTTGCTTTATTCCATCGAACACAACCGCAGCTGGATCTCCACCTTGTTTGGTTGAAACTACCTCTGCGCCCACACGTGACCCCCAAACCTTTAATTGTTCTATAGCTCCCGCACGGAATGTGTCTCCTGCAACTAAAAGAACTTTCTTTCCTTCTTCTTTAAATTGATGGGCCATTTTTGCTATTGTTGTGGTTTTTCCGACACCATTGACGCCGACAAATAAGATAATAGTCAATCCATCTTTATTAAAATGAATACTCTCGGAATCCGGACTGACTTCACCATACATATCGACCATCGTTTCTACGATCACACGCTCGGCATCTTTCATTGATTTAACATTATTTACTTGAGCTTCGTATCTTAATTTATCAGAAATTTCCATCGTGGCTTCGAATCCAACATCTGATTCAATTAAGATATCTTCTAAATCTTCAAAAAAATCTTCATCGATATAACGAAAATTAGCAAACAATTCATTCATCTTACGAGAAAATGAACTTCTAGATTTTTCAAGACCTTTTTCGTATTTATCTATTTCGCCTAAATTCGCTTCCTCAGTTTTTTCTACTTTCTCGACTGGCTTATCTTCTACTCCAGTAAAAGCTTTTTTTATTTTATCAAATAGTCCCATTTGCTCACTCTTTCGTAAATTTATTAATGGCTACAGCTACACCATCATTTTGATAATCTTCTGTAATATACTGGGCTGCTCTTTTAACAGAGTCGATTGCATTTCCCATTGCAACTCCTATTCCAGCATACTCGATCATGGCCAAATCATTCTCTTGATCCCCTATAGCCATCACTTCTGATTGTTGGATCCCTAAAATTTCAACTAATTTCGCGATTCCGTTTCCTTTATCGACATCTTTTGGTAAAACTTCCAGCAATATCGGTCTGGATTTCATCAAAGTATATTTTTCAAAATACGATTGAGGAATCTTTTCGATTGCGTTATCCAGATGATATTGTGGAGTACAGAATACGATTTTGTTTATCTCAGCATCTGGTGTATTTTTCCCATTGATTTTTTCAAAAGGTAAGATGTTCATTATTTCTGGGTACATTGATGGGCGTCCCTCTGGATAAGAAGGTTCATAAACCTTTTCTAAATCAATGAAATTACAGGGCACGCCGATTGTTTGACTCATCTGATAAATATCTTCTACTTCTTCAAACTGAAAACTTTTGGAATAAATAGTTCCTCCAGTGTGCGTTTCTTGTACGAGTCCACCGTTATAAGTTATGGCATAATTCCCTGGATTATTCAGATCCAGCTCTTCCAATAAATGTTTCATTCCCAACAATGGACGACCTGTACATAGAATAACATGAATCCCTTTTTCTTTTAGCATTCCAATAGCTTTTTTGTTTTTTTCTGATACTATTTTTTTCTCATTCAATAATGTTCCGTCTAAATCTAACGCCACTAATTTAATCATTTGTTCTCCTTTGACCTTTTAATTTTTTAATGAAGTCATGTCTACTTCTTGTAATCTAACAGACACAATTTTAGAAACTCCTTTTTCCTGCATGGTTATTCCATACAATGAATCAGCTTCTTCCATTGTTCCTTTCCGGTGTGTAATTACAATGAACTGTGTATCTGTTTCAAATGTATGCAAATATTTCCCGAAACGCGCGACATTGGCTTCATCCAATGCAGCCTCTACTTCATCCAATACGCAAAAAGGAATGGGTTTTACTTGAATAATGGAAAACAACAAAGAAATAGCAGTCAATGCCCGTTCTCCACCAGATAATAAGCTTAACTGTTGTAATTTTTTCCCAGGGGGTTGAGCAATGATTTCAACTCCGGAAGACAAAAGATCTTCTGGATCTGTCAACTTGAGCTCTGCTTTTCCGCCACCAAACATTTGAGGGAAAACTTGTGAAAATCTTTCTTTAATATCCATGAAAGTTTTTTTAAATCGTTGAGATACTTCTGCATCCATTTCACCCATTGTCTCATACAACTGTTCTTTTGCATTAATCAAATCAGCCTGTTGTTCACTCAAAAATTCCCATCTTGATTTAACCTTGTGGTATTCGTCAATAGAGTTTAAGTTGACCGGTCCAATTTCGTCTATACTTCTTTTTATCAATTTAACTTTCTTTTTAGCTATTTCTAACTCTTCTTTCAAACGATAAGCTAGTTTTGCTTCTTCAAAACTGACTTGGTATTCTTCTTGAAGGTAAACCAACAAATGATCGATACCGACATCTTTCCTGTTATAAGCAACAGTCAAATCGGATTGTTCCAATAAATAGTTCTCTTTTTTATTCTCCAAACTTTGTATGGCTTCTTCAATCTGCTCCCTGTCTTTCTCTTTAGAATCCTTTTCTATCTTCATTTGGTGCAGTTGTATATTCAAATTTTCTTTTTCAGCCTTGAAATACTCTAGGTGCTTAATTATTTCTTCTATTGATAAAGAATTTTTAGTTGTTGAACGCAACTTCTTGACGTTTTCCAAGTCTTCAATTGTATTCTTTGCTTTTTCTATTTGCTTAGTTAAATGGTTCAGCTCATTTTCAAAATTTTTAATGATTTGTTCTAATTTGATTTTTCTTTCTCTTTCTTGACTCACTTTATCAATCAGATTCATTTTTCGCTTTTCTTTTTCATCTGTTTCTAAATTAAACAGATCCATTTCTTGTTTTAAATCTTTGATCTTACTAAGGGTAGACTCGATTTCCTTACTCGTTTCCCCTACCTTATTTTCGGCTATCAGACTGTCTTCGCTTAATTCACCTTTTTCATAACGAAGAGCCTTCATTTGTTTATTGAGTTGTTGCATACGTTCTTCTATTGCTTCTTTTTTGTTTGCTTCTTTTTGTTCGGCCAACCGCTTCTCTTCACCTTGAGTACGGATCGAATTAAACTGTTCCTCTAGCTTTTTTTTCTCTGACTTTAGTTTTTTTACACTTGATTCACGCTTTTCTAGTTCATCTTGTAACGTTTTCTTTTGAAGAGAGAGTTGCTTGATCTTGTTCTTTTGAGAAATCAAATTACGTGAAGAAGAATTCTTATTTTGACCACCAGTCATCGATCCACCGGCATTCATCAAATCTCCCTCTAAACTGACCACTCTGAATTTATATTGTAGTTTTTTAGAAATTTCCGTTGCTGCTTGTAAATTTTCTGCTATTAAAGTATTTCCTAATAAGTTTTTTATAATAGGCTGTAGTTTGGAGTCATAATCAACTACCTCAGCAGCTACTCCGATAAAGCCGTTACTGTTTTTTATCGTAGACAGCAGGGAATCGCTAATGTTTCTTTGCGATACAGTTGTTAAAGGTAGGAATGTTGCTCGCCCTCCCTTGATTTTCTTCAATAATTGTATAGCCTGTTGAGCATGTGTTTCATTATCCATAACAATAAATTGACTAGCAGAACCTAAAACAGTATCAATAGCTATTTCATATTTTTTCGAAACTTGAATGACATCTGCAACAGTACCTATTATTCCTGCTACTTGATCTTTTTGTTTCATAACAGTTTGAACACCTTGAAAGTATCCAGAATAATTGTTAACTATTTGCTGTAGGCTCTTCTCGTTTGCTTGAACTTGCTGTAAAACGCGTAAGGAATCATACATCTTTGTTTCATCGCTATCTAAATCCCGTGTTATCAATTGTATCTTATTGCTTATTTGTCTAAAGCTTTTAGTTAGCTCATCAAGTTCAGCTGTTATCTCTTGATGGTGTTGTGTTATGTTTTCTAAATTTATTTCTAATTTTATTTTTTCTTGGCTTAGTTTTTCAATCTCCAGTTGCAGTTTATTTAATGAAAATTCTCGCTGTTCCTTTTCTTTAGAAAAATAATTTAACTCATTTTTTAAAGCCGCACTTTTTTGTAGTGCAGAAAAATATTCCTCACGTAATGTTTCCGTGTTTCTCTGACTATTCCGATCAAATTGGCTCAAGCTTTTTTTCAACTGCGTAACCAAGCTTTGACTTTTTTTTAATTCTTTGTTTTTGGTCTCGATTTTTGCTTTTACTTCTTTTTTTACATTGATTAATTCAGTTAGTTCTTGATTATTTTGAACTAATTGTTGATCATAATAAGCTATCTGTTCTTCTGCATTTGTTTCTTTATAGTGAACGAGTTCTTTTTGAGACTCATATCTTTCAACATTTTTAACGGCCTCTAGATAGTTATTTTGAACAATTTGCTGATTACTTTCAATTTGATGTAATTCCACTTTTATTGCTCGAGTTGCCTCTTCTTTGCTTCTGATAGTCTCGTTGATTTGTTGAATATTTTTATTTGACTGACTGATTTTCTCGTTTAATTCTTTTGAATCTAGACTAAATTGTTCTATTTGAGTTACTGTTACTGAAATATCTAGGTCAGTCAATTCTTTTTTGTGCCCTACATAAGCATTAGCTAGACTTGCTTGCTCTTTTAACGGATCCACTTGCGCTTCTAATTCGTATAAAATATCTTGAACACGATCTAAATTTCCTTGTGTTTCATCTAATTTTTTTTCTGCAGCTTTTTTTCTTTGTTTATATTTCAAAACTCCCGCAGCTTCTTCGAAAATAGATCTTCTATCTTCAGCTTTACTGTTAAAAATTGCTTCAACCTGTCCCTGACTAATAATAGAAAAAGATTCTTTTCCTAATCCAGAATCCATGAACAAGTCCACTATATCTTTCAATCGACACGGTTGTTTGTTTAATCGGTATTCACTTTCACCATTTCTATGCAGGCGGCGACTGATACTTACTTCTTCAAAGTCTATAGGTAAGAAAAAATCCGAATTGTCTAAAAGCAAAGTAACTTCAGCAATATTAACTGGTTTCCGTGCATGAGTACCTGAAAAAATGACATCATGCATTTTTCCACCCCTGAGGTTGCGAGCTGATTGTTCTCCCATGACCCAGCGTAAAGCTTCAATAACATTGCTTTTTCCACTTCCGTTTGGACCTACAATTGCTGTGACTCCTTGATCAAAATCAATTGTAGTTTTATCGGCGAAAGATTTGAAGCCATTTAATTCTATTTTTTTTAATTCCACCGTCTCTGACTCCTTTACTGATCCATCGTCTGTTTGTTGTTTTCTTTTAAATGACGAAGGGCATTTTCAGCCGCAGCTTGTTCTGCATTTTTTTTGGAGGAACCTTTACCTTCCCCAACTACATCTTCTTCTACAAATACTTGTGTCACGAACTCTTTCATATGAGCTGGACCAATCTCTTCAACTATTCTATATTGAATAGATACTTCACCATTTTTTTGTAAAAATTCCTGAAGTTCGGTTTTAAAATCCATCCCATGTGAAAAAGCACCTGAGTCTATCTTCTTGTATACTGTTTTCTTTAAGAATGTTTGCACAGACTCCACGCCTTGATCCAAATATAACGCACCTATGAAAGCTTCAAATAAATCACAAAGTAAAGCGGGTCTCTGTTTTCCATTCATACGCTGTTCACCTTTGCCCAACAACACATACTGATTAAATCCGCATTCTTTTGCAAATTGGCTTAAACTCGCTTCACAAACTATGGATGCACGCATTTTAGTTAGGTATCCTTCTGGAAATTCGGGATATTTTTCGTATAAATATTCTGAAACCGTCAATTCCAATACGGCATCTCCTAAAAACTCTATTCGCTCATTATCATTTAACTTCTGTTTTTGATGTTCATTTACATAAGATGAATGTGTGAATGCTTCTTTCAATAGCTTAGGATCATTAAATTCAATAGCATATGTTTCTTTCAAAAATTGTTGCAATTTTTTCATACTGTGTTCTTCCTTTCTTTCAATCATATCCCTTTCATTATACTGGTTCTAATCAAAAAAATAAACCTTACGAATAATTGAATTTAAGCAAAAAAAAGAAAGCCGGTATTCCGGCTTCCCTTTCCTAATTTTTATTTAGTTATATTATTCGGTTGCAGCGTCATCAGACGTTACACCAACTGTGTGCCATCCGAAATCAGATGGAGCATCATAACCCCATTGATATTCACTTACACGATTATTGACCGGTAATGTTTCATTACGGAACAATGTAGGAATAATCGGTGCTTGTTCGCTAAAGTATTCTTGCCATTCGTGGAAGACACCTTCACGCCAATCAATATCAAAGGACTTATCACTAGTCATGTCAGCTAAGAACTGATCATTTTCTTCTGAAGCCCAACGAGTGTAGTTAAATGGAGCTGTACGGCCATATAAGCCTTCTGGAGTAGGATCTGTACCTGTTCCCCATGCTCCTTGATAAATATCGATTTCAGGATCATCCGCTTCAACACGGTCATAGAAACTATTGAATTCAAGCAAACGACCATCAGTAAGAGTTACGTTCAATCCTACTTGAGCCCATGACTGCATGTAATACTCAGCGATAGGTTCAGCAGTTTCTCCACCAGCCATTGATGCAAATTTGATTTCTAATGGTTTACCGTCTGGATCTTCACGGAATCCATCGCCATCAACATCTTCATAGCCAGCTTCGTCTAATAATTGCTCAGCCATTTCAGGATCATATGGATATCCTGCTACATCAGGATTGTGGTATCCACCAAATGCAGGAATGATAGCTGAGTTCGCACGGCTACGTAATCCATCATAGAATTGTGCCCCAACTGCATCGTTATCCATAGCGTATCCCATTGCTTGACGAAGAGCTAGGTCTGCCATCTTAGCATTTTCATCAGGAACAACTTCCCCAGCTTCAGCATCCCATTCGCCTAATTTAAATCCGATATAAGTATAAGCTAATTGCTCTCTACCTAAAATAGTATAACCAGGTAAATCAGAATAAGTTTCATACAAATCTGTTGGCATACTTAAAGCAAGGTCGTACTGACTATTTTCTAAAGCAGCCACGATACTTGAAGAAGGAACAACTTGAACAACTACTTTATCAAGCTGAGGTTCACCTTTATAGTAATGTGGGTTAGCTACGTATTCTACAGACTCACCTGCAACAATATTTTCAACATAGAAAGGTCCAAAACCAACTGGATTTTCTCTAACTTCTGGAGAAGATTCCAAATCAGCGATTGCAATGTCTTCTAGTTGATGTTTAGGCATAGCTCCTGACCAAATCCCACCACCAGATTGAAGCATTTGAACTCCAACTTCTTGATATTGAATTTCCATTGTTTGGTCATCGACCAATGTGATTCCAGAAATAGTATCAGCATCACCATTGTGATATTCTTCCATTCCAACAATGTTTGTCATTGTAGGGTCATAACGGATTCCTGTGTAATCAGGGTGTCCAATTACTTCATAAGAATAGAGTAAATCTTCAGTTGTTACAGCTTCCCCATCAGACCATGTAACACCATCTTTTAATGTAATAGTTGCCATATTATTTTCTTGATCTAAATCTAATGTGGCAGCACCTGAATCATCAATCTGGAAGTTTTCATCAGCTCCAAAAATTTCTTCGATTGTGAATTGGAACAAGTCTGCATCATATGCATCTTCATATAATTCATAACTGAATAATCCTTGGAATGGAGTGTCAGTAACTAATGCAACGTTTAATGTTCCACCATCTATTACTTCTCCATCATTTACTACTGCAGATTCGAAATCAACGACGCCTTCTGCTACTTCACCGTTAGAAGTATCTGAAGTATCGCCTGAGCCCGAAGAATCAGTTGTGTCGGTAGTATCCCCACTACCACCACATGCTGCTAATACAAAAGCAATAGCTGCCGTGCTAGTTAACAAACTATATTTTTTCTTCAACATATCTCTCTCCCCTTTTCTTAACCTAATCTTTGTTTAGCGTCAGCCGCACGTTTCAATGCTTGACCGACATAGTTTATACTCAACATCAGCGTTAAAATCAACAACGATGCTGGTAACCAAACCCACGTTTTATTCTCCAAAATATCTGGAGAAGATGCATAACTGACTAATGTTCCCAAACTAGGTGTGGAAGATGGTAATCCAAAACCTAAGTATGTTAAGCCAGTCTCAATACCAATGTTTGCCGCAAAGTTCAATGTAACGTTAACAATAATTAATGAACTAAGATTCGGCATGATTTCACGAAACATAATATATAGAGAAGGTGTTCCCATTGTCTTGGAAGCACTGATATAATCTCTTCTTCCTTCAGACAAAGCTTTACTTCTTATCAGGCGAGCTTGGCCGACCCAATAAAATGCGCTCATAATTAAAATGAAGGACCAGACATCATAGTTTTTTACAATAGTAACAAACACTATAATTAACATCGTTGTCGGAAGCAACATAATAAAATCTACAATACGCATGAGAATATTATCGATCACTCCACCATAAAAACCTGCAGTGATCCCTACAAGGACACCCAATATACTTGTAAGTATAGTAACGGCGATCCCGATAAGAATTGAGTTACGCGCTCCAACAATTAGTTGGCCTAATATATCTCTTCCGCCTGAATCAGTTCCAAGCAGAAAATCTGCACTAGGAGGTGCGTATTGGTC
This sequence comes from Lacticigenium naphthae DSM 19658, assembly GCF_000425865.1. GTDB lineage: Bacteria > Bacillota > Bacilli > Lactobacillales > Carnobacteriaceae_A > Lacticigenium > Lacticigenium naphthae. Next base: position 63,221 of record NZ_AUEG01000001.1, read on the forward strand.
CATCAAACTAACCCGCATGACTTTATCTAAGTCAATCGCTAATGAACCCACAAAAATTCCTACTATCAATAAAACTAATATAACGAATGCTCCAAGAGCAACTCGATCTCTTAAAAATTCTCTTGCAATAACTCGAAATCCCATCGGTGGTGTACTAATGGGGATATCTCCAGTCATTACTTCAGCATCTGTGTTTTTATTTCCTGACATTCTTTTTCATTCCTTTCCGCTGTATGTTTCATTAGTCGATTCGGATACGTGGATCCACAATACTCATAATAATATCAGACAATAATGTCCCAAATAATGTAGCCACACCGAACAGCAGAACGAGCGCAGTAATTACACTGTAATCGCGACTATTAATTGAACTTACAAATAATTGTCCCATTCCTGGGAAAGCAAAAATTTGTTCAATAAATACAGATCCACCAATTAAGAAGGTAATTTGATAACCTAAAGTAGATGCAATTGGTAATGCAGAGTTTCTGAAAATATGGCGATTATAGACGACTGTTTCTGGTACTCCTTTAGAGCGTGCCGTTTTAACGTAATCTTGTGTTTTTGCATCAATGACTTCACTTCTTAAATACTGAATAATACTCGTTGTTCCTAGAAAGGCAGCTGTAATACCTGGCAAGACTAGATGGTATGCTCTATTTAAGAAGTAATCCATCGAACCGCTCGCATACGTTACGTCAACTGATCCGCTTGTAGGGAACCAATTTAATGTATAACCGAACAACCAAAGCATTAACAAGGCTAAAACGAATGTCGGAATAGCAAAACTGACATAATTGTAAACAACGACTGCTTTATCAAAAAACGAATCATTATATCTACCAGCAAACATTCCTAAAGGTAATGCGATCAGATACGTGAGTACCAATGACAAGGCAGACAGAAGTATTGTGTTTTGTGCACGCATACCTATAATAGTCATAACATCTTGTAAGGCATTTCCTAACCAACGAAAATATTGTACAGGGACTGGATCATTCAATCCAGCTCTTTCTCGAAGCATTTCGATAACCATAGGATCGGTTTCCGGTGTGATCAATCCTGTAAATGGGTCTCCAGGCATCAGTTTAGCAACACCAAAAACTAATATACTTAAAATGAAAATTTGCGGAATCATTAATAAAATTCTTCGTACAACTGTTTTCCACATTAGAGGTTCCCTCCTATACCATTTGGATTTAAGGCTACATAATGGTTTTCATTTAGAGGGCTTAAATCATATACCCGACCATCTTTGTCATAATATTCTTTTTCCTGATCCGTGTATTCTTTTTCAACTCTCAAACGCTCAATTTTATGTGCTTTTCGAGTCGTCGGATCCATATCTGGAATAGCAGATAACAAACGCTTAGTATAGATATGTTGTGGATTATTATATATTTCTGTTTTAGAGCCCTGTTCTACGAATCTACCTTTATGCATAATAGCTATATCATCAGACATGTGTTGTACTACGCCCAAATCATGAGAAATAAATAGGTAGCTCAACTCATATTCCTTCTGGATGCGTCTCATGAAGTTAAGCACCTGAGCTTGAACAGATAAGTCCAAAGCAGATGTTGGTTCATCTGCAATGATCAGCTTAGGATTACTTGCAACGGCTCGTGCGACCCCGATACGTTGTCTTTGTCCACCGGAGAATTCATGAGGATATTTATACATCGCCTCTTCATTCATCCCAACAATTTCTAAAAGTTCAATTACTCTTTTAGATGTTTCATCAGGTGATAATTTAAAGTAATTATCCATTGGTTCTGAAATAACATCTTTAATTCTCTTTTTAGGATTCAAAGAAGATGCAGAATCCTGAAAAATCATTTGAACATCTCGATTATAGTCTTTATATTCTTTTTTTCTACTTCTTGCCCGGTTAGTAACATCTATTCCATTGTAGAGTATTTTACCCGAAGTAATTTCTTCTAAACCAATAATAGATTTACCGATAGTTGTCTTACCAGAACCTGATTCTCCAACTAATCCATATGTTTTTCCTTTTTCGATTTTCAAATCAATTCCATCAACCGCTTTAACATGATCCTGAATTGTATTGAAAATCCCCCCTCTGATAGGGTAATGAATTTTTAAGTTTTTTACTTCAATAAATCCCATTATTACTCATCCTCTCCCTCAAAGTGAAAATGTTTCCAGCATGTGCATCTCACTTTATGACCTGGAGAAATTTCATGCAGAACAGGATTCTCTTCGTGGGCTTCAGCCGGTATCCACGGAATGCGTGGAGCAAAACGGTCACCTGTCCTTGGTAAATTTTGTAAAGATGGAACGGTTCCTTGGATAACATGCAGTTCATCATCGTCATCTTCTAGTTCATGTGGAATTGAATTCAACAACGAACGCGTATAGGGATGTTTCGGATTAGCAAACAATTCTTCAACCGGTGCTTCTTCTACAATTTGTCCAGCATACATAACGGCTACCCGGTCTGCAGTTGCTGCAACAACTCCTAAGTCATGCGTAATTAAAATAATACCTGATCCTGTTTCATCCTGTATATCATTCATCAAATCTAAAATTTGAGCTTGAATAGTAACATCTAAAGCAGTAGTCGGTTCATCGGCAATAATGATTGGTGGTTTATTTGCTAAAGCAATAGCTATAACCACACGTTGTCTCATCCCACCTGATAATTCATGCGGATATTGTTTCATTACCCGTTCAGGTTTTGGAATACCTACTTGATTCAATAATTCGAGTACACGTGCAGTTCGTTGTTGGCTATTCATACTTGAGTGATAAACAAGTGTTTCTGCAATTTGATCATGTATTGTCATCAATGGATTCAAAGAACCTAGTGGATCTTGGAAAATCATACCAATATCATTTCCACGAATTCCATTGTATAAATTTTCATTTAATTCTAACAAATTTATGTCATTATAAATTACTTCACCTTTGATTTGTGTGTTTTTTGCATCATGGAGTCCCATGATCGAAGTAGCAAGTGTGCTCTTTCCACAACCAGATTCCCCAACAATTGCTAGTATTTCATTTTTTTCTAAAGTTAATGATACATCATCAACAGCGTTATAATAATCGTCAGTAATACGAAACCCTGTTTCTAAATGATTGATTTCTAATAATGGACGTTCAATAGCCACTAAAAATACCTCCTAAACTATTCTCAACTTTATGAGAGAATTATTAAACGTTTATAAACATTTAATAATATATTCTGAATTATACACATTTTTTCAATACTAATCAACACAAATTTTAATCAGGCTATCATTATTCTTATACTACGCTCATTTACATTTAACAAATGTCATAAAAGAAAAAACAAACGTTTACTTATTCTTCTTGCTTTTCAATATAATCAACTGCTTTACCCACAGTAGTTATTTCTTCAGCATCCTCGTCGGATATTTCTGTTCCAAAAGTATCTTCCATTTCCATGACCAATTCTACTATGTCTAGTGAATCTGCGCCCAGATCTTCTTTAAATGTAGTCTCACGGGTTACTTTATCCTCGTCAACTCCTAGTCTTTCTACAATTATACCCTTTACTTTTAAAAATATTTCTTCGTTTTTACTCATTTATCTATACCTCCGATGTTTTTTATGCGTTACAGTTAATTGTACCTAAAGAAAAATGAAATTTCCATGATTAATTGGTGACTTTACTCATTTAATAAATTTAAACACTCAATTTTTATTACTATCTCCATTGTTAGATGTTTCAAAAAAGTTTACCACACCATTTACTACTTGTGAAGATAGCATCTCTTCAATTTGTTTAATTGTATAATAGACCGCTTCACTGTTTGCCGATCCGTGAGTTTTTACGACTGGAGCTTTCAACCCAAATAAAACAGCCCCACCGTATTTAGAGTAGTCCATAACATTTTTGACATTTTTTAGTCCATCTTTTAATAGAAGTCCGCCCAATTTTGATTTTGTATCTTTCTGAATACTTTCTTTAATTAAAGAAAGTAATGAAATTGCAGTCCCCTCAATGGTTTTTAGTACAGCGTTCCCTGTAAATCCATCTGTGACTACAACATCTACTTCTCCATTTAATATTGTCCGAGCTTCTATATTCCCTTTGAAAGTAATTTCTTTATTTTCTTTCAACAATGAAAAAGCTTGTTTAGCTAACTCATTGCCCTTGTTTTCTTCTGTTCCATTGTTCAATAGCCCCACCGTCGGTTTATTTCTTTTTAGTACATGTTTTGCATAATAGGTACCTAAAGTAGCATATTGATTTAAATTGATTGGTTTGCTGTCCGCATTGGCCCCAACATCTAACATGAGAAAAGAATCTTTGTGTTCAGACAAGGAAGGCATGATCGTCATTAATCCTGGTCGATCTATTCCTTTGATTCTTCCTACTATCAACATGCCCGCCGCAAGTAATGCCCCGGTATTCCCCGCAGAAAAGATAGCATCAGCTTCTCCATCTTTCACTGCTTGTGCAGCTAGAACCATTGAAGCTTTCTTTTTTCTGCGTACTGACCTTACTGGATTATCATCACTTTCGATTTTTTCATTTGTGTGAATTATTCTAATATTTTCTTTATTCGAATCATCTAAGTATTTTTCTATTTTTTCCTTGTCACCATATAAAAGAAATGTGACATGTTCAAATTGTTTAGATGCTTTATTCACACCTTCTACGATTGCTTGGGGAGCATGATCTCCCCCCATAGCGTCTATTGCTATTTTCATCTTTTTTCCTCCTCGTACTGTTAATCTAAAACGATTGAATCATCCATAGATATTTGACTATGTTTTTTTAGCTCAACAAATGAATCCTCTTGCTGGAATTCTTTTGAACGAATAAGTTTGATCGCTTCTTCTCTGGCAACTTGTAAAATATTAAAATCTTCCACCAAATCTCCAATTTTAAATTGTGGGACACCCGATTGCTGCTTTCCAAAAATATCTCCTTGACCTCGGAGTTCTAAATCTTTTTCACTCAGTAGGAAACCATCATTCGTTTCTGTCATAATTTGCATGCGGATCTTACCATTCTCTGTTTTGGGATTCGCTAGCAAAATACAGGTTGATTCTTTTTTTCCTCTTCCCACTCTTCCACGTAACTGGTGCAATTGAGCGAGGCCAAATCGATCAGCATCATTGATGATCATCAATGTTGCATTTGGAACATCCACTCCTACCTCTATTACGGTAGTAGAAACGAGGATTTGAATCTTATTTTGTTTAAAAGCCCGCATAATTTCTTCTTTATCTTTTGAAGGTAGTTTTCCATGCAGAAGACCTATTTCATACTCCTTGCCAAACTTATTGCGGTAACTTTCGTACGTTTCCACAGCATTTTGTAGGTCCATATTTTCTGATTCATCAATCAATGGATTAATTACATAAACCTGTGAGTTATTTTTTAATTGTTTCTTAGTAAAAGTATCGACTTGTTCTACCTGACTATTTTTTAACCAATAAGTCTTTACAGGTTTTCTCCCACTAGGCATTTCATCTAGAGTTGAAATGTCCATATCACCAAAAGCGCTAATGGCTAATGTTCGTGGTATCGGCGTTGCCGTCATGAATAACACATCAGGGTGAACACCTTTTTCTCTTAATACTTTTCGTTGATTTACTCCAAAACGATGCTGTTCATCTGTTATGACTAAACCCAAAGAATGGTATTCGACATCTTTTTGAATCAAAGCATGAGTACCGATCAGCACATCTATCTTTCCGGTTTTTAAATCGGTTAATATTCGCTTACGATCTTTAGCTTTAGTAGAGCCTGTTAATAATTCAATAGTTAGATCATTAGATTGAAACAATTCACTTAAATTTTTCATATGCTGCTCAGCTAAAATTTCTGTGGGAGCCATAAAAGCAGACTGGTAACCCGCAGTCCAAGTCGAAAACAATGCGGTCGCTGCCACTACAGTTTTCCCACTACCTACATCTCCCTGAAGTAAACGATACATTTGTTGAGGCAATTTCAAATCTTTTGCAATTTCATTGATTACCCTTTTTTGAGCCCCTGTGAGTTCAAAAGGTAACGTACTTAAAAATTCTTTGATTTTAGGCAAATCATATTCTTTTTTAATTCCATGATTCACTCTTTTGTTTTTTTCTTTCCATTCTTGCATTTTTAATTGATATACAAAAAACTCTTGAAAAATGAGAGAGCGCCTCGCAATCAAACTCTCCTTCTCAGAATTCGGAAAATGGATTATCTGAATAGAACGTGCGTTTGAAAGAAGTTTAAATTTCGTCACGAGAAAATCTGGCATGATCTCAGGAATTAAAGAATAGTAGTCTTTTAATGCACTATCAATTAACTTGACTAACGTTTTTTGTTTTATCCGCTTAGTAGTATGGTAAACAGGTTCATAATCTTTTTTTTCAATATCACTTGATAATAATTTAATTCCTTGTAAAGAACGCTTCTGACTATCCCATCGTCCGAAAACCCGGATGGTTTCACCTGTATTTATTTGATTTTTCAAAAAATGTTGATTAAAGAATGTTATAGGGATAACCACTTTATCAGAAACTATTCGAAAAGATAATCGATTTTTTTTTGGTGCATAGTAGCTGACCACCGGAGAAGCAACCACCTCTCCAATGAGCACGATTTTTTCTTTATCTTCTACTTCAGTTATATCTTTTACAGTTAAATCTTCATACCGAAAGGGGAAATGTCTAAGTAAATCGTAAATTGTAAAAATCTCTAACTCAGCCAATGCTTCTAAGCGTTTTTCTCCAACATTTGGTAGGTTTTTAACTGAATTATATATGGTTTTAGTTTGATTATTCATGGCACTCTATTCACATTCCTTCTCAAATCTTTATTTCATTTTTGATGATCATAAACTAATTACCCTATCGATACCTATTTCAACTTAATATAAGAAGAAGTAGACTCTGAGCAAAAGGTGAATACGACACCCTTGTTCAACAGTCTACTTTCTATTTTATCAATTATTCAACTGAGAAGAGGTACGGGTACACCGGTTGATTACCTTCATGGATTTCAATTTCAAGATCTTCATGATTTTTTTCAATCTGATTGGCTAATCTTTCTGCTTCTTCTTGAGAACCATCATCTCCTATGAGGATAGTCAAAATTTCACTATCTTCTTCTAACATCATTCCGACTGTTGCAAGAGCCGCCTCAAACAAATTAGCCTCCGCTAATTTAATTGATCCGTTAATAATACCCATGTAATCATCTTTTTTGATTTTTATACCGTCTATTTCAGTATCACGGATAGCGTATGTGACTTGACCGGTAATCACTTGTTCAATTTCACTGATCATTGCATCTTTATTAGATTCTAATTCATTGGTCGGATTGTATCCTAACATAGCTGTTAGTCCTTCAGGAATTGTTTTAGTAGGAACAACTACCGTAGGCGTTTCAGAAACAATAGCTGCTTGTTCTGCAGCCATTAAAATATTCTTATTGTTTGGCAATAAAATATAATGTTTGGCTGGGACGGATTTCATAGCTTTAAGGAAGTCTTCAGTACTTGGGTTCATCGTTTGACCACCCGAGATAACGTAATCAACGCCGACACTTTCAAACAGTTTTTTAATTCCTTCTCCAGAACTGACTGCAATTACACCATACTCTTTTAATTCTTTCACTTGTTTCTCCCCATCATTATCCATTAGGGAAGAATGTTGTTCACGCATGTTGTCTACTTTGATTTTCATCAATGAGCCAAACTTTTGACCATAGTTCATGACCTCGCCAGGACGTTCTGTATGAACATGAACTTTGACGATCTCATCATCAGCAACGACTAATAACGAATCACCTAATCCATCTAAATAATTGCGGAATTCTTCATAATCAAATTGGCTATCAACTGTTTCTCCTTCGTTCAATCGAACCATGATTTCAGTACAATATCCATAAGTAATATCTTCTGTATTAATATGGCTTGATACGTTCCTATGATGTTCAGCACGAACCATTTCATCTAAATTTTTCTCAGAAGCAAGATCTTCTAATGAAAAATCTTCTCCGCTTAACACAGACAAAAAACCTTCGTAAATATACAGAAGACCTTGCCCACCACTATCTACTACCCCCACTTCTTTTAGAATGGGTAATAAGTCAGGTGTTTTTTCTAATGCTTTATGTGCACTTTTTACAACAGTTTTCATTACTTCAACAATATCATCTGTTTCTTTAGATTTTCTTTCACCCGCTTTAGCAGATTCTCTAGCAACAGTCAAAATGGTTCCTTCGACAGGTTTCATAACTGCTTTATAAGCAGTTTCAACTCCATATCGAAAAGCTGATGCGAACTCTTCAGCAGTTAACTCTTCTTTTCCTTTTAAAGATTGACTAAAACCTCTAAATAATTGGGAAAGAATAACGCCTGAGTTCCCACGAGCTCCCATTAATAGTCCTTTGGCTAAAGACTGAGCCAGTTCCCCTATTTTTTCAGATGATGAATCCTTGACTGCTTGGGCGCCACTTGAAAAAGACAAGTTCATATTGGTCCCTGTATCACCATCCGGTACTGGAAATACATTTAACGAATTAACATAATCTACATTTTTTTCTAATCTTTGTTGTCCTACGGCAACCATTGCACGAAAGTTTTGTGCATCGAGTTTTTTAAGTTCCAATCACTGTTCCTCCTCCATTACTTACTTAGTTTAAGTAAACTAAGCATCTTGCATCACTTTCACACCATGAACAAAAACATTCACAGAATTTGCTTTAACACCCAACGTTGTATCTAATTGGTATCTCACACGCTCTTGAACATTTTTGCTAACTTCCGAAATTTTCGTACCATAGCTTACTACAACAAATACATCGACAGCCACAGCTTCCTCTTCTTGACGCACAACCACGCCGCGTGCATAGTTTTCTTTTTTCAATATTTCATTAAGATTATCGCGTATTTGATTTTTACTGGCCATTCCTACCACCCCGAAAATCTCTGTAGTGGCTCCACCAACAACCGTTGCAATAACTTCATTTGAAATTTCAATATTCCCATATTTTGTTTGCATGCTGATTCCCATAAATCTTTTCCTCCTTCTGACAAACTAGTCAAAAATACTCCACTATATTTTATCATAGCAGTCTTGAGAATGAAAGAACAAACAATATTGGAAAATCAGGAGCAGTTCAGTTTTTTGCTGTCAAGTAAAATTACTTGAATAAATATATTGCAAATTTTCCTGTTATATGATAAATTAGTCAAGTATGAAAAATGTTTCTATTTAATTAGAAGCTTGCTTAAAGGAGGATTATCAATGGCTAAAGAATGTTATGTAACAGGACGCAAAGCTAGAAGTGGAAATAATGTTTCCCATGCCCACAACAAATCTAAACGCACATTTGGAGCTAATTTACAGAAAGTTCGTATTTTAGTAGATGGCACACCTAAAAGAGTTTGGGTATCAGCTCGCGCATTAAAATCCGGTAAAGTTGAACGCGTTTAAACGTTTGCCTTTAATTGTTAACTGGGAAAAAAAGAGGTAGAGACAACTGTCTCTACCTCTTTTTTATTTAAAAATTTATTTGTAATGAGAGTGGGATAAAAACGTTCAGACCCGAATAGAGCTCCGCATGCTCTATCCGTAAGCCACTAAAGTGTCAACGGATACAGCAACTGGAGCGGATACTCAAAAGATAGTCGTAGACTATCGAAGAGTGTTCGTGAAGTGGCTGTCGGGTCTGTTTTTTGGAGCACGTTTTAGAAAGGAACGTTTGGAAAATGATTAGAGGCTGGGACTTTTGTCCCAGCCTCATCCTATTAAGCATCTTTACTTTGCACGACCATTATCAATCCTTTATTATAGGAAAAATAAGCTTCCTTTTCAACAAACTCATTGCTTACTAATGCAGGAGAGTACGCATAAGAAGTCGCATCTAAATTATATTTAAAATCTTTTAATACTAATTTTTCAATTGCACTTAATCCGATAAACGAAATGTATTTTTTATCTATTTCTTTTTTTATGAAATATTTTCCAGGCAAATAAAAAGAAATAGTATTTGTTTTATCCCTAAAAGTAATGCGGCTTGCAAACTGTTTAAACCGTGGTTGGTTGACCATTAACAAATTACTTAACAAATGATCGATACGACCACCTGTTGCACCAAATATATCTATTTTGGTTGCTTCCAGTTCATTCAAAGCATACAAAAGACTGATTTCTGTATCCGTGTCATCTTTTTCTGCTTCAAAAGCAATTACTTTTCGAGCTTCTTTTGTAATCTTTTCCATATTAGTTGCCGACACAGAATCAAAATCACCGATAGCTACATCAACGGGTATTTGCTTATTTAGTAAATAAACAGCTCCACCATCTACACCCAACCATTTATCGTAATCATTTTGAAAATCTTTTTCAAAATCGATCAACTCAATAGGCCCACCTAACATGATCCCTATCTTTGTCAATTGAAATCCACCTGTTTCAAAGATTCTATTTGTTGATGTCGATCCCCTTCATTGAATACATAGGACCCTGATACGAAAATATCTGCACCCGCTTTACGACATAGATAAGCTGTTTCCGGAACAATACCCCCATCAACTTCAATTTTAAAAGAATAATTGTTCATATCTCTTAATTCATCTAACTGTCTAATTTTGTGTAATGTTTGCTTTACAAAAGACTGCCCTCCAAAACCAGGATTGACCGTCATAACTAATACAAAATCGACCTCTGCCAGAATAGGTTTTATGGCCTCAACGGACGTCCCTGGGTTTATTGTTACTCCAGCCAAAACATTTTTTTGTTTTATTTGTTGAATAGCTTTATGGATATGGTTCGTAGCCTCTACATGTATAGAAACACTATCTGCTCCTGCATCGCAAAAGGCATCAATGTAATTTTCTGGGTTATCTATCATGAGATGAACATCCAAAGGTAACTGAGTATGTGGACGTAATGCCTTTACTATATTTGGTCCAAAAGTAATATTGGGTACAAAATGGCCATCCATCACATCCACATGTAACCAGTCAGCCCCCGCTGCTTCTAAACTTTGAACTTCTTCTTTTAAAATAGAGAAATCCGCGCTTAATAAAGATGGTGCAATAATCATATTCTTCCTCCTTTAAATTTTAATAGTGTGGTTTTCTGTTTTCAATTTCTTCTAAAAACATCAAATAATTTTCATACCGCTGTTTGCTTACGCCACCTACATCAACTTGCCTCTTCACTTCACACTTCGGTTCATTTTTATGCATACATCCACTAAACTTGCATTGGTCAGCATATTTCACGAATTCTGGAAACAAAAAAGGAAGATGATATTTTTCGATGTCATCGAGATTCAATGAACTAAATCCCGGAGTATCAGCGATTAACCCTCCATACATTTCTACTAATTCAACATGCCGTGTGGTATGTTTCCCCCGTCCTAATGCGGAAGATACTTCTCCTGTTTTTAATTTCAAGTCTGGTAACATTCGGTTCAACAAAGTAGATTTCCCTACTCCAGTCTGGCCCATAAATACAGTGACATTATTTTTGAATAACTCACTAAATTCGTTGCTTATATTATATTCTTCCAGAGAAGATTGCATAAATACTTGGTAGCCAATTTCCTCATATAAAGCTTTAGCCTGTAATATGGTCGCTAGTTCTTTTTCATTACATATATCTAGCTTCGTAAAATAAATGATTGACTGGATGTGTTTACTTTCCAACACAATTAAATAACGATCCAGTAGTCGATGAGAAAATGCCGGTTCTTTTGCAGATACAACGATCACTGCCAAATCGACGTTAGCGATCGGAGGTCTTTCCAATTGGTTTTTTCGGGGATCGATCGCTTGAATGACCCCCTCTTTTATGTTTGTACTTTCAAAATCTACAAAGTCTCCAACAAGAGGGGATTCATTTGTTTTTCGGAATAAACCTCTCCCCCTTGTTTGGAAAATTTCCCCCTCGGAATATACGTAATAGAAACCACTTAGTGCTTTACGAATCTGCCCTTTTTTCAATCTGTATCCTCACTTTCTTGGCCATCTACTCGAATTGTGTTATTTTCTTCGATAATTTCTCCATCTCTTTCTATACGATAAGCACCGACTGAATCAGGAGATAACAAGAACGTTAAAGTTATTTCACGATCTTCAGTAATTTCAAACTGCTGATGAATTTCATCTAGTGATCGTTCATTGTCTTCCAAGTAAATTATTACTTGATTGGTTGCGTCTGCTTCTTCACTTTCTGGATCGACATACGTGATGTTTACTGTTCGCGTCACCGTTTGTACTTCAATTTCTTCAGGTCCCAAAGAAATTTCTACAGAAATTCTTGAATTAGCATACAGAGTTTCGCCTGCTTCCGGCGATTGAGTAATAACTTGCCCTTCCGGTATATCTTCTGATGAGCGATAAGTCACGGCTACATTAATATTATTGTCTTCAGCATAGTCCATTACACTATTTTCTGAATAACCTGATAAATCAATTAATTCAAATCGAGGACGACCACTACTGACAACAAATTCTATCGTTGTCTCTAAAGGAACGACTTCAGCACCTTCATCAATTGATTGTGAGATAATATTTCCTTCTTCGATTGACTCATGAAAAGCCTTTGTACTTTCTACAGTGAATCCTAGTTCAGTTAGTTCTGCACGCGTTCGTTCATAGTTTTCATTACTATAATCCGCTACCGGCATTGTTTCTTTGCCAGTGCTGATATAAAGAGTAACTTCAGAATTTTCTTTCACAATACTTCCTATACGAGGATTCGTTCGCGTAACAGTATCTTCATCAAACTCATCGCTCGCTTCAAATAAAGTTTCTTTTATCACTAAACTTTGTTCAGTCAACGCCTCTTCAGCTTCTGTTTCTGTCATTCCTGCAACATCAGGAATAGATACATCATTAGGTAAGGACACAATATATATGATTCCCACTATAAGAGGAAGCAATAATAAAAATAACCATGGCCATTTTTTCTTTTTCGTATCTTTTTTCTGAATATTTCCTTCAGCTTTTGTCGATGATTCAATAGGAGTGTCAGACACCTGATCCACTTTTTTAGGAGGGACGATCGGGTTCAATACTTTGGTTTCTCCATTATCATCGATCACGGGCACAAATTTTTCTTCATGACTTCTTTCAGGAAACAAACTGGTCGCTAAATCAACCCGCATTTCTTCTGCACTTTTATAGCGATGCTCTTTTTCTTTCGCAGTAGCCTTTAACACTACATTTTCTAAAGGCTGTGGTATACGTGTATCCACATTTCTCAAAGAAGGGAGCTCCTCTTGAAAATGTTTTAAGGCCACAGAAACTGCAGATTCTCCATTAAATGGAACTTCTCCAATCAACATTTCATATAGGATAATACCCAGAGAATAAATATCTGATTGTTTAGTCGCCATTGAGCCACGCGCTTGCTCAGGGGAAATATAATGGACTGAACCCAAGAGCGAATTCGTTTGTGTAATTGAGTTTTGAGAAAGAGCAATAGCAATGCCAAAATCAGTTATTTTTACATTTCCTTCATGATCCATTAAAATATTTTGCGGTTTCAAGTCACGGTGTATTATTCCTTGTTCATGAGCGTAATTAACAGCTGACAACACTTGATCCATTATTGCTAAAACATTTTTATAAGAGATTGGATGATTTTCATGAATATATTTTTTCAAATCCATCCCCTCTACATATTCCATTACTATGTAGGGATTTTCTTCTTCACCAACGTCATATATAGAAACAATATTTGGATGATACAACTCTGTAGTTGAAAGTGCCTCTCTTTTGAATCTACGTATACTAGTCTCATCATTTCTAAAGTCATAACGCATAACTTTTACAGCTACATCTCGCTCTAAAATCAAATCTTTTGCTAAAAAAACATTCGCCATTCCTCCACTGCCGATGTTTTTTATAATTTTATAACGTTTGTTGATGCGTTCACCTATTTCCATATGAACTCTTTTCCTTTCTTATGCTTTTTCAGCATACACGATACTAATATTATCCGTCCCACCATTCTCTAAAGCACCATCTAGCAATGTATCAACTTTCTCTTCTTTATCTATATCTTTGCGTAGAATTGAATGAATAGTTTCATCAGACAACTGATTGGTTAAGCCGTCAGAACAGAGCAAGACACTTAGGAAATCAGTGTAGGGAATAGAAAAGTAATCCATTTCTACTTTGGATGCGATTCCCAATGACCGCGTGATCACATTTCGATTAGGATGTTTTTTTGCTTCATTCATCGTTATCTGTCCTTTTTTCATTAATTCATTCACATAAGAATGATCCTCTGTTATCTGGATCAGTTGATCATTCGTTAAAATATAACCGCGACTATCCCCCAAATTTCCAAACAAAACGACTGTTTCCAAAAAAACAGCTACAACGATTGTTGATCCCATACCTTGAAAATCTTCAAAGCGCAAAGACTTTTTATGAATTTCTTTATTAACTACATTAACCTCTTGTGTCATCCATTGTTTTATTTCTTCAATAGACAAAAGATTATTTTTACTCCAAGCATGACCCAAGTGCGTAGCTGCCATTTCACTAGCCACATCACCAGCGTTATGCCCGCCCATGCCATCACACAGAACAGCAAGAACTTGATCGTTTTTGTTCTTATATAAGCCAATATAGTCTTGGTTTGTTTTTCTCACTTTTCCTAAATGTGTTCGCATAGAAAACTGCATGCATACCACCATCTCTTTCTTACTATTCCTGAATTCTCTTTTTTCTCAATGTACAAATAAAGAAGCCATCTGTACCATATTGATGAGGTAATAACGAGATGCTACCCTCTTCATCATGTGTATCCATGGACTCATTTAATTTTACAGGAATCTGTTCAAAGTTCCCATGATAATCTAAGAATTCTTCAATAACTTCTTTATTTTCTTCTTTAGTAATTGTACATGTACTATATACTAATTTTCCACCAGGTTTTAATAAGGAAGAAACAGAATCTAATATCTCTAACTGTAAAAACTTTAATGCAATAATATCTTCAGGAGTTTTAGTATACTTGATCTCTGGTTTTCTTCTCATTAGACCAAGACCTGAACAGGGTGCGTCAACTAAAATCCTGTCAAAAGTTCCTTCAGAAAATTTTTCTGATAATTTTCTTGCATCATATTTCTCAACATCAATCAATTTTTCAACTTGTTGTCGCTTTGCATTTTGTTTAACCAAACTTACCTTGTGATCATATAAATCAAATGCCTTCACGATACCTCCGCCTTTTAAAGCTAGTTCTGAGGCGATGTGTGTTGTTTTTCCTCCAGGTGCAGCACAGGCATCCAATATTGTGAACCCTTCTTCTATATCCAAAGCAGGAGCTACAAGCATACTCGATTCATCTTGAATAGTTATTTTACCTTCTCGAAATAAGGAAGTATCTACAACATGTCCACTTTTAACTTTTAACCCTAGTTGGGATACTTGGCTTCGCTCAACCTGAATCCCCTCTTCATCAAGTCCTTTTATAGCCTCTTCGATAGATATCAAGTGTGTATTCACACGAATAGAAGTATGGCTTTCTTCAAGGAAAGCATCCAATATTGCTAGCTGTTCACTTTCATCATATTGATTTCCTATTTTTTTTACTAACCATAGAGGCATGCTATATTGAACCGATAACCGCTCTTCTTTATCGGAAATATCATCTAATGAACGTAGTGGATTCCTTAAAAAATTACGTAACACACCATTTACGAGTCCACTGATTCCTTTATGGCCTCTTTCTTTAGCGATGTTTACTGCCTCATTCAATACTGCACGGTCAGGTATTCTATCAAGATAAACTAATTGATACACAGAAAGCCTCAATAACTGGATAACCCAATTTTGTATTTTGTTTTTTTTCTTCAAATAAGGATCCAAATAATAATCTATGGTCATCTTATGTTGTGTGACTCCATAAACCAACTGTGTCAGTAAGTTGATTTCTTGCTTAGAAAGATCCTGTTTTTTTATCACTCGATTGAGTTCTAAATTAGAATAAGCCTGTTCCGCTTCCATGTTCTCCAATATTTCGGTTGCCAAATAGCGACTGCTCGTTTTTATTTTATTATTCTTTTTTGAATTATCCAATATAATCTCCTACTTCCAACTCTTTTCCTGCACCTGTTAGGAACCGTCTGACATTCATTCTTCCTTTTCCAGAAGTTTGTAGACTCAGTATGTCTACACATGTTTTCCCTCCACAGGCTACTCGAAGAGTATTTTTATCTACTTGTATTATTTCTCCGGGTTGACCTTCGCACTCCTCATCGACAACCTTAACGTCCCATATTTTTAGCCGTTTCCCATTTAGAAATGTATATGCTCCGGGAAATGGACGTAAGCCTCTCACGAGGAAATCGACTGTTTTCGCTTCGTTATTCCAATTGATTTGTTCTTGACTAGAAGTAATATTTGGAGAATACGTTACCTCTTCTTCGTTTTGTTCTCTTTCTTTTATTCTATCTTCGAATAATTGTGGAAGAGTTTCCAACAATAAACCTCTTCCTAAACTACTTAATTTACTAAACATACTACCCACGTCATCATTGTGTTCAATCGGGATACTCTTTTGACTTAAAATGGCACCAGCATCCATTTTCTTGACCATACGCATGATCGTGACCCCGGTTTCATCTTCACCAGACATCAAAGCATAATGAACAGGCGCTCCTCCACGATATTTAGGAAGCAAGGACGCATGGACATTAATTGCGCCATATCTTGGTACAGTCAATAATTTATTAGGCAAAAATTGACCATAGGCAGCTGTGATAATTAAATCTGCTGAAAGACTGATTAATTTCTCTAGTTCTTTCGAACCACTTAATTTTTCTGGTTGAAATATTGGAATATTGTATTTTAATGCAGCTACTTTAACCGGTGGAGGGGTAACTATTTTTTTCCTTCCAACTTTTCTATCAGGTTGAGTAACCACCGCGATGACTTCATAATTCTCATCTAAGACGAGTGCTTCTAAAATGGGAACCGAGAATTCCGGTGTACCCATAAAAATAATTTTTTTCATAACAGATTTCCTTTCTAATTAAATAAAATTGGTTGGTTCTGGATCAATTCCAATGCTCCATCCTTTTTGTAAATCTTTTTGAGTTAACAATAATAGTTCATGTAACTTTTCATATAAGGCTGGTTCATGTTTGTATTTTATGAGTACTTGATAATGGTATTTATTTTTTGTGCGTGCGATAGATTTAGGCGTTGGTCCCAGGACAATGGCTTGGTTGCTGATTGCTGGACGGATAAATTCAATAATTTCATTCATTTTTTTTGCAGCCTTCAATTCATTTTCATGACTCACACTAACACGTAATATGAAATAATACGGTGGATATTGACTTGATCTTCTTAAATTCATTTCTTTTTTATAAAATAAGTCATAGCGATGAGTTTGAGCTAGTTGAATAGAATAATGTTCTGGATTAAAACTTTGAACAATGACTTTCCCTTCTAGTTCGGCTCTTCCAGAACGGCCACTTACTTGAGTTAAAAGCTGAAAAGTTTTTTCGCTTGACCGGAAATCTGGCAAACTCAAAGCGGTATCTGCATTTAACACTCCCACCAATGTCACGTCCGGAAAATCCAATCCTTTTGCAATCATTTGTGTACCCAGTAAAATATTAGCTTTTTTAGAACCAAACTTTTTGAGTAATTTTTCGTGTGCTCCTTTTTTTCTTGTAGTGTCGACATCCATACGGATAATCTTTGCTTCAGGTATAAGTGCCTGCAGTTCTTCTTCAATTTTTTGTGTACCAGTACCGTAATAGCGAATACTTGCACTTTGACATTGCGGGCAACGGTTAGGAATGTTTTCCTCATGGCCACAGTAATGACATTTCATAGTTTTTGTGTCCATATGCAAAGTTAATGAGATATCACAATTTGGACAAGGCAAAACAAACCCACACTCTCTACACATCACAAAAGAAGAGTAACCTCTTCGATTAAGTAACAAGACACATTGTTCATTTCGATCAATTCTATTTTTAATTTCCTTTTTGAGCAATTCCGAAAAACTACTACGATTTCCTTTTTTTACTTCTTCTCGCATGTCAACCAAAGTTACTTCTGGTAATGGCTTTTTATTGGCTCTTTTTTTTAATTCTATGAGCTTATAAACATTTTTACTAGCACGCGCACGTGATTCCAAAGAAGGTGTTGCGCTCCCTAAGATTACTGGGCAATTATGGTGATTTCCTCTCCAAACAGCTATATCTCTAGCATGATAACGCGGATTTTCATCTTGTTTATAGGAATTTTCATGTTCTTCATCAATTATAATGAGCCCAATATTTTTTAAAGGCGCAAAAATAGAAGATCGCGCACCAACGACAACTTTTGCTTCTTCTCTATATATTTTTCGCCATTCATCATATTTTTCGCCGTTTGATAAGCCACTATGTAAAACAGCAACTTCTTCTCCAAATCGACTTTTAAATTGATTGACCATTTGCGGTGTCAATGCTATTTCAGGGACTAGCATCAATGCACTTTTATTATCCTTGAGGACTTCGGCTATAGACTGAAGATAGATTTCAGTTTTCCCACTTCCGGTGATACCCTTTAAGAGAAATACGGTTTTCTCTCTTTGCTCAATCGATTTCATAATATCTTCGTATGCGGATAACTGTTCCTCATTTAATGGGAGTGGATTTGTTTTTAAAAAAGTACTATTTTCAAAGGGATCTCTGTAAATTTCTTCTTTTTTTTGAAGTAGCCATCCCCTTTTTTCTGCTTCTCTTACGGTGGCCGCACTTATTTTTTTTTCTTTCACTAAACCATTTTTATCTATACCCTCGGCTTTCAATGATTGAAGTATATCTAATAGCAATTTTTGTTTGGTAGCTTGCGCTGTTAATCCAATTTTTATTTCTTCATATTCTTCGTATTTAAGTTGAGGATATATTATTGTTTTTTTCTTTGTTGTTGAACGATCAGAGACATTATAAATAATTTCTATTTTATCTAACTTCTTCAATTTCATTATTTCAGAAACTTTATCTTGCTCTACAACTATTTCCCATGGTATTTCATGTTTTCCTTTAAATAGAGAGAAGAGTAATTCTTCCTCTATTTCATCTATGATTCGAACAGTTTTTTGATAGGAAGCACGTAAAACTGAAGGCAACATGGTTTGATAACAACTGATTTGAAAACTGAATGTTTTATATGCCATATCTGTCCCCAATTGAATCAGTTCTTCACTTAGCACTTCGTCTACATCCATCAAATCATCAATTTCTTTTAAATTTCCATCAAATTCGGAATAATCAGTTAAATCAATAACAAAACCCTGAACCTTTCTTGTTCCTTTTCCGAAAGGCACGATTACACGCATTCCTTTTTTTACAGCATCTTCAAACTTTAAAGGCACTTTATAATCAAAAGGTCTATTGGTTTGCATAGTTGGAACATCAACTATTATTTTTGCGATTTGTGTCACTTTCCTCATCCTCTTTTTCCTGAATCATACTTATAATCTTATCAACTATCTTTTCAGCAATGACTTCTTTTTTATTTAAAGATAATTGAAGAGGTTCTCTTTTTAGAGTAAAGAGTGTTACTTCATTAGTATCAACATTAAACCCTCTATCTTTTTGACTCACATCATTCGCAATAATTAAGTCACAATTCTTTTCTATTAATTTTTTTTGTGCATTTTCTTTTAAATCATTTGTTTCTGCAGCAAATCCAACTAATAGTTGTTTTTTCTTTTTACTGCCCATTGTCTTCAAAATATCTACTGTTTTCACCAATTCTAATTGCACTAATTGATTGTCTTTTTTTATTTTTTTGTTTTGTTCGTATTTTGGAGAATAATCCGATACAGCTGCTGCCATAATCAAGCTATCCGCTGTTGCGAAATACTTATCCACTTCTTTAAACATTTCATGTGCTGAAGATACTGTTACCTTCTTTATTCCAGCTGCAACGTTCAATGAGCTAGTGGTTATCAGTAATACCTCCGCACCTTTATCGCGTAGTACTTTTGCTAGAGCATGACCCATTTTTCCCGAGGAATCATTTGAAATATACCGAACAGGATCGATTCTTTCTTTTGTGCCTCCAGCCGTAACGATGACCTTTTTTCCTTTTAATGGAAGATTGATTTCATGTTTTAAAATAAACTGTTCAAATTCACCCATTATACGAAAAAGTTCTGGATAGCGTCCCTTGCCTTCGTATCCTTCTGCTAAAAAACCTATATCCGGTTCCATTAAAGTATATCCAAATTGACTGATTTTCATCCGATTATTTTTTGAGGCGGGATTCATATACATGTTCGAATTCATTGCAGGAATAATAAATACGGGACAATGAATGGCTAACAAAGTCGTAGTAACAAAATCGTCGGCTATTCCATTCGCAATTTTTGCTAACACATTAGCCGTTGCGGGAGAAATGATTGCATAGTCTGCCCAATCAGCTAAGTGTATGTGACTAACATGTTCACTATCCTCTTCTTCAAATGTATCAAGAAAAACTTTGTTTTGACTCAGCACTTGGAATGTTAATGGAGCAACAAATTTGGTCGCATTCTCTGTCATTGCGACTTTGACTTGTGCGCCCTGTTTAATCAATTCTCGCACAAGAGCAACTGTCTTGTATACGGCTATACCCCCTGCTACAAATACGATGATTTTTTTATCTTTTAACATGACTTCACCTTCTCTTTTCTTGTATCTCTATTTTACTAGAAATCAAAGCGTCTGTCTTAACTTATTTGGTCTGTCTTTTATATAAAGATTGCTCATTTTTTATATAAAAGAAAAAAACGCCATTGAACAAAAGAAAGCTAGAAAAATAATCAGCTTACTTCATCATCCAATTGACGTTATCTTTATTTATTATTTCTTTTCACTGTAATCGATAACTAAATCCCCGGCTTCGATTTCTTCTAAAGCCTGACCTACTTCTTTGACAGATTGATATTCTGTTAACAAAGGCATTGCTCCATTTTGCAATTCGTGAGCTCTTTTACTAGCCAATATTACCAAAGAATATTTTGAATTAACCTTTTCCAATAGATTATCTTGTGAAGGGTATAATAACATTTATTCCATCTCCTCTATAAATTTAGCATACGTTTTAATATTCCGCGATACCTTCAAATGTTCACTCTCAATAATGTGCCTAATTTTTTCAGCAGCATTTTCTACAGTATCGTTTTCTACAACATAATCATAGAAACGAATCAGCTTCATCTCTTCTTTAGCTTTCTTCATTCGTTTTTCGATAATTTCCTTTTCATCTGTTCCACGATTTACAATTCGTGATTTTAATTCATCTAAATTCGGTGGGGCTAAAAATATAAATATTCCTTCAGGCATTTTTTCTCGTACTTTTAATGCCCCTTGAACTTCAATCTCTAAAAAAACATCTTTCCCTTTATCCAATGTTTCATTCACGTATTGAAGAGGTGTTCCATAATAATTACCAACGTATTCCGCATATTCTAGTAAGCCATCTTTTTCAATAAGATTCTCGAATTCTTCTCGTGTTCTGAAAAAATAATCTTTTCCTTCCATTTCGCCCTTTCTCTTATCGCGAGTGGTCATGGAAATTGAGTATTCAAATTCGTTATCTTTAGTGTCGAAAAGCTCTTTTCTAACTGTCCCTTTTCCAACACCCGAGGGACCCGATAAAACAATGAGTAATCCGCGTTCGGTCATTTTATTTCCCTTTCTGTCGATACATTTTCATAAAAAACTTGCTAATTAATAGTGTACCATATTTTTGCGAGAATATACTATTTTTCAGCCAGAAAATAAATAATCTAAATAAAATGCTAAAATCACAATTGTTGGTTTGAGCACAATTAACCATTCTATTCTGTTGAGCCAATCCTTCTCCTTTCCACAAAATAAAGCCTGATAAACTTTTTTGATCATTTCAATATCAGCTGGTAATAAAAGCTTTTGTTTCGTTTTGTTCTTCCAGTCCGCAAGAAAAATTTCTTGTAAATATTGATCTTTTGATTTATTTATTTCGTTGTTTTCAATTCTTTCTTTCAATTCTTTTTTAAATGATTGAAATGAAAAAACTCTATCCGGATAAATATAATTTGATTTTCCGATTAATTCGAGTAAAGCTAAGGGCAATGTTTCACCCTTTACACGTAGCCCCCACTCCTCTTTCAGTTTTTTTATTACATGTATTTGTAAAGACTCCTCTATAAAAATTGGATGTTGATAGGCAGCGTGGGACGAGGATAATCGTTTTGCAAGAAATTGATAGAATCTATCTTGCTCATCTTGCCAATCCTGTTGATTAAACGTATACCATCTTCCCATGTAGTCATTTGTTAAAACCTTTTTAGTTTCTAAATAACCTAATTGACTGTTCAAATGCATTCTTTCGCGATTAAAGACCAATAACCCACCTAAGTCCCAAGGAGTTTGAATCATTATTATTTTTTTATTTAAAGTTGGGTTCACTGATTTTGACAATCCGGGTCCTTGTACGTCCACAACAATAAATTGATTTCCACCTAACTTAACAGCAAAATCAATAGGTATATTATCTTTGATTCCACCATCAATATAATATTTTCCTTGAATTTTCACTTTTTCCATGGCTGGAAAAAAAGAAGCGCTCGCGAGCAAATAATTAGCTAACTGCCCATTGGGGATGTCTTCCAATGTATAGTATTCTGTCTGCAATGTTTTAAAATTTGTAACAGTGATCCCTAATTTTATTGAACTTTGTCGAATAGCATTCTCGTTTTCAATTGATCTGCGTATTAATTTTAGTAAAGGCTCTGTAGAAATCCCTTGTTTTAAAATTGATTCTTTAAATAATTCTCTTGCAACTTGTGTCTTATTTTCAGTGTTTTGCATTTCGATTGCTAGAATATTGTTTAATTCAATTTCTCTCCACAGATCTTCAGCAATTTCTCGTTTTCCTTGAGCATACATTACAGCATTCAATGCTCCAACAGAAGATCCAGTTACAATATCCACATTAACCTTCAGTTCTTCTAACGCTTTCCAAACGCCCAATTGAAAAGAACCTTTTGCTCCCCCGCCCCCAAAGACTAAAGCCGTCTTTTTACAAGGATCCATGTCATCACCTTCTTTTTTATCTCCTTATACACTTCATTTTATGTTTTACAATGCATTATAATTAACCTCGAAATTTTATAGTAACTTGATTTTAGTATACCCCACTTCATTATTTTATTAAAATAATCAGAAAAAATGGAGAACCTCATCTGATTGATATGAAATTTAAAATTGACAAAATATAGACATAAATACTCAAAAAAAGAGCCTAGACAAATTGTCTAAGCTCTATCGTTAATGTTCTTAAAAAATCTAGCCCATATCTTTGACTTTCATCAAGCGAGTAATTGCTGCACGTTCAGATTCATCTAATTTCATTTGAATGAAGTAAACCGTTTCTTTCAATTGAGGTATTGTCCGATATTCAAGTGCATTTACTCTTCGTCTAGTTTTTTCAATTTCATCAGCCATTAACTGACAAGTTTTTTCTATTTCAGATAACTCAAGTAAATCTGGCATTACGTCTGTCAATTCAGCTAATGAAGTGTCCAATTCACTATTTGAGTTCAAATAGCCATATTGCAAATTCTTAGGATCTGTATTTTCATCATACCGGAAATTCATGGTCGGTACACGCACGCTCATAATATTCCTTTGACCCATATCCAATTTGACTTCATGCTCAGGAACAGCCATTAATTCCTCAATAAAACTTTCATGTAGCAATGATTTAGCCATCATAAAAGATTGCATTGCATCAGTTAATTTTTTTTCAACTTCAGTTCTTAGTTCGTTATTCTTTCGAATTAAAGAAATGAATTGACGCATTAATTCATCTTGTTTATCTTTAAGCAATTTATGACCACGAGTAGCTAGTTGTAGACGATCTTTCAAGTTTGCCAGTTCCATACGAGTCGGATTGACATTTAATTTAGCCATCTAACTCACTCTCCTTTAGGCAAGTACTTTTTAAGCATATCATCTTTAATACGTTTCAATTCTGATTTAGGTAAAATAGAAAGTAATTTCCATCCTAATTCAAGTGTATCTTCAATTGAACGATTAGTGTAGTTTCCTTGATTGACATATTCTGCTTCAAATTTATCTGTAAATTGTACATATTTCTTGTCCGCCTCAGAGAGAGCAGCCTCTCCTAATACAACGGCTAATTCTTTTGCTTCACGACCTTGAGCATAGGCAGCAAATATTTGGTTCATTGTCGCTGCATGGTCTTCACGCGTTTTACCTTCTCCGATACCTTTATCTTTCAAACGAGAAAGAGATGGGAGAATATTAATTGGAGGTTGAATTCCACTGTTATACAAATCACGTGACAAAATGATTTGACCCTCAGTAATATAACCTGTTAAATCAGGGATTGGGTGCGTAATATCATCCTCTGGCATCGTTAATATAGGAATCTGTGTAATAGAACCTTTAGATCCTTCTAAACGTCCAGCACGTTCGTATAAGGTTGCCAAGTTAGTATACAAGTACCCTGGATATCCACGACGACCTGGCACTTCACGACGAGCAGCAGAAATTTCACGAAGAGCTTCTGCATAGTTTGTCATATCTGTCATAATGACCAAAACATGCATATCTTTTTCAAACGCTAAATATTCAGCAGCTGTTAAAGCCATTCTTGGAGTAGCGATCCGTTCAATCGCTGGATCATCAGCTAAGTTGACGAAGATAACAGAACGATCGATAGCACCTGTTTTCTTGAAATCATTTAGGAAAAATTCAGCTTCTTCAAACGTGATCCCAATGGCAGCAAACACTACAGCAAAGCCTTCGCCAGAGTTTTTAACGTTAGCTTGACGTGCAATTTGCGCGGCTAACTCTTTATGTGGTAAACCTGACCCAGAAAAAACTGGAAGTTTTTGTCCACGTACAAGAGTGTTTAAATGATCGATCGTGGATATACCGGTTTGAATAAATTCATCGGGATAATCACGTGCAATAGGATTGATTGCCTGACCATTGATATCTAGAGTTTTTTCTGGAATCAATTCTGGTCCTCCGTCGCTTACACGACCCATTCCATCAAAAGTCCTTCCAATCATATCTTCGGATACATCTAAAGAAAGTGGGCGTCCTAAGAAGCGCACCTTTGTATCCTCTAAGTTTATTCCACTAGATCCTTCGAAGATTTGGACCATAGCTTTGTCTCCATCAATTTCGAGAACTTGTCCACGACGGCGTTCACCAGTTTGTAATTCAATATCAACCAGCTCGTCAAATTTTACGCCTTCTACGCCTTCAACAGCCATCAGCGGTCCAACAACTTCACTAACTGTACGGTATTCTTTAAGCATCTGAGTCCATACCTCCTTTTTCAATAATTTCTTGAACAGTGTCGGTGATAGCTTGACGTAATTCTTTGTATTTAGAAATTTCCTCTTCAGGAATATATTTCATACGTCCAATTCTTTCACGCACATCAGCAGTTCCATCAATTAGTTCATCATAATAGGAACCCAATTCTAATCCACGAGCTGCTTTATCTTCAAAATGCAATAGTGTGCTGATCATTTCCAACTGCTTGTTTTGAGAAGTATACGTATCAACATCATCAAAGGCATTTTGCTGCAAGAAGTCTTCACGAATCATACGAGAAACAATCATTCTCAAACGGTCACGTTCAGATAACGATTCAATACCGACTAAACGCACGATTTCTTCTAATTCAGATTCAGTTTGTAACAATGCTTTCGTTCTAGTTACTATTGTTGGCCAATCAACATTCAATTTTTCACCAATAAACTTATTCATTTCATTTGAATAAAGTGAATAAGAATTCAACCAATTAATAGCTGGGAAATGTCTTCTTTGAGATAAAGA
This sequence comes from Lacticigenium naphthae DSM 19658, assembly GCF_000425865.1. GTDB lineage: Bacteria > Bacillota > Bacilli > Lactobacillales > Carnobacteriaceae_A > Lacticigenium > Lacticigenium naphthae. The sequence goes on from NZ_AUEG01000001.1 coordinate 89,049, forward strand.
ACTGTCTAAACTCCAGAAAACTTTCGCTACACGTAACGTGTTTTGAGTAACTGGTTCTGAAGTGTCTCCCCCTGGAGGAGAAACCGCACCAATAGCTGTTATGCTTCCTTCTCTTCCTTCGTCTCCCAAAGCAATTACTTTCCCTGCTCGTTCATAATACTCAGCGATTCGGCTACCTAAATAGGCTGGGTAACCTTCGTCCCCTGGCATTTCTTCAAGACGACCTGACATTTCACGTAATGCTTCCGCCCAACGTGAAGTAGAGTCTGCCATGATTGCAACGCTATAACCCATATCGCGGAAATATTCAGCAATTGTGATCCCTGTGTAAATTGAAGCTTCACGAGCCGCAACAGGCATATTCGAAGTGTTTGCTATTAATACTGTCCGTTCCATAATAGATTGTCCAGTATTTGGATCAATTAACTCTGGAAACTCATTGATAACATCGGTCATTTCGTTACCACGTTCTCCACAACCGACATAAACAACAATATCCACATCTGCCCATTTAGCAATTTGGTGCTGAACAACTGTCTTACCAGCACCAAATGGCCCTGGCACTGCCGCTGCTCCACCTTTTGCTACAGGGAAAAGCGTATCAATAACACGTTGTCCAGTAACTAGCGGTTCTACAGGATTGATTTTTGTTGCAATTGGACGTCCTTTACGAACAGGCCACTTCTGTAACATTGTGTAATCTTTGATTCCATCCTCAGTCTTCACAGTGTATATAGTATCTTCTATTTTAAATGTTCCACTTTGGATGGATTCAATTGTTCCATTTACTCCATTAGGTATCATTATTTTATGTTGGATAACAGAAGTCTCCGGAACGGTACCGACTATATCTCCAGGTCCTACTTTCGTTCCCGGTTCAATCGTAGCTGTAAATTCCCATTCATCTTCTCGACTCAATGGATCAATTTGCATTCCACGTTCAAGGAAATTGCTCTTTGTCATTTCCCTAAATTTATCTAAGGGACGTTGAATTCCATCAAACATCTGAGAAATCATACCTGGAGCTAATTCTACGGATAAAGCTTCTCCTGTAGAAACAACCGGTTCACCCGGTCCTACCATAGATGTTTCTTCATATACCTGAATAGATGCAACATCTCCGCGCATCTCAATAATTTCACCAATTAATCCAATCTCACCTACACGGCAAATATCTTGAATATTGGCAGTTTCCATGCCTTCAGCCGTAACTAACGGGCCTGAAACACTTACAATTTTTCCTTTACTCAAACTGGTAACCTCCTATAAAATATTTTGACCCACAGCTTTTTCGACATTTTCTTGGACTCGTTTTTTTCCAATTCCGAGCGATCCAGCATGATTTGGGATCAAAATGACGGCAGGTGTTATTTTTTCGTCATAACGCCGTATTGTATCAGGGATTTGTTCTGCGAGTTGCTCGGTCAAAAAAATGATTCCATAATCTTCATCAGCTAAACGGTCGACTGCTTTTCTTGCTTGAATACCTTCATCCGCAAAATAGACGTCAAAACCAAGCATCTTAAAAGGTAAAACGGAATCTTTGTCTCCGATGACTCCTATTTTACGTGCCATAGTTTAACCGCATCCTCTCTCTAATTTGTTCTGCAGGCAACCCATTTTCTTTTCCTGCTAGAACGAGACGTATATTTTTCACTTCTATTTCTTTTGCATAAAGGTAACCTAACGTAGGTAGAGGTCCAAAAGCTTGTAATCTGGCATCTTGCATTTTTTTCATATATGCATCATCTGTTTCTAAATCGACTTTCACTGGATCAAGTTCTTTAGTTTCAGAATCGATTGACCGTTCAATGATCGACCGATATTTGGTTTCGCTGAGTATTTTTCCCGCGGTGACCAAATCCTCTTTACCAAGCTCAACTAATTCTTTTTTTGGAATAGAGCCAGAACTAGACAAGATAGTTGTCAAAAAATTCTGGGTACGCTGTTGTTTGATCGCACGAGATACTGTTGATAAATTATTTAAATCAATATAATATTCGACGATTTCCATTACTTTAGGATGTCCGATTTTTTGTGCCAAAATCTTCAAATGCGTAAAGTAACGACGATCTAAAATAATGTCGACAGCTTGAACGTTATGGTACTCGTCAAGTTCCTGTTTTACCTCCTGAATACTGTCAATGTATTCAGGATCTAGAACATCTGATTTACCCGAATGAATTGCTTGACGCAATTCCGCAACAGGATATCGTCCAATAGGGATGAGTAAAGAAGAAAAATCATTCCCAGTATATTCTTCTTTAAATAAGACTTTTAAATTATGATAACTATAGCGAAGTGAGGAAATCTCCACTAACTCTGGTTGAGGTACAAAGCTGAATAAATCCTCATAAGCCATATGAAATTCATTCATCAATAATTCGTCATATTTTTTTGTTTCTTTAACAAAATCAACATCATTTCTATATGGTGTATCTTTGAGTATATTTACAGCCTCTTCAAAGTTAGAAGCTGAAAGCATTCTTTCATAATGTCCGCGTGTTAGGAGGTTATTTTCATAAACACGTATACGCACATTTGCGGAAGCATAAGCAGTATCTTGCATTTACGTCCCTCCTCTCATTGGAATAAATTTTTCGTAATAGCTGGAATCAAATCATTTCTAGAGGTTTCAATTAAATCTTCGAATAAGAAATTATATTCAATTCCTTTCTTGCGTAATACGAATCCAGATTGCCCTTTAATTTCGTCAGATGATAAAGTCAAATTTAAATGAGTCGGACTCATGCGATCTAATTTTTCTTGAGTAAAATGATTTAGCGATTCCTCACCAGGAACCACTTCAATTTCATTCGCTTCATCGAAACGATCAAGTACATTTTTTAAGAAAAGGTCAAAAGTTTCAGGATCCAACTGTTTAAATTTAGTTTTTGCATCATCAAAAACAGCAGTCAATATTTTTTGTTTACCCGATAACACATCATTGCGTTGTTTAACGTGAAGTGTGTTATTAGCAATTTCATATTCATGAAGCAAGTTCGCATCAATTTCTTTCTTTTTAACCTCTTTTTGTGTTTCAGCTTTTTTACTTTCATTTAGAAAGAACTCTTTTGCTTCTTCTTTCGAAGTATTAATTCTTTCTTGAACAGCTGCCTTTTCTTTCTCAACTACTCGTTCAGTAAGCAATTTTAAATCAGCCATTTTCTCCCTCCATTCACGTTAATTTTGTTTATCGTAAGAAAATTAAGCATTGAATACAAGTAGGAAGGAAATAACGAATCCTAAGATCGCATATGTTTCTACCATTGCTGAGTAAATAATACCTTTAGTTGAATGTTCAGGTTTTTTAGCTAAAATTTGAATACCTGCTGCTGCAACTCTACCTTGATACATTCCTGAAAATAGTCCAGTAAATGCGATAGGTAACGAAGCCATAAATAAATATAAACCTGTTGAAGCTGCAATATCAGGAGTTACGTTCAAGTAAATTAAAAATGCAATAACGAAACCATAAAGACCTTGAGTACCTGGAAGCAATTCAAGAATCAATGCTTGTCCAAATTTTTCAGGTTGTTCGGTTGTTAACGCTGCTGCTGCCTCACCTGTCATACTTACACCTTTAGCTGATCCAATACCAGAAAAGATTGTTGCCATTGCTATACCAAATGCTGCCCATACCATTCCACTTGTTTCTCCAAAAACTGTTGCTAAACTATCCATGTTTGTTTCCTCCAATTAGTATGATTCTTTAGTTTTTATTATCTATAAATATATATTTTTCTAATGTTCTCAGCGGATTTAATTTTTTCCCGCCACCTTCATAAAACTTCCCGAAAAATTCTACATATTGTAGACGTGCAGTATGCACGTAAGCACTCAAGAAGGTTAAAAAGATGTTTAAAGAATGTAACGCGACGATCAAGACTATCCCAACAGAAAATTTAGCTGCCGTTGGCAAGAAACCAACAATCATATTAAAGGCAAGTGCAATACTTGCACTTGATACTGCTAGAGCCATTAGTCGAGTATAACTTACTATGTCTCCAACATAACCAGTTATTCCGTAGATGTTATATGCACCTAAAGCAAAACCCAATCCCTTTTTCTTACTTGCCAATGTCGAAACGAATAATATTCCAACGACATTTAACACAGCAACGATTATTCCGATGGTGCTTAATAATGAATTATCTAATACCATTGAACCAAGTACCCATAGCAGAACACCTAAAAGTATCATCGCCCAAGAGTACCCATCAATATAAGCTGCTGCTTTTTGTCCTTGCTTACCTTTAACGATTCCCATCGTAATTAATCCTGTAAACATTTGAACAAATCCAAGTGCCACAGAGATGATTAATATAGGGATAACATCCTCTTGAACAGATAAGATTACAAATGGAAGTTCTCGGCCAAAAAAGCTACCGAATAAAACACCAAATGCCATTACACTATAGGAAAGAACATGGAAAAACTTGAGGTTTTTCCGCATACTACCTTCAATATTTACTCCTTTTAGAGCGAAGAGCGTTGCAGCGAATAATAACAATCCATAACCTAAATCCGCACTCATCATACCAAAGAAAATCATATAAAACGGCATCATCAACGGGGTTGGATCAATTTCATCATATTTCGGTAAACTATACATTTCTGTAACTGTTTCAAAAGGAGTGACCACTGCATTATTTTTCAATACAATTGGTACCTTTTTGTACTCATTCAATTCAACGTCTTCATCTAAAACAGCCACATTCTCTTTTCCTACAACTTTATCTATAGAATCAATTAATTGAGGAATTCTTTCTTCTTCAAGCCACCCATATAAAAGGAACAAGCTTTCCGAATTCATCAATAGCTGTTTCGCCGATTCTCTTTGAGAATAATTGTAATAATATTCTTCAGCTAATTCTAACTCTTTCATTGCCTCTTTAAAACCGGCAATTTCACTTGTTAAAAATTGCTTTTGGTGAATAATATCGTCTTGAACTTTTAAATTCTTTTCTAATTCAACTTGAGGTAAATCATTAAATAAATACTCTATTGGATTAAATTGGAAATTTTGCAAGACTTGTTCAATTTCTTTTTGCTGCTCTTTATCTCCAATAATTAAATAAGCAGAATCATCTTTACGAGAATAAATCTCCTCATAATACGCAGAACCTACGTTTTTCAATTCTTGCTTAAATTCATATGCATCTTCTGAATGAATTGTACCCAATTGAACAGTCATCAAGTGTATCTCACCAATTGTATTCGGATTGAACTCTAGAGTTGACCATTTTCTTAAGAAAGCTTCATCTTCTCTTAAAACTTTACGCTTATCCGAAAGACGGATCATTTCTTTTTCTTTCTCCAAAACTGTTTCGAGCAATTGATCAATGTTTTTTGATTCAATACGTTCCTCAAGATCAGCAAGAGACATTCTTTCTCTCTGCGTTTTTAATTTTTCTACCAAACCAGGTCCCTCTATATAATCATTCAAATAATCAATAGCATGTTGAATATCCTTTAATTTCGAATCAAATTTAGAAGTTTGGTTATTGGTGTCTTCAAAAGAGAATTGTTCATATAATTCATCTTCATTAGAATCTGAAAGAGGAATAATTTCCAAGCTTTGCATTTCTTGCACGGCTTTCAGTAAAGGATCTTTATTGGACTGTTCCGCTAAAAGCGTCATTTTCTTCATCTTGGCTATTGCCATAGCGACGCAATACCTCCTTCACAATAAAATTAGCTACATCGTCTTTTTTATCTTGATAGACGTTAGCAAACCGCTCGGATTCAATTGAAACCGTACGATTCACTTCTTCACGTTTCTCTTGAAGCTTTTTATCGTACTGCTCTTTTTGCATCCGTTTGTATTCATCTAGCTGTTTGTTCATTTCTTGATGAATCTCATCGATTTGTTCTTGTGTTTCTTTTTGGATCTTCTTTATTTCTTTTTCTCCATCTTTGCGTAGCTGAATAGCACGCGCCTCAGCTTCTTTCACGTAATCAATTGCTTCGCGGTTCATGAACATCCCTCCTTTCAATAAAAAAAGGACGTAGCTAACAAGCCTCTTCTCACCCCAGAAGAAGGAAAACCTTGAAAGCTTACGCCCAACCGTAATATTATTTGTTTAGCACTATACAATAATAGCACACAATTTGAAAAAATGTCAATCTACTGGACTCTTCTCAGGCAACCTTCAGACTTGTCTTATTCCAAAAAAAAAAAGGATATAATTGAACCAAACAATTTGTGTGATACGATGATCTTTCTTTTTGAGTGTTATAGATTTTCTCAATCTCCAACTTACTTTCGAATTTACTTCAAAAGCATTTTTCATCTCTCAGTATTCAATTGAAAATCGCTGTTATATATTTTTACTTCAATTTCACAAAAAACTATTTGCATACTAGCTCCTTTCCCTATTATCTATCGCTTTCTTCTTATCGCTTTAATTGTAAAACTAATTATGTCCATTTTATTGCAACTATATACACACAGTGAAGTGCAACAGAGAGTGATCATCCGTTGCGTTGTCCCATTGTTCATTGTTTTATATATCCATTCACTTACTTTGCCGCGTTTTAAAAAAACAAAAGAAAGAAAGAAAAAAATAAGTTGCTTTTTTGAACGTGTGTTCGTATAATAGAAATAGACAAACATACGTTCGAAAGGTGGAACTTCACATGGAACTCTTACTCGAAGAAAAAAATTATTTAAAAGAACAGATAAAAAAGACACCTTCTTTCATTCGCAGATGGACTATCTTTGAAAGTCGTTTACCCCAAATGCCTGAAAAACAAATTAGTTATTTTTTGAATCAGGCTACTCAAAAAAATAAAGCTATTGTTATTCAAATGAATGAATTAGACGAAAATGATTCCCCCCGCGAATGCGTGGGAATTCCTCAAAACTTTCGGAATAAAGAACAAATCATTATTAAACAAATGAATACACTATTTTTATGTAAATTTAATTCTATTCGTCATATTCGCCTTGTTTAAGCTTATTTCGTTATTTAAAAAGACACCTATTCCTTCCTAATTAATGATTAGGAAGGAATAGGTGTCTTTTGTTGTTTATTGAAACATGAAATATTGACCTAAAAAATTTAGTCTATTTCTATAGAGTGATAAGTCATACCAAGAATCTCAAAAAATCATAATACAGGAGATAATAACCGACTAGCTTTTTGTTTAAATGATTCCCATAGTGAAAAATTATCAATCATGTCTACAGTAAGTAGATAACTGTTCTCTCTATCTTCAAAAAATAATTTTTCTAATTTTTTAGTTAGTTTACGATCATAAATAAAAGTGTTTACTTCAAAATTCAGTTTAAAGCTTCTAATATCAAAATTGGCTGTTCCTACTGATGAAATTTCCCCATCGATCATAATAGTTTTGGAATGTAAGAATCCGTTGTCATAAATATATACTTCTCCACCCTTTTTAACTAATTCAGCTGCATAATATAAAGTAGCGCGATAAATAAAAGGATGATCGGGTTTGTTGGGAATCATCAATTTCACATCGATTCCTGATAATAAAGCGACTTCAAGTGTTTCAATCACCGATTCATCCGGTACAAAATAAGGTGTTTGAATATAAACGGTGTTCTTTGCCATACTGATCATTTTGAGAAAACCTTTTTTGATTGCCTGTAACTCAGAGTCCGGACCACTAGATACGATTTGTAGATCTGTAGAACCTTTTAGTGGGGCTACTGGAAAATAATTCAGATCATAATTCATTTTATGTTTTTTGACCGAGGCATTCCAATCCATTAAAAATCGTGTTTGCAATTGTAAAACTCCATTGCCTTCAATACGTAGATGAGTATCCCGCCAGTAGCCCATTTTCTCATATTCCCCTAGATAGTCATCTCCCACATTAAATCCACCAGTATAACCAATTTTACCATCAATTATAACTATCTTACGATGGTTGCGGTAGTTTAATCGTAAATTTAATAAGAGAAAAGGAGAACCAAAAAAAGGTTCAGCCTTTCCACCTAATTGAGTAAGTCTATCAAAAAAATCATTTCCAAGAACCTTTGCACCTAAAGGATCATATAGGATTTTAACTTTCACGCCCTGTTCAGCACGTTTTTCTAATGCATGTAATAATTTTCTACCTATTTTGTCTGCTCGGAAAATATAATAGGTTAAGTGTACGTGATCCTGGGCAGTATCTATATCTTTTATTAATTGTTCAAACTTTAACTTCCCATCGTCTAAAATATCCACTTGATTCCCTTTAGTTAAAACAGCAGCACTCGATTCGAGAAATAAATTGACCATTTCCATTGTTTTATCTACATAACGACTTTCTGGTAAATCAAAATTATCCTCATCGATTAATTTTTTTTGGGCTTCAACCAGTTGAGGAACACCAATTGCTTCCTGTGATTGAATATCAAATATTTGATTTTTAGAAATTTTCCTTCCTAAAAACAAATAAATAATAAATCCCAATACTGGAATTAAAACAAGAACTAACAACCAAGCCCAAGTGGCAGCTATATCTCTTTTTTCACGAAACACCGTAAAAATAGCTAACACTATATTTGCAAATAAAATAAATGAAACAATAAGTTGAAAAAGATCCATAGTAAATTCCCCTCAGGTAAACTTTATTTAATTGTACTAAACATATATAGAAAATGCTAAATAAAGCCCTTTAATAAATATTCAAAAAAAGTAGCTGGAATCAAATAATCTTTGAGTAGCAAAAAAAAAAAGGCAGATCACTCATCTAAATTCAATGACCGGTCCGCCCTCTCTCATTTTAAAAGTATGATAAGCTTTACCGAAGAAAACACATACTTCTTAACAGTTTTTTTCTCCTAGACTTTTTATTAATTGGATCAATGAATAGCTCCTCCAACTTCTTTTAAATCACCTTTTCCATCAAGCTTTATAATTGCCTCGATTGCTTTTTCTAATCCTTTAGTAATATCATTCAAATTCATACTAGGTTGATTGTTTTTATCTACCACTTGTTCCGGTATAAAGGGTACATGTATGAACCCTCCTTGAACATTTTGAAACTTTGTATCTATTAAATAAAGCAGTTGATACAAAATATGGTTGCACACAAATGTTCCAGCAGTATTTGATACTGAAGAAGGAATCCCTGCTTCTTTTATCTCGGATACCATAGCTTTGACCGGTACAGATGAAAAGTAAGCAGTTTTTCCATCTGGGCGTATGACTTCATCGATTGGCTGATTTTTTTCGTTATCTGGAATACGCGCATCGTCTACATTTATTGCAACTCTTTCAGGAGTGACTCCATATCTTCCGCCCGCTTGTCCAATACACAAGACTACATCGGGGTCAATTTTTTCCATCTCACTTTGTAAAACTTCAGATGATTTATGAAACACAGTCGGAATTTCCAGTTTGTAAACAGTTGCTCCTAAAATTGTGTCAGGAAGTTTCTTCACCGCTTCCAAAGCAGGATTAATAGCCTCGCCACCAAATGGATCAAAACCAGTTACTAATATTTTCATTAAACTCTCTCCTCATTAAATATAATTAAAATGCCCAGAAATACATCAAACCGACATGAACAATAATCATTACTATTGCATATGGAAATTGTTCTTTAATGACCCCATTAGGATTTTTCATTTCTAACAAAGCAACAGGTAAAGCATTGAAATTGGCAGCCATGGGCGTTAACAGTGTACCACAGTATCCTGCCGTCATTGCTAAAGCACCTGCAATTACCGGGTCAGCACCTTGAGAAATTACAAAAGGAATTCCAATACCCGCTGTAATTACTGTGAAAGCGGCAAAAGCATTCCCCATTATTATTGTAAATACAATCATACCTATTACATATGCTAAAACACCCGCAAGTTGATTTCCTTGAGGAATGACGGTGGAAATCATGTCCGCTATCACATCACCAACACCAGCAGCAGTAAATATCACACCTAGCGCCGCTAACAATTGAGGTAAGATACCAACTGTTCCTACTTGTCTTACCATTCGATCTCCCTCAGTGATAGCTTCTTTTGGTTTAGCTTTTGTTATCCAAATAGCAATTATTAATGAAGAAACAGCACCTAATCCGATCCCCACTTGTCCACTGAGTGGAGTGAATTGTGCAATCAAAATTGCTATTAATGCTAATGATACCACTGGAATAAATATTTTGTTTCCAATTCTATCGCTTCTTTTTTTGGCTTCTATTTCAGAAGTTTCTGAAATAGCTCCAATTTTAACTTGTTTAAAAAAAGTTAATATTCCCATTAATATAATTAATAAACCATTGATTACAGGTGGTATAACGTTTCCTAGAGCGAATGTTGCTGCTAGAAGCAACCAGAACATACCAGTTCCCCAGCGTGCAGGATGATTTTTGTCTAATACTGCCTTTATTCCGGTATATCCCATTAGTAATCCCGTAAGAATGAAAAATAATTCAAGTAGATTTGCTGACAACTGCTCCATTATTTGGCCTCCCTTTGACTATTTAGTTCAACTGCTGCCCCATATTTCTTTTTTAAAGAACGATCAAACCAAACATTCGAAATCAAAACCATTATTAAGGCTATAAGAGCTACTGGTAGTGAAGCCTGAGCTACATCGACTGCAGAAATTTCATAACCCAATGATTCCATAGTACCCGTAATCAAAAGAACCCCAGAGGCTGCAATAAATGTATTTTGAGCATAGAAGTTTCCTAGGTTCTCCATAGCAGCAGACCGAGCTTTAATTTTTTCTTTTGCTTTTTCAGATTCCAAGTTGTATTTTGTGGCCGCAGATGCTTGAGCCATGGGTTCAACTAAAGGCCGTACAAATTGAGTGTGACCTTGTATTCGAATCGAAAAGAAACCAGCTAACTCTCTAATAAACATGTACAGAGACAAAAACCTCCCAGGGGTTAATCCTTTTATGTCCTCAATTATTTTAGTAGCTTGTTGACGCAGTCCATATTTCTCTGTTAATCCTATCATGGGTAAAGTAAGAAAGAATAATGTTACTAGACGATTCGAAACAAATGCTTCACCTAATAATTGCAAAAATTCAATTATTGAAATCCCTGATACTAGTGCTGTAACTAAACCAGCTAATAAAACTACTGCTATCGTATCAATTTTAAAAACGAATCCAATTACAATAATAACAATACCGATTAAACGTAAATATTCCATATAGATCTCTCCTTTTATAATATTAATGACCCTATATTTGAGTATAAAGTAGAAAACACTTCCAATACAATAGATTTATTAAAATTAAATGAACAAACTCATCGATTTGCCATTTAATAAAAACGCTGTTTTCGTATAGATTGTTGCTTTCTTGACTATACTGTATAAAGGTTGGTATAATGCCGTTTGAGAAGGCGTTTAGGTATGTGGAAGAGTGTGTATGCAGACTTTACCGATTTAACTGAAACGGAGCAAATAGAACTATTTAATGCAATGAAACAAGATTTATTTCCAGATGAACCAGACAAAATCACAAAATTGCTTGATAAGATACGTGAAACCCGTTTTTCTTCGGGATTGGCGTGTGTTCATTGCGGAAGTACATCTTTAAAACGAAACGGAAAGTATCGAACACGTCAGCGTTATCTTTGTAAAGATTGCAATAAAAATTTCAACGATTTAACAAATACACCCTTTTCAGGCTCTCGTTACACCGAAAAGTGGGTTTCGTATATGGAAATGATGGTTGAAGGTTATACACTTCCCAAAATCGCTAAACGGCTTAAAATACACATATCTACTGCTTTTTATTGGAGACATAAGATATTAAATGCACTAAGTTCGCTTGGATACAATCAATTACAAGGAATTGTTGAGAGTGATGAAACTTTCTTCCACGAGTCTTTAAAGGGGAAAGAAGTTGCACATCGTAAAGCTGGAACGGGGCGTGTTAAAGCAGAAGAAATTGATGCGGTTATAGGGGAATTTATTCACCCTACTGCTTTGTTATGCACTGATACAGCAACCAACTATAAAAAGTTTGCAAAAATAAAGGGATTACAACACGAAACTATAAATGCTCGTCAAAAACAATTGGTCAAGAAGGGGATTTATCACGTTCAGAACGTGAATAACTTTCATAATCGTTTAAAGACTTGGATTAGACGTTTTCAAGGCGTTGCTACTAAGTATTTAGATAATTATCTATATTGGTTCCGTTGGCTTGAAATAGACAAACATTTAGCGTTTGAAAAACAAGTAGAGCAAATGCTTATTTCAGCGTGTCAAAAATCCAATTATAGGACTGTACAAATGCTCAGAACTGCATAAGAAAAGACCTCATTTTATTAGAGGTCTATGTGATTTCGATGTTTTATTGAGAATTCACGGCTTTCTTATAAGCTACACGTATTATAAAGTAACAAACTAATATGGTAATCAGTGATACAATCGTTGTCGAAACCGCATTAGGTTCTCCAAAGACTTTAAACCATACATTGGCTAATGAAATATCTAAACCTAACCAACGTAGAACTCCAAGAATGAAAATACCACCAACTATACCCAAAGTAATCACTAATGTAAATTTTGTTTTACTCATATTTTTCACCCCTTCAAATTAAATTAGCGAGACTTATTGTATTTATTATATATTATAGCAGAAAATTCTAATATTTAAGACAAACTATTAGTTTTTATGAAAACAACTATAAAACAACAATCTTTACGAAAACAGCGAATAAAAAAGAGCTGAATGATTAAATTCAACTCTCAATACCTCTTATTCGTTTTTTAATAATAATTGGATATATTTTTGCAATTCATATTCTCATCCTGTTTGCACAGAAACTTTATTATATCCCTATCCCAAAAATGGAACGGTTTGTTTTATAAATTAGCAGCAAAACTGTTGCTGTTGCTATGAATGTTGCCAATCCACTTACTCCATTCATTACAAAAGAATACCATACTGGGCTCATGCCTTCTGGTGCGTAATTCCCCCAAAAAATTATTCCTGCGATAAAATGCCAGAAAAACCTAGCCAAAACACCCACAAAAGAAGCTAAAGTGATAATAATTAGATGGTTCACTGTTCTTCCTGAATTACTTTTCAGTTGTCGATTAGAAAATAATCCAGCGAATCCGGCAAAGGCAAAAGCAATAACGTATTCAATAAATCCTTGCCAAAATGTTAAAATCACTGCATTTCCTATTAAAAAATGTAAAATCCCCCAAAGAAAACCTGCAAATACTCCTGGGACAAATCCTCTTCTTAAAGAGTATAAAGTGAGTGGAATCATACCTAATGAAATAGTAATTGAAGGTCCAATATTCGTGGGCAGTAATGATAATCCAATGGCTAAAGCTGCAATAATAGTTCCTTCAATCCAAACAGTTAATTTATTTTTCATAAAAAAAACTCCTCCTTTGATAGTCTCTAAACTGAACACAAAGGGGGAGTAAAATAGCAAAACTAGTTTATTCCATCTTGCTGCGACATTCCTACGTTTGTATTAACAAACAGGTTCGAAGGGTTAGAATAGGTATTCAATCTCAGCCAATAGGCACCCCTTGTGCAGTTTTGATTATTAAATTAATTTGTTAACGTCTTCTTTTTTTATTTGCACTAACTTCCATTATGACAGGTAAAATAATTGGACGTCTGCGAGTTTTCTGAAATAGATGTTTACCTAAAGCATCCCTAATATCTTGCTTCAAAGAACCCCAGTCGAATTTTTTGTTTTGCAAATTATCTTCAACTACATCTTTTACAATTCCAGAAGTTTCTTCTATAAGTTCCACACTTTCTTTAACGTATACAAATCCTCGTGTAACGATTTGTGGACCAGAAGCAATTTTTTTATTTTTTCTATCGATTGTAACAACAGCTACAAAAATGCCGTCTTCTGATAACAACCGTCTGTCACGTAAGACTATATTTCCAATATCTCCTATTCCCACACCATCGATTAAAGTATTCCCTGCTATCACTTGACCAGTAGCATGCATGCGGTCTTTATCATACGCAAGGACATCTCCATTCCCGAGTATAAAAATATTTTTAAAAGGAATGCCTACCTGATTTGCTAATTCAGCGTGTGCAGCCATCGTTCGATATTCTCCTTGAACGGGAACAAAGTAGGTAGGTTTCAATAAATTGATCATCAATTGTAAATCATTTGGAGTAGCATGCCCGGATGCTTTAAGATTATCGGTTATCTGTTTCACCGTTCCGCCTACTCTGTAGATCAAGTTTTCTGCCTCTGCTACAATTACTTCCATAGCTGTAGAGGGACTCGTGGCAATATATACTAAGTCCCCTTCTTTAACATTTACTTGTGAATGAGATCCTGTAGCCATTTTCATGAGTGCTTTGATCGGTTCACCAGGAGCCCCAGTTTCTAGAACAACGATTTGATCATCAGAAAATTTATTTATTTGTTCTATTGGAACAATCAGACTTTCATCCGGCAAAATCAATTTTTCCAGGCGAAGTGCAGTTCCAACAATTTCTTCTACGTTTTTCCCAGAAATAAAGATTTTTTTGTTTGATTTCACTGCAGCATCAAAAACCTGTTGGATTCTCAAGATATTACTGCCTACCGCAGCTACAATAATTCTGCTATTCGCATTTTGAAAAGTTTCTAGTACTTCTTCAGCTACTTTTAAATCTGAAACGTTCTCTATTGTACTCTCTGCTTCAGCGGAATCGCTAAGCAAAGCCAAGACTCCCTCTTTTCCAATTTCAGCTATTTGAGATAAGTCTGTTCGGTACATAGCTTTAGCACTTTGGTCAAATTTGAAATTCCCAGTATAAACTATAGTGCCTTCACCGGTTTTTATGGCTATTCCCATTGAATCTGGAATTGTATGTGTCGTATTAAAAAACTTCACAATAGTATCATTAAAGTCAATTTCTGTATGCTCATCAATGATATGATAATCATCAAATTCGATACCCATTCCGGTTTGTTTGGCAAATAATTTAGCCAATGCTACTGTCAATTCTGATCCAAAAACAGGAACGTCAAATTTTTCCAAGAAATACGGTAAAGCTCCTATTGCATCTTCATGACCATGAGTTAAAAAGACTCCAGCAATCTTCGAACGATTTTCTTCTAAATAACTAAAATCAGGAATGACTGCATCAATTCCAAATAATTCTTCTTCTGGATACATTAATCCACAATCTAAAACAAATAAATCATCATTAGACTCGACAACGTATAAATTTTTTCCATTCTCTCTTACCCCACCCAAGGGAATAATTTTTATTTTTTCCATTCTTTCACCTCTAAATTTTTTTATTATATTTTTAATATAAATTATCACTCTTACGTAATTTAATCATACGTACTCATTATTTATTGTAGCACAAAATATGAATAAATCATACTCACTGCATGTCATTAAAGAAGTTCATCTTTTTTTTGAGAGCTAGATTTAGTATAGTTGAACTGTACTATACGAGGAGGTACTTTAATGAATGAGCTTATTGACCAAGTTTTTTTTGAAGAATGCGCCAATTATTACCCTAAATCTATTGAAAAAAATTCTCTTCAACAAAAATTATCTATTTCATCCGACCAGCTTACTGATTTAATTCAGAAGTACAAAAAACATGAATTTCCACTAGAGGAGACAGCAAAAACTCTCAAATTCACTTTACCCATGCTTTCAATCAATCAGTTATCCCAGCAGCTTAAAGAAAAAACTATTGGAAGTACACTCAAGTTTTTCCCAGTAATAGACTCTACAAATCAATGGATAAAAAACCAGCCTACTCATGCCTTAAAAAATGGCCAAGTTGTATTTGCTCATAAACAACTTGCTGGATATGGTCGAAATGCTAAATCCTGGTCTACTCCCGCAGGGAAATCAGTTGCTTTGACGATTGTATTAAAACCTACTGTTCCAATTCTAAGACCTTACTTATTAACTCAACTAACGGCAGCAGCTCTTTATAATAGTCTGAAATCTTACGTACACTGCTCAATTAAATGGCCAAACGACCTCTTAGTCAATCAAAAGAAAATAGCTGGGATTTTAACGGAGTCAGTATATATTCAAAAAGATCCCAGTTATATTCAAATCGGTATTGGGTTAAATACAAACTTGCTGAATGCTGATTTACCTAGTTGTTTGCTGGGACTTGCAACTTCATTAAGAGAAGAAACAGGAATAATTGTTGACCCCAATGATATAATTACTGACTTTTTATTGCAATTTGAAAATCTATATAATAATTTTATTACTACTGATGATGCAGAAGAATTCTTATCCATCTGTCGAAAAAACTCAACTATATTGGGGGAAACTATCACTGTTCATCAACAAAATATCATTAGAGAAGGTACCGCAATCGATATTAACAAAGATGGATTTCTAAAAGTATTCTATTCTGATACACAGCAATCAGAACTACTGACCGCAGGAGAAATATCTATTCGCCCAGTATACTAATTTTTTTCAAAAAAAAAAACCGATCTCTGTTAAGTGAGTAACCTAACAGAGATCGCTTTTTTTATTCTTTTGATTCTTCTCTTTCTTTCATGACAGCTTTATGTGATAAATTTACTCTGCCTTGACGATCTACTTCTGTAACTTTTACTTCAATCTTATCTCCAACAGAAATTACACTTTCGACATCACTTATATATTTATCGGACAATTCAGAGACATGAACCAGTCCATCTTTGCCTTTAATTATTTCAACAAAAGCGCCAAATTTTTCTATACGTTTTACTGTACCATTATAAATTTTACCAACTTCGACTTCTTCTGTTAATTCTCCAATCATATCGATTGCATGTTGAATTGCTTTTGGATCTTGACCATATATATTTACATTTCCTTCTTCATCAATATCAATTTTCACACCAGTTTCATCAATAATCCCATTGATTGTTTCTCCGCCTTTACCAATGACTACTTTTATTTGAGCTGGTTTTATTTTAATTGATTCAATTTTCGGTGCGTATTCACTTAGCTCTTTTTTTGGTTCTGAGATTGTTGCTTCTAAATTATCTAAAATTTCCATGCGTGCTTTTCTTGCTTGGGTCAAAGCTTCTGAAAGAATTTGAGTTGTGATACCTTGGATTTTAATATCCATTTGTAAAGCTGTGATGCCTTTACGAGTTCCTGCAACTTTAAAATCCATATCTCCTAGATGATCTTCTAAGCCTTGAATATCCGTAAGCACTGTATAATTGTCATTTTCCATAACTAATCCCATAGCAATTCCACCGACTGGGGCTTTGATGGGAACACCTGCATCCATTAGTGCTAATGTTCCTGCACAAATACTTGCTTGGGAAGAAGAACCGTTAGATTCTAATACTTCAGCAACTAAGCGAATAGTGTAAGGAAAATCACTTTCATCAGGAAGAACTGCAGAAAGCGCACGTTCTCCTAAAGCTCCATGTCCAATTTCACGTCTGCCTGGTCCAAAGCGTCTGCTTGTTTCTCCAACAGAATACTGAGGGAAATTGTAATGATGCATGAATTGTTTACTGTCATTAGTTCCTAACCCATCAATAAGTTGATGTTCTTTTAAAGGAGCTAAAGTAGCAACTGACAGAGCCTGGGTTTGACCACGTGTAAATAATCCAGAACCATGAACTCTTGGTAGTAAAGAGATTTCAGAATCTAAAGGACGGATTTCATTGATTTTACGTCCATCAGGTCTTACTTTTTCTTCAGTGATCAGACGACGTACTTCATCTTTTTCCATACCGTCTACAATCTTTTTAACGTCTTTTATAATTGATTGAATATTCTCATCATCATGGTATTTTTCTTGATATGCATTCACAATTTCTTCTTTTAATGCACTTGTTTTTTCAGAACGGGCCATTTTTTCTTCAATCTGAATAGCTTTTTTCATTTCTTCAGTATATTCAGCATGGATTTCTTTAACCAACTCTTCAGACGGTAATACTAAGTCAATAGTCATTTTTTCTTTTCCAACTACTTCTGTAATTTCTTCTTGGAAATGAACTAATTCTTTGATCGCTTCATGCCCGAAAAGTAAGGCTTCTAGCATTTCATCTTCTGGAACTTCAAGTGCGCCACTTTCAACCATGTTGATTGCTTCTCCAGAACCAGCAACAGTTAGTTGAATATCAGATTTTAGTTCTTGTGCTTCAGTAGGATTCAATACATATTGTCCATCCACACGTCCCACATTGACTCCTGCAATCGGACCATGGAAAGGTATGTCCGAAACACATAAAGCGATTGAAGATCCAAACATTGCTGTAATTTCTGGTGAACAGTCTTGATCTACCGAAAGAACTGTATTTGTAATTTGAACTTCATTTCTAAAGCCTTCATCAAACATTGGACGAATAGGACGGTCAATTAAACGCGCTGTCAATGTAGCATTTTCAGAGGGGCGTCCTTCACGCTTGATGAATCCTCCAGGTATTTTACCAACTGCATACATTTTCTCTTCATAATTAACTGTTAATGGGAAAAAGTCTGCTGTTCCAGCTGATTTACTGGCAACTACAGCCGTCAAAACGGCTGTATCACCATATCGTACTAAAACTGCACCATTCGCTTGCTTTGCAAGTTGTCCAATTTCCACGGTAAGTGTTCTGCCTGCAATTTCTTTACTAAATATTTTTTTATTTGTCATATACTGTATCTCCTTTATCTGTACGATTGATTTGCTGCACACTCGACTACTAAACAAATGTCAATTTATAAGAACGTTTATAAAATCACATTTGTATAGTAGATCTTTAGCGGGCAACAAACCTTTTTCCACAAAAAACAAAGCGAGATTCATGCGAACCTCGCTTTAAAGAATTTATCGAATTAACGACGTAATCCTAGACGTTGAATCAATTCACGGTAACGAGTGATATCTTTGTTACGTAGATATGCAAGCAAGTTACGACGGTGACCGATTTTTTTCATTAATCCACGATAAGAATGGAAATCTTTTTTATGAACACGTGCATGTTCATTTAATGCATTGATTTCTTCTGTTAGTACAGCAATTTGTACTTCAGGAGAACCTGTGTCTCCTTCTTTACGTGCATAATCTTTAATTACTTCATTTTTGCGTTCTTTACTAATTGCCATGTTTCTAGCACCTCTTTCCTATTTTTTTGTCCTTTAACCGAGAAAAACGTTGGTGATGCGTCGATCCAAGTAAAAGGATGTGGTTTTTACGCACATATAAAATTTACAGTAAATACAGCTAAAAAGCAAGGGTTTTAATCATGATCTCCCATTCTTTTTTTATTTCAAGGAATACCGGGATCTTAACTCTAACACAATATCTCTTAAGCTAGCAGCTTTTTCAAAGTCTAATTCTTTAGCTGCTTGCTTCATTTCCAGTTCCATAGTTTCAATCACTTCTCTTCTTTCATCTCTTGAAAGGGAAGCCAATTTTTCAGATGTGGATTCTCCCTTTCCATCAACTAATGTCGAAATTTTGATTAAATCACGAACTTTTTTCTTGATTGTTGTAGGTGTGATTCCATGAACAGAATTATATTTTTCTTGGATCGCTCTTCTACGATTTGTTTCATCGATAGCAAATTGCATAGAATCAGTAATTCTATCTGCATACATTATTACTCTACCGTTTTCATTTCTAGCCGCTCTCCCAATCGTTTGTATAAGCGCGCGATTGCTCCGTAAAAACCCTTCTTTGTCAGCATCCAAGATGGCTACCAAGGACACTTCTGGAACATCTAATCCTTCTCTCAAAAGATTGATACCAATCAATACATCAAATTCGCCCAACCGCAAGTCCCGAATGATTTCTGTCCGTTCTAGAGTTTTAATATCACTATGCAAATATTTAACCTTGATACCTGCTTCTTTTAGATAATCGGTCAAATCTTCCGACATTTTTTTCGTTAACGTCGTAATGAAAACTCGTTCGTTCCGCTCGGTTCGTAGTGCAATTTCTTCAATTAAATCATCAATTTGTCCTTTGATCGGTCTAACCTCAATTTGAGGGTCTAATAGGCCCGTTGGCCGGATGATCTGTTCAATAACTGTGTTTGTTCTTTCTAATTCATAAGGTCCAGGTGTAGCAGAAATATACAAAATCTGGTTAACGTGTTTCTCGAATTCTTCAATTCTCAATGGCCGATTATCTAGTGCGCTTGGTAAACGAAATCCATGATCGATCAATTGTTGTTTTCGTGCTTTATCACCATTGTACATCCCTCTAATCTGAGGCATCGTCATGTGAGACTCATCAATAACGAATAAAGAATCATCCGGAAAAAAGTCTAATAGCGTATATGGAGATTCCCCAGGCTTTCTTCCATCCATATGGCGGGAATAGTTTTCTATACCTGGACAATAGCCCATTTCCATGAGCATTTCAATGTCATAGTTTGTGCGTTGCTCCAATCTCTGAGCTTCTAGTAATTTATTTTCCGAACGCAATTTTTCTAATTGCTCTACTAATTCTTTTTTTATCGATGCTATTGCTGAACGTGTTTGTTCATCATTAGCTACAAAGTGAGTAGCAGGAAAAATTGCAGCATGTTCTAAATCTGCTTTTACTTCCCCAGTTAACACATCGACCTCTCGGATTCGATCAATTTCATCTCCGAATAACTCCACTCGGATAGCTTCACTTTCTCTAGAAGCTAAGAAAATCTCAACTATATCTCCCCTAACTCTAAAGCGTCCACGTTGAAAATCAATATCATTTCTCTCAAACTGCATATCGACTAATCTTCTGAGTAAGTCATCGCGCTTTATTTCAGTTCCAGCTCTTAGAGATAAAACATGATCTCTATAATCCAGCGGGTTTACTAAACCATAAATACATGAGACTGATGCAACAACAATGACATCTCTTCTTTCCAGAAGGGAACTTGTTGCGGAGTGTCTTAATTTGTCTATTTCATCATTAACACTTGCTTCTTTTTCTATAAATGTATCGGTTGATGGAACATACGCTTCCGGTTGGTAATAATCATAATAACTCACGAAATATTCAACTGCATTTTCTGGGAAAAATTCTTTGAATTCACTATACAACTGTCCAGCTAATGTTTTATTGTGTGCAATAACTAATGTAGGTCGATTGACTTCTTGTATTACATTTGAAACTGTAAAAGTTTTCCCCGTCCCGGTAGCGCCTAAAAGGACCTGTTCTTTTAGATTTTCACGGAGACCTCTTATTAAACTTTCTATTGCAGCTGGTTGATCTCCACTGGGTTGATAATGTGATTGCAATTTAAATTGATCCAATTCCATATATATAACTCCTCTCTCTATATGTTGACATTAATATAGATTTTTCAATCTTCTTTTCCATTTTACTGAAGTATGGCAAGATAAGAAAGGAAAAAGCCCATACCTTTTAAAAGGTATAGGCTTTTTTTACTAAGTTAATTACTTAGATAATTTTGAGCTTAAGCGCGATTTGTCACGACTAGCTTTATTTTTATGGATTAATCCTTTTGAAGCAGCCATGTCAATAGCTTTTTTTGCTTTTCTATATAACTCATTTGCGTTATCGTCATTTGCTTCAGCAGCTTTCAAAAATTTCTTTTTAGCTGTGCGCATTGCACTAACATGCGTGACATGTTGAGCAGCAGTTTTTTCAGATTGACGGTTGCGTTTCACTGCAGATTCAATATTTGGCATTCCATACACCCCACTTTCAAGTCTAACCAATACATCTATTCATTGGTTCATTTCAACATTGTTAATTATACAGAATGACGAAGGATTTTGCAATCCTTAGCTGTAAAGTTTTTTTACTTGATAGGAAGAATCTTGTTTCGATACCGCACAGAAACTCAAAATGAACAGTTCAAATTGCATCTGAACATTCCCCTGTCCAGTTTTAATTCTGTAATCTGCTTCGATCAAACCATTGTATGCTTGCGATAATGTGGTTTGTTCAAACTTTTTTTCTTGTTGTAAGGCTAATTTCACACGATAAGGATGAACTTTGATCAATTTTGCAATATCCGCCTGCTGATACCCTTTTGTTCGTAAAATTTTCACTTGTAAAAGAAGTCTAAATTGAGACAGCATTAAGGCAATGATCTTAATCGGTTCTTCTTTTTGCAAGAGTAATTCCTGATATAGTTCTAATGCTTCTCCCGTATTCTTTTTAAGAATGTAGTCATTCAATTCAAAAATATTTTGTTCTAAGGATTTTGATACAAGATTTTCTACAGAAGTGAGAGTAATATGCTTGGTATCCATATGGTATATTTTTAATTTTTCGAGTTCATTCATGATGTGTGTAAGATGTAAATCAGTTAAAGCCAACAATTTTTCAAATGCTTCAGGCTGAATAGAATAACCAGAGGAACGAATTTCTTCTTTTATAAAAGATTTTGTTTCGTACTCTTTCATCGGCTGGGTATCGATTAATATCGCCACTTTTTTAAGTAGCTTAGTTATTTTTTTCCGTTGATCTAATTTAGAATAAGGTGCGATAAAAACAAGTACTGAAAATTCAGACGGGTTTTTCAAATAGTTTTCTAATCTAGTAAAATCATGTTCTATTTTTGCTTTATTCTTTTCTCCAGTTAAAAAAAAGGGATTCTCAATGAAAACAACTTTTTTCTCTCCAAAAAATGGAAAAGACTCGGCTTCTTCTAAAGCGCTCCCTAGAGGATGTTCTTCCATGTCATATTTCGCAAAGTTAAATTCATTCACTTCATTATTTAGGAAGCTATCAATCATATTCTCTTTTACGCGATTTACCAAATAGGATTCTTTTCCTAATATTAGATAAATAGGCTTGGGTTTATTTTGTTTTAATGAGATCAACACTTCTCCAATAGACATAATCATCCAACTTTCTTTTCATCCATCATTTTACAGTTTGAATTTTATTTTTACTCTTTATAAAAGAGTAGGTGAATCGAATAGCTCCAGATTCGTTTGTTTGGTACACTTTTACATTTTGGTTAAATAATATATTCAATACATCCTGATGAGGATGTCCATATCGATTGTTATCGCCGACTGAAATCCAAGCGTATTCTGGATCGATCCAATTTACAAATTCTTTGCTGCTTGACGTATTACTACCATGATGAGCAACTTTCAATATATCTACAGGTATTTGAGAATAACTCGATTGAAGAATGCTTTCTTCTATTTGAGAAATGTCTCCTGTAAATAACCAATCTTTCTTTCCAATTGTACCATATAAAATCAAAGAATCACTGTTGTTACCCGTACCTACACTCCTAGGACCCAAAATGGTCAAGGGGATATGTTTAGAAATATTCGATAAAACTTCTTCTGGATAAACTTCAGAGATGATAGGTTGTTGGGTTGAGAAATTCTTTTTTATAGCTAAAAATTTTTCGTTATTTAGAGTTCCGCTTGTACCTATTATCTCTTTTATTGTTATTTCTTTAGCCAAGTCGGAAAGAGCTTGGATATGATCAGCATCACTGTGAGTTAAAATCACCTTATCTATAGAAGAAACACCTACACTTTTTAATGTAGGAATTAAAATTGATTTTCCGATAGAATATGGCTCTTTTCTATTTTGCCATTCTTCTTCAGGAAAATCGATAGTACCACCCGTATCAATTAGAATAATTTCTCTTGAATACGGCGCTCTTAAAAGAATTGATTCGCCTTGACCGACATCAATCATCATTATTTCACCATAGAATGGATGCTTTTGAGCAAACATTAGTAAAAATAAGATGGATACAACAAAACAAGTTCTCTTTTTCTTGTACTCTCCCTTTTCTAATAATATATACAAATAAAGGCTAATAACAATTAACAGTACCATTATTATAGGGGGGAATCGCCCAGAATTAAACGTTAAAAAAGGTATTTTACTCAAGGATTCAGCAATTTTTTCCATACCATATATCAATAGCAAAGAAATTGCTTGAAATACCTGACTAACTATTGGTAACGGTATAATTATTGTTACAACTAAGGTTAATAATAGGACCGGAATGATAAACAGTGAGAAAAAAGGAATAAATACCAAATTAACGATTACTGCAGCCCAAGAAAATTCAAAAAAATGGTAACTAAGTATCGGAATAGCTGCCCAAAACAATACTACGGAAGTAACAAAATGAGTAGAAATAGAATAATTTTTTCGTAAAAACTTGGCCTCTTCCATTATTATGAGAAAAAAACTCAACGCAAAGCTAAGTTGGAATCCTACTTTCCATACATTATATGGATTTAGTATTATTACAAATACTAATGCAATGGACCATTTGTCCATTTGACTAAGCTTTATAGGAAGAAATAAACACAAAATTTGGATAATAGTTTGAGTGATCGATCGTAATACACTCATTCCCCAATCAGTTATAGTTCCAAACATTGGAAGTATAACTAATAAAAAAACACCACTTTCTTTCTTAGTTAATCCCATTTTCAATAATAAATGTTCACAGTTGTTTATTATTAAGGATACATGTAATCCAGAAATAGAGAGCAAATGCACAATTCCCAAATAGCGAAAATAATCATAAGTTTCTTGAGAAAATCCATCTCTGTCTGCGAGAAATAGTAATTGTATATAATTATTTAAAGGATAGGTAAAATGATTATCTATAAAAGAAATTGCTTTTTCTCTTAAATATGAAAAATATATCGGGAACATTCGAAATAAATTTCCGCCCTCAGAATGACTATCTTGAATAGACTGTGCTTCAAGAACCCAATATATATTTTCGGATAATAAAAAATTGCGGTAATTGAATTGATTAAAATTAGATGGTTCACTAGGATATTTCAACTCGCCTGAAAATTCTATAAGGTCAAGAGTCATTGAGTTTTCCCACTCTGTTTTCTCATCGCTAGTTTCCAGTTTTTTACGTATTATTACTTTTTCACTCTTGTTATCTGGACGTAACAGTTCAGCTTCAAAACGTACTAAATCTCCATCGACTTTAACAGTATCTTGATAAATATATCCTTCAAAAACCGTTTCATCCTTATTGATGTTTGAAGTTTCATGGTGAACAGTAAAATAAGCTAGTCCCCCGTAACTAAAAATGAACAGGAGAGAAACTAGCATGACTAACTTTTCTCTAAGAACTAGCACCCTGAAAATCCACAAAGCCAAAAGTAAAAGGCTCCAATATGACGCGTTACTTACAAAAACTAATGTACTGATTAAAGCGGAAAAAGCGACAAATACTAGACGATCATACAAATAACGTATAAATTTTATTCATCTAGGTCATTGATTATTATTTGATCGTTTGAATCTATTTCGAATTGAAGAGTTTGAAAAAAATCTTTTGGAATTGCAACCTTTGATACATCCACATTACTTTGCTTTAATAGATTTATTGCATATTCATTGTTATGATAGTCATTCAAATAATAAATATGTTTAATTCCAGCTTGAATAATCATTTTTGTGCATTGCAAACAAGGAAAATGAGTGACATAAATTTCAGCATCTTGAGTAGGAACTCCAAATTTTGCGCATTGGAGAATAGCATTCATTTCTGCATGAATCGTGCGCACACAGTGGCCGTCTATTACGTAACATCCATCATCTATGCAATGTACATCTCCACTTACGGATCCATTATATCCTCCGGAAATAACTCGCTTGTCTCTGACTATAGTTGCTCCTACAGTCAAGCGAGTACATGTGCTCCTTTGAGCTAACAGTAAGCTTTGTGCCATGAAATATTGATCCCACGGTATTCTTTTTTCCATTATAAACTCCCTTTAAAACATTTTTCATTAAGTATACAAAAGCAAAGTCAAAGGTGCAAACCCATTTTTTTACAAACTTATCATTTCTTTAATAGCTTCAAATGTTTTATCGCCAATTCCCGTTACATTCATTATTTCCTCTATTGTCTTGAAGCTCCCAACTTCCTCTCTATACTGAATGATTTGGTTTGCTTTTTTCTCTCCGATACCAGGCAGAGCCGTTAACTCTGTAGCAGTAGCTCTATTTAAACTAATTTTTTGATCGCTTGCTTCTCCCTCAAAGATGGTGTTCTCATTTATTTCTTCTTGATTTGGAATGTAAAGTAGCATTTGATCTGTTAATAGTTGCGCCAAATTTATTGTTTCTGTGTTTGCCTCTTCAGTTACGCCTCCTGCCTTTTCAATTGCTTGGTATATTCTTGTTCCGTCCTCAAAAGAATAAATCCCAGGACTCTTCACTGCCCCTTTTACATCAATAATCAATTCTGTAGGTTCGCTTTCTATTTCAGTGGATTCTAATTTTTGTTCTGTAATTAGTTGCACTTCACCAATTTTATTTTCTTCACCCTCAAAGATATTAGAAAGAAAGAAAATCATTATGACGAAAAAAATACCGATTACCCCAGTCTTAATTAGAGTGCTATATGAATTTATCCATAATTTTATCAAACTTAAAATTTTCTCAATCTTAGCATTGATCTATCTCACTCTCCTTTTTCACACAATCATATATACGAAACAATAAACAAAAAAATTTTGTCATGTTGGATCTATGA
Source organism: Lacticigenium naphthae DSM 19658 (assembly GCF_000425865.1). GTDB lineage: Bacteria > Bacillota > Bacilli > Lactobacillales > Carnobacteriaceae_A > Lacticigenium > Lacticigenium naphthae. The sequence continues at coordinate 115,407 of NZ_AUEG01000001.1, forward strand.
ATAAAAAAAAGAGTCGGATAGATTCCCGACTCACTTGCTTCTTATTCAAACTTTTTTTTGATTGCTGTATTAATAATCGAAGGAAGAAAAGGTTCGACTGTCCCATTAAGTTTAGCTACTTCTTTAATCAATGAAGAACTGATATGCCGATATTTTTCATCAGCAAACAAAATAACCGTTTCTAAATTTTCATTTTGCACTTTATTCATTAAAGCAATTTCATATTCGTATTCATAATCTTTAACAGTCCGAACTCCTCTTAATAAAACGGTCGTGTCTAGTTCATTTGCCAGATCGGCAGTAAGTTTTCCTGAATGTTCAAGAACAGAAATTTTTGAATAGTCTTTTACAACCTCTTTTATTAATCCTACTTTCTCTTTTGCAGAAAACAGACCTTTTTTTGATGTGTTCGTAGCCACAACTATTATTACTTCTTCAAATAATCGAGTACCTCTAACAGCAATATCTAAATGACCCTTTGAAAAAGGATCAAAACTACCCGCATACAGTGCTTTTGCCATTAGTAGTTTCCCTCACCTTCCAGCATATACTCATAAAAATAACAGGTTGTATTTCCATAGTTCACCTTTTTTAACAAGGATACCTGATTAATATTTTTATCTAAACTTGTGTGTTTATCTACTTCGCAGACAATAATCGCATTTTTTTCTAGTAAATCGAGCTTTTGTAGATCCTGAATATCTTGCAGAATTCTTTGCTTTGCATATGGAGGATCCAAAAATATAATCTTGAATTTTATTTTTGATTGGGATAATTTCTCAAGTGCTAAAGCAGAAGTCGTTTTAATTATTTCGAATTTGTCTTCGTTTTTTGTTAACGCTACATTTGTCTGTATTGTTTGGATAGCTTGTCTAGATCGATCTATTAAATAAGCTTTTTCTGCTCCTCTGGACACCGCTTCGATACCCAGGGCTCCACTTCCAGAGTACAAATCTAAACAATCACCACCCTCAAAATATGGACCGATAATATTGAATATCGATTCTTTGATTTTATCTGTAGTTGGTCGTGTGTTTTGGCCAGGTACAGACTTTAACTTTCGACCTTTAAATTCGCCAGCTATTATGCGCATTTCAACATTTTCCTTCACTTAATATTTTATTTATTTGATTACAATAAAGATAAATCATCCATAGGATTTGAATGCTTTTCATCTTCTTTTTTTTCTTTACGAAGTGAGTCTAGGACCCCATCATATGTTACCTTGATTGCACCTCGATAGGATGGTTCAACTCGTCTCACGAAATGGAATTTAGTTATTTTTTTTATAGTTTCTTCCAATTTATCTTGATCAACATATAATACGACATAATTCATTTTTTTAGATATATAGTGTATTAAGCCGTATCTTTTTAATTTATTTATAAATTTCGGTGTATAAATCCAAATAATTAACCCTTGCCGGTTTTTTTCATTTTCCTCGCTCATGTATATCAACTTCCTTTCGTCTTTAACAGTATACCAAAATTTCAACATATCAGAAAGACTCATACTACTTTGCTCAAAAAAAGGGGAAAGCGCAAGCCTCTCTCCCCTCATTTTTCAAAAAATTATTTTAACGGATGATTATTTTGCTGCCGTATATATTTTTCTTGTGCAGAAACATTTAATACTGCACCAATTCCAATCGAAATAGTCAGTACGCTTGATCCACCATAACTAATGAACGGGAAAGTTACCCCGGTTACTGGCATTAGACCCAATACACCTCCAAGATTAATAGAGGTTTGGATCAATAATAAACTAGCTACCCCTATGCTTACTAACGAATTAAATGGGCTCTTAGCCCTTATACCAACTAGAAAAATTCGGAGAATTAAAAATGCTAATAAAAGAATCAACGCACCAATACCAACCAGTCCGAGCTCTTCTCCAACGATTGATACAATAAAATCAGTATACGGTTCTGGTAAATACCCCGTTTTCTGAACCGATTCTCCGATTCCAACTCCAAAAAGCCCTCCACGGCTCAGCGCATAATAAGAGTTTATTAACTGTAGTCCTGTACTTTCAGATAAGGAAAATGGATCCCAAAAAGCTAAAAACCGATTGTATTGGTAAGTATGTGGAAACATCTTTTCGCCAAAATGAATTACTGCAGCAAAAAAAGCAGAAATTCCAGATATTCCTAACCCTATAAAAAAGAAACTTATCTTTGTAGATACTCCACTACTAATAATCATGACAAAAGCGACTAAAAGCACTATTAGAGCTCCCCCCACATCTGGTTGGATAACTATTAAAAAGATAATAGAAACTACGAGACTAAGAGGTTTCACTATGAATTTACGGAAGTTATTCACGATTAGCGACTGTTTTTTTGAGAAAACACTAGCAAAATACCATATCACAATAATTTTAGTAAACTCTGCTGGTTGTAACCCTATCGGTCCCAAATCGATCCAGCCTTTAGCCCCATTTATTTCTTCACCGAAAAAAATCAAATAAATCAATAATGCCATAATTCCAAATACGGCGAGCATAATTATTTTTGTTGATTTTAAAATTTTTGTAGGCAAGAAAAACATAAATGAGGTTACAAAGAAACTAATACCAACAAAAATACTCTGACGAATCATATAATGCATAGGATTATCAAACTCACTCAATGCTAGATAAATACTTGCACTATAGACCATCAAGACACCTGTTACACTCAAAATAATGAAAGGTATTAAAATATAATAGTCAATAAATTTTGTTTTTTTCATATAATGAGGGTGCTTCCCTTCCCCCTCTCTCTATTTCACTTCTTTTTTTTTTCTTCAAATACGTCATCATAAACTTCACTTACATATTTTTCTAAATCACTCAACATGCGTTGCCCTTTTTGTTCTGAGATTATTTCCATGTGAATGGCAAATTCTATCTTTTTTGAAAATCCAAACATGTGAGTATCAACCACTTCTTCGAAGGCTGGACAATCTAAACACAAATAATTTTTTTGTTGGTGAATTAATTTATAAATTTTTTGAGAATCAGCAAGAAGCAAATCTACAGCTTTCTCTTTAAAATGAATATCCATGACCATAAACCCCATTTCTTAAACTAGCTATAATTATATCACAGAAAGTGAAGGCAATTACCAAATTCCTCACACTTCATCATACTTTCGTGATTATATTACTATTCTTCAAATGAGATTTTTCCGATTATATATTTGTTTACTATTTTCCTTACTATCGATTAACATCATCAAAAAAATAGGACTAGCAAACTAAATGATTTCATTTAGTTTACTAGTCCCATTCTAATTTTATTTAATAAAATTTATGATTCTGTTAAGCTTTTTTTCTTTTTTTAGCTACTTTTTCTCTTTCACTCTTATTCAAAATCTTCTTCCGTAAACGAATAGATTCTGGAGTTACTTCACAGTACTCATCCTCAGCAAGAAATTCTAAAGATTCTTCCAATGTTAATTTTTTAGGTGCTTTAATTACATTTGTTTGATCTTTGTTAGCAGACCGTACATTTGTTTTTTGCTTTTCTTTTGCAATATTTACTGTGATATCATTATCTCTTGAATTTTGTCCGACAATCATACCTTCGTAAATTTCAGTTCCTGGTTCAATAAATATTGTACCACGATCTTCAACGCCCATAATTCCGTAAGTTGTAGCAACGCCTGTTTCAGTAGAAACCAGCGCACCATTTCTACGTTCTCCAATTTTTCCGCTTAAAACAGGTAGATATTGGTCGAATGTATGGTTCATAATTCCATAACCACGAGTCATAGACATGAAGTCATTCGTAAACCCAATCAACCCACGAGCAGGTGCTAAGAATATCAAGCGAACTTGACCATTTCCTGTATGGATCATATCTTGCATTTCACCTTTACGCTGACTGAGATTTTCAATGATTGAGCCCATATATTCTTCTGGGGTGTCAATTTGAACACGTTCAAATGGTTCGCAATCTTTTCCGTTGAATTTTTTAATAATAACTTCCGGTCTGGAAACTTGTAGTTCGAATCCTTCACGGCGCATATTTTCAACTAAAATAGATAGATGTAATTCACCTCGGCCTGAAACGATCCATGCATCTGGAGATTCAGTGTTGTCAATACGAAGAGATACGTCTGTATGCAATTGAGTCATCAATCTTTCTTCTAACTTACGAGCTGTAACCCATTTCCCTTCACGTCCAGCAAATGGAGAATTATTAACTAAAAATGTCATTTGGAGCGTTGGTTCATCGATATGCAAAATTGGTAATGGATCAATGTGATTTGATGGCGTTACTGTTTCACCAACAAAGATATCTTCCATACCGGAAACTGCAATCAAATCTCCTGCTTTAGCTTCTTGAATTTCTTCTCTATCCAAGCCAAAGAATCCCAAAATTTTAGTAACACGAAAGTCTTTAGTTGTTCCATCTAATTTACTTAGTGTAACAGAATCGCCTACTTTGATTGTGCCTCTGAAGACTCTACCTATTCCAATTCTTCCGACATAATCATTATAGTCTAATAATGAGACTTGGAATTGTAAAGGTTCGTCACTGTTATCAATTGGAGCTGGAATTGCTTCCATGATCGTTTCAAAAATAGGATCCATAGTTGGTTCTTGATTACTTGGATCTTCAGAAAAACTACTAGTTCCATTTAATGCTGACGCATACAAAACTGGAAATTCTAATTGTTGTTCATTTGCGCCTAATTCGATAAATAAGTCTAACACTTCATCTACAACTTCTGCAGGACGTGCAGTGTCTTTATCGATTTTATTAATAACGACTATTGGAGTTAGTTTTTGTTCAAGTGCTTTTTTCAAAACGAAACGGGTTTGCGGCATAGTACCCTCGTATGAATCCACAACAAGAACTACCCCATCAACCATTTTCATGATTCGTTCAACTTCGCCACCGAAGTCTGCGTGTCCAGGTGTGTCCAAAATATTGATACGATTTTCTTTATATTGTACTGCAGTATTTTTTGCTAAAATTGTAATACCGCGTTCTTTTTCAATAGCGTTTGAGTCCATTGCACGTTCACCAAGATTGCTATGACTACCTAGGGTGTCAGATTGTTTTAATAATTCGTCAACTAATGTTGTTTTACCATGGTCAACGTGGGCAATAATCGCAATATTACGTATATTATTTCTTTTTTTCATTTGATTTATTCCTCCAAAACTTGTCCACTCATTTTCATGAGTTTATATAAAAAAAGCACCTACTCTTAAATATAACTGGTTAAGAATAAATACAGTGATTACTCAATTTATCTTCAACTTTTATATTATATCAGTTTCTAGCACTATTGCAACCTTTTCTTTTCTAAATAGCCTAAAAAATCTTTGATAGATTGCGGAGTGCCACATGCAAATGATTGTTTATTCAACAAATCAATTGCCATTCCATCAAAATTCCGTGTCACTAAACCTGTTTCAGCAATGAGTATTAAGGCTGGTGCGAAATCCCACGGCTCTAGTGAAGAAGCTAAATAGAGTGCCGTTCTGCCCTGTAAAACCTCCATCATTTCCAAGCCAGCGGAGCCGATCATACGCACACCGAGAGATTCGTTTCCTAAATTACGGTGAGTCTCAAATTCTTTCCGAAAAATTATTTGTGAGTTTAGAGCTAACAAGCCATTTCTCATAGAAATATTCTTCGGTTGGCTGATTTTTTCTCCGTTGACCCATGCTCCTCTACCTTTAGTTGCTTCATACAACTTGTTGTTGTATACATCGTAAATCATTCCTATTTGACCTACTCCATCTTCATATACGGCTATCATTACAGCATAATTTTTTTGTTGCATAATAAAATTCGTTGTCCCATCGATCGGATCCAAGTACCAGATATTACCGTCCAATTTTGTTACGGTATTTCCAAAACCTTCTTCACTAAAGATGAGTTCGTCAGGGAAATAAGTTCGGATTTTTTCAACAAAGTATTTTTCTATCTCTTTATCAATATTTGTAACTAAATCTGTTCGGTTACTTTTCTGTTGAACAGATAAATCATTTTTTAATAAAATTTGTATTTTATCTCCAGCTTCTAGAACCCACTTTTTTATCAACAGCGTTCTTTCTTCGAGATTCATTGCCATATATGTTCACCCCTCATCTCTCTATTTTATATAAAAAGAACTATTTTAACAAAATATAGCTATTTGGTCTTGTGGAGAAAAGGACTATTTAATACTCCTACTTATTAATTTTTAGAGTATCTTCTTTTTCTATGTATAAGTACTTTTTGCAATTTCTTACATATTATTTTTCATAAAATTTGATCCCCCCTTCTTACTTACATAAAAGGGGGGATCATTTTAAATTACATATGAATTGGCATACCCAGGGCAGCTTCTGCAGCATCCATTACTGATTCACCTAGTGATGGATGTCCGTGGATCGTCAATGCGATATCTTCCGCATTCATTCCACTTTCAACAGCTAAACCTAGTTCAGCAATAATGTCACTTGCATTTATTCCGGCTACTTGTGCTCCAACGATCACATTGTCTTCTTTAGTTGTAACTAAACGCACAAAACCTTCAGTTGCATTTAGAGACAATGCCCGACCATTTCCACCAAGTGGGAATTTAGTCGCTTTTACATTTAACCCTTTGTCCTTAGCTTCTTTTTCAGTATAACCTACTGAAGCAATTTCAGGATTCGTAAATGCTACTGCTGGAAGTGCACGATAATCAACGGCAACTTTTTTACCGGAGATAGCTTCAGCAGCAACTTTTGCTTCATAACTAGCTTTATGAGCTAAAGCTGGTCCAGGAACTATATCTCCAACTGCGAAAATACTATCTACATTTGTGCGACCTTGTTCATCGACCTCAATAAGTCCTCTTTCGCCGACTTCAACACCAGCTTGTTCAAGACCCATTTCATCTGTATTTGGACGACGGCCAACGGTAACCAACACATATTCAACATCTAGAGATTTCTCTTCTCCATTAGCTTCATATTTTACAGTTACACCATTATCCGTAGTTTGAGCTTCTTTAGCCATAGCTTCTGTAACAATATTTACGCCTTTAGCTTTAAAGTTTTTCTCAACTAATTTGACCATATCTTTATCAAAACCATTTAAAATTGAAGGTAGTCCTTCTAAAATAGTGACTTCTGTACCTAAATTAGCATACGCTCCAGCTAATTCACTCCCAATATATCCTCCACCAACAATCGCCATTGTTTTAGGAATTTCTTTGAGTGCTAACGCTCCTGTTGAATCAAGAACACGTTCACCAAATTTAAACCCTTTGATTTGAATTGGACGACTTCCTGTAGCAACAATTGCATTGTTAAATGAGTACGTTTGCGCACTCGTTTCAGTCATCACACGTAAAGTATTTCCATCTACGAAGAAAGCTTCTCCTCTAAGAATTTCTACTTTATTTTTCTTTAAAAGCATTTCTACTCCACCAGTAAGTTTATCAACAACTTGTTCTTTTTTCCATTTTTGAGTAGTTTCAAAGTTGATAGAAACATTTTCTGTTGAGACACCAAAAACGGATGAATCCAAAGCTTCTTGATAACGGTGACCTGCAGAAATCAATGCCTTTGATGGAATACATCCAACATTCAGGCAAACTCCTCCGATATATTCTTTTTCAATGATCGCAACTTTTTGTCCCATTTGGGCAGCACGGATGGCAGCTACATAGCCGCCAGGTCCAGCACCGATAACAACTGTGTCTAATTCAATTGCGAAATCTCCTACAACCATCTAATATTCACCTTAACCTTCCATTAATAATAACTCTGGATCATTTAATAATCTCTTCAGTTCGTTCATAGCTTTTTGACCTGTAGCCCCATCAATCACACGGTGGTCAAACACTAATGACAATTCTAACATAGGTGCTGCAACAACTTCGCCATCTTCGTTTACGATAGCTTTTTGTGCAATACGACCTACACCTAAAATAGCAACTTCTGGATAGTTAATAATTGGGGTAAACCAACCACCACCAACAGAACCGATGTTACTAATCGAAATAGATCCATCAGACATTTCATCTGATTTCAATTTACCTTCGTGAGCTTTGGCAGCCAGTTCATTGATCTCATCAGCAATTTTGAACATGCCTTTTTTATCTGCATCTTGAACCACTGGTACATATAATCCACGTTCAGTATCAGCTGCGATACCAATGTTGTAATAGTTTTTGTAAACTATTTCATTAGTAGTATCATCAATTGATGAATTTAGAGCAGGGAATTTACGCATAACCGCAACAATCGCTTTTACAACGTAAGGAAGGAATGTTAATTTAGTTCCTTGATCTGCAGCAACTACTTTAAATTTCTTGCGGTGTGCCATTAATTTAGTAACATCTACATCATCAAACAGCGCAACAGATGGAATAGTCAAATTACTGTTTACCATCGCATTGCCAATTGCTTTTCTAGTAAGAGACATTTTTTCACGCGTTTCTTGATCAGAACGTGAAGATTTGAATGGTTTAGCAGCTGCTGAAACAGAAGCTTTAGAAGGAGTTGTACTCTCTTCTTTTTTCCCGCTTGGAGAGCTTTTTGTTTCTTCTTTTGCTGAAACTGCAGGAGTTTCAGTAGCACTACTTTTACCATGTTTTAAGAAATTGTCTATGTCTTCTTTAATAACGCGTCCACCTTTACCAGTTGCTTCGACAACTGAAATATCAACGTCTTTTTCACGCGCATATTGACGTACAGACGGCATAGATAACACCTGTTTATTGGGATCTGAAGCTTTTACAACGCTTGAGTTAGCACTTTCACTTGCAGCATCCTCAGTCATTTTGCTTTCTGCTTGAGGTGAAGCAGGAGATTGTACATCTGCAGGAGCTGCAGTTGCAATATGCATTAATACGTCTCCTACATTGACCACTGTACCTTCTTCTTCAAGAATTTCCTTAACAGTTCCAGCTACAGGAGAAGCGATTTCAGTAACTGATTTATCATTTTGGATTTCTGCTAAAGAATCTTCTTCTTCAACAGTGTCTCCTTCTGATACTAACCATTTTACAATTTCACCTTCTGCCATTCCTTCACCAACGTCAGGCATTTTAAATTCAAATAGAGATCCTTCTGAAGAAGTTTTTGCTGTTTCAGATTGAGGGCTCTCTTGAGTTTGAGTTTCTTCAGTTTCAGATGAAGAATCTCCTTCTGCATCAATTTCTAAGATAGGATCACCTACATTAACTACGGTCCCAGCTTCTTCTAAAATTTTTCTAATTGTTCCATCAACTGGGGAAGCAATTTCCGTAACAGATTTGTCGTTTTGAATTTCTGCAACAGAATCTCCTTCTGCAACAGTATCTCCTTCTGAAATTAACCAGCTGACGATTTCGCCTTCTGCCATTCCTTCGCCAACATCTGGCATTTTAAATGTATAAGCCATATTATAAGTCTCTTCCCTTCTTTGTCCTTTTTAACTTACCTGAAAACTATGGAGAATAAGCAAATGCAATTTTAACAATCGCATTTGCCATTTTTAGACCTTTACTATTTTCTATTAAAAGTTATAAGCTTCTTTTACTTTACCAATGATATCTTTAGCATTTGGTAACCAGTCATTTTCAACTGTTCCAAATGGATACACTGTATCAGGAGCTGCTACGAAACCAATAGGAGCTTTTAATGATAAGATTGCACGTTGTGAAATCTCAGAAATGACCGTTGCACCGACACCAGCTTGGCGTTGTGCTTCTTGAACCATTACTGCTCTGCCTGTTTTTTCTACAGAATTTATGATCGTTTCAATATCTAACGGTGAAACAGTTCTCAAATCGATCACTTCTGCTGAAATGTTTTCTGCTTCTAATTGTTCAGCTGCTTTAAGAGCTTCGCGAACCATGTATCCGTAAGTCACAATAGTTACATCTTTACCTTCGCGAGCAATTGCTGCCTTACCTAAAGGAATTGTATACTGTTCTTCTGGTACTTCGTCACGGAACGAGCGATACAGTTTCATATGCTCTAAAAATACAACAGGATCTTCATCACGAATAGCGGATGTCAATAGTCCTTTAGCATCGTACGGATTGGATGGAATCACGACTTTCAAACCAGGTGATTGAGCCATTAATCCTTCTAAATTATCTGCGTGCATTTCCGGAGTGTGTACTCCTCCACCAAACGGTGAACGAACTACAACTGGTAAGTTTACTTTTCCACCCATACGGTAGCGTGTACGTGCCATTTGTCCAACAATTGAATCCATTACTTCAAATACAAATCCGAAGAATTGAATTTCTGCAATTGGACGGAATCCTTGCATAGCTAATCCGAACGCCATACCACCAATACCAGATTCAGCAAGTGGAGTATCATTGACGCGATCTTCACCATATTTATCAAAAAGTCCTTGAGTTGCACGGAAAACTCCGCCATTTTTACCAACGTCTTCACCAAATATCATCACTTTTTCATCTTTAGCCATTTCTTGATCTAAAGCTTCTGTGATAGCTTGTATCATTGTGAGATTCGCCATGATTATTTACTCTCCTTTGCTTCGTATTTAGCAATTTGCTCCTGAATGTTTTGTCCAGGTTCATTGAACATTGATTTTAGGAAGTTTGAAATTTTTTGTTTTGGAGCTTGATCTGCTTCTTTAGCAGCTTCTTTTATTTCTTCCATTGTTTTTTCAATTATTTCTTCTTCTTTTTCTTCAGTCCATAATCCTTTTGTTGTTAAGAATTTACGGAAGCGGACTAAAGGATCGCGCTGTTCCCAGTAGTCAAAACTCTCTTGGCTACGGTAACGAGTTGGATCATCGCCAGATGTTGAGTGAGGTCCAAAGCGAGATGTAATTGTTTCGATTAGTACAGGACCATTTCCGGCTGCTGCCCAATCACGTGCTTGCTTAGTTACAGCGTAAACTGCCAATGGATCCATTCCATCAACTTGAACTCCCGGAATACCGGCTGCTGCTGCTTTTTGAGCTAAAGCTTTTGCTGCAGATTGTTTTTCACGTGGAGTAGAAATAGCATATCCATTGTTTTGAATAAAGAACACGATTGGTGCTTTGTAGCGTCCAGCAAAGTTCATCCCCTCATAAACATCTCCTTGAGAAGATCCACCATCACCTGTGTAGGTAAATGTTACTGCATCTGATTTATTTAATTTTTGTCCTACAGCATTACCCATAGCTTGGATATATTGTGCACCAATAATAATTTGTGGCGGCACAGCATTTAAGTCTTCGGGGTAGTTATTTCCTTCGACATGTCCACGAGACCATAAAAATGCTTGAGAAACTTTTAATCCATGTTGGATCAGTTGTGGGATATCACGATACCCAGGATATAACCAATCTTTTTTCTCAAATGCAAAATGACTAGCTAATTGAGAAGCTTCTTGTCCAGCTGTTGGAGCATAGAATCCCAAACGCCCTTGACGTGCAAGAGCCATTGAACGTTCATGTAGTATTCTCGACCATACCATTCTCTCCATTAACTCTACTAATTGATCATCAGATAAATCAGGCATAATATCTTCATTAACTATGTTGCCATCTTTATCGAGGATTTGAACCATAGGGTACAAAGCTTCAAGTGAACTCATCAAAGCTTCAAAATCAACAGGTTGTTTTTTCGCCATTACTTACCCATTCCTCTCTTTAATAAAATATTTTTTTAGCATAATTTGAAACAGCAGAATAAACTGTTTCACAATTTGCCCATCACTCTTATAAACTACCACGCTACCACCTTTTTTGCAAGTGATAATACCCTGAAAATCGCTTTAGGGACAGAGATTTAACAACCACAAAGAACTGCGTGACTATTTTCACTAACTATCCAATAGTTCCTCTTTTTCCCAAAGGTGTTTACTTCACTCAACAACATTATTGTAACAGCATTTAAAACTGTTATATAAAATGGATTTCTCTGTGTTACTACGCACTGTTATCTGTTTTTTTTGATCGTGTTTGCACGGAGAATCACATAGCATTTTTTTTAATTTTTCCCTTCTAAAATCATTGCGTCAGCAACTTTAATAAATCCAGCTACATTTGCGCCATAAACTAAATTGCCTGCTTCCCCATAGGTTTTAGCTGCATTTGATGTTTGTTCATAAATACTATGCATCACTTGTTTTAATTTAGTATCCACTTCACTTTTCGTCCACTGTGTTCGTTGACTATTTTGACTCATTTCAAAAGCAGAAACTGTTACACCTCCGGCGTTTGCTGCTTTTGCAGGCGAAACACTGACTTTTTTTTCTTGAAAATGAGTTAAAGCTTCTTTTGTTAACGGCATATTTGCCCCTTCACCAACATATTTGACCCCATTAGTCAGCATTATCTTCGCTTTTTCTTTATTTATTTCGTTTTGGGTAGCACATGGTAGGGCTATCTCGTAATTCTCTTGTAGATTCCAGACACTACCTTTTACGTATCGAACGTCTGAATGAAACTTGCAATATTCTTCCAGGGAATGATTTGAATCTTCTTTTATATTTTTGATCGTGTTCAAATCGATACCCTTTTCTGTATATAGAAACCCTTTCGAATCGGAGCAGGCGATTACATGGGCTCCTTTTTCTATTGCCTTTTCCATAGCATATATAGCAACATTTCCTGCTCCGGATACAACAATCCGCTTATTGTCGAGTGATTGTTGATTATCCTCTAATAATTTCTCCATGAAATAAACTAGGCCATATCCCGTCGCTTCTTTTCTACCTAAACTTCCACCAAGAGCAATAGGTTTTCCAGTAATCGTACCAGGATCATTTCCGTTTATCTTTTTATATGCACCATATAAATAACCGATTTCTTTTTCTCCTACTCCAATATCACCAGCCGGGATATCTTTTGAAGAACCAATATATTTCTGCAACTCTATCATATAGCTTTCGCAGAATCGTAATATTTCTCCATCTGATTTTCCTTTAGGATCAAAATCACTTCCCCCTTTTCCGCCTCCTAGTGGCAAGCCTGTTAAAGCATTTTTGAGTATTTGTTCAAATCCGAGAAACTTGATAACACTTTCATTTACACTTGGATGAAATCTCAAACCGCCTTTATAAGGTCCTATAACCGAATTGAATTGGACGCGATATCCTCTATTAACATGAATAAATCCTGTATCATCTTTCCAGGTAACTTTAAAACTGATCATTCTATCGGGTTCGCTCAAACGCTCTAAAATGTTTTCTTTTATATAATGAGGATTTTTGTCTAAGACATTTTCCAAAGAATAAAATAATTCCTCTACCGCTTGGAGGAATTCATCCTGATTCGCGTGTTTTCTTTGGATTTGTTTCATTATTCTATTTATGTAGTCATTGGCTGCATTCATTGTTTGTCTCCTTAGTTTGGAATGATGATACTACACTAGTATCTCAAAACTTCTTATCTATCACAAGATGCAAAAACCGATAAAAAATGCTATACTATAAAAATAAAGGTAAGAATATTTCAAGGAGTGACAAGTAATGCTAACAATGAAAGATATCATACGAGAAGGACATCCGACTCTACGAAAAGTATCAGAAAAAATAGAACGTCCCCTCTCAGAAGAAATAATTAGTTTAGGACAAGAAATGATTCAGTTTTTACAAAATAGTCAAACTCCAGAATTAGAAGAAAAATACGATTTAAGACCTGGTGTAGGCTTAGCAGCTCCCCAATTGAATATCCTGAAACGTATCATAGCAGTACACATCCCATCCATCGAGGAAGATGGCGAACCAGAACTAAGTGCAGTAATGATTAATCCAAAAATTATTTCTCATTCTGTCAAACAATCTTGTTTGGGTGATGGAGAAGGCTGTTTGTCTGTAGATAGAGAAGTCCCTGGATACGTTCCAAGGGCAAGCAAAGTAACTATCTCGTATATAGATTTAAAAGGAAACGACCAAAAGATAAGATTACGTGACTATCCTGCAATAGTCGTTCAACATGAGATCGATCATTTAAATGGAGTTATGTTCTATGATCGAATCAATGAAGATCACCCATTTGAAGTGGATGAAGATACGATTATCTTAGGATAAGATAAATAAAAAAAGACACAGTTCATATATAACAATGAACTGTGTCTTTTTTTGCCTTAAACAGGCATAATAACGGGTAATATAATCGGTCTTCTTTCAGTTTCTTCATACAAGAGATTTTTTAATCCTTCAATCATTTCATTTCTCAATTTATATTCGTTCACTTGTTTATCTTTGAATACATTCTGAATGCTATGATAAGCTACTTTTTGAGCTTTTTGTATCAACTCTTCAGATTCTCGCATATAAATAAACCCACGAGAAATAATATCTGGCCCTGCTAAAACAATTTGATTTTCCATGTCTATTGTTGCAACAACAACCACTAAACCATTATCTGAAAGGATTTTACGGTCTTTCAACACAATATTGCCTATGTCTCCAACACCTTTTCCATCAACATAAACATCCCCAGCCTCAAATGACCCAGCATAACGAGCGGAATCTGCAGTGAACGCGATAACATCCCCATTATCTTGAATGAAGCAGTTTTCTTTAGGGACTCCCGTTTGTTGTGCTAAATCTGCATGAATTCTTTGCATACGGTGTTCGCCATGTATTGGCATAAAGTATTTAGGTTTCATGAGTCGAAGCATTAATTTTTGCTCTTCCTGACCACCATGACCAGAAGTGTGAACATTATTCAATTTCCCGTGGACAATGTTTGCTCCTGCCTCTAATAGTTGGTTGATTACACGATTTACACTGACAGTGTTTCCTGGAATTGGAGAACTAGAAAAGATGACTGTATCATTCGGCTGAATAGAAATTTGTCTATGCGTTCCATTGGCTATACGGCTTAAAGCTGCCATCGGTTCACCTTGAGACCCCGTACAAAGAATCATCGCTTGGTTAGCGGGAAGTTTATTTAACTCATTGGGATGAACAAACGTATCTTCATTTGCTTTTATATACCCTAATTCTTGACCCGTTTCTACTGAAGTAACCATACTTCGTCCAAATACAGCAATTTTTCTACCAGTTTTTATTGCTCCTTCTACTGCCTGTTGCACGCGGGAAATATTCGAAGCAAATGTAGCGAAAATGATTCGTCCTTCAACTTTCTGAAGTTGATTTAAAATCGATTCCCCAACAACTTTTTCAGATTTAGAAAATCCTGGTATTTCTGCATTTGTGCTATCAGATAAGAGAGCTAGTACTCCTTCCTCTCCGATTCTAGCCATTTTATGCAAATTAGCTGGTTCCCCAACAGGTGTAAAGTCGAATTTAAAATCGCCTGTGTGTACAATGTTACCCGAGGGTGTTTTTACTACGATTCCAAAAGCTTCCGGTACACTGTGTGTTGTGCGGTAAAAACTAACTGTTGTTTTTCTAAACTTCACCACAGTATCCTCTGTAATTTCATGTAATTCGGTCGTACGCAATAAATTGTGTTCAGTTAATTTGTTTTTTATGAGTGCCATTGCAAGGGCATTAGTATAAATAGGCACATTGATTTCTTTTAGTAAAAACGGAATGCCCCCCATATGATCTTCATGTCCATGTGTGACAAATAAAGCTTTGATCTTGTGCTTATTTTCTATTAAATAACTATAATCAGGAATAACATAATCGATTCCCAATAAGTCGTCTTCAGGAAATTTGATCCCCGCATCAATTAAAATAATTTCATCTTGAAATTGAATACCATAAGTGTTCTTTCCTATTTCATTTAACCCGCCTACAGCAAATACTGCTGTTTCATTGTTTTTTACATTCGGTTTCATTTTATATCTCCTTTAAATTTTCGTTGTTCTTTTTTATTTTAATAAATAAACATGATCCGCTCGTATGATTGTTTTTCAACAGTTACCCTCATTCTATCATAGTCGAGATGGGAAGTATAGAATCGCATCTCAAACTATTTATTTTTAACTTGCTTTTAACTATTAAATTAGCTAAACTTGGTGAGAGAATAGAGGGAGATTTACATGGAAAAAAAGTTTGTCTGTTTTGATATTGACGGGACCTTATTAGACGAAAACAAAATGATTTTGACTAGCACAAAAGAAGCTATTCATAAATTGCAGAACGAAGGACATACTATAGCTATCGCCACAGGAAGAAATGCTTACATGATCCAAGATATTCTTGCTGAAGTAAATGTTGACAATTACATTGTATGTAACGGTGCAGCTGGCTATTTAGGTAATAAATTGAGTTACTTTGACGGCTTAGATAAAGAAGGATTTGCTGATCTGTTGAAAGAAACAGATAAAAATAATCACTCTGTTATTTATCAAACAGCATTTGAACTCAGAAGACGAACAGAAAACATTAACATGAATATGGTAAATGCTATGCAATCTGTAGACTTTTCCGTTCCTGAACAAGACTTCAATTTTAATCAGAAGAATGATTTAACACAGGCGCTCATCTTTTATTCTGAAGAAGAGAAAGATCACTATGAAAAAGGACAATTCCCACAGTTTAGATTTGTTCGCTGGCATGAAAGTGGTGTGGATATTCTTCCGATAAATGGCTCGAAATTCAATACGATCAATGCTTTAGCAATAAAACTAGGCTTTTCAATGAGTAATGTAATAGCATTTGGGGATGGAATGAACGATATAGAAATGATCAGTGATGTAGGAACTGGTGTTGCTATGGGAAATGCTGTAGACGAAGTCAAACAAAAAGCTGATTATATCACTGAATCCCATAATAATCATGGAATTGCACTTGCATTAAAGCACTTAAAACTGATATAATCTTATTAGATTATTTCAGCTTTTTTGGGGGTATAGCTCAGCTGGGAGAGCGCTACGCTGGCAGCGTAGAGGTCAGGAGTTCGATCCTCCTTACTTCCATATATTCACTACGAATACACTTCGTTCAATAATGAAAAAAAGACTAAGTCATAGTAGAAACTCGTTGGCCAATCTGTCTTTACGTTAATCGAAAATATTAAACCAAAAAAAGGACTACATTAATTGTAGTCCTTTTTTTGTAATTATATAGCTGGTTTGTGAGTCACTTTCTTTCTTTTATCCTTCTCTAAGCTAACTAATTACAAAACTCACCTCACAACAGGTACTGATTCAGTTAACTTAAAAATTCGGATCAATTCAACCTTTTTTGTTTTTGTAAATTTTATATAATTCTGCAAATCTGACTGCTACTCATTTATCATTTCTTCTGCTGCATTCAACTTCTGAACATTACTTGCTGCTACCAGTTCTTTTTGTTCGTCTGTTAATGCGTCAAATGCTTCTCTCGCTTCTTTCACTTTGGAAATATACTGTTTTGAGATATTTTTTTCAGAAGATTTGAATCTTATGACCAATTTATCTACTTCCACTGCTGCTTCTTTATCTTCTTCATTTTTAATATTTTCTTCTGCTGTATTTAGCTTCTCTACATTACTTGTTGTTACGAATTCTTTTTGTGCATCTGTTAACGCATCATATGCTTCTCTTGCTTTCCTTACTTTAGAAATATATCCGTTTGAGATATTTGTTTCTGAAGATTTGAATTTTGATATCAATTGCTCTACTTCTACTGCTGCCGCTTTGTACTCATCTGTTGCTATTTCTATCATCAATTTCTCTAAAACTCTTACATTGGTATTTAGTCTCTCCATAATTCTTCCAGGATAATTCAGTTCAATATATTCTAAAGTATCGTTTCCCGAATGCATTATTGGTCCTTCTTCGGTCTCTATATATCCATCCAAGTAGTTTCCAGCTTCATCTTGAATCAACCAGTTAGTCGATTCAAAATAAGCTACTGGTATGTTTTTTTCGTTGAAAGGAGCATGATCACTCCAGTCTCCAGTTTCTCCCCACTTATGATCAGGATGTAATCCAGTTTGAGTAATAAGATCCAAACCTAGTTCTTCAGAGATGTTCAACGCTTGATCTCTTACCCAACCTTGTCCATTACTTCCCCCATAGACGTAGGCGTAATCACCGGCTAATATCGTGTCCAGATTTATCATAGCTATTGTATTTTCTATTTCATCCTCTGACATCGTTTCCACATAAGCATTTGATCCCTCTAAACCAACTTCCTCAGATCCAAATCCTACGAATATTATAGTGTGATCTGTTTTTACATTTTTTAATTTTTCAGCAACTTCTAACATTGCCCCTACTCCAGATGCATTATCAGAAGCTCCCTCGCTACCGCCTGATGTTACTTGGTCGTAATGTGCACCGAGAATAACTTGTTTTCCAGATTTACCTCTTTTTATAGCAACTACGTTTTGAGAATTAACAGTCTCTCCCTTATTACTTCCTCTTTTACTGATAAACGAAAAGTTTTCTAAGGCGGTTTCATATTTATTGCTTTCAAATTCACCTTTTATATAATTGGCTGCTTCCTTTTCAAATTCTGAACCCGCTACTCTAGCTCCACCAAGTCCTTTAGAGAGATGGTTAATATGTTCATATGCCAGTCCACCGTATTCACTTGAATTGATCACAACAGCGTTCTCTGCGCTCTCGGCCAGTACCACCTCTTGTGATGTCGGCGTAAACAAGGACAACCCCATTACAGAAGCGATTAAAACTGGATACCATTTTTTGTTTGTATTACTCTTGTACATATGAATCCTCCTTTAAATATTATATTTATATTAGTTTTCAATTACGACATTCTTTCTCCACTCCAAGGGATAATTAACTCATTTCATGTATCTTCCGTTCGCTTATGCGGTTTTTCTTTTTCTCACCTCTTTACTTTTTTCAATATTTGACTGTAAGTGAATTTCCTCTTTTTAAAAAAGCGCTTACATATCTCGTCTAAAAAAAAGTCTTGTTCAGCAATAACGACATTACGTCCAACCAAATTTCATATTAACATGCCCGTTTAGACTATTCAATAGTCCAATTAAAATATTACCAGCAAAAAAAGGTCTGTTTTGGTTTTAATTGTCCGCATACTATTCTTTATTTCGTATAAAGATAATCTTATCTTTCTATTTATTCTACTTATCATAAAAGAGTGCTATTCTATTTTTTTCGAAATCATTCACTAAATAAATACAAATTGTTATTCTTTATACTCACTTCGAGTCTCACCACGGCAACCGTATCTACTATACGCGGTTTAGCTTTTAAATGACCACGTTCCTGTCGAATTGCTTTTTTTTGATAACTTTTTCAAGATATAATTTGTATAATAAGAAATGGCCATTGTGTAGAAAGCTCAGATAGAAAATCCATCGTTAAAGGAATGGAAATAGAGAATGCAATTGAAGACGATACATACTGAGGCCCGTCTGCAGAGTACAAGTACACACAATATTTGTGGTGAAATTAAAGTTGATCCAGACATTTTTCAATGGAAAACAATTTAAAAAAGACAGAAGTACAGAATATGCACTAAACGAACGATTCCGTATTTCTGTCTTTTGTTTTATTCTACTATAATGTACATTTTTTATATGCAATACTTTTTCACAACATCTTTTCAATAGTTTAGTTGAATGACATCATGTAATCTTATGTAGTTCTTTGAAACATGAATATTTCATTCTATCAAACCGTGTTGAAAAGCATAAATGGTTGCCTGCGTACGATCTTCTACCTCTAACTTGAACAAAATGTTAGATACATGTGTTTTAACTGTTTTAAGTGTAATAAATAGTGCTTCTGCAACTTCCTTATTCGAATATCCTTTTGCAATCAGCATCAAAACTTCATGTTCTCTTTTTGTAAGTTCATTATGCAAAGCATTGTACTTGTGAGAAGTTTCGGGATTATTCAACAAGTTTTTAACTTCTTCTACATATACAGATTCACCATTATAAGTTTGGCGTATAGCTTCTGCAATCTCACTAGCAGTTGATGTTTTCAAAATATAGCTGGAGGCTCCCGCGTCTAAAGCTGGGAATACTTTTTTATCATCAATAAAGCTGGTTAAAATAACGATATTTGCTTCTGGCCATTTTTCAATGATCCCTTTCGTTGCATCTATACCATTCATCCGCTCCATGACTAAATCCATTAAAATTACATCTGGCTTTAATGCAAGTGCCTTTTCAATCCCTCTATCTCCATCATCAGCTTCTCCAACTACTTCGATATCATCTTGTATCGATAAATAAGTGGACAACCCTAGCCGGACCATCTCGTGATCATCTACTATTAAAACACGTATCATAAGAACTCTCCCTTCTTTACTTAATCAATGGGATGCGAATGTCTATACTTGTGCCTTCGTTAGGAACGGAAACAATTTTAACGGTCCCGCCTAAACTAGCTATTCGCTCTCTAACATTTTGTAACCCATAATTTCCCAAAGGTTTCTCACTTTTATTAAATCCGATCCCATCATCTACAATACGTAGAAGTACTATTGAATTAGCTTGTTTTAGACGCACTTCTATCTCTGTTGCTTTTGCATGACGCAAAATATTTGATAGGAGCTCTTGGAAAACTCTGAATAATTGATTTTCCACATTAAGTGGTAAATACAAGTTTTCAATATCCCATAAAATATCCGCTTCTATTTTCGATTTTAATTCGTTTAGCAATTGTTCTACCCCATCTTTAATCGTCTTACCTTCTAGTTGCGTAGGACGTAAATGAAGCAGTAAAGCGCGCATCTCTGACTGCGCTTCATTTATAATATGCTGAATGGTTTCTAATTGTTTGCGAGGTAAAATTATTTTTTCAGAATTTTCATCGATTGCAGATAAAAGCATCATGGCTGCAAATAATTGTTGGCTAACAGAATCATGTAGCTCACGGGCAATACGATGTCTTTCTTTTAAAACGATCTCCTCTTTTTCAGCTTCAGCTAATTTGTTTCCTGTTTGTCTGTTTCCTTGAGTCAACGTAGTAACCTGTATCATTTTATTTCTTAATTGTAACAAGCTTTCTGCTTCTTTAACTTGTCCAGAGTTAAAGCTAGTATCTATTCCTTTTTTTAAATCCTCAAATATACTTGATTGATATTGGCCTTCTTTCAATGCGTTGATTCCTTCTTCAATAAGTGAGTGGGCCTTTTTGGTTGTAATCACTAATTGGCTTATGAAATACCCACTTAAAAATAAAGCGAAAAGTAGTACATATAAAAGTAATGGAATATAGAAAAAATGAACTTTAAATAATGGCAAATAAAATTGTGCCGGTTGAACATAATAGCTCACCAACAATACACTCAGAATCAAAGTAGAAAACAATAATATAAAGTAGCGTAAAAATGTTTTTGCCAGACTGATTTTCAAATGCTGATCACCTCAAAGTCTCCAACCCAAGCATTAACAAAAATCTTGATTTTTTTTGAATTGGTAGAATAATCAGAAGAAGTAAATAAGATATTTTCATTAACTAATGAATCACTGTCATTATTAAGCGTAAAAGTACCATACATTGTACTAAATAAAATTTTATAAGCTAACTCTTCCGGTATAAACAAACGTGTTCGGCCAAAGCCTTTTCGTATAACAATCACATTTTCACTTTTAGGTAATATCGTATTTCCCAAGTCGATCAGTGTATCGCCTGCTAATTGAGTGAAATTGATATCATGCCACTCATATACTGATTGTCCGATGTGATAGTGTCCGATCCATTGTTGCTTTTGTTTGATAGCACCTGTCTCATTTTCGTTGATTTCTATTGGAGAAACAAACTGCTTTTTCTTCCAAAACCAACCCCAGCCCTCTTTTTTAAAAGTAGACAGATTCACAAATAAGAATATTCCAAATACAAGTCCCATTAACCAGAATGCCGTAGTAGAGAATAATGCTAATCCAATTAAAGTAATACCCAAGAAAGAATGGTGAAAAGAGTCAGAATGGGACGACTGTTGCTTACTTTTATAAACAATCAGGACCAGACCAGCGACAACCATAAAAAGCAAGAAAAACCGATTTGTTAATTGAAATATAAGCCACAAGGACAAGATTATCTCAATTATAGCAAAAAATTTCCATTTCATATCAGTTCACTCCTTCCATTCTAAATTGTCAGTAAAGTAATAATAACATAGTGTCGATACAAAAACTTCGGTCTCTAGTATGATTCACGTTATCGAAAGAATAATGCAGATCTGTTTTTCAAAAAAAAAAAAAACCGAGGACAGGAACACTCTCTTATTGAGCATTTCTGTTCTCGGGTAAAATTTTAAACCATCTCAGTTTATTATTTATACATGATATAAATAAGATTATTTTAAATTAATAGACATCTGTAATTTTGACTTTCATTTCTCCACCAGGAGTTTCAATCACAACTTCGTCTCCTGCTCTTTTTCCATTTAATGCTCTAGCTATCGGAGACTCATTCGAAATTTTCCCAGCAAAAGGATCTGCTTCTGCTTTTCCTACAATACTGTACTCTTCTTCTTCACCATCAGGTATTTCAATAAACTTAACTGAACGGCCAATGGATACTATGCCGGCAACTATTTTTGAGCTATCAATAATTTCAGCATTTTGTAACATTTTTTCTAACGTACTAATACGTCCCTCAATAAATGCTTGTTCATCTTTAGCAGATTCATATTCAGAGTTTTCTGATAAATCTCCAAATCCTCGTGCTATTTTAATTCTTTCAACCACTTCTTTACGTTTTACAGTTTTGAGTTCTTCTAATTCATTTTCAATTTTTTCTTTACCCTCAATTGTCATCGGGTAAACTTTTTCATTCATCATAGTTTCACCTCTTTATTTACTTTTCATACTGTAACAAGAATTGTTTTTAATTTCAAATAAATTTGAACTAATGATAGAAAGATACCATGTACTTATAAGTATGTAAAGCGTTTGTTTAAAATTATTTCTTTCTTTCGTCAAAAATAGTTCTGATTTTTGTAGTCATCAAATCAATTGCAACTTGGTTGCGTCCACCTTCGGGCATAATAATATCCGCATATCGCTTAGTCGGTTCAACAAATTGATTGTGCATCGGTTTTACAACACTAAGATACTGATCGATCACATTATCCAATGTTCTTCCACGTTCTTCTATATCTCTTTTAATTCGACGAATGATTCGAATATCATCATCAGTGTCCACATATACCTTTATGTCCATCATTTCACGTAGGCGAACATCATCCAGAATCAAGATACCTTCCAAAATAATTACTTCTTTAGGCTCTTGACGATAAACTTCATTACTTCTTGTATGTCGAGTGTAATCGTAAACCGGTTTATCTATTGCTTCATATTTCAGTAACTTCTTTAAATCTTCAATCAATAAATCTGTATCAAAAGCAAAAGGATGATCGTAATTTGTTTTTAGACGTTCTTCAAAAGGAAGATGGGTCTGATTCTTATAGTAGGAATCTTGTTCAAGCATCATAATCGAATGTCCCTCAAAATATTTGTATATAGCTTGGCTCACAGTCGTTTTTCCACTTCCAGATCCTCCAGTCACACCAATTACAATCGGTCTTTTGCTTGTTTGCATGCTCATCATTCTCCTTTTCTCATAGAAAAAGAGCTGGACAATGTCTCAACTCTTTTTTTTTCGTCTACTCTTAGTCTAAATATTCCGCTTTATATTCCAAATGTTGCTGATAAGTTTCAGAGAAATAAACTTCTCTTGTTTGTAAATCTGCTAAAAAATACAAGTAATCCGTATCAACGGGATTCAACGTTGCACGAATTGCATCTTCACTTGGATTATTGACTGGTCCTGGTCCAATTCCATTATGCACATACAAATTGTATTCTGACTCTACTTCTAAATCGTTTAAGGAAATACGTTCCTGATGTTCGCCCAACGCATAGGTTACACTTACATCTGTTTGAAGCGGCATCCCAATTTCCATTCGATTATAAAACACATCAGCAATTTTTTGACGATCCTCATATGAAATACCTTCTCGTTCAATTAAAGAAGCCAATGTTAGTACTTCATGAACTGTCCACTCACTATTTTTTATTGTTTTGTAATAATCATTTAGTATATTATTTGTTTTATTTAACATTGATGTGAGCAACTCTTCCAATTCCATTTCTTTATGATACTCATAAGTAGCTGGAAAGAGATAACCTTCAAGAACGTAATACACTTGTTCCTCATTTTCCATAACATCGGTAAGTAAATCCGGGAACTCTGCCAATTTTTGATTTAAAAAAGATTCATCTGTCATTTTCTCCATAATCTCCGTATCCGAAAACAGAGTATCCTTGGCGAGTCTTTCAGAAATTTCCTTTACCGTAATTCCCTCCGGGATAGCAATGGTAGCAATATCAGCTTGGGATATTGGATCGCCACCTTCTTGTAGTTTTTCAACTATTTCTTCCACAGACATGGATTGAGAAAACTCATAGTATCCTGCCTTAAAACCTGTAACATTATTAATTCGTACATATATATTGAATGCTGATGCATTTTTTATCATTTCTTCTTCTTCTAAAATTTTCGCAATATCTGTTCTCGATGAGCCCATCGGTATTTCGATCTCTATTGTTTCTGCACTGCTTTCTTGTACTGGTTCTAAGGATTCAGTATAAAACGAATAGCCTGAATAGCCTAGAACAAGGATAAGAACTACTAAAATTGAAACAATAAAAAAAACGATTTTTCCGACAGAGCGTTTATGATTGTCTACTGACATGTAGTTCCCTCATTTTCATTAAATTATTAGTGCTTTTTTTCACACCATCTCAAACATGAAGACAAATGTAACCTTTTACTCATTTGGACTATTGAATTTAATTCAAAACAATAGTTTAAAATTTAGTTCTCATCTGCTTTTCCTTTATATTATCTTTTTTATTATACACAATAACAGGCAAAATTTAAATACAGACAATAAGAAATGTCATTTAAATTTTTTTCGTTGATCGACTGGCTATTTTAAAACAAATTATACGTCAAAAAAGGACAAAAGTTGTTAACCTTTGTCCTTTTCGCTGTATTTTTATTCTTCTTCTTCTTCAATAAAAGTATTTAAGACTTCTTCGATCATGTCCCATTCTTCGTCTGATTCTATCGGACTTAGCGTACCTTCTAATCCACCATCAGTTTCTTGGTAAGAGAAAGCTTCTAATTCAACTTCGTCCCCTTCGCTTGAACTAGCTGGAAAAACTAAAACGTATGATTTTTCATAATCTACTGAATCAAAAGTAAAGAGGATCTCATATAATTCTTCATCACCTTGTTCATTTACAATTGTGATATATTCATGTGTATCTTCGTGGTCGTGGTCGTGGTCATGCTCGTGATCATGGTTGTGCTCTTTGTTTTCAGACATTTTTATTGCTCCTATCTTTTTGTATTTATTTAGCTGCAATACTATCTAAATAATTTTGTAGTATCATTACAGCCGCTAGTTTATCAATCACTTTTTTTCTTTTTTTTCTAGATGTATTTCCTTCTTCGATAAGCATTCTTTCAGCCTGAGCAGTAGTTAAGCGTTCATCTTGATATATGATTGGCAAATTAAATTTTTCTTTTACCATATCAGCGTACACAATCGAAGCTTCAGCTCTTGGACCAATCGTTCCGTTCATGTTTTTGGGTAATCCGATTACCATCTTTTCTACTTCAAACTGTCTAATTAATTCTTCTAATCGTTCAAAACCATATTGCTCTTTTGCTTCATTGATTTGAATTGTTTCAATTCCTTGTGCGGTCCATCCAAATGGGTCACTTACAGCGACTCCAACTGTTTTAGACCCCACATCTAATCCCATTACTCTCATTTTTCCTCCGATTCACCAACGTGCATATAATTTTTCACTAATACTTCCAATATTTCATCACGTTCATGACGTTTCATCTTATTTCTCGCATCAGCATGTCTGGGTATATACGCGGGATCTCCTGACAAGAGGTATCCTACAATTTGATTGATCGGATTATATCCCTTTTCTTCAAGTGCACGATACACTTGTTGGAGAGTGTCACCTACATTAGTATCATCTTCATTTTGCACGGTAAATCGTACTGTATGGTCGTTATTACTCATGATTCATCCTCCATTTGTCCGCTTAACTTATAAGTATTATTGTACTAGAAACTACCTCAAACTACAACTCAATCTCTGCATAATTTCTTTAGTTATTCAAAAGCGACTCAATCAAATTCTTTTTATGAATTTTAATTCCTTTGATATAATACGAAAGAAGTGACCCTATCAACTTTATCGTTTGAATATTTCACAACTATTTCTTTTTTAATTTTACCACACCTCAACTACTTACCAAAAAATAGTTGCTCCCCATTTCTTTATAACTATCCTTTTCATTAAAAATATTCTAATCGTATACTAATACTATCAAGAAAAAGAGGACTCCAAACTCGAAGTCCTCTCATTGATTAACTTAATTTTTTGTTTATCCATTCATCAACTGCTTCTAAAGCTTTAGTAAGATTCTCTGGGGTTTTACCACCTGCTTGAGCCAAGTCTGGTCGACCGCCTCCTCCACCACCAACAATCGGAGCGATAGCTTTGATCAAATCACCAGCTTTTAGACCTTTGTTTATGGCTGACTCACTCATACCTACTAATAGATTTGCCTTATCGTTATTCACTAGTCCGAGAACGAGTACATCGGAATAGCCTTCTTGCTTCCACTTATCACCTAGTTGACGTAAATGATTCATGTCCTTGACCTGCGCTTCTTCAACAATGACCGTTACACCTGAAACTTCTCTCTTATTCATAAACAAATCACTGGCTTGAGTATTAGCCAATTTTGCTTGAAGAGATTCATTTTCCCGTTGACTTTCTTTTAACTGGGCTTGCAAAGCTTCAATTTTATCCGGAATATCCTGCCACTGTTGAGCTTTGACCAACTGAACTGTCGTTTTTAATATATCCTGTTGTTTAGCTAGCCAATCGTATGCCCCTTTACTCGTTTTAGCTATGATCCTCCTGGTTCCAGCCCCAATTCCTGATTCTGAAATAATTTTAAACAATCCAATTTCATTTGTATTTTTTACATGCGTACCTCCGCACAATTCCAGCGAATAGTCTCCCACAGAAACAACACGAACCTCATTTCCATACTTTTCACCGAACAATGCCATCGCGCCCATTTCTTTCGCTTTTTTTATGGATGTTTCCACGGTTTCAACAGGTAAGTCGGCCCAAATTTTTTCATTTACCTCTTGCTCTATTTGTTCTAGCTCTGCTGCAGTCACAGGTCCAAAATGAGTGAAATCGAAACGTAAAAGATCTTCATTGACTAAAGATCCAGCTTGATTTGCATGATCCCCCACTGCACTTTTAATAGCTTGATGAAGCAAATGAGTAGCCGTATGATTGCGCTCAATGAATTTTCGTCTTGATTTATTGACTTGAATAGTATAGGATTCTCCAACCTTTAACTCTTTTTCAGCTTTCACATGATGTAATGGTTGACCAGCTGGTGCTGCACCCATATCGACTACTGTACCGACCACTTCATTGAATTGATTCAGTATCCAACCTCGGTCAGAAACTTGTCCACCTTTTTCAGTATAAAAAGGGGTGCTTTCAAATACTACTCGTCCCATTTCACCGGCCTGCAAGCTATTTTTTATTTCATCATCTAAAAAGATGTGTGTTAATTTACTTTCAATTATGGTTTGATTGTATCCTTTAAACTGGCTTTCTGCCTGAAAATCAGCAAAAACTGACTGCTGAACTTGCATAGACTGATCATCAGAACGAGCTGCACGTGCTCTTTTCTTCTGTTTAGCCATTTCAATTCCAAATCCGTCTATATCGATTGTCATTTCGTTATCCAACGCATATTCTTGTGTCAATTCTATTGGGAATCCATATGTGTCGTACAATTTAAATGCATCTTTACCAGGAATCACGGTTTGATCATTCTCTTTTAACTCAGTCATCCAGTCGTTTAAGATGGCTAGTCCCTCATTTATCGTTTCAAAAAAGCGTTCTTCTTCATTTACAATTACCTTCTCGATAAATTCTTGTCGCTCTTTTATTTCTGGATAATGAGCTTCCATAATCGTTCCGACAATAGCTACCAACTGATGCAAGAAAGCTTTCTCTATACCCAATTTCCTGCCATGCATCACTGCTCTTCTTAATAACCGTCGGATGACATACCCTCTACCTTCATTTGAAGGTAGAGCTCCATCGGCTACAGAAAATGTTACTGCACGTATATGGTCAGCTATCACTTTGAAAGATACTTGCATTTCTTTTGAATCACTGTACTTTTGGCCACTAAGTTCTTCAAGTTTATCAATGATCGGCATAAATAAATCAGTTTCAAAATTCGTTGGTGCATTTTGAATGATAGATACAATACGTTCTAGACCCATTCCAGTATCAATGTTTTTGTTGGGTAAAGGTTCATAGGTATCATCCGGTTTGTGATTGAATTCTGAAAAGACTAGATTCCAAATTTCTAACCAACGCTCATTCTCTCCACCCGGATAGTTTTCAGGATCATCGGCTGTTAGATTATTAAAATCATGACCACGATCATAGAATATTTCAGAATCAGGTCCACTCGGTCCGGCTCCAATATCCCAGAAATTTCCTGCTTCTTCAATAACATGATTTTCCGGTAACCCAATTTTTTCTAACCAAATTTGTTTTGTTTCGGTATCACTAGGGTAAACAGTAACGTATAATTTTTCGGAATCTAATCCTAACCATCTATCACTAGTTAGAAATTCCCAAGCCCAATTTATTGCTTCTTCTTTAAAGTAATCTCCAATTGAAAAGTTTCCTAACATCTCAAACAATGTGTGGTGACGGGCTGTCCTTCCAACGTTTTCAATATCGTTTGTTCGTATACTCTTTTGAGAACTTACGATCCGAGGGTTTTCTGGTTTTAGAGTTCCATCAAAATATTTTTTTAATGTCGCAACTCCAGAATTGATCCATAACAGAGATGGATCATCAACTGGTACGAGTGAAGCACTTTTTTCAACTTTGTGTCCTTTTTCTTCGAAAAAATCCAAAAACATTTGGCGTATTTGACTACTGGTTAATTCTTTCATAACTATCTTCCTCTCTTTTCAAAAAAGTATCTTTTCTTTTCCATCCGTTTTATTTCATTTATATAAGCAAAAAAAAAACGACACAACTCTCATGCATACAAGGACGACTAAGCGCGGTACCACCTTGTTTGCAATGAATTCCTGTGACGGTTCACTACCTCTTCTATCTCTATATCGTGAGCAACGGCAAATAAATTTGCAATCTCAAAGGGAGCACTTCACTAGTCCTATTGATTCTTTTTCAGCGACAAGAATCTCTCTATAAACACTTCTAGCAAGCATGTCCTTCTACTCTTTTGAGTATAGAAAAGAATTCCTTTCCTGTCAATTATTATTTTTGTATTTATCTAAAAAAGAGCACGGCTTCTCAAAAGAAAAGTCGTGCTGTGACTATTAACTTAAATATTCTGCATCGGGTGCTCCCCCGAAGTTTTTGTGAAGCGTGAAGCCTCGTCCCATAACTTCGCTCGCCCCCATTACAACAACGAATGCATCCGGATCAGCTTCAAGCACGGTATCTTTCAGCATTGTAAATTCGTGTTCTGCAATAACTACCATGAGCATATCTTTTTCAGTGTTGCCATAACCACCTTTTACACCTAAGTTGGTTACTCCTCGACGCATAGTGTGTAAAATTTCTTCGCGTATATCTTGTGGACTGTCTGAAATAATAAACACATTCTTCGCACGATTCAACCCTACTTGCATCAAGTCAATGGTTCGAGATATAACAAACAGAGTGATCAAAGAAAACATAACCGTTTCGATATCAAAAGCTATTAAAGCAAAAAATATTATTGTCCCATCAACAATTGCTGTACTGATTCCTAAAGGAAGATGACCATATTCATAAATGATTTGAGCTAATATGCTCGTCCCTCCTGTAGATGCTTTACTTCGGAAAACTATTCCTAAACCAATACCAGTTGTTAACCCACCAAAGACAGAAGCTAACAATGGATCCTGAGTTAACGGTTCAAGCGGTGACATAATTCCAATCAATAAAGGTAACAATAAACTGCCTAATATTGTTTTATACCCGGCAGATTTTCCTAAAAGCCAAAAACAAAGCACTAATAGTGGGATATTTATAGCGTATTGAACAATTGCTGGACTCCAACCCCATAAAGAGTTGACCACAATACTGAATCCTGATACGCCTCCTGAAACTATGTTATTCGGTAGTAAGAACACCTGGAAAGATAATGCTGCAATAACAGAGCCTGCTATAATATAGATAATATCAACAAAATTGAATTTATACATTTTTGCGATTCGTGTCATTGATTTTGACCTCCTTTGTAGTTTTGTATGACTGGACTATTTTAACATCAATTAGTGAAAAAATATTGCTTTTTTTTCACTAAACTTAGTATAATCTCATTATTGCTTTAATAATCACTTTTTTGTTATTTCATTTTACAGTATAATTAAATTTAACAGCGAAAATTATCTTGAAGGAGTAATTATGAAACTCGAAAAAAATATTTATTTTATTGTAAATGAATCATCTGGACGGTTACATCCAGACGAATTTGAATCTCTACTTAAAAAAATGATTTCAAACGATAACAATTTTATTCATATTTTTAAAACTGAGTATCCAAAGCATGCCATTACTTTAGCGAGTGATATTGCTTCTAAAATCACTCAAAAAGAAGAAGCTGCTGTAATCTGTGCCGTTGGTGGTGACGGGACCTTAAATGAAGTTTTAAATGGGGTGCGCAAAATCAGTTCTAGTTTGGTTCTTGCATATATCCCTACTGGCTCTGGAAACGACTTTGCTCGCTCCCATAGTTTTTCTTCTTCTCTTGAAAAGAATATTGAACATGTACTTTATCATTCTAATGAAGAAATTTTAGACATTTTACATTATGAAAATTCAGAAACTAAAGAAGTAAATTATGCTATTAATAGTATAGGGGTCGGTTTGGATGGATCCACTATTCAAATTTTAGAAAATCAGCACATTAAAGAAAAGCTGCAACGTTTTCGCTTGGAGGATTTTTCTTATATATATTCCTTATTGAAAGCATTTTTCCGCCAAAAACCGTTTGCCATTGAATTGGATACCGAAAATGGTAAAACTATTATTTCCGACGCCATCTTGGTCGTATTCACAAATCATCCGTTTTTCGGTGGAGGCATCAATATCAGTCCGAAAGCAAATCCTTATTCGAATGATTTTGGCATAGTGATAGCTCGGCAATTAAATTTTCTTCAGTTACTTTATCTTTTTGCGCTCATTCTTATAAATGGAAACCATCTTCATTCAAAACATGTTCACTACGAAGAAACAAACCTGGCCCATTTACATATCAATACACAACAGCCTGCCCAAAAAGATGGGGAATCATTCCTTCACTCGACTCAATTATTTATGCTGAATATAGAAAAACAGAATTTCCAATTATAAAATTGAGAGGCTGGGACTTTTGTCCCAGCCTCTACTCATTTAACGAACGTTACTTTCTAAAACATGCTCCAAAAATAAATTCCGATAACCATTTCCCGCTCCGTTTTGGTTCCTGTTAATTAGTTGTTTTAAAATCATCTGGTTTTAAACCGTCCATTCCAATCAAGGGGTCAATGGTTCCTTTCTTGATGGATTCAATTGTTAAAATATACTTTTTCATTGTAGAGGAATTTTTTTCGTTTGTCGTTCCTTCTTCTATGGGTTTTTCATCGTCCCCTATATCTATTCTTTCTGCCTCGCTATTGTCAAAGCTACCAGTCATCCGTTCTTTCAGACTCGTTTGCCTATTTTTTGAATGGGACTGCAAAGCTCGTTGAAATGCCTGTTCATTTCCCAATAAGATGAGTTTTTTACTTGCTCGGGTTATGGCCGTGTAGAGTAAATCCTTTTTCAGCATGCGATTGTAGCCCATGACCATCGGCAAAAGAACCATGTCAAACTCGCTTCCTTGAGCTTTGTGTATGGAACAGCAGTAAGCTAAAGTGATTTTATTCCATTCATTCCGTCTGTAAGTCACTTCGTTTGCATCAAATGCGATCGTCAGTTCATCTACTTTATCTTCGGAATCCTTTGCTAAAGTAATCCCAGTGATCACACCCATATCCCCATTAAAAACATTTGATTCTGAATCGTTGACCAATTGAAGAACTTTGTCTCCGATACGGTAAACTTTATCAATGAACTTGACTTCTTTTCGTGACTGATCTTCATTGGGATTGAACAAATTTTGCAGTGTTTCGTTTAATTGATTAATACCCGCTGGTCCACGGTACATTGGGGCCAATATTTGGATGTCTTGGGCTGTATAGCCTTTCTCAATTGCTTTTTGAATGATTTGTGACAAGACTTTCTCAACATCACGTGTGTGACACGGAATAAATGAGCGGTCTGCTTTTTTGTCATGAAAATCGGCTGGTAGTGTTCCGTTTTTAATTTGATGTGCCAACGGGATGATCGATGATTCGTTCCCTTGCCGGTATATTTCATTTAACTCAGCTGCTGGGATGCGGCCACTTTCCAACAAGTCATGCAATACTTGTCCCGGTCCGACAGATGGTAATTGATCTTTGTCTCCCACAAGTATGACCTGCATATCTTGTGGGATCGCCTTGAATAGTTGATTGGCTAACCAAGTATCTACCATGGACATCTCGTCAACGACGAGCAAGCGCCCGCTTAAAGTCCTACTTTCAAAATCATCTGCTGTTTCTTCTTGTCCAGTGAAACCCAATAAACGATGAATTGTACTACTCGGCAACCCTGTACTTTCATTCATTCGTTTAGCCGCTCTTCCTGTAGGCGCGGCTAATAAAAATGGAAATGTTTCATCTTTATAGGCATAGGGATCGAGTCCCAAGTCATGTATTTTTGCGAATAACTGAACTATACCATTTAACACGGTGGTTTTCCCGGTTCCTGGACCTCCAGTTAGGATAAAGACTGGGGAAAAAATTGCTTCTAAAATTGCCTCTTTTTGTGAGCGACCATAAAGGATACCATTTTCTTTTTCAATTTCTTTTAAATAGTGCTTAATTTTTTTTATTTTTATAGGCACATCGGGTTGCCCTTGTAGAATTCTCTCCATTGCGCTAGAAATACCCCACTCAGAAGCATATAAACTCGGTATATAGAGTCTGCTTTCCTCTTGAATGATTTTACTTTCATCCACAAGGATGATCAAGTTATCCGCTACTTTTTCTGGATCAATAATAAAAGGACGACTGTCTTCGAGTTCCTTTATCGTTTGGAGCAGTATTGGTTCACTCTCTGCAAATGTGTGTCCATCATTAAAACACAATTGTTTAAGAGAATACAGTATTCCGGCTTTGATTCTTTCAGGAGCATCAGCTTCGATACCAACTCGTTCGGCTAAAGCATCTGCTCGCTTAAACCCAATATTCTCTACATCTTCTGCTAACTGATAAGGATTCGTTTGAATAATTTCTAAAGTTTTTTCTTCATACAGCTGATAAATTTTATATGCTAATGCATTGGTCAGTCCGTACTCGTTTAACGAAAGAATGGTCCGTTCTGTAGTGTGTCCC
The DNA here is from genome assembly GCF_000425865.1 of Lacticigenium naphthae DSM 19658. Classification (GTDB taxonomy): domain Bacteria; phylum Bacillota; class Bacilli; order Lactobacillales; family Carnobacteriaceae_A; genus Lacticigenium; species Lacticigenium naphthae. Next base: position 148,774 of record NZ_AUEG01000001.1, read on the forward strand.
TGGTCTAGCTGGTTTAAAATGTTCTTCCTTTTCTTTGGTGCCAATCCCGGAACATCTTTCAAAATTTCTGGATCTTTCAAAATTTTGTCAATTGTTTGATCCCCGATTGTGTCTACAATTTTTTCTGCTGTTTTTTCGCCGATTCCTTGAAAACGAGAACTTGATAAGTAAGAAATAACTGCCTCTCTGGAAGTTGGTCGGTCTTGCGTATAACGTGTGCTTTCAAATTGCTCACCATATTTTGGATGATTTTTAAACTCTCCATAAAATTTATAGCTTACTTCTTCTTGAATTCGTCCGAAATTCCCAGTGACCACGATTTCGTTTTCTTTATATTCTGCATTTGTTTTCTGAACTTTTATTAACAAAACCTTATAATAATTAGAAGGGTTCTGGAAGAAAATGGCTGATACTTCGCCAACAATATACTTCTCATCATCATTCTGAAGTAAATCCCCCATCATTTTCTCCACTCCTTCCTCAGTCTAAATTTCTCTATTTATTTTACATGATACAGACGCAAATTACTAGAAAACTCCAAAATCCCAAGTCACTTCTTATTCTAAACACAGTATATGTAATATTAAAAAAATCTGGAACGTGAGTCCCAGATTTTTCCGACTAAATATATTGTAACTTTACTCCATCACTATAGGCAGCATCAATCGTGCCCCCACCTAAACATTCTTCTCCATCATATAGAACTAACGCTTGTCCTGGTGTGATCGCTCTTGCTGGTTCATCAAATTCAACCATTGCTTCAGAAAAATCTGTATTGAACTTTACAGTCACGCCGACATCTTTTTGTCGATAACGGAATTTAGCAGTACATTTCAATAGTTGTGGTATCATTTCTGGATTCACAAATGAAAAGTCGCTCGCTTTTAAATGCGTTGCATACAATCTTTCGTTTTCATATCCTTGTCCAACGTAAAGTGTATTGGTTTCCAGATCTTTCCCCACAACAAACCAGGGAAGATTTGATTTACTGCTTCCACCGATACCCAAACCTTGTCTTTGACCAATCGTATAATACATCAGTCCATCATGTTGGCCTTTTATCTCGCCATCAAAAGTTTTCATTTCCCCGGATTGGGCAGGGAAATAATTCATTAAGAATTCTTTGAAATCTTTTTCCCCTATGAAACAAATACCTGTAGAATCTTTTTTCTTAGCGGTTGCTAACCCTGCTTTTTCTGCAATTTTGCGCACTTCTTTTTTATCCATTTCTCCTAAGGGGAAGATAACTTTTTCTAATTGTTTCTGAGATAATTGGTTCAAAAAGTAAGTTTGATCTTTGTTTTGGTCTATTCCTCTTAGCAGATGGGTTTTACCGTCCTCATCTCGTCTTACACGAGCATAATGACCTGTAGCCACATAGTCTGCCCCAATCTCTAGGGCATAGTCTAAAAAGGCTTTAAACTTGATCTCTTTGTTACACATTACATCTGGATTAGGAGTCCGCCCTTTTTTATACTCTTCTAAAAAATAGGTGAACACTTTGTCCCAATACTCTTTTTCGAAATTCACAGTATAATAAGGTATTCCGATTTGATCTGCCACAGCTGCGACATCATTAAAATCTTCGGTTGCTGTACAGAAACCATTTTCGTCAGTGTCATCCCAATTTTTCATGAATACGCCAACTACGTCATAACCTTCTTGTTTTAACAGATAAGCAGTTACAGATGAATCCACACCACCGCTCATTCCAACGACAATGCGCGTTTCACTTTTTGCTTTCATTTTTTCACCATCATTTCATTTAGATTCTGAATCTTTACGATTTGAAGGTCGTAGTTTTCAGTCCATTTCATTATACTTACTTTTTGTCAGATTGCAAGTTTTCTTGAACAAGAAAGAAATCCACCCTGATTAAATAACTTAATAGAATGGCATTTCCTGTTTATTCGACTGTAGATAATGCTTTTCCCTCAACTAATTGGTACAGCACCGATTGTGCGATTCCATACGCTTCCTTAAAGTTTTCTTTATTTGGAAGAATTAGACTTTGTAAGCCATTCTGTGTTGTTATTGAAATTTTCAGTGTTGTTAAATCAGATCCAATATTTATTTTTAACAAAGGGGCTTTTTTGTCCATTGGGTTGACACTTAACGTGCGCGTTAAGTGATACTTGCCACTCTTGCTTTCTTGAAATCCGTTATCTCTTAAAGTGTATTTTTTTACCTCTGGATGTACACGATATTGTTTGCTTTCTCCGGGTATACTGGCTGTTTTCTCTAAGCCCATATTTATCGTCCTTTCAACCGTTATTTTCTTTCGAATACTTTTATATAGAAGAAAAAGAGTTGCTATCTTTACTTTTTTCCAAGCGTTTTCTTCTTATTATCATAGCATGTTTAGTTTGTTATTTCTTTGTTAATTGAATGATTTTCTTTGCCAGGTAAAGAATGTCCGATTCCTTCGTATTCAATCCCATACTTATCCGCAAGCTTTCATGGACTGCCGTACCATTTTGCCCATGCAACGCCTGAAGGACATGGCTCGGCTCAGGACTTCCGGCAGTGCAGGCAGAACCCACTGAGACTGCTATTCCATTTAAATCTAATTGAATAATCAATTTTTCAGCGGCTGTACCGACTAAGTGGATACTTAGAATATGAGCTAACTTATTGTCTAGCGTACCATTAACTCGAACATCGATGTTGGCTTTCTTCAACTCTTCTAGCAACACTATTTTCCAGGCTGTATAGCGTTTTTTTCTATCAGATTGGTCACGTTGGGTTATTTCAACTGCTTTATCAAACCCGATTATGGCTGGTAAATTTTCAGTTCCCGCACGTTTTTTCATTTCTTGATTCCCACCGACGAGCATGGCAGGTAAATGGATATTTTCGTTAATATAAAGGCACCCTACACCCTTAGGACCATTAATTTTATGTGCTGAAACAGAAAGCATATCTAAATGGCATTCTTTCACATCTATGGATTCGATTCCATAAGCTTGTACTGCATCTGTATGAAAAATTATATGTGAATAGTTTTCATTCAACATTCTTCCAATAGATTGAATAGGCATGATCGAGCCAATTTCGTTGTTCCCATACATAATGGTCACGAGGATGGTTTCCGATGTTATAGCTGCCTCGACTTGTTGAGTTGTTACTTCTCCCTTTGAATCGACCGGGAGGTAAGTTACCTTGAACCCTTCAGATTCTAGTTTTTCCAGTGGACGCAAAACGGCTGGATGTTCGATTGCTGTAGTAATAATATGTTTGCCTTTATTTTGATGTGCCCGTGCACATTGAAAAATAGCCATATTGTCACTTTCAGTACCCCCACTAGTAAATACAACTTCAACCGGTTTTGCATTTATACTTTTTGAGATCGCCCGTCTTGCACGATCCAAACGGCCACGACTTTTTTGTCCGAATTGATGAATACTGCTTGCATTTCCTACATACTCTGAAAATGCTTCAGTCATATTTTGGATGACTTCAGGGTGCATTGGGCTAGTCGATGCATAATCTAAATAAATTTTTTCCATAATTATCCCTCTCGTCTTTACTGACCACAACTAGAGAACGCACGTTCTTTTTGTAGTGAATAGGTTTAAAAAATGCTATACTTATCATAACATATTACTAAAGGAGGAAAAACAATGAGTCAACCGCTCGCTTATAGAATGCGGCCTCAATCCATTGAAGAACTAGTCGGTCAAGAGCACCTTGTTGGAAATGGAAAAATCATCTGGCGCATGGTGCAGGCCAAAAGATTATCATCAATGATTCTTTATGGTCCTCCAGGTATTGGTAAAACAAGTATTGCTAGTGCAATTGCAGGATCAACAAAATATGCTTTCCGTAACTTAAATGCAGCAACTGATTCGAAAAAAGAATTGAAAATCGTGGTTGAAGAATCAAAAATGAGTGGGACAGTAATCTTACTTCTCGATGAAATACACCGCCTAGATAAACCTAAGCAGGATTTTTTGCTGCCTTATTTAGAAAGTGGACAAATCATTATGATTGGAGCAACCACAGAGAATCCTTACATTTCTATACATCCGGCAATAAGAAGTCGGAGTCAGATATTTGAATTACATCCTCTTACAGAGGAACAAATTATATCGGCACTTGATCGAGCAGTAAATGATCCAGAAAAAGGTTTAGGTTCAAAAAATGTATCGGTCACCCCAGAAGCTTTAAACCACCTTGCTCGAGCAACAAATGGGGATCTTCGCAGTGCTCTGAATGCTTTAGAATTAGCTGTCGAATCTTCCCAAACAGACAGTCAGGGAAACATTATCATATCCTTAGAAATTGCTGAAGAATGCGTTCAAAGAAAAGCGTTGACACATGATAAAGATGGAGATTCCCATTACAATGTCATATCCGCTTTCCAGAAATCGATTCGTGGAAGCGATGTGGATGCGGCCCTTCATTATTTGGCTCGTTTAGTTGAGGCGGGAGAACTGATCACGATCTGTCGAAGATTGATGGTCATTGCCTATGAAGATATCGGTCTGGGTAACCCTGCTGGTGCAGCTCGGACTGTTGCAGCTGTACAGGCTGCAGAAAAGCTGGGTTTCCCTGAAGCACGTATTCCTTTAGCTAACGCCGTTATTGAAATGGCTTTATCTCCAAAATCTAATTCCGCAATAGTGGCTATCGATCAAGCTTTGGAAGGAATACGTTCGGGTGATTTCGGAGACGTTCCAGCCCACCTTAAGGATGCTCATTTTAGTGGAGCAGATAAATTAAACCGGGGAATCAATTATAAATACCCTCACAGTTATCCGAACGCCTGGGTTGAACAACAATATTTACCAGATAAAATCAAAAGTCGCCATTTTTATAAACCAAAAGAAACGAGCAAATTTGAAGAGGCCTTAGCTAAACAATATAAAAAGTATAACTGATCATTTTGTAAAAGATTGCGGTTACATCCCTGAAATTTGTTTGATTTTTTCAAATTTCAGGTTCCATATATTGACAGATTCACATGCCTATGCTATTATTTAGATAAGATATCTGAGGTGTTCGTGATGTCTAACTATGTGTTGACCGAACAAGTAATAACTCAAAGGGATTCGAAAGAATAGATGGATAACAAACCTTATCACTTGGTAGTTAGAAATTTATTTGGCGAAACCCACCTGCTAATTGCGGGTTCAACCAAACTTGACATAAAAACGGCACCATCGGATTTCTCAATTTGTACTTTATGTACTTGAAAAGAGCTTAAGGTTTATCCTTAAGCTCTTTTTATTTGTATCCCTCTGTCGTTTTTCTATGAAAACGAAATCATTTGCGTTAAAATAGAATTACCAATAAGGGATGGAGTGATAAACATGTTACAAGAATATAAGCGCATTTTAGTTGCTATAGATGGATCAAAAGCTGCTGATCATGCTTTTAAAAAAGCTGTAGCAGTTGCCAAAAGAAATGATAGCGAGTTGGTCATTGCTCATGTAATCGATACTCGTGCCTATCAAAGTTTCACTACTTTTGAGGGTGGATCAATGCAAAACAATGCAAAAGATGAAGCAAATCGTACATTAAATGAGTATGAACGGTATGCTAACAATCATGGTTTGGAAAAAGTGAAAATCATTTTAGAATTTGGATCTCCTAAATCAATAATTGCTAAGCAATTACCGAAGCAAGAAAAAGTAGATTTAATCATGTTGGGTGCTACAGGATTAAATGCAGTCGAACGTTTATTTATAGGCTCTGTTTCTGAATATGTAATTCGCCATGCGGAGTCTGACGTTCTAATTGTAAGAACTGATTTGGAAAACGAAGCTATAGACTAAAAAATAGGGGTGGAAAAAGTCAACATGACTTTTTCCACCCCTTATTTTTGCTTATCTCAAGCGTTCAATATCTCTTGCAATCATAACTTCTTCATCAGTAGGAATCAAGAATACTTTGATTCGAGAATCTTCTGTGGAGATCTCTCTTTCTTTTCCTCTAACATTGTTTTTTTCTTGATCTAGTTCCACACCAAAACTTGTCATACCATCTATGACATTTTTGCGTGTTTCCGGACCATTTTCTCCAATACCTGCAGTGAAGACAATTGCATCTACGCCATTCATTGTTGCTACGTAGGATCCAATATATTTTCTTACACGGTCTTCAAATATACGCAATGCAATACGCGCATTTTCATTTGTATCTTCGACTTCTTCTAGGTCGCGCATATCACTAGAAATTCCGGATAAACCTTTTAGTCCAGATTCATTATTTAGAATTTTGATCATATCGTTGATATCTGTTAAGCCTAATTTATCCATTAAAAATGGAAGCAATGAAGGATCTATATCCCCAGAACGTGTACCCATTGTCACACCAGCTAATGGAGTGAATCCCATTGACGTGTCAACTGATTTACCACCATCTACTGCCGTTATTGAAGCTCCGTTACCTAAATGACAAGTAATGATTTTCAGCTCTTCTATCGGACGCTCCATCAATTCAGCTGCTCTTTGTGCAACATATTTATGACTAGTTCCGTGAGCTCCATATTTACGGGCATTATATTTTTCATAATATTCCATAGGGATACTATATAGATAATTTACTTTAGGCATTGTTTGATGAAAAGATGTATCAAACACAGCTACGCTAGTAATACCAGGTAATATTTTCCCAAATGCTTTTATTACAGAAGCATTTGCCGGATTATGCAGAGGTGCAAACTCTGATAAAGATTCAATCTGTTCGATTACTTCGTCAGTAACAAGAACTGAATCATCAAAGATTTCCCCACCCGCTACTACTCGGTGTCCAACTCCTTCGATTTCTTCAAAGTTTTCGATAATATTCAATTTTGTTAATTGCTCCAGTAACATTTCAACTGCTATTTCGTGATCGTTAATGTCTCTGATATCTTTATATTTTTTCCCTTCGCTATACTTAATGGTAAAAATAGAATCATTCAAGCCGATTCTTTCTACTACGCCGGAAGCTAAAACTATTTCTTCAGGCATTTCAAATAATTTCCATTTCAAGCTTGAACTTCCTGCATTGATTGCAATTGTTTTTGTCATTCTATACTCTCTCCTCTTTTAGTGATACTTTTAAAATTGTTGTTTCCATAATTTGATTTCCTGCGTAAATCTTTTCACTGCTTCTGCATTTTTGAAATCAGGAGCAGTTGCTAGCAAGACTTCTTTTGGCTGTCTTGCTTTGGAACCTTTCTTTTGAACAATAAGAATTGCTTTACTCATGGATTGCTCTTTAAACCATTCTTTTGGTAACTGCACGATGCCATAAAAATACCCAAGATTTTGAATGGTTTCGAGTAATTTAGGAGCTTCAGCCGTATCAAAAAGATTTCCCGGAACTAAAAAGAAGCCGAATCCACTCTCTTTTAAATAGTCCATACTTTGTTCAATGAACAAGTGGTGTACAAAGGAGTGTCCCTCTTCAGATTTAGTTTGAAACCGTTCTGCATTGTCATCTATCGGATAATAACCCACAGGAAGATCACTAACTACTAGGTCTGAAGGTTCGTAGAGCAAATTAGTTAAGGCATCCTGATGTGTCAAATGTATTTTTTTTTGTTGCAACTCAGCACTTATTGCTGTTAAGGATAACAGCGTTTCGTCATTGTCTATTCCTCTTAAAACTAATTCTTTATTATTTTCATCAAAATAATTTTTTAATACAAATACTAAGTTTCCAGTTCCAATAGCAGGATCCAATAAAGATACAGAATCATTATCTAACTCCACAAATATATCAACGAGAAAAGCCATAAGAAGACCTATAGCATCGGGTGTCATTTGGTGGTTAGGTTGTATGTAATCCTCTTTTGTACCTTTGATGATCGCTAGTTGCATTGCTTTCCGGAAATCCTCACTTGTTGCATCTAGTTCTAAAATATGACTATATATACTCTTTAATTGACTGTTTGTGGATTCAGTTAAATTATATTCTGCAGGAATCATTCCATTTTCCGAAATATTTTGACCTGTTTCAATTAAACTTTCAAAATAAGAAAGCTCTAACTCTTTTTTTAAAAGTAAAACTGATTCATTCATTAAGTCAAAAAGAGAATTTACATTTTCAATAGCCACAGTGACCCACCTTTCTAAAACTAAAATCTATTTCTATTTTAACTGAACCTTTACTAATTCACAAGCTATATTCCCATTTTGCTGTACTAGTATTACTAATATACTGTACTATAAAAAATCCAATCTATTCTTTTGAATGCTTACTTTACTGTATTTTTATAATAAAAAAGAACTTAGGTAGATACCTAAGCTCTTTTAATTATTCTCGATTATTGAGCAACTGGATAAATAGAAACTTGTTTTTTGTCGCGTCCTTTTCTTTCAAAACGAACAACGCCATCACATTTTGCGTATAATGTGTCGTCTCCACCTATTCCTACGTTTACTCCAGGATGAATTTTAGTTCCGCGTTGGCGGTATAAAATTGATCCTCCAGGAACAGTTTGACCATCCCCACATTTTGAACCTAATCGTTTGGATTGCGAATCACGACCATTAGTTGTTGAGCCGCCACCTTTTTTGTGGGCAAATAATTGTAAATTCATTTTTAACATCCGAATGCACCTCCCATTTTATTTTATAGTCCGTACATTGATATGATCTGCATATTCATTAGCTATGTCTGAAATAGAAATAAATAAGCTCTCCAACAACAATTGAATGATCTCTTGCTGCTTAATCGAAAGCTCATTAAGTGGAAATGTCACATATAAATAACCACCATTTTTTTCATCTATCTCTGTAATCGGTTTGACATGACTTAATTTTTCGATGCTATTGACCGCTCCTATACTAAGAGCGGAAGCAGCTGCACATACTATATCGTAACCATAAGGACCTGAATCAGCATGTCCAGTCATTTCAACTGAAACTATCTCGTTAACATCATTGCGATGAAAAGATGCTTGTATCATTACCTCATCTGCCTTTGTTCTTATGCATTGATTTTGTTGATCATAATTTTTGAATAAGGTTGACGATGTCCTTGTTTACGGTGAGTGTGTTTTTTAGGTTTGTATTTATACGTTACGACTTTTTTCGCACGTCCCTGTTTTTCAACAGTTCCTTCAACACTAGCTCCAGAAACAATAGGAGATCCTACTGTAGTTTCTTCTCCTCCGAGAAGTAAAACTTCATCAAAAATAACTGTGTCACCTGCTAATACGTTTAATTTTTCTACGTAAATAGATTGACCCTCTTCAACTTTGATTTGTTTTCCACCAGTTTTAATAATTGCGTACATTCTATGCACCTCCTTAATAGACTTAGACTCGCCAAGATAAGTGGTTGTTGCCAACGCTTAAGACTTATCGATGCGCGGTTGTAGTTGTGGTGCTACACATTTACAACATTAATAGCATATCAAATTTGACCAGGAGAGTCAATTCTTATTTTCATCTGGAGAATTATTCATTTAAAAATTTCTTTGAAGAAACCGTGCGTTGACTAAACTGTTCTGCGAATCTCAAATCATGTGTGATCATCAATATTCCAATTCCTTCTTCAGCAATCGTTGTTAGCAGCTCACCAAATCGGTCTGCAGTCTCATGATCTAGTGCCGAAGTCGGTTCATCTAAGCATAGTATTTTCGGATTGAGCATCAATGCCCTTGCAATGGCCACTCTTTGTTTTTGCCCACCGGATAACGCACTCGGATAAACATTTTCTTTTTCAATTATATCTAATTCTTCTAACAATTTTTCTGCTTTTTCATTTGCTTCTTCCCGACTCATTTTTTTATTGAGGATAGGACTAAGTGTACAGTTCTCTTTCACAGTTAAATGAGGGAACAGTTGAAAGTCTTGAAAAACCATCCCAATTTCATCAGGATTCGGTTTTTCATTTCCTTTATTTTCATTGCTAGAAAGATAAATTTTGCCCCCCAAATATATTTCCCCTTTATCCGCGGGTTCTAACTTATTCAATATACGAAGAAAAGTTGTTTTTCCAGAGCCTGAAGATCCCACTATCGAAACTATTTCCTTTGGTTTTAGTGTTAATGAAAAATCATCAATGAGTATTGTTTCATTCATTACTTTTCCTAAATTCTTTACTTCTAACACTTGATCTCCCCCTTTTTAAAACTGGAATTTCTTCTCTATATAGTTCAATAAATATGTCAGAATACCCGTAATGATCAAATATAAGATGCCTACAAAAATAAATGGGATGAGTGAAGCATAACGATTAGCCGCTATTTGTCCAGCTCTTAAAACTTCACCTAATCCTAGAATGTATACTAGCGAAGTATCTTTTACCAACGCAAGAACTTCGTTGCCAACACTTGGAAGAGTTGTTTTTAATACTTGCGGTAAGATAACTTTAGTATATCCCTTGAAATGACTGATCCCTAAAACTTTTAAAGCTTCAAACTGTCCGTTGGGTATTCCAACCATCCCTCCTCGGAAAATTTCTGCAAAATATGCTGTATAATTTAGTATAAAAGCAAATGTCGCAGCGGGAAAACGATCTAATACTATACCAATATAGGGAAGACCAAAAAATACAAACATAAGTTGTAGCAAAAGAGGTGTTCCCCGCATTACATATATATATAGTTGGATGGCCGGCTGCATTATTTTAGGACCATATACTCTTAAAACAGCTACCGCTAAACCTAGAGGAAGCGAGATAGCGAGTACGATACTAAATAAACTCACTGTTACTCCTAATCCATCGATTATAGAAGGGATGGTTGACCACAACATAATTATTTCCTCCAATTCTTAATTCTTGAATTTTATTCTGTAAACCATTCTGCATAGATACTATCGTAAGTACCATTTTCCATTAAGTTTTCAATTGATGCATTTATTTCTTCTCGTAACGTATCATCATCTGGTCTGAATCCAATTGCGTATTCTTCTTTTCCAAAGTCTTCATCTAATACTTTGTAGGCTGCATCAGGATTTTGGTTCATATAAAAGCGTCCTAGCGTTTCGTCTACGACGATCGCATCGCTTCTTCCAGAAATCAAATCATTGAACACGTCATTATTCGAAGGATATTGGACGATTTCTCCATTTTGAAATTTTTCACTGATATTACTCGCATCACTTTCAATTGCTTCCACAGCACTTGAAGATTGTTGGGCTGCAACCACTTTACCCTCTAAGTCAGATTTTTCATTAATTCCATTTTCCTCTAGAGTAACAATTAGTTGGCTATTATTTAAATACGGTATTCCAAAGTCCACTTTTTCTGCTCGTTCATCCGTAATAGTATATCCATTCCAAATCATATCGATATTTCCAGCGTTTAGTTCAGTTTCTTTCATCGCCCAGTCGATTGGCTGGAAGGAAATCTCATAATCTAAATCTTCAGCTACCGCATTGGCTAAATCAATATCAAACCCGATCAATTCACCTTCATCATTTCTGAAACCCATTGGAGCAAATGTATCATCTAGACCAATAATTAATTCTTTTTGTTCTTCTACATTGGTTTCTTCTGGTGATTGACATGCTGCAAGAAACATTCCTGTGAGAGCTAAACCTGTCATAAGTGTTTTTTTTGTATAGTTTTTCATACATTTATCCTCCTAGTTTAAATTAACAGTGAACTTTTCAATTAAAAATATTCTCTCTATTTAAGGCTGCAGTCCTTAAAATAAAAAAATCGTCCTTTAATCCTCTCCAAACGGAAAGAATTAAAGGACGATTGGAATAATCGTGGTCCCACCTTTATTCGTAACAATAATTGTTACCTCAGCACGTTCAAACTACTAAACGCCGGCATGTTAACGGATGCGACCGGATAAGCTTACTCAACTTCAGCCATCAGCTCAGAGATGTGTTTTCAAATTCGTCTGTTAGTTACTCGCACCGACCGTAACCTCTCTGAAATAGACATCCTTTTACTTTTTCTCTTCATTGCTTTTGATTTTTTTATATCTTAGCATACTTATTTGTTTTTACCAAATAGTTTTTGCCAAATACTTAATTTTTCTTCTTTGATACTCATGAGAGGAACAGTTTCTCCCAATATTCTTCGTGCTATGTTCCGATATGCCTGAGAAGCTGAATTATCTGGATTTAAGACAACCGGATTTCCTTGGTTAGAGGAACGTACGACATTATCATCATCAAATATGATCCCTAGTAAGTCAACAGACAAATGGCGTGTGATTTCGTCAACGTCCATCACTTCTCCACTTTGCATCATATTTTTTCGAATGCGGTTGATTATTAACTTGGGTCCAATAATATCCGTTTTTTCTATTAATCCAATAATTCGATCTGCATCTCGGATAGCCGATATTTCCGGGGTAGTGATAAGAATCGCTTCATCTGCTGCCGCAATAGAATTTTTGAAACCTTGCTCAATTCCTGCTGGACAATCAATCAATATATAATCATAATCAGATTTTAATTCGCCGACTAAATCTATCATTTGTTGTTCATTAACAGCACTTTTGTCTGCATTTTGTGCAGCAGGCAACAAATAGAGATGATCATTAAATCTTTTATCTTTAATGATTGCTTGATGCAACTTAGCTCTTTCTTCCACAACATCTACGATATCATAGATAATTCTATTTTCAAGGCCTAATACAACATCGAGATTCCTCAATCCTATGTCCATATCGACCAAACAAACTTTTTTACCTTGTAACGCAAGTGCTGTTCCGATATTTGCAGTAGAGGTCGTTTTTCCTACTCCACCTTTTCCAGATGTAATGACTATTGCTTTACCCATTTTCATATAGCCTCCTCGACAAGTTACCTAGTTGGGGTCTAACTTTTTTCAGTCCATTGACTGGTTCAAAATCCAAAATATGTAAGTCATTCATATAAGCAGCTTTATACGAAAACTTAGTAGACGATTGATTTTCTTCATTTTCTTCGCTGTTTTCTTCCATCACATGAATATGATCTGCGATTCTTACTTGAGATTTGTGTGCAAAATTAGAAACAACCACTGCTTGATCATTTCCTTCAAATCCCGCATGCGCAATTCCTTGCAGTTCTCCGATAATAAATATATTACCTTTAGATCGAATCATCCCACCAGGATTGATATTTCCTATTAAAAGAATATCCCCAGATGCTTCTATAATTTGTCCACTTCTTACAGTTGCTATTTCTAATATTAAGCTAACTTCTTTTTGCCACATTTCAGCTTTTTCAATCTCAATTACATCTGACGTGATTGCTTTCACTTTAAAAAGAGGAATCTCTTCAATAGTTTCCCGTATTTTAATCTTTTCAGATTCCTCAAATAGACGTTTACCGGTTTTAACGAGAACTTGAATTTCTTTATGTTTATTTGAGAAAGATTGGCTATCTTTTTTTATTCCTTGAATCAATTCAGCTAATTCTTCCATCAATTCATCATAAGATCCGGAGTCCTGTAAATGTATCTGATAGCCATCTTTTACCCCTTTTAAAAGGATTTTCTGAGCCAAGACAACTCCTCCTTAATTAATGCCATATTTTATTTAGAATTTACCGTTTTTTTCATTAAGTGGTTTAGTGGAAAGTAAATTGTCGGGAACATCATCACATTTAACAGCAAAGTATACCCCAATCGAATAGCTAAAAAATCTATTAGTGTGAAACTAGTAAAATCGATCATATAATAAATTCCGTAAACCATAAATTCGAATACTGTTATAAATAAAATTTGAAATAAACCAATCGTCCAAAAATTTCTATTAAAAAAATTTTTAAAATGAAAAACCATGTTCACTAATAAAACTAAAAAAAACATATAAATACCCAAAATACCACTATAGTAACTATCGTAAACGAATCCTATGAGGAAAGTTAACATGATCAACTTCTTGAAATCCAAGTGAAATGAAAAAAAGATTAGACCCATGAGCATCATTCGTGGAACCATCATTTTTAAATCATCTGGGAAAAATGACTTGATCACTATACTTAAAAAACCATCAGTCAATAATAATCCAAACAGAATAAGTGAAGGAAGAATGAAAGGAGATGTCTTACTCTTCATTTTATTCTTCCCCACTTTCTATGTTTCGGTTAACAATTGTTACATAACGAATATCATTATAGTCACTAGCTGGTTCAATAAAAACTTTTTGGGATAGGCCAAAACTATCTAATGAAATTTCCTTAACGGTTCCGACAACTAACCCTCGTGGAGTCTTTCCTCCCAATCCGGAAGTAATGACCTGTTCACCTATTTCAATTTTTACTTCAGTAGTTATTTGCTCCATAATCAATCGATTCGTTGGTTGATCATATGCATTTACAACTCCATGAACAACTTTGCCTTCAGCTGATATGACTTCAGCAGATACTTGGTTATTTCTTTGATCTAACGTTGAAAGCAATTGAACTTTCGAGCTAGTTGGGCTCACCTCTGTAATGCGTCCTATCATTCCATTACCGGAGAGTACAGCCATCCCCTCTTTAATTTGGCTTTGACTACCTTGATTAATAACAATTTGTTCTAGCCATCCATCTGGATTTCTTGAGATGACTGTCCCCGTTATCTTTTGGTAATCTGTCAATGTTTCTTGAATGTTTATTTCTTCTCTCAATTGTTCATTTTCATTTTTTAAAACGCTAAGTTCAGCTTGAGTTTCGTAAAGTTGCTCAATTTCTCTTTTTAATCTTTGATTTTCGGTATACGTATCTTGTATCTGATCTACTGTTTCAAAAAGATTATTCACCGCATTTGCAGGTTTAGAGAATACTCTCCCAGAAATAGCAACTACATCATTAGAAATACGTTGGACGAAAGGAGCAGAACCTGAACGGTTTAAAGAAAGTGAAAAAATTGCGAGAAAAAAAATTACACTAACCAGGATAATTATAAGCTTTTTGTTGGAAAAAAACTGATTCACTCTTAACACCTCTTTATTTCGCAAGCTCCAATTATTTTACCATAATTCAAATCTAAAATGCAGACTTCCTTTAAAATTAATGAAAGAAGCGGGAATTTAGATTCCCGCATTTCCTTCATCTATTTTATTGGTTTTTTGCTTGTTTACGATATATTTCAATATGTTTCAAGGCTTCTCCTGTTCCTATGGCAACACAATTAAGTGGGTCGCTGGCGACAAACACAGGAACCTCAGAATCGTTTGCTAAAACATCTGTTAAATTTTTCAACAAAGCTCCTCCACCGGTCAACACGATCCCACGATCAATTACATCCGCAGATATTTCTGGAGAGGTTTCTTCTAATGTCTCTTTAACTGCACTTATTATACCTTCGATGACTTCTTGTATCGCAATAGCGATATCTACAGCAGATATTTCAATTGTTTTGGGCAATCCACTCAGTAAGTCTCTTCCCCGAATTTCTGTTGTTCCATACTCTTCAGCCATTTCCTTTGAAGCACAGCCAAGATCTATTTTGACCTGCTCTGCTGTTCTCTCACCAATGAGTAAATTATATTTCTTTCGAATATAATGAATAATTGATTCATCCATTTTGTCTCCAGCCATTTTTATGGTGCGACTACTTACTATACCACCTAATGATATAGTCGCAACGTCAGTAGTGCCTCCACCGATATCCACAACCATGCTACCGGTTGGATCCATAACAGGTAGGCCCGCTCCTATTGCTGCTGCAAAAGGTTCTTCTATCAAATAAGCTTCTTTGGCACCTGCGCTCATTGTTGCATCAATAATTGCTCTCTTTTCAACTTCCGTACCACCGCCAGGAACACAAACCATTACTGCGGGTTTAGAAGCTGATTTCCCAACAGCTTTTTCAATAAAATGTTTCATCATTGTTGTTGTCACATCAAAATCAGCAATAACCCCATCTTTCATTGGACGTATAGCCAAAATTGATCCCGGAGTCCTACCGATCATATTTCTAGCATCCATTCCGACAGCAACTACTTCATCTGTTGTCGTATCTTTAGCTACAACTGAGGGTTCACTGAGAACAATTCCTTTTCCTTCTAAAAATATATTTGTATTTGCAGTTCCTAAGTCAATTCCAATTCCTTTTTTACCAAAAGTAAACACCTTTGTCATCCTCTCTTGAATAAAACACAACTCTGTTAATGAGATAATGGGGTCAGCACAATCGCAATTCAAAAAAAATTGTTTCTGACACTCACCTTCCTATTCTACCATTATTTTCAAAATAATATAGGCTTCACTTATTTTTTAATCCAATTTTAAATCCTTGTTACATCATTGCAATGTTCCAGTTAGACTTATTTATATATTCTAACATAGAATCAAAAAAAGGCTGGGAAAACATCCCAGCCTTTTACTATTTAAGTTTAAGTTTAAGTTAAATTAGTTTTTTGTTACGTTAGCAGCTTGGGGTCCACGGTTTCCTTCTTCAATACTGAAAGATACTGATTGACCTTCATCTAATGATTTGAATCCTTCTTCTTCGATAGCTGAGAAATGTACGAATACATCGTCTCCTCCGTCACGTTCAATAAATCCAAATCCTTTTTCTGCGTTAAACCATTTTACTGTACCTGTTTCCATCTTTTAAATTCCTCCTCGTGCCTTGTGCACAAATTATTTCACATTATTGCTAAAGGTCTGAATTGGAATGCTTAAACATTTCATTGTTCTTTTTCTCTAACATAATGCTACATTTATTTTACCATTTCAACTAGTGAACAATATATCTAAATTCAAAAGAATTAAATTCTTTTAAAAAATTAGTTTTTTGTTACGTTAGCTGCTTGAAGACCACGGTTTCCTTCTTCTACGTTGAAAGATACTGATTGTCCTTCTTCTAATGATTTGAATCCTTCTTCTTCAATAGCTGAGAAGTGTACGAATACATCATCTGCTCCGTCACGTTCGATAAATCCAAATCCTTTTTCTGCGTTAAACCATTTTACTGTACCTGTTTCCATATTACATTTCCTCCTCGTGCTTAAGCACTATTTATTCACATTATTGCTAAAGGTACGAATTGAAATGCACTACACATTACTAAGTTCTTCTCTAACAAAACGCTTAGCTAAGTATAGCATGTTGAAAAAAGATGCGCAAGTATTGATTTCTCCATTTCAATTTTACGATTGTTCCCTTTCATTTTTAAAAGTAATTGTGTTCTTTCAAACTATAATAACTACTTTCTCCTATTACAATATGATCTAATATTTCAATTCCCATTAATTCTCCGCATTCAATCAAACGCGTTGTAAATTGAATGTCAGCTTGACTTGGCTCAGGATTCCCTGAAGGATGATTATGAACCAAAATAATTCGAGCTGCGGAATATCTCATGCCTTGTTTGAAAATTTCTCGTGGATGGGCAACCGATTGAGTAAGCGACCCAACAAATACTGTTTCTTTTTTTATTATTTCGTTTTTCGTATTTAAATAAATAGCAATAACATGTTCTTGCTGGAGTCCCTTCATTTCTGATATTAATAAATTTCCAATTTGCTCACTAGAAGTGATTTGTCCACTTTTAATTTGTGTCGCTGTTGCAATGCGAAATCCTAGTTCAATCGCGGCTTTTAATTCGATTGCCTTAGTCTTACCAATTCCAGTTATTCCCATCAATTCTTCAATGGAAATGTATTTTAGATAAAAAAGATCTTCAACTTGATTTAATAACGACATGGCCACTTCCATCACACTACTCCCTCTCGTCCCCGTACGAAGTAATATCGCCAATAATTCATAATTCGCTAAAGCTTTTTCTCCATATTCTATCATCCTTTCTCTCGGTCTTTGCGAAAGAGGATAGGTTTTAATATTTGTTACTGATTGATTGTCCAAAAAAGTCCCTCCTTATAACGTAAAAATAAATACGCAATCAGGAGGGGACTGAATTTAATTTTTTTCTAAAATTTTACGAACTTCATCTAAATCTTCGCAAATCATCAAGGATTTTTCTTTTGCTTCACTATTGGGTTGAAATAAATCAGGGACCATTATTACTAGCATTTCAGCAGCGTTTGCAGCACGAACTCCATTCAAAGAATCTTCTAGTATCAAAGTTTCTTTCGGATCAGTGCCTAGTTTCTCCAAACTTTTCAGAAATATATCTGGAGCTGGTTTGGAATTCACTACCTCATCTCCACCAGTTATTTCATCAAAAAAATGACTTATTTTATTTTTTTTCAAAAGAAATTCAACCAATTCTCTTTGTGAGCTTGAGGCTACAATTCGCTTAATATTATTTTTTTTCAAATAATCAAGTAAAGGAATCAAGCCTTTTTTTAGAGGAACCGGTCTGTTTTGCATCATTTCTTTCACAGCTAATTCACTTTTTTCTATAAACAAATCAACTAATTCTTTTGATTCATGTTGCTTGTACAGACCTGCAAAGAAAACTTCATCCGCAGTTCCAATATATTTTTCATAAGTTCCATAATCAAACGGCATGTTTATTTCATCAGCGGCGGCTTGATTTGCCTGATAATATATAGTTTCTGTATCAAACATTAATCCGTCCATATCAAAAATCACTGCTTTGATTTGATTCATTTTTCACCCTCATTTGATTTTTTCAGTATAATTAATTGCTTTTCTACAGCCTCATATTTTTCTGTATAAACGGCTTGTTTTTCTTTTTCTTCTTGAACAACTTTTTCAGGAGCGTTTGAAACAAATTTTTCGTTAGCTAATTTCTTCTTCGTCCGTTCTACCTCACTAGCCCATCTAGTTTTTTCTTTTTCTAAACGTGCAATTTCTTCTTTTATATCAACTAAACCAGATAAGGGTAGGAACAATTCTGCTCCTGTAACTACAGCTGATTTGGCTTCAACTGGTGAGTGGATGGTTAAAGAAATTTCTAGTTTTTCAGGATTGCAAAATCTTTCAATATATAATTTGTTCTCATTTAGAAATTCATTGATTTCTTCATTTTTGGTTTTGATCAATAGTTCGATTTTCTTGGAGAGTGGTCGATTGACCTCAGCTCGTATATTTCTAACTGCTCGAATCAAATCAATGAGTACAGCCATATTTTTAACTGCCTTGTCATCTTGCAAGTCCGTGTTTGCAACTGGATAATCAGCTGTAACTAACGAGTCTCCTTCCATAGGAAGATAACTCCAAATTTCTTCTGTGACAAACGGCATAATGGGATGCAGTAATCGCAAAGTCTGGTCAAGTACATAGACTAAAATAGATTTAGTTGCTTGTTTTTCCTCTTCTGTTCCATTGAACAGAATTTCTTTGCTCATTTCTATATACCAGTCACAGTAATCATCCCATATGAAATGATAGAGTTGTCGTCCGGCTTCACCAAATTCAAATTTCTCAAATAATTCAGTGACTTGTTTAATGGTCTCGTTTAGCCGAGCAAGTATCCAGCGATCCGCGACTGTTTTATTTCCCTCGATGTCCTTTGGATTGTATTGAAAATCGCCTAAATTCATTAAAACAAATCGGCTTGCATTCCATATTTTATTAATGAAATTCCAGGAAGCATCCATTTTCTCATAGCTAAATCGCATGTCTTGTCCTGGCGCAGAACCATTAGATAAGAACCACCGTAACGCATCTGCTCCATACTGATCAATAACTTCCATTGGATCGATACCATTTCCAAGTGATTTACTCATTTTTCTACCTTGTTCATCTCTTATTAATCCATGAATGTAGACATTTTGGAAAGGACTTTCATTAGTGAATTCGAGACTTTGAAAAACCATTCGACTGACCCAGAAGAAAATAATATCATATCCAGTCACTAAAGTACTTGTAGGGAAATACCTTTTATAATCCTCTGCATCTTCATTTGGCCAACCCATTGTTGAAAATGGCCATAATGCAGATGAGAACCATGTATCCAATACATCTTTATCTTGTTCCCATTCGCTTTCGTTTTCAGGTGGCGTCATTCCAACGTACAATTCACCTGTCTCTTTATGGAACCAGGCTGGGATGCGGTGTCCCCACCATAATTGACGAGATATGACCCAGTCATGTACATTCTCCATCCAATTCATATACGTTTTTTCAAATCGCTCGGGTACGAAATCAACTCGTTTATCTGTTTTTTGATTGTTCATGGCTGTTTCAGCTAGAGGCCCCATTTTAACGAACCATTGTGTTGACAATCTTGGTTCGACAACAACGCCAGTTCTTTCAGAATGGCCGACACTGTGAAGCATTTTTTCGATTTTTATAAGTTCTCCAGTTTCTTCCAAATCAGAGATGATCGCTTTGCGCGCTTTAAATCTGTCTAAACCTTCATATTTTCCGGCTTTTTCATTCAGTGATCCATCTTCATTCATTACATTTATTCGTTCTAAATTATGGCGATTACCAACTTCAAAATCATTTGGATCATGTGCTGGTGTTATTTTGACAATACCCGTACCAAAATCTTTTTCTACATAATGATCGGCTATGATGGGGATTTCTCTTTTCATAAGAGGGAGGATCACTGTTTTCCCAATCAAGTGCGTGTATCGCTCATCATCAGGATGAACAGCTAAAGCGGTATCGCCCAACATTGTTTCTGGCCTTGTAGTAGCAATTTCGACTTTCTCTGATCCATCTGTAAGCGAATAAGCTACATGATAAAATGCTCCTTCGACCTCTTTATGATCGACTTCTATATCCGATAAAGCAGTTTTGGCTTTCGGATCCCAGTTGATAATGTATTCTCCACGGTAAATCAATTCTTTTTCGTACAGGGAAACAAATACTTTTCGTACAGCTTCATTCAGACCTTCATCTAAAGTAAAGCGCTCTCTGCTATAGTCCACGGATAAACCTAACTTAGCCCACTGTTCCCGGATAACTTGAGCATACTCTTCTTTCCAATCCCAAACTGTTTCAACAAATTTTTCTCTGCCGAGATCATAACGACTAACATTTTTTTCAGCCAGTTTTTCTTCGACCTTAGCCTGTGTTGCTATCCCTGCATGATCCATTCCCGGAAGCCATAGAGTATCAAACCCTTGCATCCGCTTTTGACGGATAAGCATATCTTGTAGGGTGGTATCCCATGCATGTCCAAGATGTAATTTTCCAGTCACGTTTGGAGGGGGAATAACAATCGAATAGGGCTTTTTGTCTTTGTTTCCACTCGGCTTAAATAGATTCCTCTCATTCCAAGAATCGTATTTACCTTCTTCAACCTTGCTAGGCTGATATTTTTTTGACATTTCAATTTGTTCCATAATATCCTCCTTAAATTTTTTCATAAAAAAAACCCCAATGTATTGTCTACATTAGGGCGATTGTTTTCGCGGTACCACCTAAATTACTCAACCAGTGAGTCACTTATTGACAATGATATTGGCTGTCATCCCAGGTGAAGTTACTTATTTCACTTTACCGGCTCCCAAGCTACATTCTTTTCTCCATCATCGGGAATTTCCAGCAAACTACCCGTCTCTATTGAATGATTGGAAGAAAATACTCCTCTTGATCAGCGCCACGTCTATTTAGATTTAAGTCAAAAAAATTATACCATGAAAATGGCTATGCGCAAAGCGAAAAATCATTCCTCTCACGCTTTAATTTCATCATCCTAAACAAATAGTTAGTATATAACGTATAAAAATTTTGCATTAAGTCAAGTCTGCGGTTGCATGCCTTGCTTCTGCAATTGCTTCTTCATAATCTGGATCATCTGCTATTTCTTTTACGATCTCACGATAAAGAAGTTGTCCTTCTCGGCTGATCACGAAGACAGCACGAGCAAGCTTGTCTTTTTTCTCAAGATAGAGTCCATACTCTTTCCCAAATTTTCTTTCCGCATCAATAAGCATTTCCATATCGACAGACTTTCCAGCACACCAATTATCGAACTCTTCTGCGGAATTCGCTGATATAGAAATCAAACGGACATCGGTTAACTCGGCTGCTTTAGCATTAAAAGTTGCAGTTTGTCTTGAACAAGTACTCGTATTAATATCAGGGAATACATTCAACAAAACTACTTCTCCTTTATAATCTTCTAAGGATACCGTTTTTCCTTCTTTATTATTCAACTGAAAAGAGGGTGCTTTTTCACCTACTTTTGGTAAATTTCCTACAGTTTCCATTTCATGACCCTTCCAGGTTATATTCATATACTTCCACTCTCCTTCTAAAAATTTCTCTCTCTACTTTTCATTGTACAAGTTAGAGCTAGTGAAAAGCAAAAATTACACTTTTCTCAAAGCAATTCTGAAATTTCTTGATTCAGACGATTATCTATTCCTTCGCCAACGTGAATTTCTGTAATAATCAACTTGCTTAAAGCTCGTTCAATCATTTCTTCCCCATTTAATCTATTTTCAAAATGGATTGCTCTATCCAATTTTGGCTTTGTTTTTGGACGAGGCGGTGCAAATATAGTACAACAATCCTCAAATGGTTGGATCGACAGGTCAAAGGTATCAATATTTTTAGCAATTGCTATAATTTCGTTTTTATCTAATGTAATAACCGGACGTAAAACAGGCGTGTGGGTTACTTCATTGATTACGTACATGCTTTCTAATGTCTGAGAAGCAACTTGCCCTAATGATTCTCCATTAATAATGGCTTTTCCTTTTCTCATTTCGCGAATTCGATCGGTTAAACGCATCATCATTCGACGTGTTATCGTCATGCTATATCCTTCAGGAACATGTTTTTTTATTTCTTCTTGAATTTCTGTAAAAGGTACTTCTATAAACCGAATGCTTCCGGAGTACGCTGCTAACTTAGCCGTTAATTGTTTTGCTTTTTTTAAGGCTTGTGGGCTCGTGTATGGAGGACTGTGGAAATGTACAGCCTCTATCTCTACTCCTCTTTTCATGGCCAAATAACCAGCAACTGGGGAATCTATACCACCCGACAACATCAACATTCCTTTTCCACCTGTACCAATTGGCATACCGCCAGCTCCATTCACTGTATCAGTCGAAATAAACACCCCTTTTAAGCGTATTTCTATTCTGATTATACAATCTGGATTTTTCATTTTAACTTGAATATCTTTAAACTGATCGACAATTGCTTGTCCAACTAATTGATTAATTTCATTGGTGTCATGTTCGAAATCATGATCTGCTCTTTTGGTATTGATTTTAAAAGACATATTTGGTTTATACTGGGTCCCCATTATAGCAATGGCGGCCTCTTTTATAGCCTTTATATTTTTTTCGCTTGTATATACAGGAGAAAAGGTTTGTATCCCAGAAATTTTCTTCAACCGGTCAGCCACTATTTCTCCATCGATTCCATTTAACATTATGTGCATACGATCACGTTTTGCCCTGATTTTTATTCCGGTCAAATCGGATAATGCATTATTTACATTTTGTTCTAATCTTTTTATAAAATATTTTCTGTTTTTTCCTTTTGTAGATAATTCTCCATAACGAACCATTAATTCAGTACATTCCATTTTTCCACCCCAAAATTATCTGATATCTTTAAATTTCACTATTGTTTCTTGTAGACTATCTACTAATTGATCGATCTCTGCTGATGTATTTTCCACGTCCATGCTTATTCTGACTGCTGATTCAGCTTTCCGTTTAGGAATATTCATAGCATACAATGTACTCGAATTGAGCTGTTTCTTACTTGAACACGCACTCGTTGTTGAAATATAAATCCCTTTCTTTTCGAGGGCGTGTACAACTACCTCTCCTTTGATTCCACTGATACCAAAGCAAATGATATGCGGCGCACCTTTGCTAGAAGAAAAAACATCTACGGTGGATTGATTATCCAAAAAACCCATAATGATTTTATGCTGTTTCTCTAATTGGATCGGAGCGTCAGTTAACTTATCCAAACTCATTCGCAAGGCTTTAGCCATAGCTACGATAGCTGGTAAGTTTTCTGTCCCACTGCGCAGATTGTTTTCTTGTCCTCCACCTGTAAGCAACGGAGCAAGGACCCTACCTTTTTTAATGTACACAAATCCAATTCCTTTTGGTCCATGGAACTTATGAGCAGAAAAAACGGCCATATCTACCCTCGGATAATCATTTAAATTAAATGGGATTTTCCCCAAAGTTTGTACTGCATCTACATGAAAATGGATCGAAGGGTAGTTTTCTAAAATTTTGCCGATTTCTTTTAGTGGTTGAATGCTTCCTACTTCATTATTTACAGCCATCACAGAAACTAAGACAGTATCTTCTCTCAGAGCTTCTTCAAGCAATTTCACTGAAATAATCCCATTCTCATCGACAGGAACATAAGAAACTTCCCACCCTAAAGTTTCTAGTTGCTTCATCGATTGATAGACTGCCGGATGTTCAATAGTACTAGTAATTATATGTTTTCCATATGGCATTTTTTCAATAGCGGTCCCTTTTATTACCCAATTATCGCCTTCTGTTCCACCACTTGTAAAAACAATTTCTGATGCCGACATACCTAATAGGTCAGCAATTTGTATACGAGAACGTTCCATTAAAATTGAAGCTTCTTCTCCTAATCTGTGTAAGCTAGAGGGATTCCCAGAAAAGTTGTTTGCAACAGTTGCAAACGTTTCTACTACTTCTGGGTACATTTTAGTAGTGGCACTATTATCTAAATAAATCACAAAAGTCTATTCCTTTCTAAGCGTTCTTCTGATACGACTCTCTATTTTTACATCAAAAATAAACTTGTCATTATTACAAAATTACAAAGAAAAAATAAAGAAAAGAATCTATACTATAAGACGCTCTATATCTGGCTTATAGCTTGATTCTTTTCTGATTCTTTATGCTTTTGCTAAAAACTCTTCTTTAATCCTTTTGACTGAGTCAGATTCGATTTCTTCCAATTTTTCCTCTAGCAGAGTTGCGGCACGCGTATATTCGTATTCTTCAGTAAACAAAATATAACTTTTTTCCATCACTTCTTCTACAGTCTCATTTGATTCCTGATAACGTCGTATATATTGCATATATTGTTCAGTTAGTAATGCACTTTCAATCAAAATTTCTGTTTTTTCTTCCAGGTCCTTCATATCTTCTTTTAAAAATTGATAACTTTTTCCAATCGATTTCATGTCAATTTTCAATTGGCCAATTTCTTTTTTCAGGCTTTCAATATGATCGGTCACGTAAAAAAAATATTCCAGATATTCTGCGGAAAGCCCCGGTAAATGATGCATTTCAATTTTGCGTTTTAATTCACGCATTTTTGTTTCCATCATTTTTAAATCCTCTTTAATAGCCAATTCCCTGGTTCGTAAGTTGAGAAGATTTTCATTGAGTTTTGTTATTTTTTTGTGAATAGTTTCTAAACTCGTCATCAGACTATCCAGTCTATCATTTATCAACGAGTATATAATTGTTTGATCAGCTAGTTGATCTTCAATCGATTGATAGGTTTCTTTTTCAATAGCAATTTCTTCATATAAATCAGTAAGTTCAGTTTTCATTTGCTTATCCAGAACATAATTTTGTTCTAATCTGTCAAATTCTAGTTCTATTTGATGCAATCTTTTTTCGAAATAATGAAACGCTTGTCTCAATTGTGTTTGCTTTTCTATTACTTTATCTTTAGCTCTAAATTCTGTTTCAATGATACTAAAATAGGTTTCTAATTTAGTATCAATTTTTTCACTGAGTCTATTTGCATTATTCAAGTTTAATGTTTTTATTTCTGTTTCTAAGTCATTTAGATCTTTTATTAATTCATTTTTGATTTTTTTCAAATCAAAATCAGCCACTTCGCATCCTTTTTGCTGTATTTTTCCATAAGCATTCTCTAAATCATCAACGTCTGTAGGGAAAATTTCTTCTTGAAGATTTACAAGCTCTGGTAGTTCCGAGAGATAAACGTTCATTTCATCTAACAAGTTATGTATAGAGGTAATAATGTTTTTTGCTCCAACATAATCCCTAGCTTCTGTAGCATCATAAAAAGAATTGAATTTTTTTTCAATAACTGTCAATTGGTCTTCAAGTCCCTCTAAGGCTTCTCCATATGCGAAACTATTTGTCAGCAGATTTTTCCGAATAGTTTCATATCGATTCTTCGTTTCTTTCACTTCTTTTAAATTGTTCTCATGATCTTTCAAAACTGCTTGTAAGTCACTATCTACTTCTTCGAGATTTTTCTTGACCATTTCTATATTATCTTTTATTTCTTTTTCTAGTCTGGATGCTTTTTTCAATCGGTATTGATCTACACATTTTTCTGCTTCGTAGAGAGAGTTTTCAATTTGAGAGAGCAAAACAGTTTCAATTCTTTTCCAATCTTCTTTTAAAGAAAGAAATTTCTTTTCTGATTCTCCAGTTATTTGTAAGTCTTCTATGGATAAAACTTGTTGATCAATGGTATGTTCAAAAAGTTGACTCTTTTTCTCGTCCAAACTGTCGATTACTGCATAATGTTTATTTTTTAACTGTTTTATTATAAAATAAATAACAATGAGTAATCCCATTATTCCAATAAATAGTAATTCTTGATTCATACTTTCTCCCCCAGTATCAATTGCATCTCTTTTATGAATGAAACAAAATCGTTAATATTAATTATAACAAAAATTACTCGCTATGTTATACTGAATAGAAAAATTTAATCAAATTGTATTTTAAAGGATGAGAAATTTATGACGAAAGATACTTTATTGAATCAACAACTGGAGGCCATAATTGAAGGTGAAGAAAACTTCATTGCCAATTTAAGCAATGCCTCTGCACTTCTCTTTGAGAATTTAAATGATATCAATTGGGCCGGTTTTTATTTATATGACGGAATTACTGATGAACTCGTTTTAGGACCGTTCCAAGGTAAAGTAGCCTGTATTCGTATAAGAAATGGTAAGGGTGTCTGTGGGACTGCTTTTAATACTAGTCGATCTTTTATCGTGGATGATGTGCATGCTTTTGACGGACACATAGCTTGTGATGCACAAAGTAATGCTGAAATTGTAGTCCCCTTAGTAAAAGATGGTAAAAAAATAGGTGTTCTTGATATTGACTCTCCTACATTTTCTCGCTTCAATGAAAATGATCAGAAAGAACTAGAGCGTTTTGCTGACATACTCCTAAAGCATTCTAAAATTTAAATCAAACCACTCTTTTCTTGACTATTTCTCTATAAAACGGTACAATATGCTTTGTGTAAAATAAGCAGCAGGGAATGGTAACCGCGTCAACAGTTTGTTGCCTATATAAAGCCTATATAGATTGTGCAATTGTGTAACCAGCGGCTGCAAATGGTGAAGATTGAAAAACAAACTGCACGTATTACTGAATTTCTGGACATTATTTTACTCCAAAAAATTATTGGAGGAATGAATATTATGGCACGTTTTACAGGATCATCTTGGAAAAAATCTCGTCGTTTAGGTATTTCATTATCAGGTACAGGAAAAGAAATAGAAAGACGTCCGTATGCTCCAGGACAACATGGACCTACTGCTCGTATTAAATTATCTGAGTATGGATTACAATTAAGAGAAAAACAAAAATTACGCTTTATGTATGGATTAAATGAACGTCAATTCTTTAACTTATTTAACAAAGCTAGCAAAATCAGAGAAGGTAAACAAGGTGTTAACTTCATGATTTTACTAGAAAAACGTTTAGATAATGTTGTTTATCGTTTAGGATTAGCAACTACTCGTCGCCAATCACGTCAATTAGTTAACCATGGCCATATTACTGTTAATGGAAAACGCGTTGATATCCCTTCATATAGTGTTGAAGTTGGAGACGTAATTGCTGTACGTGAAAAATCTAAAGACATGAAAATTATCAAAGAAGCTATTGAATCTATTTTTGGTCGTCCTGAGTTTGTTACTTTTGATGATGAAAAATTAGAAGGTTCACTAACACGCTTACCATTGCGTGAAGAAATGTCTGCTGAAATCGATGAAGCATTCATCGTTGAGTACTACAACCGTTAAGAAGGTCATCTTCTTTACAAGAATTTCAAGAGGCAAGAACGTTGTTATTACAACATTCTTGCCTCTTTTATTTTTTTAGAATTACATATTGTGCTTTGTTTTCCTTTTATTCTGGGGAACATTTGGGGAAGATTAAAAATCTTCCCCACTTTTGTTTAAGAGTAAAAAAGAAATGTTGAAGGAAGTGTTAGCGAGACATATAATAAACATTGGTTAAGTTGTTTATTTCTTCTACTGACACATACTAAAAATGAAAGGAGCCTATTTTGAATCTAATAAAAAAATATTATGATCCATTGATTATTCTACTTGCACTGTTGTCTATTTCTCTAGTGATTTTAGATACCACAAACTACATAAGCTTAGTTTTATCTCCTTATAAAGAATTAGATATATTAATTTTAATAATATTTGCGATAGATTATTTCACCAGGTTACTACTATCTAGAAATAAACTTAATTTTATTAAAAGAAATGTTTTTGACTTAGTCGCTATCATTCCTTTTAGTTCATTTTTTTACTATTTTAGAATTGCCAGAATTTTTCGAATCACACGTCTATCTCGACTGTCACGTTTAAATCGTTTTTCTAAAATACTACGTCTGACTAAAATAGCTGCAATTACAGGAAAAGCAAGCAAACACTTGAAAAAGTTTCTTAAAACGAATGGGTTTATTTACATGATTTACACTGCAAGTACTGTTCTGCTTATAGGTGCTTCAATTTATTCTATTACCGAAAACACCAATTTTTCAGATTCATTATGGTGGGCTTTTGTTACTGCAACAACTGTGGGATATGGGGATATTTCTCCTTCAACTACTATTGGAAGAATAACTGCTGTTATACTAATGTTAACAGGTATTGGGTTATTTGGAACACTCACTAGTACTATCACCTCTTTTTTTATGAATGATGAAGATGAAAGTATTAAGGAACAAAATCTTGAAATCAAAGAACTAAATAAAAAGATTTCATATTTACTAGAAAAATTAGATGATAAAAATTTTTAGGAGGTGTCCAATGTGGCAAGCATATTATCATAAAGGAAATGAATCTATACATATAAATGAGAATAAAGTCATGATCCAAATTGAGGATCGTGTACAGATGAGAGTTTTTAAACAGCGAGAGCTTGCGAGTTTAGAAGCGTTCATGCTACGGTTTTCGTTGGAAGTTTTAGGGAAATAAAAAAACAGATACAATTTTAAAAAGAAAAGATAAACTACGGAAGGTTTTTAGTTTTACATAAATAAAAAGAGCAGATTATTAGTCTGCTCTTTTTATTATGGTTCTATGTCAAATAGTGACCCACACTACTAATCTTAGTATATTTGACAAAGAACCTTTATAGTCTAGTATCTTAGCACCGCTGCTAAACCTTCTGAAGCAGGCATTCTCTCGTTATCAAGTACATACACTTTACCTTTAGCTCCTAATACATTTTGTGCTAATTGATTCACGTATAGATCTTCTGACCCTTCGTGGTACCGACCGTTCTCATCAATATAGCCTTTAACTTCATAGCCTTTTTCAAGAAGTAAATAATCAATTTTACCCTCAACACTTGAAAATGCTAAGTCCCCATATTGAGCTCCTAACTTAAATTCTGGAGTTGTTTCCGTAAATTGATTTCGCATAGCATTGAACCGTTTATCGATTGTTTCCTTAACAATTTTAGCAGTTTTTTCTTCAATTTCATTATTCGATAGTTGAGCTGGTGATGCTTCAATCTTCTCTTCTGATAAATCTGGATTTTTTGACAGTCTATAAAAATCAGCTAAATTTTCAGGCAATCCAAATACTAACAAGGGTAGCCCCTCTTTTTTAGTGAAATTTTCCAGAATATATTTGTCTACTGCTCTGAAATAATTCACCTGGTCAATTTGTACTTCATGACTTTTTTCGTTGTGACCATGGTGCATACCACCGATTGGCCCACCATTATAACTGTCAACATTCAATTCTCCGCCAGTGAATTCATTATCCCCCAGGGCTATGTCTATTGTGGTTGGTGCCTCTTCTGGCAATTCAATTTCTTCAATTTTTGTTTGTCTTCCTCTGAATAATTTAATGTGATCATGATTGAGGCATAATAAATGATAATCACTAATAAATTGGAAATTTTCAATTAAAGGAAGAACCAGAGGCTTTTTAGAAACTGTAGCATAATTCGCAACTGGAACAGACAAGCGGTAATAATAAAGTTCTTTAGGAGTAGCATAAAATGCTAAGCTTCCTGAGACTGATCTCCAAAAACCATCGTGGTTTTCCATAAATGGTTTCAATTGATCCATGATTTTTTTCATAACTTCTTCACTATAATTTTTTGTTAATTCGCTTTTCACTTCTTTTACTAGATTTTGAAATTGAATTTGCTTTTTATCAATTTCAAAAGGAGTGCTTTCTATTAATTGTGTTATAGAAACAACAACTTCATGTTCCTCCAGTAATTCATTTGTTGGAAATGTCATTAATTCTCTCATTCGTATCTCCCTCCAATGATTATGTTAACCTCATTTTAAAGAAAACGTGTTCATTTGTAAAACAAAAGGGCATTGAAAGTAAAAGTTCCTCTGAATCTACGTATTAATTTAGAATAAAGACGGGAATTAAACTGTCTCTTCTCCTTAAACCTAGTACTTCATTCTTTTTTTTGGAGTTCAACTAAATCCTGAAATAAAGGCAGCAGATATTCGACTGTATCCTTTATATACTTTTTTTGTTCTATAGGATCACTTAGAAGATAGCTGTTATTCGAAATAATTCTACCAACCAAAAACTCCGCCTTTTTAACTTTTTTAGCTCTAGATAATACGGTAGTTAAATTGTCAGTCGTACAAGGTTTTACAGCCGATACCGTATGATCACCTGATAGAATAAAATCATCGGGTAATTGGGTTATTGTATCCGGATGATTTTCAATGTACTTTAACATATTTAATTCATTAACGGGATTATCTATTAGAGCCAACCAAATAAAAACATGATCTTCGTTGATTCCAATTTGAAAATGAGGGAATTTTTTATACCCTCTCCTATCCCCGCCGATTCCGACCCATGTGCTCTCAGCTGGATGGACAGTTCTTCTTTTATGCTGAGCGATATGATATGGAACTTTTTCGTTTATATTTTTATCGAAGTACTCAACAAAGTATTCTCCCCATTCTTGAAATGTAGGTTGGATTATTTCCCGAATGGCTTGCATTCTATCATCTAAAGTATTCACTTGAAAAATATTGAAGTCACATTTATTGAACAAATGGGGTGCTCCTAACTTTATTTTTAAATGGGGTACTAAACAACAATACTTAAATACTCCATCATTTTTATTGATCCTCTTTTTGTAACTATAATAATTATTTCATTTCTAAATAAAATCTATTCCTACTTTAAAAGAGCTCTTGGCCAAATAGTTCGAGCTCTAATAAAACATTTTGTTAATTTCCGAGTGCCGTTTCTTAGCCTAAACGTCTTGAACAATTTTTGCTCCAAGAGTATTCTTGAAATGGTCCAAGGCCCATTTATGCCCTAACTCGTTAAAGCTTGCTACGCAACTTTCAACGACCACTATAGAATATCCCAAATTGTATGCGTCAATTGCCGTATGAAGAACACAAATATCCGTAACTACGCCCGTCAACCAAATCTCTTCTATTTTTCTTTCTCTTAAGCGAATATCTAGGTCCGTGCCACTAAACGCAGAATAGTGACGTTTATCAATCCAATAAACAGTTTCTTTATCCTTGATATCTTCATAGGTTTCTTTCAAAGAACCAAATAATTCTCGCCCCCAAGTTCCCTTTACATTATGTAGAGGAAACAAGTCTTTTTCTGGGTGATATTTTTCATTCGGATCATGAGCATCAATTGTAAAAACAACATACTCACCTTTTTCTGCCATTTCTCTGGTTAGTCTAACAATATTGTTTTCTATTTCTTGAGCGGGTCCCCCGGCCGTCAGTGCTCCTTTTTCGTCTACAAAATCATTCGTATAATCGATAGATAATAAAGCTTTCATTTATTCCCTACCTCCCTTTAGAAATTTCTTTTATAAATAATAAAACCATTTCTGCTGATTTTTTACCTGCTTCGATAATAAATTTATCAAAAGAAATATTAGCATCTTCGTTAGCTAAATCAGAAACAGATCGAATAACTAAAAAAGGGATGTTAAATCTCCATGCAGTTTGTGCTACAGCAGCTCCTTCCATCTCAGTAACCATTGCGGATGGGAAGTTTTCTTTCATCCTGTTTAGAACTTTCTTATTGGAGATAAATGAATCTCCTGTTAAAATCAATCCTTCATGTGTAGTTAATTCTGCTTGGGTAGCTGCTAAATCCATTTTATCAAGTAAAATTTCATCTGCTCTGTATTCAAATGGCATTTGTGGTATTTGACCAAATGAATATCCAAAAGCAGTGGCATCCGCATCATTATATGCTAACATTCGGCCCAATACCACATCTCCTATATTTAAACTTGAATCTAATCCTCCAGCAGATCCAGTATTAATTATGGCTTCAACGTTATATCTTTCAATTAAAATAGTTGTAGCAATCGCTGCATTGACTTTTCCGACACCGCATTGAACAACCACTGTCTCAACATTATAAACGAGTCCTTTATAAAAGCTCATACCTGCAATCTCGCTTTTACTTTCACTTTTCATTGCTGCAATAAGTATCGTAACTTCTTGATCCATTGCACCTATAATGCCTAATTTTTCCATAAATTTCCTCCTGTGATTTAGACAAATATGATAAACAAAATCAAAATTACCAGCAAAAGTGCCACAAATAATATTGCTTTGTTTAAAATGTTTTCCACTTGTCTATATTGTTGTAACGTCACTTTTCTGCGACTCTTTGTCTTGCTAGAATGAGCGGGTTCATATTTATTTTTTTTCTTAAATTTAGAAATAATATTCTTCAATTGACTTCATCCTTATTCGATTCTAACTTATTTTTCCAATAAAATAATGCGAATACCGATTTTGCATCGCGTATTTCACCTTTTTCATAATAACTCCATGCTTCCCTAAATGTTAATGGGAATACTTCTAAAAATTCATTGTCATCTAATTTTAGAACATCATTATTTCTAATTAAATCTTTTGCTTCGTATATATATAAAAATTCATCTGTGAATCCCGGGCTGCTATAAAAAGAAGTGATGAAATCCCATTTCTTTGCCTTATATCCGGTTTCTTCTTCTAATTCTCTTTTAGCAGTTGACAGACCCTCGCCTTTATCACCACTATCCATTAATCCAGCGGGTATTTCATAAAGGCTCCTTTCAATTGGTTTGCGAAATTGTTTCACAAAAACTACTGTATCTTCATTTAAAAACGGAATAACTGCTGATGCCTGATCATGTTTAACGATTTCCCTGATTGACGTCTTTCCATCAGGTAATTCTACTTCTTTGAGCACATATTCAGTAATATTTCCTTTGTATATTGTTTGAGATGAGAGAGTCTTTTCTTCATTAACCATTTTTTACCTCTTTTCCACGTTTTTTTTATCATACCGTTGTTTATTGTTTTTTTCAATATAAGCTATAATGAATCACATATATGGTACAAAGGTCGGATAACATTTATGTCCCCATTTATGATAAAATATAAATACAAGCATACGAATGTTTTATAAAATAGGAGTGAAAAAAATGAAACCATTAATTAAAGATTTTAAAGATATTTTCATTTATACTTTTACGAGTATAACTACCTTGGTCGTTTTTATTGTATTACTAGTATTTATAGAAATGGATATAACTT
This sequence comes from Lacticigenium naphthae DSM 19658, assembly GCF_000425865.1. Classification (GTDB taxonomy): domain Bacteria; phylum Bacillota; class Bacilli; order Lactobacillales; family Carnobacteriaceae_A; genus Lacticigenium; species Lacticigenium naphthae. The sequence goes on from NZ_AUEG01000001.1 coordinate 182,270, forward strand.
TATCCCTCTTACTGAGTTTGATTTTAGGAGCATTCCTTTTTTATCAACAAGATAAAAACAAAGCATACTCAAAAAAGGATAAAAAAGTAAGATTAAAAAAACTGTCTGCTGAAAAAGAAGATTTCTATTCGGCTAAGGGACTTACTAAAGAAGAAACCCAATATTTTAGAGAAACTATGAATACTGCCAAAGCAAATATCTTAGAACTAGAAAAAAATTTCAATTCATCTTCTAAACTTAAAGCTATAGAGCATAGAAATAACACCATTAGTTTAACCAAAGGTCTATTTAAAGCTATAACCAATGAACCCAATCGGTTACATGAAGTGGATAAGTTTTTATATGTACATCTCCCTTCACTGGCTGAATTGACAAAGAAATATTTAGAAATCAATGATCATTTAGCAAAAAGCAAATCATCCTTCCAAATTTTAGAAGAAAGTGCAAACACAATCGATGATATGTGTGAGTTAGTAGCTGAAGATTATGTAAAATTTAAATCTGGTGAAATAGAGGATTTAGAGTTAGAAGTTGAATTAGCTAAACAAACTTTAAATAGTCAGGATAAACTAACAGAAGCTGAGTCATTCAAGTCAAGCGAAATATAAATTTTAGGAGTTGATGTTGTTCATGGTAGAGTTTAAAAATAACCAATCAGAAGAAACCGAAAAAGATTTAGAAGATTTATTAAGTAATCCATTTTCAGAATCTACTTTAGATTCTGAAATCCAACCGCTACCTTCAAAAAACTCAATAAAGGATTCTGTTAAGAAAGAAGAATCAATTTATTTCAATCTTTCTACTAAAAGAAAAAATCAAGCTGAGGAACTAGCAAAAAAAATCAATGTTACGGATTCTGACTCTGTTTTAAATTATGGACAAGATGCTCAGAAACAATTAACAGATTTTTCTCATTCTATGCTCACTCATGTTCAAAACCAGGAAACTGGTGCTATTGGTGAAACGCTGAATGATTTAATGTTTCATCTACAAGAGGCCAATCCAAGTGATTTAAAAGCCGACGATCGAAATCTTTTCAAAAAATTATTTGGAAAAATTAGCCGCTCAATTTATGAAACTACCGCCAAATATCAAAAAATTGGTGCTCAAGTAGATAAAATATCTTTAAAGTTGAGCAAAGAAAAAGATTTGCTTCTTGATGATAACAAAATGCTTGAAGGATTGTATCAAAAAAACTTAGAATACTTTGATGCCTTGAACGTTTATATTGCTGCCGGAGAGTTGAAAATCAATGAAATAATCGATGAAATCCTTCCGAAAGCAGTAAACAAAGCAGAAACTAGTACAAATCAAATGGACATCCAACGTGTGAATGATTTAAATCAATTTTTAGATCGATTAGAGAAAAGAGTTTATGATCTTAAAATAGCTAAACAAATGACAATTCAACAAGCGCCTCAAATCCGATTGATTCAAAATACAAATCAAGTTTTATCGGAAAAAATCCAAACTTCCATCAATACTGCAATTCCTTTATGGAAAAATCAAATTGCCGTCGCATTAACTTTGTTACGACAAAAAGAAGCAGTGACAGCTCAAAGACAAGTATCTGAAACAACTAATGATTTATTATTGAAAAATTCTGAGATGTTAAAACAATCATCAATCGAGACTGCAAGAGAAAATGAAAGAGGCATTATTGATATTGAAACTTTACAAAAAACTCAATCTAGTCTTGTTGAGACTTTGGAAGAAACCTTATCGATTCAAAAAGAAGGGCGTATGAAACGCATAGAAGCCGAAAGAGAATTGGTCACTATGGAGAATAATCTGAGAGATCAACTGCTAAAATTAACGACCGAAGATAAATAAATTTCAAAAAAGCCACCTTTTAAAAGGTGGCTTTTTTTGAGCGTTAAATTTGAACATTTTGTGACAATTGACTATACTAAGAATTGTAATACATTAATATTTTAGGAGGAATAGATTATGGGATTTATTTGGTCATTAATTGTTGGCGGTATTATTGGAGCAGTCGCAGGTTATATTGTAGGTAAAGATGTACCAGGTGGTATCATCGGAAACATCATAGCTGGTTTCTTAGGAGCTTGGATTGGCGAAAGCCTTTTCCCTAACTTGGGACCAGAAATTGGTGGATTTGTTATTATACCGGCTTTAATTGGTGCAATCATTTTAGTGTTTGTATTCTCGCTGATCATTGGCAGAAAAAAATAACAAGGTTTAAAAAAGACTCCCAGTTAACTATCAAAATAGTTAACTGGGAGTCTTTTTTACTCACTGTGATCAAGCTTTAACCACATTAGCTGCTTGAGGTCCACGATCTCCCTCTACGATTTCAAACTCTACTTCTTGACCTTCTTCAAGAGATTTGTATCCTTCTTCATTAATTGCACTAAAATGAACGAAAACATCATCATGACCTTCGACTTCAATGAAACCGAATCCTTTTTCTGCATTAAACCATTTTACTGTTCCTCTTTCCACAATATTACCTCCAAAGTATTATTGTAACAAACTCGATCGATCCATAGATGATACATTTTATTGCAAACTCTATTTCAATAAATCAAAGTCTATCACTATACAAATTATATAAAAAAATGGCTATTTATGCAAGGGCTACCATTATAAAAAAATGCAAAACAATAAAAAAAACCTCCCCATATCGAGGAGGTTTTTCCCATTGTTTATTGCTAGTTATTAGCTTATTTTTCTGAATCATTTTCCTCAAAATATTGTGGATAATGGTCTGTAACAATAGTATGGCATCGCCCACATAAATTAGGCGCTTCTTCGATTGTACCAACTTCTTCACTTATAATTCGACATCTCTCACAGGTCTCTCCATGTTTATGTTCTACTTTGATGGACAGCCCTTCAAATTCAAGGAGATCTGAAGATGGTTCTTCTTCGCTAATTTCTAATTCTGAAACAATCAACACTTGACGTAAGTCAGTATCTAAGCTTTCTAAAATAGCTCGTGTATCTTCGTTAGGATATAGAGTCACTTTCGCTTCAAAAGACTTCCCGATAACTTTTTGATCGCGAGCGACTTCTAATGCTTTTAATACATTATCTCGTATTTTCATAAATTTGGACCATCGAATCATGAGATCTTTAGCATTAGCATATTCACTAGTTTCTGGCATGTCTGCTAATTGGATATACTCTTCTTCCTCACTTAGATATGTCCAAATTTCTTCAGTAGTATGAGGTAAAATTGGAGTAAGAAGTTTCGCCATTGTTAGAGCTGCTTGATAGAAAACAGTTTGCATAGCTCTTCTCTCATAGGAATCTTCTGCTTCGATATAAACGACATCTTTCGCAAAATCTAAATAGAAATTAGATAAATCAACCGTTGTAAAGTTACTAATAGTCTTATAAATAACAGAGAATTCATAGTTCTCATAGGCAGTCTTCACTTTTTTTGTCATGTCATTTAAGCGGTTGACCATGTATTGATCGACCGATCTCAAATCTTCATAGGCAACACCATTCTGAATCGGATCAAAATCACTAGTATTTGCAAGTAGAAAGCGAATGGTATTTCTTATTTTTCTATAAATCTCTGAAACTTGGTTGATTATCTCCATGCTCACGCGAACATCTGCTTGCGAATCTACACTAGAAACCCACAACCTAATAATATCTGCACCCTTTTGCTTGATTATTTTGTTAGGATCAATAGTATTCCCAATTGATTTGCTCATTTTTCTTCCATTTCCATCTAAAACCATTCCTTGGGATAAGACTGCCTTGTAAGGAGCAGTACCATTGATAGCTACACTAGTTGTCAAACTAGAATTAAACCAGCCACGATACTGATCAGAGCCTTCTAAATAGAGATCTGCAGGGAATTTAAGGTTTTCTCTATTCTTTAAAACAGCTTCATGAGATGAACCTGAATCAAACCAAACATCCATTATATCAGTTTCTTTAGTAAATATTCCATTTGGACTTGACGGATGACTAAAACCATCTGGAAGCAAATCTTTTGCTTCTCTTTCAAACCAAACATTTGAGCCAAACTCTCCAAATAATTCAGCTACATGATTAGTCGTTTCAGGTGTAATGATCGATTCTCCATCCTCACCATAAAAAATAGGTAGCGGAACCCCCCAGGCACGTTGTCTTGAAATTACCCAGTCGCCTCTATCTCTAACCATATTGAATATTCTTTGCATCCCCCATGGTTGTAGCCAGTCAACAGTCTCAATATTGTCTAAAATATCTTGTCTGAATTTATCTATTGAAGCAAACCATTGCGGAGTTGCTCTAAATATAACTGGTTTTTTTGTACGCCAATCATGCGGGTAACTATGGACAAAGAAATCTAATTTTAATAATGCATCTTCTTTTTCGAGCCAATCAGTTATGACTTTATTTGCATCATCATAGAACATTCCTTCTAATCCTGGAGCTTCATTTGTAAAACAACCTTTGCTATCAACAGGAGATAGTATAGGTAGATTATATTTTTGTCCAACTATATAATCATCATCCCCATGGCCCGGTGCAGTATGGACCAATCCAGTTCCTTCTTCTAAAGTAACGTAGTCACCTAAAATAATTAGAGAAGTTCGATCGTACATTGGATGTTGAGCAGTCATTTGTTCCATATCGGATCCTTTTAATTCTTTTTCAATTGATACCGATTCCCAGCCTATTTTTTCTGAGACTTTATCAATCATCTCTGAAGCTATAACATATTTTTTCTCGTTGACTTTTACTACAGCATATTTGACATTTGGATTAACTGCTATTGCAAGGTTAGACGGAATCGTCCACGGTGTAGTTGTCCAAATAACAAATGCAGTATCTGTATCCAGTAAGCCTTTCCCATCTTTAACTTTAAATCCAACATAGATATTTGCTGATTTTACATCATGATATTCGATTTCTGCTTCAGCTAAAGCTGTTTCACTTGATGGGGACCAATAGATTGGTTTTAGCCCTCTATAAATATATCCTTTTTCAGCCATTTTTCCGAAAACTTTTATTTGGGATTCTTCGTATTCTTTTTGTAGAGTAACATAGGGATTATCCCATTCACCAGCTACTCCAAGACGTTTGAAATCGATTCTCTGTTTATTGATTTGTTCCCAAGCGTAGTCTTCACATAATTTACGGAATTCAGCCACACTCATATCTTTTCTGTTTACACCCTTATTAGTCAACGCTTGTTCAATAGGTAAACCATGCGTATCCCATCCTGGAACGTATGGAGCTTTAAATCCTGTCATAGACTTATAGCGGACTATGATATCTTTACTGATTTTATTTAAAGCATGACCCATATGAATATTCCCATTTGCAAATGGGGGGCCGTCATGTAATACAAAAGTTGGTTTTGATTCATTCACCTGTTGCCTTTTTTCATATATCTTTTCTTTTTCCCACTCAGACTGTCTTTCAACTTCTTTTGTCGGTAAACTTGCTCGCATAGGAAATTTAGTCTTTCCTAATTGTAACGTTTCTTTCATTTTCATTTTATTTTCTCCTTTTTTCCAAAAAATAAAAAAGACTTCTCCCATAAGGGACGAAATCTTTTCGCGGTACCACCCAATTTAAAAAGCATTAGCTTTTTCTCTCTCTTGTTAACGCCAATATACGTCTTCAACTACTTAATTCGCTGAAAAATGTACTGAATGATCAAATCATAATAGTGACCTCATCGGACTTTCACCAATCTCCGACTCGCTAAAAGGTTTATTTAGAATGCTGTTTCAGATTATACATTTGTTTTATTTAGTTGTGGACATTTCTACCGCGGGAACATTTCCCTCTTCGTCTTCCATGCCTTCTTTAGCTTCTAATATTTCTTCATCAATATTTTCGCTTTGATTCTTATTATCTAATTCAGAAGACACTTTATTTATTGTAGGGAGTTCAACTTTTTCGGTTGCTGAAACTTGTAAAATATCATCCCATTCACCTTTTTTTATTAATTCTAATTGAGATTCTATCATCAATTGTAACCTTTGTCTAAATACACGACTTTCTTTTCTTAAAGATTCAGTTTCGTGCTCGATTGTTCTCGCTTTTTCTACAGCATCTTTGAGGAGTTGATCTGCATTACTTTCTGCTTCTCTTACAATCATTTCTGCTTCTTTAGAAGTATTTTCTTTTAATCTATCAGCAGCCTCTTGTGCGACTAAAATTGATCGATTTAAAGAATCTTGCAAACTATCATAATGAGTCAGCTTTTCTTCAGCAAAACTTAATTGTTTTTCTAATTCTTTTTTCTGCTTTAGCAAAAGTTCATAATCTTTAATAATTTGGTCGAGATAATCATTTACATCATCTTGATCATAGCCGCGCATTTTGACTGAAAACTCTTTGTTATGTATATCCATAGGAGTTAAAGCCACATTCCCACCTCCATAAATTACTTTCATAATCAGTATAATCCAATTCTAACAATCAAACAAGACTTTATAAGTTTAATTGTTTTTATCCAGTATCCCTAGTTCCAACTTAACTTTTTCTTTCTTAGTTTTACCATTAATATTTTTTACTAGAAGTCTCCCTCGACCTCTAATTGAAACAACATCTAAAATACCTAATTCAAAATCAGGTTGGGTCATCTCAACCCAGTTTACTTTTATTTTCCCAGAAGAAATCATCTCTTTGGTTTTTTGTCTTGAAATATGAAAAGCTGCTGATAACACTGTATCTACTCTTAATGATGACACAATGTTTTCTTGTGTAGTCCAATTATCTTTAGGAATTATAATATCAGTATATTCCTTTTCTTCTAATTGGATATTAACTTTTCCCACTTGTTGAAATTGAGAGGCTATAAAAGGCTCCATTCCTCTATCTAGAAAAAATTGCCACCTTTCACCATCTGTGATGATATCTCCAAAAAGTTCTCTCTTCATCCCTAAAGATAGCAAACTGCCTAATATCTTTCCATGAGAAAGATGTGCAAATTTAATTGGATATCTAATTTCTAAGAGAGTAATAGAGTAATCATCCTGTGATGGTTCATAATACGGTGGAGCAATGTAAGCTCTTTTTCTTTCGGCTTCTTCGTATCCACCATAAAGGAAGAGCTTGACATTATCGTTTTTACCTACAATAGACTCCACAATAAATTGTTGTCTCGGATCTAAAAAGTTGCTTAAATAGGGTGTATACTGATCCTCGCAAATTCTGACCCAATCGTAAACGTTGTCAATGAAAGGTCGCTCATTTGCTCTGAAATGTTGATAAATCTCTTCCATATCCATCGACTCCTTCATCGTTTAGAATAAAGAAATAATTATACGAAATATCCCCAACAAACCACGATCAACTAAATCCAAAAAGAAGTATGAGGCTATACCAGCTAAACTAATCATTCCAATTGGGGGAACAATTTTTCTGAAATAACCAACATAAGGTTCACAAATGCGGATTAAAATCTGTCCCAATTTTGAATTGTATGCTCCAGGTAACCATGACAACAGGAAATAAACTACCAATAACATCTGATAAATATCAATTCCTTGTGATAAGACTCTATATAATATACTCAAAAATGAAACCATATTTTTATTATTTCCTCACTTCTCTATTAAAATTCATTTGACAATTGTTCTAATTCGTCCCCATCCATTTCCACACTCTGAGGTGTGCAAATAAATATTTCATCTCCAATACGCTGAATGTCCCCTTTAATGGCATAAACAGTTCCCATTAAAAAATCCACTATCTTTTTCGCATGGTTTTTTTCAATTCGTCTAAAGTTCAAAACAACAGATTGATTGTCTAACAACAAATCAGCGATGTCCTGCACTTCGGAGTAAGTTCGTGGCTCTACAACTTTTATTTTAGGTTTTTGAGGTGATGAATTATTCATTGTGACCACGTTCCCTCCACCGATTTGATTGATTGCTTTCTTCTGTTTTGAATCATTTTTTATTGTACTAAATTGTTTTTTTGAATCTGCAAGAAAGTCTTTTCTCTCGTTCTTTTCTTTTGTTGAAGGAGCTTCTTCAATAAAATCTTCCGCATCTTCTTCTAAATAAAAGAAGCTATTGAGTTTATTCTTGATATCCATGTTATTACTCCTTTCCTAGAGATTAATAATTAATCTCTACGTGAATTTCTTTTTCTTCTGAAAAACGGTGGAGTATTTATTTCTGAATCTTCTTCAGTGGAATCATCCCTTTTTTCATTTCTTTTAAACAAATCAAAATCGGGTTTATCCTGTTCAACTTCTTCATCTAAATCAGCCGTATTTCGTTCACGTATGCTTGGTTCTTTGCGGATATCCCAATCTCCGAACGGATCATTGCCCTTAGACGCGTTTGTTTCACGACTACTATTTAATCCTGTACTTCTCTTTTTTTGTTTGGAATCTACCGTTTTTCCTGAATCGATACCTGTTGCAATTACTGTGACAATGACTTCATCACCAAGATTTTCATTGATTGAAGTACCAAAAATAATATTTAGCTCTCTTGTAGCTGCTGCAGACACTATATCTGATGCATCTTGTGCTTCAAAGAGAGTTAAATCAGAACCTCCGGTAATGTTGAGTAATACTGACTCTGCTCCATCTATAGAAACTTCAAGTAACGGAGAGGAGATAGCCTTTTTAGTAGCTTCAGCAGTACGATTTTCGCCACTTGCAGTACCTATTCCCATTAATGCTGAACCTTGATTTTCCATCACTGTTTTAACATCGGCGAAATCTAAGTTTACGTATCCGGGTGAAGTAATTAAATCAGAAATCCCCTGTACACCTTGGCGTAACACGTTGTCCGCTTCTCTAAAGGCTTCTAGCATAGGAGTCTTTTTATCAACTATTTCGAGCAAGCGATTATTCGAGATGAGCACAAGTGTATCTACGTGCTCTTTCATTTGTTTAATACCGTCAGCAGCGAATCTACCTCTTTTAGGACCCTCAAAGGAGAACGGTCGAGTTATTACCCCAACAGTGAGTGCTCCTTGCTCTTTAGCAATTCTAGACACAATAGGTGCGGCTCCTGTACCAGTTCCTCCACCCATACCAGATGTTATAAAAATCATATCTGCACCTTTCAGTGCCTCTGCAATTTGTTCTTCACTTTCTTCTGCAGCCTTTTTCCCGATTTCAGGATTAGCCCCTGCCCCTAAACCTCGTGTTAATTTGGGTCCTAATTGAATTTTAGTCTCAGCTTGAGTATTTGCAAGTGCCTGCAAATCAGTATTGGCTACAATAAATTCAACACCTTGAACATCATCAGCAATCATACGATTTACTGCATTTCCTCCTGCTCCACCTACACCGATCACTTTAATTTTTGCCCCAATTGAAGCTAACGTATCAAATTCTAATTCCATTCGTAGTTCCTCCTAGTTTAAACTCTAATATGCTAATCTACTAATCAAAAAATGAAATAAAAAACTCTTTGATCTTGGAAAACCAACTTGTTTCATTTTCTTTTTTCCTTGATAAATCATGCTGATTATCCTTATCATCGTCTAAATTTTGCTCTCTTTGCTTTTTCACATTTACAACTTTGTTATTCAATCCCAAAGTTCCGCGATTAATAAAGTTTTGAATTTCATCTTGCTTATAAGCATAGTTAACTAATCCTACAGCATTCGTGAAAGATGGGTAACGCACTCCCATAAAATCTGGAATATAAATTTTAGCAGCTGTTTCAAAAATCTCTTCAGCTAAGTCTGTCAACCCAGGAATGGAAGATCCTCCACCTGTTAATATTATCCCCCCTGGAAGATCTAACGCCCCGATCGTATCTAATTCATCTTTAGTCGTTTCAAATATTTGAGCAACTCGTGCTTCGATAATTTCAGAAAGATATTTCTCATCGATGATTTCCGGGTCTTTATTCCCTACAGTTTTAACTTTAAATGTCTTGTCAGCTGAAGTTAAATCTGTAAAAGCATATCCATGTTCACGTTTGATTTTTTCAGCTTGGTCCATTGTTGTATTTAATACAATGGAAATATCTCTAGTAATAAAGTCTCCACCTTCTTGATCAACAAAAGAATACTTCAGTTTGCCATCATGAATAGCAGCAACAGTAGTTTGCCCTCCACCAACGTCAACAAGAACGGCTCCAAATGATTTTTCACCCTCACTTAAAGCTACACTTGCTGAAGCTAAAGGTTGAATTACCAAATCACTAATTTTCAAACCCGATCTTTCAACACATTTTTTTATATTGTGCAGAATTGTTTTTGGTCCGGAAAGCACAAAAGCTTCCAGATCTAAATTGATTCCAACCATGCCCCTCGGATCCTTTATCTCATCAAATCCATCTACAATGAATTCTTCAGGCAGGATGCCGTAAACAGAATGATCTACATCATTTATATTTTGCGTAAGTTTTTCTAAAACATTTATAATGTGTTCTTCAGATATTTCATTATTTTCATTTGAAATTTTTATTGATGCATGTCTTGGTTCAATCACTAATTGATTAGCAGGTACTCCTACGATTACTTGCTCCACTTTTACGTTCGCCTTTGCTTCTGCTTGAGCGACTGCATTTTTTATAGCTTCAACTGTTTCATCTATGTCAATAATTATTCCTTTACTGACACCTTTTGATTTTTCACTTCCTACTCCAATAATATTCATTTTCCCATTTAAAATTTCTGCAATGATAACTTTTATTGAAGTGGTTCCAATATCCAAACTAGCCAAAATTTGATTTTGAATCATGTAGATTGAAACCTCCTTTTTCCCAATGATTACGTATAATGTTGCTATTTACCATTTTACCATAAATTGAGCGTTTTCCTAGTCAATTAAATGAATTCGTCCTCATTTTTAGATTAACTTTTGGTATCAGTCTGATTGCAGATATAATTTAGTTCTCTATCAAATTTTCTTCGATAATATCTTCTTCTGCTTCAAACGGAGTAAAATAAGCTCCTACTTCTAAATCAAAGACTCCTTGAATGTTTCCAACGCTCTCTTTCATCTCAGGATAATAACTCATTTTGTTTGAAAAACGGGGTATGGACGCAATAACAATGTTTCCATCATTCATTATGACTTCAACTAATCGGTCATTATTATCATCATCGACTAAGTCAATTTCAGAAATATACTTTTCACTTCCAGATTCTAGGCTTTGTATTTCTTGAATCAACCGATCAAGTACTTCCCCTTCACTTAAATTTTTCAGTATAGGATCGTTTCCGTGTGTCACTATCTCTGATTTCTTCACAATGACCCCATTTTCTAAAACTTTGTGATAACTGTTATCTTTTTCAAGATAGGCTACTGTTTCAAATTCATTAGCCTTTATGATAATGTTATTAAACTTTTCAATTGTTAAATTTGCAGAAGAAATTTGTTCTATTTCATCTATTATTTCATTCTCTATTTCTTTTTTTTTAAATAAAGTCTCCCACAAAGGTTGATCAGCTTTAATAAGACTTGCGTCAATTATAGTTTGCTCTCCAACCGCTTTTGCTCCTCTAACTTCCACATTATTTATTACACTTAATGGACTTAAAAAATAAATAACAATCAAACTACTTGTTATAAAAAAAGAAAAGAGAAAAATAATTTTTATAGTCCATTTTCTTTTTTGCTTTTGAATATATTCTTTTTTCTTATTTTTAATAACACTCATTGAATATCACCTACTAGCTACTTTTTTTCTGTAATTTCAATATTAACTCAATTAATCGATCAGCAGAATCAGGTACACCCATTTTTTTAGCCTGTAAAGCCATTTCTTCCCTCAGTTTATGATTTTCAAGTAATATATCAATTTCTTCCACAAGAGCTTCTGCTGTCAAATCCTTCTCTTCTAATAATAGTGCAGCTCCTTTATTCACTAAACTTTTTGCATTATATGTTTGGTGATCACCAGTGACGTTTGGACTAGGTATTAATATTGTTGGGACACCTAAAGCCGTCAGTTCAGCTAAAGAGGTCGCACCGCTTCTAGATATAACAACAGACACACTTGCAAAAACACTCGGCATGTTTTTGATATAAGGCACTACTTTAATATTCCCTTTGCTATTTTTCCTTAATTTTTCTTTGATTTCATTCATAACAAACTCATAATGCAATTCACCACTTACAAATAAAACTTGATATTCTTTTTGCATGAGAGCATCAAATGCTAAGATGAATGCTTCATTTATTCTTTGAGCTCCCCTACTACCTCCAAAGATAAGAACGGTCTCTTCTTCAGGGTTTAAAGAAAATTCTTTTAGAACAGAGCTTTTTTGAACATTTGCAACTTCCTGTGCTCTAGGATTTCCAGTATAGACAACTTTATTGGCATATTTACCGAATTGTTCCTTGGCTTCTTCAAAACAAATAGCAATTGCATCTACATACCTTGCTAAAAACTTATTTGTAATTCCGGCCAGGCTATTTTGTTCATGAATAATACTTTTTATTCCTAATTTACTAGCGGCATAAACGACAGGACCACATACGTACCCACCTGTTCCGATTACGATGTCTGGTTTGAATTCAGCTACAATTTTTTTTGAAGTCTGAACACTTTTTAAAAACAAATAAATTGTTTTTAAATTATCTAGGGACAACGATCTTTTAAATCCTTGAATAGCGATTGCTTTAAATGGCACATTGTTTTCAGGTACAATACGACTTTCTAAACCACGTTCAGTGCCGACATATAAAAATTCTGATTCTGGATACTGCTCCTTGATAGACTTCATTAGGGCTAAGGCAGGATATATATGGCCACCTGTTCCTCCACCGGAAAGTAATACTCTCATAAATTGTTAAGGCGGTTAAGCCTTTTCCCCCTTTGTAAATCTTTTTATATTATGCTTGACATTATCTTTGAAATCTTCTCCACGTTCTTCAAAATCATCATATTGATCCCAGCTTGCGCAAGCTGGGGAAAGCAAAACTACATCGCCTGGTTCGCTATTCGCAAAAGCGATGTCAACAGCCTCGGCAATGGTTTCAACTTCAAATATCTTCTGAATATTTGCATTTTTAGCTAATTCAATTAATTTGCTTTTTGATTCCCCAAAAGCAATCACAATTTTTACATGATCACTCATACTTCTTTCAAGAGATTCAAAAACATCTCCTCTATCTAATCCACCTACTAATAATATAACAGGGGCAGTAAAAGATTCTAGAGCTGTTATTGTAGAGGTTTCATTTGTTGCTTTAGAGTCATTATAAAATCTCACTTTATTATATTCAGCAACGAATTCCATTCGATGAGAAACACCATAAAAATTTTGAATAACATTGACTATACTATTGTTGTCTAATCCCTTTATTTTTGCTACAGCGATAGATGCGAGAACATTTTCCAAATTATGTTTTCCAGGTAATTTGATTAATTGGACATCCATTATCTTTTCTTCTTTATAATAAATATAATTCCCTTTAATATAAACTCCTTCGATAGCTTCCTTTTTTCTCGAAAAAGGTACTAATCTGGCTTTAGATTCTTTAATCAGCTCATTGAGCTCTTCTTGGTCTGCATTAAAAATCAAACAATCAGTTTCAGTTTGATTTTGTGTGATTTTCATTTTAGCTTGAACATATTCTTTTCTAGAATTATGATAATCTAAATGAGCTGAAGTAATATTCGTTATTATAGCTATTTCAGGTTTTAATTGGTCAACCCCCATTAGCTGAAAACTGGATAATTCCATAATAACATCATCTTGTTCTTTTGCTATTTGGGCAATTATAGTGGCTGGGATACCAATATTTCCAGCAGAATAAGCTTTGCCTTTTTTTCTTTCGGCGTTTAATAAATCAGTCACTAAAGTAGTTACCGTTGTTTTCCCATTTGTCCCTGTTATTCCTACAATTGGTGCTTCTAAAACTTGAAAAGCAATCTCTACATCTGTAAAAATAGGCAGGTTTAATTCCCGAGCCCTTTGTACCATTTTATTCTCATACGGAATTCCTGGGTTTTTCACTATACAGTTAAAGCTATCATCTAGTAAATCAATAGGATGATATCCTGTAATCAACTGTATGTTTGCTTCTTCTAATTCTTTTTTTACAACTTCATCATCAATTTCTTTTAAATCATTGATTATTACTTTTGCTCCCAATTTTTTCAGAAGCAACGCTGCATTGAAACCTGTTTTTGCTAACCCTAATACTAATATTTTTTTATTTTCATATTTCTTTGTGTATTTCAAAACACTCATCCTTTTTTTCTCTATTCCTTACAGCATCCAATACAGTTAAGTTTACTATAAACTGACGCTTTAATCCTTTTTTTTTGTTATATTTATCAAAAAAAGACTGAGAAAAAATTCTCAGTCTGTTAATTAAAATATAATGAGATACAAAATAGAACTTATCAATCCAATTCCCCAAAAAGTAAACACTATTTTTTGTTCACTCCAGCCACTCATCTCAAAGTGGTGATGAATGGGACTCATTTTGAATACACGTTTTTTCCTTATTTTCATTGAACCTACCTGAATTATCACACTTGCAGTCTCCATAACAAATATGAACCCGATTAGTAACAATGACCATTCTCGTTCTAGTAATATTGAGATAGTTGCCAATCCACCCCCGAGTGCGAGCGAACCTACATCACCCATAAATATTTGCGCTGGTTTTTTATTGTAAAATAAGAAAGCCAAAAGCCCACCGATAATAGATAAGCTCAATAGTAAGACTGAGTATTCTTCTTGCTCCCATGCTATGAATGCATAGGTTGAGTAAGCAATTAGTGCTGTTCCGGTCGCTAAACCATCCAGTCCATCTGTTAAGTTTACAGCATTAGAAAATCCAACTATCCATATGATGATGAAGATAAAATAGAGTAATGGATTATTTAGGATCTCTAGTGCAGGCATAGTCCACTCCCGTTGAAATTCACCGAAGAAGAGGATAGCAGCAAATAAAGCTGCTCCTAGAATTTGTCCCATCAATTTTTGTAAACTAGTTAAACCTAAGTTTCTTTTCATGACTACTTTTATATAATCGTCTAAGAAGCCTAACATCCCATAAATAAATAGAATGAGTAATACTAAAAATAAACTTAAAGAAAAAGCATTAGTGAAAAACGATGTCACAAGAGATATAAGCATAGCACTGATTAAGAATACGACCCCTCCCATAGTAGGCGTACCACTCTTAACTTGATGCCACTTAGGACCTTCCTCTCTGGTGGTCTGTCCCAATTGTTGTTTTCTGAAATATGAAATTACTTTTGGTAAGGCTAGAAAAGTTAAAATATAACTAACTGCCACTACTACTATACCGTTTAACAAACTAATCATCTAAAAAAGTTCCTTTCTCTTTAAGTTGTTCATTTTTTATTCCCCGTCTTCATTTTTCAAACTAATTTCTATCTTATCTCCTATTTGAATATGACTTCCAGGTTGAACAGATTGCGTCTGAACAAACCCTTCTCCATCAATTGCAAAAGGCACCCCCGTAATTTCTTGAACTTTTAGCACGTCATTCTTTGACCAACCGTGTAAATCGGGCATGGTCATAGCACCATCAGTCAACAAAAACATTGTTTGGTTTTTGTCTATTTTATCATCAGGAAGTGGATACTGTTGCACAATTTTTGTTCCATCCCCAATAATAACATATTCATTTTCAAAAGTGGATAATTGTTTTTCCATATCCTCTACTAAAAAATCTGTTAACTTGGGCATGTTGATTTCACTCAATTGTTTATCACTATCTTTATCCTGATATATATATTCCAATGCTCGTTTCATTACAGGATTAAATATTTTTTGGACTACATCACTACCATGATATTCGGTTGATTTTAAAGTTGGCTGTTGGACTGTCACATATAAAATCACGGATGGATTTTCTGCCGGAGCCATTCCAACAACAGAGTATATATAATTTGAACCGCTAGAATAATATTTCTTTGTTTCTGGATTAACTAATTGTGCTGTCCCAGTTTTTGCTGCAATTTCGAATCCCTCTATTTGATATTTCTTGGCTGTCCCATTTTCTCCGTAAACAACTTCTTTTAGGTATTCTAAAGTTGTTTTGGCAGTTTCTGCACTTATCGGGCTCTCTACTGGAGAAGGATCGGCCTCCTCATTTGTTCCCGTTTGGGATCCATCTATTTTATCTACAATGTGAGGCTTAACTAGTGTACCTTCATTTGTAATGGCAGAAAAAGCCTGCAACATTTGAACAACGGATACTGTAAATCCCTGTCCAAATACTGTACTTGCTTTTTCTAAAGGCCAAGTGTAAGGGTTAGAACCCGTTATCTCAGGTACTTCCATTCCTACTTCTTGAGTAAAGCCAAAAGCATCGAGGTATTCTTTCCACGTATCGTAACCCATTTTTTCAACTAAATTGACAAATGCTACGTTACTTGAACGTTGAAGGCCTTCTGAATAAGTGATCGTACCCCAACCACCTCGTTTAACATCCCTTACTAACCCTCCACCCTCTATTTCGATACTTCCTGACTCAAAGTATTCATTGGGATTGAATACTCCTTCCTCTATGGCAGCTGCTAAAGTAACAACTTTCAAGGTTGAGCCCGGTTCAAAAGCATATTCCGTTAAGAAATTTTGCCACGTTTGAGCAATTCCTTCTTTTGTCGTCGCGTTAAATGTAGGTCTTTGTGAAGCAGCCAAGATTGCACCTGTCTTAGCATCCATAAGAGTGGCAGTCATTATTTCAGGACTATTTTCCTCATTCACTTTTGTCATTTCATTTTCTAATAACACTTGCAATCGTTTATCGAGAGTTAAATAGATATCGTTACCATCTTTAGCTTCGGTAATATTCATCTCCCCATTCGGAAGTGCGTAACCAAACCGATCTTTTTGATAATTCACCGATCCATCATTTCCGGCTAAAACATCCTCAAATGCTTTTTCTAAGCCCATTACCCCTTCTAATCCTTGTTTTTCTTGGTTTGTCTGAGCCAATCCAACTAAATGAGAAGCAAATGTACCATTCGGGTATAATCGGGTTTGTTTTTCTTCAAAAAATATACCAGGTAACTGTTCTTCTTCAATTTGAGACATTGTATCATAAGACAAATTATTTCCGGCGGATCCGAATTCAACTTGGACCACATTTTTAGTTTGCAATCTACTTGCAATTTCTTCCTCGGTCAGGGAAAGATATTGCGCCAAAATACGAGCTGATTCTTGTTTATCCATAATGTGTTGCGGAACTTTAGAATTTTCAGACCACTCATCGGTTAAAACTGCAAAAATTTTATAAGAAGAAGCGTCCATAGCAATCGGATTTCCATTTCTATCATAAATGGTTCCTCGTTTTGCCTGTAGGACGCTACTTTTTGTATACAACTTATTCACATTTTGTATGAGATCTTTTCCAGCTATTTCACCTTTGACCATTATGTAAGAAATTCTTCCCAAGAACAAACCGAATAAAACTATAGTAATTAGAAATAAAAATACGGAAATAACTTTTCGGTTTAAAAATGGATTTTTTGTTTTCATTTCTGTACATTCCTCACGTTTTGTTCGTTCATTAGTAATCCGGCCGACTCTGCTATTTCTAGTACTCTATCATAACGAGACAACTCTTGAACCTTTTGTTCTAAGTTTTCATTTTTTACAGATACTTGTGTAATTTCTTGTTTTACATCCTGAACTTCACGGTTCACAGAATTCACTTCAAAACCAGAGTTCACCGTTAAAATTGCTAGACCAAAGACTAAAAATGACATTATACTCATCAAACTTTTTTCAAATTTTGTCCATGATATTTTCCTAGGTTCACGCCTTGTAATCTGTTTTTTTTCTTTTTGGGGTTGCGTAGGGGGAACGATTTGAGGTTGAATATTTCCATAGTATTTTGTCTGGCTTTCTAAAGGCATATTACTCTTCCTTTCCTACGTTTCATCTACTTTGTTTTTTTCAACTATTCTAAGTTTTGCACTGCGGGCTCTGTTGTTTTTTTCTAACTCTTCAGTTGAAGCAACAATTGGTTTCTTATTAATCAATTTTAATAAGGGGACTTCTTCTTCAGAAGGAAGAATAGGCAAACCTCTTGGCACTTCTTTTTTTTGGGAATATTCTTTAAATATATTTTTGACAATGCGATCTTCCAATGAATGGAAAGTGATTATACTGATCCTTCCACCCGGTGCTAACATCTCGATTGCTTGTTCTAATGAGTCCTCTAAGGCACCCAGTTCGTCATTTACAGCGATTCTCAATGCTTGAAAAGTCCGTTTAGCAGGATGCCCTCCTTTGCGTCTAGCAAAAGCAGGAATCGCATCCTTGATAATTTCTACTAATTGGTCGGTTGTTTCTATAATATTATTTTCTCGATATTTTTCTATTTTCCGAGCAATTTGTTTAGAAAATTTCTCTTCTCCATATCTAAAAAATATTTTCACTAATTCTGAATAATCCCATTCGTTCACAATAGTTTTCGCATCAAGTAATTGACTAGTATCCATTCTCATATCTAATGTTGCATTTTTATGATAACTAAATCCTCTTTCAGCTTCATCTAATTGAGGAGAAGAGACCCCTAAGTCATAAAGAAAACCATCAACTTCAAATACTCCTCTGTTGTTTAATTCCTTTTTGATATTTCTGAAATTTGATTGAATTAAGCTTATTTCTTGTTTATTAATGTTTTCACTCAGAATAATTTCTGCATGTTTTATGGCTGATTCATCTTGATCAAATGCATAAAGATGTCCATGATTCAGATTTTTTAAGATTAATTGTGAATGTCCTGCCCCTCCCATGGTACAATCCACATAAATTCCATCTTCTTTTATATTTAATCCATCCACAGTTTCTGTTAAAAGTACTGTTTCATGTACAAATTCATTCATTAGTTAACTCCTCACTTTTTTATAATCCAAAATCGATCATATCTTCTGCAAATTCTTCAAATGATTCTTCAGCAGTACTAGCATATGTTTCCCATCGTTCTTCGCTCCAAATTTCAAATCTCTGGGATACACCAATAACTACACAATTTTTTTCAAGTTTAGCATAGTCTCTTAGAGTTTGAGGTATATTCACTCGCCCTTGTTTGTCTAATTCACATTCTGTTGCAGCAGAATAAAAGAAACGTGCAAAACTCCTTGTTTCTTTTTTTGCTAAAGGCAACTGATTAATTTTATCTTGTAAAACTGACCATTGTTTTTGAGGATAACCGAACAAACAGCCATCTAATCCTCTAGTTACTATAAAACTTTCGCCTAAGTCATCTCTAAATTTTGAGGGGATAATTAGTCGACCTTTTGCATCCATATTATGTTTATATTCACCTAGTAGCAAAGAGTCGTCCCCCTTTCATCCTTTAGATATTAACAGTCTACCATAATCCCCCACTTTCTACCACACTTCTCCACAAAAATGGCAAAAAAAATAAACCGCTAACATACGCGGCTTATTCCTTAAACTAAAAATTAATTAACGCGCCAACTGGTTTAAAACCAAGAATAATATAGGCGACAAAATAAATAATGAAACCGTACCTCCACCAAATATGGAAAAAATGAACGAGACTGAGGTCCCTTTTTTTCCTTGCAAGTTGAACCGTTAGGAAGAAACCTGCAAAAAGATGAATAAGTAAAGATACTAAGAACCAATTTTGACTATAAAAATTAATTGTGAAAAAATATATATTTAGAAGTAAGTAAGGAAGAAGAAAATCAACTAAACGAAAGCTTCTTTGCTGATTTTTCATTAATCTTTTTATTGGTCTGTTTAAGAAAAGCAAAAGTACTATAGGCAAAAAATAAAGAGCTACATATTCTATTCCTATTGAAATCTGAAAATTATTCATAGCTGACACCCTTTTATAGTTGATGGTTTAAGTGTACGCTAATTTCATCAAAAAAAAAGCTTTTTTGACCCTAGGTGTCAAAAAAGCTTTTTTACATATGCAATTAAAGAATTATACTTCTTTATTCACTACTTCTTTACCTGCATAATGGCCACATGATCCACATACATGGTGATTTTTTTTCATTTCTCCACAATTAGGACAAGCGCTCATGTTTGGCATATCTAATTTAATATGTCCACGACGTTTAGCTTTTTTAGCTGTAGAAGTTCTTCTTGCTGGTACTGCCATTCTATACACCTCCTTAAAAGGTTTATTAAAATTATTGAAAATATAGTTTACTGTTCCTCTTCTTGAGTGAATAATGATTTCAAAGCAGAAAACCGTGGATCTCCTTCTTCTGATAAATGATTTTTCACACTATTCTCATATTCTTCTTCCGGAACGACTTTCCAATCATTACCACTCGGCATTTCTTTACTGTCCAATTCTTCTTGAGTATAAACTTGGAAAGGCAAAGCTGCGATGACGTTATCTGTAATGATAGGTATTAAGTCTAACATATCTTTTTCTAATTCAATAACAATATCTTCATCAGAAAAGAGTTCTGCTTTTTCTTCTGAACCAGTCGGTAAATAAATTTCATCAATAACAAAATCCATTTCAAAAGGAACAGGATTCAAAGATCTCGAAGAAGGTAACACTAAATGAGCATGTACATTTAAATATAAAGAGTAGAAATCTTTTTCTACAGTAATGAGTCCTTTTATTTTCAATGGTTTTGCACTCAGAATTTGAGAGGTTTTTTCTTTTAATTCTTTTTCGAGATTTACCTCACCTTCAACAGGTAAGCCTTCATCTTGATATTTCTTTAATTCATTTAAAGCCCATTTCAATTTCATAGTCTTCACTCCTAAAGCAACAAAATTTATTATACCGATGATGAAAAAGTTTGTCAATGTATTTTACATGACAGTTCATTTCTATTTAATATAAATAGGTTTTTTTTGAAACTCATTATTATTCTTATAGTCACTTGAAGACAAAAAAGAGTGTAAATGACTTGCAACATGATTATAAGCCCATTTTTCTTGATTGTTTCTATTCAAATTTGTTATCAAGGTACTTTGACCTCTTTTTTTTATTTGCCCAAGATAGGTTCTGCCAATTTCTGAAAATCCTAATATTCGCCCTGAAGCTTCATTCTTTAATTTTTCAGCTATACCATCTTTGGTCCATTGCAAAAGGATATAAACAAATATTCTTTGAATGCGTGTGCGAGTATATCGTTTTGTTTTAACCAAATTCATATATTCCTCAAATGATTCAGCTAACAGCAATTTTTCTTTTAATCGATACTCAATTCCTTCTCGCACCTCATAAACTTCTCTTAGCTGTTCTACTGATTGCAGATGAATCTGGTAACGTAAAAGTGGCCAAAGTTTATTCCAGTCTACATATTCACTGTTTCCCAATAATTTAAACATCGGTTGGGGAACATATTTTTCTATCGAATCAACAGGATTCGATAGAATCAGTTTGCGAATTGCCGTTGCACTTGCAATGGTTGCATCTGATATGTTTTGAGCATGATAATTCGCACCCTTACGTCTGATAACGATGGGTTTCATAGGTGCACTATAGGCTTGGTTAATTTTTTCATACGCAATCCCCAATTGATTATTCGGTAGTGAAAAGTCAATTGGGGATTGCGGGAAAATTTCTTTCATTACTTTTTCCATTTGAGCAGGATAAGAAAGACCATTGTTTTTTTGCTTTAAAAATAAATGGTCTACTTCTTCTTCTCTTTCAAGAAACACTTTGGCAGTTTTCATAAAGTCAAAAGAATCCCCTGATTCTGCTCCAAAACTATAGCACTTGACGGCTAAAGAATGGAGCAAATCGATTGCTCCTTCGGCAAAAACATCTGAAGATTGCACACTATATTCCAGAGGCATTTCAATAACTACATCTGCCCCAGAACGTATTGCTGCTTCTGCTCTACTCCACTTATCTACAATAGCAGGTTCTCCTCTTTGTAAAAAATCGCCACTCATTACTACTACTATCAAATCGATCCCCAATCTCCCTTTGAGTTCTTTAATTTGATAGGCATGCCCATTATGAAACGGATTATACTCAGCAACAATACCACAAGCATTTAAGGTTACTTTCTTATTCTTCTCCATCATTTCTCCTTTTCAAACTAGACTAATCAGTGATCGATCTAATTTTCAAGTTAATTATGACATAAGAGGATTGTATTTTTCTTTCAATTCTATTTTTGACAAGAAAAAAACCATCGTTCAGTATTTGATTTAACGTTTTCTGATCCAAAGTTTGCCGTTACACTGACTTTAGAAAAACCAGCCTCTTTTAACATTTCTCTATATTTCTGCATTGGATAAGTTCTTTCCTTGTGAGTTTCATCAAATCTTTCATAGAGATGATTAGTTTCATTTAATATAAAGAAAGTTAAATCATGCTCGATGGAATTAGGAACTTCTCCTTTATAACTAGACCATAAAAAAGTAGCTTTTTCTAAATCAGCATGAAACATATAGCCAGGAAAAACATCATTAATTTTATGAATCGAATGAACATCAAATAAAAAATAGCCTTTTTCTTTTAACTTGGCATTCACTTCTTTAAACATGCTGAGCATTTCATTCTCATTAGAGAGGTAACAGAGGGAATCAGAATAGCAAGTGATGATATTCTTTGAGTCAAAACTTTCTAAGTCTCTCATATCACCTTGAATTAGCGGAAAATAATTATTACTATCCATTTGTAAAGAATATGCTTCCGTTAACATCTCTTCTGATAAATCTAGCCCCACCACAGCATGACCAGCTTTACTTAACTCCAGACCAAGTTTGCCCGTTCCACAAGCTAGTTCTAGTATCTCCATAGAAGTCCCATTGGTATGAGATTGAGTAAAATCAAACCATTTATCATACAATGTATCATCCATGATTTCATCGTAAACATACGCAAATTTTTGATAACTCATTTTAAATATACTCTTGAACATCTACGAGTTCGGCGTCTTCCCATAATTTTTCCAAACTATAAAGATCACGTTGTTCTTCATCGAAAATGTGTACTATAACATCCCCTAAATCTATCAATATCCATTTAGCAGAGTCTCTGCCTTCAATACGATTTATGGTAGTTTCATTTTCTGCTGCCGCTTTGATAATTCCGTCACTAATAGCTAAGACCTGACGATCACTATTTCCGTGCATAATCACAAAATAATCGGCAAGTAACGATAGGTCTTTCATGTTTAATGCAACAATATCTTCTGCAAGTTTATCATCCGCAGTTTTTACTACCCATTTTAAAATTTCATTTGCTTTATCTGTCATTTTTTTCCTCCTGTAATTGAACAACCCACTTATTGTACGTATAAATCGACCCTGGGTAAATTCTCATTTTCTCTTTTAATAAATAGTTCAGTGTTTCCTCTGTAATATAGCCAACTGTTTCATCTAAATTGCTTTTTGCTAATTCTCTTGCTCTTTCTATTCCTTTAAAATTCCTTCCAGGTTCAATAAAATCGGCTACATAAATTATTTTTTCTAAACTGCCCATATGAGGTGAGCCCACAGTATGATATTTTATAGCATCTAATATCTCTTGGTCATTGATACCAAATCTTTTCTTCATTAGAACCGCGGCCACTGGTCCATGCCATATATTGCTACCATATTGTAGCAACTCAAGATCCATGTTTTCGCTAATAATGACATCTCTCATTTCCTCGTCCGGTAAATCTTTTACGTAATCATGACTTAATGCTGCAATACTAGTCTTTTCTGTATCTACTTTATGGATTTTTGCCAACAATAGAGCTGTCTTTTCTACTCTTAATACATGTTGGAATCGAAGCTCGGTCATTTTTCCCTGCATTTCACTTATTAGTTCATCACGTGTTAGTCGAATGTTCTTCGAAGAATATTCTTTCTCTTCACTCATTACTTTTGTACAACCCTTCCTTTTGTATATACTCTAAAACTGTAGAAGAAATCAAGTAATTTACTGAGCAATTTTGTCTGATTTTTTGCCGGATAAGTGTTGAACTGATTTCTATTTCTGGAATATCTACCCAGATCACAGGGTATTCAGTTTCTTTAGCATAATGAGGCCTTCTGACTGCGACAAACTGAACTATTTTTAATAACTCTTCAATTTTGTACCAATTTTTTAAATCTGCAACCATATCTCCACCTATTATGAAATAATACTCTGTCTCCGGATTTCTTTCTTTCAACTCCACAATTGTATCAAAAGTATAACTTTTTCCTCCGCGTACAATCTCAGATAGATCAACAGAAAAATTCGGATTCTCTTCAATTGACAAAGTGATCATCTCGATTCTATGTTCGGCTGAAATAGTTTCTTTTTTTGAAACATGTGGTGGATTGGCTGTAGGTATAAAGAGTATTTTTTCCAACCCTAATTGATTTTGAACTTGGTCAGCGATTATCAAATGACCTATATGGGGTGGATTAAAAGATCCCCCGAAGATTCCTATTTTTTTTTTAACATGCGCTTCTTTCACACGAGGAGAACTCTGTGTGCTCACACTGCTATTATTTTTGTGTTCCAAAACAGTCATCTACCCTTCATTTATATTCCTGTTTATTTTGGTAATTCTTTTGAAATCCGCTGATATTTTTCTTGGTTGGATGGTTTAAAAACGATGATCACTCTACCAATAGTTTTAACTACTGTCGCTCCCGGTATTGACTCAATCGCTGTCTCTACTTCTTCTACAGAACTCTCTGTATTTTGTAAGAGAGACACTTTTAGTAATTCACGCTTCTCTAATGCTTTTTCTATTTGATTTACTGTCTCTTCGCTAATTCCATTTTTACCAATTTGAAATAGAGGAGATAGTTTATGTGCCTTACTTTTCAAAAATTGTTTTTGTTTGCCTGTTAATTTCATTTCATTCCTACTTTCTTATTTTATACTAGTGCTTTTCTAACTATTATGTCAACGCCCTGGGGAGCCCAAGCAGCAACAACAGTATTCGGTTGATCAACCGTTATCCATCCTAATCCGGAAAAGACAACATCTGATTTTTCTTGTATTGTAAATTCAAATCTTTTTAATTCTGGTAATTTTTCAATATTATCTAATGAGGGGGGAGAAAGCAGTTCTCCTTTATGATTCTCGTATAACTCAGTTGCTCTTTCAGTTTTTGTACGGTGAAAGTCAATTCCATTTGCAAAATATAATACAAAAGGTTGTTTGGCATCTCCCTTTACATAATCAAACCGAGCTAATCCACCCATGAAAATAGTTTGAGCTTCATTTAATTGATAGGTTTTTGGTTTTATTTCTTTTTTCGGTGTAATAGCTTTTAAATCCTTGGGTTCTAAAAATTGTGCCATTTGTTGAGGTTGTATTATACCAGGTGTATCAATTAAGAATGAGCCGTCATCTAAAGGAATTTCAATTTTCCCTAATGTTGTTCCTGGAAAATATGACGTGGTGATAATTTCCTGTTCATCACTAGATAATCGAATAATTTGATTAATAAGCGTTGATTTACCAACATTCGTAGTTCCTACAACATAAACATCTCTGCCTTTACGGTGTTTTTCTATCATGTCCATCAACCTAGTGACATCATCTTTCTTCATAGCACTAATTAGTGAAACCTCAATAGGTCTGATTCCAATTTCATGTGCTCGTTCAGTTAGCCATTGAGTCATTTTCCCAACTTTCAAAGACTTAGGCAGTAAATCTTTCTTATTTCCAACTAAAATAACTGGATTATTTCCTACGAACCTATGAATCCCCGGAATAACACTTCCGTTAAAATCAAATATATCTACTAAATTAACGATCAATGCATTTTTTTCTCCTATTTCATTTAGCATTTTCAAAAAATCGCTGTCTGTTAGTTCAATGTCTTGTATTTCATTGTAATGTCTAAGACGGAAACACCTTTGACAATATACATCCTCTTCGCTGTTTAGATGCGATGCAGGAATATACCCCGATGCATTCTTATTCTCAGATTGTAATTTTGCTCCGCAACCTATGCAATATAATTCTTCATTATTTTCTAATTGGGTCATGTAACGAATTCCTCCACTTCATATCCGGATTTTTTTTTATCAAATAATTCATTATTTTCAACTCGATAAACCGATTGAACTTCGTGTTCCATGCATCTGAATCAAGTAAGGGTTTAACTAATGCGCTCCGGATGCCAAAAGCATTAGCTCCCCTTATATCTGTAACAATTTGATCTCCAACCATAATAATCTCTGATTTTTTATACGGAAGTAAGTTTAGTGCCACTGTAAATCCTCTTGTTAATGGTTTCAGTCCGCGTGAGACAAATTTCAGTTTTAAAATACGAGCAATTTTACCTACTCTTTTTTTGCTATTATTTGATAAAATAATTACTTCAATATCATTTTTTTTCATTGTTTCAATCCATTGAATTGTTGCCTGGGTACCTTCTGGATTGTCCCAAGCAATCAGTGTATTATCCAAATCGGCCAATACTGCCTTAACATTTTGTTTCTTTAATTGTTCCGGTGAAATCTGATAAATTGATTCGACCATCCATGTCGGTTTAAAACTATTTAGCATTTTGCTCTCCTTATATAATAAAACAGGAGCACATTTATGTACTCCTTATTTTTATAGATTAGTCTCCGCATACATAAAAACAGTTTGATAAAAAGAACAGTATAGCATTTTATCTGTTTTTCACTTATTTAGAGTTTTCTACGGGTTGAACAAGCTCTAGCACTTCAATCGCCACATAATCTATATTATCAAATTGATAGGTTTGTCCCGAGGACCGTTCTTCCAGTTCAAAAGTTCCAGTTTTTTTATCATACTTAACGATGCAGCGTTCAGATCCGTCACTCTCAAACCTACGAATTTGAATTTCTTCACCTTTATCTTCTTGCATAGCTTCTAATCTACGGATAATTGGAATTAGCTGTGATGATTTCATCTAATAATGCCCCTTTCTATTCATCATTATTTTACCAGATTTTAGGATAAATTACATTAACACTGACTATATAATCTGCTTTTCCCACAATTTAATTAATGCTTGCGTCCCATAATCAGAATAACCATTTTTAGAAAGCTTTTCATAGAGATCTTTCGCCATTTTAGTTGCCGGTAATTCAATTTCTAATTTCTCAGCTTCATCAAGGGCAATCGATAAATCTTTCAAGAAGTGTTTAATAAAAAAACCGGGGCTATAATCTTTTTTCAGAATCCTGGGAGCATAGTTTTCTAAAGACCAATTTTGTGCCGCTCCACCATTCAAGGTTTTAAAAACTTTTTCCAAATCAAGTTCAGCTTCTTGTGCGTAGACGATCATCTCTGTCATTCCAGTCATTGTTCCTGCTATCATTATTTGGTTAGCCATTTTAACATGTTGTCCATTCCCATGCTTCCCGTGATATTCTATTGAATTAGAAAAACATTCAAATAGTGGTTTCACTTTTTCAAAAGCATCTTTATCTCCTCCAACCATTAAGGTTAAAGCACCTTTTTGGGCTCCTATATCCCCTCCAGATACTGGTGCGTCTAAAGAACTCATTTCATGCTTAGCTGCTGTGTCTCCGATTTTTTTAGCCAAAGTTGGAGTGCTGGTTGTCAAATCTACTACAATTTTGTTTTTTTGCGGATGCTGAAATATTCCGTTCTCTCCATAATATACTTCTTCTACATCTTTAGGATAACCCACCATAGTGAAAATAACATTTGATTCCTGCGCGACCATCCCCGGCGATTCACACCAAATCGCTCCCAATTTTATCAATTCGTTTGTTTTTTCTTTCGTTCGACTGTAAACTCGTACAACGTATCCTCTTTTTAATAAATGTTTAATAATTGATGACCCCATTACTCCTGTACCGATAAATCCGACTTTTTGTTTCATAATCATTCCATCCTTCCTTTTTGTCTTCTTTCTTTTTATTATAAAGTAAAATAGGATGTTTAATAAATAATAGGTATTTAATAAAATAAAGAGGTTGAAGAAAAAATCTTCAACCTCTTTATTATGAAACTAATCTTAAAGTAATTTCCAAATTATTTTTTTGTATATTTATTAACTAATTCGATTACTTCTTCAGCAGTTTCACAATCATTCACTGCTTTTTCAGCTAACTCTACCATTTCATTGGTATCCAATTCCAATAAGAAACTACGCGTTTTCAAAATGCTAGTAGCGCTCATTGAGAACTCATCTAAACCTAATCCAAGTAAAATAGGTACAGCTATTTGATCTCCAGCCATTTCTCCACACATTCCAGCCCATTTGCCTTCTTTATGCGCAGAATCAATCACAAATTTTACTAACCGTAAAATTGACGGGTTATATGGTTGATATAAATAAGATACTCTCTCATTCATACGATCTGCCGCCATTGTATATTGAATTAGATCGTTTGTTCCAATACTGAAGAAGTCTACTTCTTTAGCGAATTTGTCAGCTAGGACTGCTGCCGCAGGAATTTCGATCATTATCCCCACTTGAATATCGTTAGCTACTTTTATACCTTCATTTGTTAATTTTTCTTTTTCTTCTTCATAAATTGTTTTTGCCTGACGGAATTCGTTTAACGTAGCAATCATTGGGAACATAATGCGCAAGTTGCCATGAACAGATGCACGTAGAAGTGCGCGCAACTGAGTACGGAAAATATCATCTTTGTCTAAGCTTACACGTATTGCTCTATATCCTAAGAACGGATTCATTTCATTAGGTAATTTCAAGTATGGAAGTTCTTTATCTCCACCGATGTCCATTGTACGAACAACTACGGGTTTTCCTTCCATTCCCTCTAATACTTTTGTATATGCTTGGTACTGGTCCTCTTCAGTTGGTAATTCGCTAGAATCCATGTATAAAAATTCTGTGCGATATAAACCAACAGCTTCAGCGCCATTTTCTTTTACTCCTATTAAATCTTTCGGAGTTCCGATATTAGCAGCCAGCTCTACATGGTTTCCGTCTTTTGTAATTGTTTTTTCATTTACAAGACGATCCCATTCTTTTTTCAACTCAGCATATTCTTCATTTTTCTTCTTGTATTCTTTCAATTCGCTTTCAGAAGGATTAATTAAAATTTCCCCTTCTAATCCATCTACGATTAGCATATCTCCATCTTTTACATTTTCAGTAATCGATTTAGTTCCCACTATAGCTGGGATTTCTAGAGAACGGGCCATAATAGCAGAATGGGAAGTTCTCCCACCAACATTAGTGACAAACGCTTTAACAAATTGTTTGTTTAACTGAGCAGTATCACTCGGCGTTAGATCTTCTGCAATAATGATAACTTCTTCATCAATTGTAGCAGGACTAGGAAGCTTCACACCCAATAAATAAGCAAGTACACGTTTGCGAACATCTTTAATATCGGCTGCACGTTCTTGCATATATGGATTATCTTCCATCGCTTCAAACATTGTAATGAAGGTATCAGTTGCATTTTGCAATGCAGTTTCTACATTTATTTTTTCTTCTCGAATAGCGTTTTCAATTGATGAAATCAAATCTGGATCTGAAAGAACCATTAAATGGGCATCAAAAACTTTAGCTTCTTCTTCGCCTAGTGTTTTCTTAGCGTTCTCTTTTATCATCTCTAAATCAGATTTAGATTTATCAATAGCGTCACTTAATCTGTTAATTTCACCATCAGCATCACTAATATTTTTGCTTTCAAATGACAAGTCTGGTTCAACTAATAAATAAGATTTTGCTATTGCAATTCCATCACTAGCGGCAATACCGGACAATTTAGCAGTCATTATTTCGCAATGCCTTCTTTCTCAATTGTTTCTTGAATACCAGTCATAGCTTCTACTTCGTCAGCACCTTCGGCTGTAATTGTAACATCAGCACCTTGGCCTACTCCAAGAGACATAACCCCCATAATAGATTTAAGGTTAACTGATTTCCCTTTGTATTCCAAAGTTATATCAGAATTGTATTTGCTTGCTGTTTGTACTAATAATGTAGCCGGACGTGCATGGATCCCTGTCTCTGCTGTTACGTGAAATTCATGTTTTTCCATTAAAATTACCCCTTTTATTATATTTTGAAATGAAAGAAAAACTTTTTTTGTGCTTGTCCTGTCTTTCAATCCTTACATCTATAAACATTACCATTATTTGATCAATTTAACAATAGTTTTTACCTAAAAGCCTACTTCTACACGATTTATATATTCCATGATCATAAAATAAATAAAAGAGTTTCCATATTTTGTTATTGAATTTCATTAAAAGTCACTGTATAATAAAATTAGAATTGGTCAATAAAGGTCAAACAATCTTTTCGCGTGAGAATACCACCTATTTTATATATACTAAATAGTAGAAAGTAGATCAATAAAAAGAGAAGGGTAGTGAAAAATATGCTTTGCCAAAGATGTAAACAACGAGAAGCAACCATTCATCTTTATACAAGTGTAAACGGACAGAAAACACAAATCAATCTTTGCCAGCAGTGTTATCGTGATTTGAAAAATCAGCAAAATCAATCTTCCTTCAATGCCTCTGGACCACAAGATCCATTTGGATTTGGAAACATAGATGATTTATTTCGTGCGATGAATAGTCCAACCGGAAGTCAAGATCCTGGTCAACAAATCCCGCCTAACCAAAGCGGCTTCGGGGGTAATCAACAGCCCCCTCAAAAACGCAAAGGACTCTTGGGAGAGTTCGGTGTAAACTTGACCGATCTTGCTAGAGAAGGAAAAATCGATCCCGTGATCGGTAGAGATAGAGAGATTGAAAGAGTTATCGAAATATTAAATCGACGCACAAAGAACAACCCTGTATTAACAGGAGAAGCTGGCGTAGGAAAAACTGCAATTGTTGAAGGCTTGGCTACAAAAATCGTTGACAACGAAGTACCGCAAAAACTTTTAGATAAAGAAATTATTCGTTTAGATGTAGCCTCTTTGGTACAAGGAACTGGAATTCGTGGTCAATTTGAAGAAAGAATGCAGCAGCTGATGAACGAACTCAAAAACAATCCAGAGATTATTTTATTCATTGATGAGGTTCATGAAATTGTTGGTGCTGGATCTGCAGAAGGAAGCACAATGGATGCAGGAAACATTTTAAAACCTGCCTTAGCACGAGGAGAACTTCAAATGGTCGGAGCCACTACAACCAATGAATATCGAAAAATCGAAAAAGATCCAGCCTTAGAGAGAAGACTCCAACCAGTTCGAGTCAATGAGCCCACTTTAGAAGAAACATATACAATTTTAAAGGGAATACAGAAACAGTATGAAGATTATCATAAAGTATCTTATACAGATAAAGCCATCCACAGTGCGGTAGAACTATCTCATCGTTATATCCAGGATCGCTTTTTGCCCGACAAGGCAATTGACTTGCTTGACGAATCAGGTTCCAAAAAGAACTTGACCATACAAACTGTAGATCCCACAGCTATGGAAGAAAAAATCGATGAAGCAGAAAAAAATA
Organism: Lacticigenium naphthae DSM 19658; assembly: GCF_000425865.1. GTDB lineage: Bacteria > Bacillota > Bacilli > Lactobacillales > Carnobacteriaceae_A > Lacticigenium > Lacticigenium naphthae. Next base: position 213,477 of record NZ_AUEG01000001.1, read on the forward strand.
AACAAATGGCTCTTGAAAAGGAAGATTATGAAAAAGCTGCCTTTTATCGAGATCAGGTAACAAAATATAAAGAGATGTTAAATCAACAAAAACCAGAAAAAGAAAAGCCTGTGGTTACCGAGCAGGACATGATAAATATTATCGAAATCAAAACGGGTATCCCTGTAGGAGATCTGAAAGAAAAAGAGCAACAGCAATTACGTGATTTAGATAAAGAACTAAAAAAACATGTTATTGGGCAAGATGAAGCTATAGAAAAAGTAACAAGAGCAATAAGACGGAACCGAATTGGATTAAAGCAAAAAAACCGTCCAATTGGCTCCTTCCTATTTGTTGGCCCAACTGGTGTTGGTAAAACAGAACTAGCAAAATCGCTTGCTCTCGAACTGTTTGGAAGTAAGGATGCTTATATACGTCTGGATATGAGCGAATACATGGAAAAACACAGTACTTCTAAATTGATCGGTTCTCCACCTGGCTACGTCGGATATGAAGAAGCTGGACAGTTAACAGAAAAAGTGAGAAGAAATCCTTATAGTCTAATTTTGATCGACGAAGTAGAAAAAGCTCACCCAGATGTCTTACACATGTTTCTTCAAGTACTAGATGATGGAAGATTAACAGATGCTCAAGGTCGAACAGTCAATTTCAAAGAATCCATTATTATTATGACTAGTAATGCTGGAACAGGAACTCTGGAGGCTAATGTTGGGTTCGGTGCAGCAATGAGTGGCACACAACATTCTGTTCTTGATCATTTACAGGACTATTTTAAGCCAGAGTTTATCAATCGGTTTGACGGTTTAGTCGAATTTAATTCTTTAACTAAAGAAAATCTATTGGAAATTATAGATATTATGCTAGATGAAGTTGAACAAATGTTGGAAGAACAAGATATCAAGCTCGATGTAACCCAAGATGCCAAAGAGAAATTAGTCGACTTGGGCTATGATCCTGCTATGGGAGCTCGTCCACTTCGTCGTGTGATTGAAGAACAGATCGAAGATAAAGTTGCTGAATACTATTTATCCAATCCTGGATCTTCTCACTTACTTGTACAATTGGACAATGATTCTATAATTGTCACAAAAAAAGAAGATACTATTGAAAAATCCGAATCAACTGATGAAGAAAAATCAACTGATTCATAAGCTTGAACAAAAGAAAATCTATCCCTATTCAATCAAATAAAGAGTCACAGTGATCCTTTTTAATCGAGGATCACTGTGACTCTTTATTTTATTTTACAATAATGAATCTAATTCTATATCAGGATACTTATCTTGAAACCATCTTAGAGCAAACTGATTTTCAAACAAGAATAGCGGATTATCAAATCGATCTTTAACTAGAAGATTTCGATTAGACGCCATATTCTCATCAAGCTCTTCCGGTTTAACCCAACGTGCTACACGGCTACCAATTGGTGTCATAATAACTTCAGAATTGTATTCGTGACGCATTCGATATTCAAAAACCTCGAATTGGAGTTGCCCCACAGCCCCAATAATGTAATCCTCCGTATGGTAACCTTTATACAATTGAATTGCACCTTCTTGAACTAATTGATTAATGCCCTTGTGAAAAGATTTTTGTTTCATAACATTTTTTGGATCCACTTTCATAAATAATTCAGGTGTGAATTGAGGTAAACGTTCATAAGAAATACCCATTTTACCTTGGTAAATGGTGTCACCTATTTGAAAATTTCCAGTATCATACAAACCTATAATATCACCCGCGACAGCTTGGGTAACTTGTTCTCTATCCTCTGCCATAAATTGTGTAGAGTTTGAAAGTCTAATTTTCTTTCCAGTACGCGACAAAGTTACATCCATTCCTCTATCAAATACACCCGAGCATATCCTTAAAAAGGCTATGCGATCTCTATGAGCTGGATTCATATTTGCTTGTATTTTGAAAATGAAACCAGAAAACTCTTCGTTGTAAGGCGAAATCTCCTCTCCTGAACGCGTGATGTGTTCTGAAGGCGATGGAGCAAAATTCAAAAATGTTTCCAAGAATGTTTGAACACCAAAATTAGTTAAAGCTGAACCAAAAAATACTGGAGTTAATTGTCCATCTTTAATTGCTTTTTCTGAAAAATCATTTCCTGCCTCTTTCAATAAAAGAGCTTCTTCTAAAACTTGATCATATATATTTGAGTGTTTTAGAGGATGATCACCTTCGATTTCCCCGTCTTCATTTAAAGAAACGAATTTTTCTCCGTTTAAACCATTCACTTCGGGACGATGGATCTCAATCCGATTATTAAAAATATCATACAGACCAAGTAAGTTTTTTCCCATGCCAAAAGGCCAATTCATAGGATATGCATCTATACCTAAAACTTCTTCCAATTCCGCAACTAGTTCTAATGGTTCTCTTCCATCTCTATCAAGTTTATTAATAAAAGTAAAAATAGGAATTCCACGCATACGACAAACCTTAAATAATTTTTTTGTTTGTTCTTCAATACCTTTACCACTGTCAATTACCATTACAGCGCTATCTACGGCCATCAAAGTACGGTAAGTGTCTTCAGAAAAGTCCTCATGTCCCGGTGTATCTAGAATGTTTATTCGTTTTCCATCATAATCAAATTGCATAACGGAACTGGTTACAGAAATACCTCTTTGTTTTTCTATATCCATCCAATCTGATTTTGCGAACTTTCCACTTTTTTTTGCTTTCACGGTCCCAGCTTGCCTAATTGCTCCACCAAACAAAAGCAATTGTTCGGTGATAGTTGTCTTCCCGGCATCCGGATGAGAAATAATAGCAAATGTTCGCCTGCTGTCAACTTCGTGTTTTATTTGTTTCGTATTTAATTCAGTCATAATTTCTCTCCATTTATTTATTTTTTCTTCTTAGTGATTCTGTTAACTTATTATGGACGGAACCCATATTCTTCTACATAATTTTTTATTCCCCAAATGTTTTTATCATCTTCATTTGCCTGCGTTTCTGATTTTTGAAGAATTTCAAAATATTTTTCTTCGCCCGATTCATACGCTAATCTAGCATAACCTTCTTCTAATAATAATTTTTGCACGAAAATGTCTCCGGCAAAAAGGTAGGCTAATTCTCTACCATATTTATCGGTTTTTTCTTGAACTGGTTCGTATTCTATGTGCAACGTTTCGTCTGCCAGAATATCTTTTAAATATTCTTTCGCTTCTAAGCCAAAGGGTTGAGCCTCACCGGTTTTGGTAGTTGAACTTTCCGGTGTATCTACTAACAATAAACGTAAGGTATAATTTTGGTCGTTTTTTTGATAAACAATGGTGTCACCGTCAATCACGCGCACTAATTCGACAGCCTCTCTATTCTCTACTGTATCAGAAGAAAAATCAAGAAAATCCGTATTTAATATCCATGTGATAATAATTATTATTGATATAACAACTGAAGTCACATTTTTTTTCAATGAGTTTATATTCCCTTCTTATGAGCCTTTGACTGCTTTTTACTCTCTACAATAAATAGTACAATTGTTTTAAAGATTGCATACAAAGGAACTCCGATCAACATTCCTAATAAGCCGGCAATATTTCCGGCTGCTAACAAAATCAAGATTACAGTCAATGGGTGAACGGCTAGAGATTTCCCAACAAATAGAGGCGTTAAAAAATTGCTATCAACTTGTTGAATAACAAGGACCAATATAGCTGCAACAACTGCTGTTACGGGTGAAATAGTTAGCCCAACAATAACCGCAGGGGCTGCACCAATAAATGGTCCAACATAAGGTATAAAATTAGTCAGTCCAGCGAAAACGGAAATCAATAATGCAAATGGTAAGGATGCTAGAGAATAGGTTATATATAAAAATATACCTACGATTAAAGAAGCCATGCCTTTTCCACTTATATAACTGGAGATAGTTAAGCCAATTTGTCTTATTAATGCTTCTACGGATTCCTGGTACTTTTCTGGAAATATCTTGGATGCTGCATTAGGAAATTTCCATCCATCATGTAACATATAAAATAGAATTACAGGTACTGTAATAAACAAGAAAATCGTATCAGTAATTTTTGAAATCGTTTCTCCAACGCTACTTACAAGATTATTCAATAAATTTGTTCCCGTATCACTCAACCAAATATCGATACTGGCAAGGATCGCTTGAAAATCAATCTGTTGCGCCCAACCTTTTTGCGATATTTCGATGGTTAAGCTTTCCAATTGCTTAATAAACGAAGGGATTCCGGCAATTAGTAAACTGAATTGTTGCAATAACACAGGAATACCCAAAGTGATAAACAAAGTAATGATTCCAAGGAGAACTATTAAGGCTAAAATAATTCCATATATTCTTTTCAGTTTTATTTTTTCAAGCAAGATTACAAAAGGATTCAATAAATAATACAAAAAACCAGCTACAAGCAATGGTGTGAATAATGCTGTTAATATACCAATTAACGGATTCAAAAAAAATTCTATCTCTAAAGAATAATAAACTAACATAACTATTATCAACAACCATAAAGTAACAAAAAACACATTTGAGTCTTTCCAGTTTTTCATGTAATTTGATCCCCGTCTCTAAATTAATTAGTTGCACATTTCGTGTTCGTATTCGCTATTCTCATTCTACAGATTTTCTCAGTGCTTTTAAACACTTTCTCCTATTTATTATTTAGATTCTTGTTCTTCTGCCCCTTGTATTCCTTAACACTATTCAGTTGCTAAAAACTGCTTGGCTGGAGTTGCTATTTATCGTATAATCAAATCACTTAACCCAGACGGGATTTCTTTATTCAATAAAAGGAGGGTATCAAAAAAGTGGAGTTTGAATGGACAAAAGACATATCTTCAGATATATTCAAGGAATCTTGCGAAATAAGAGAAGCAGTCTTTATACAAGAACAAAAAGTACCAAGAGAGATAGAGTTAGACAGGAAAGACGACATAGCTATGCATGTGGTCGGTTATATAGACAATGTACCTGTAGCTACTGCTAGAGTCACACACATGGATAATTTTTTCAAAATCCAGCGTGTGGCTCTTAAGAAAGAGTACCGCAATAAAGGGTTTGGCTATCTATTGTTACAAGAAATTGAAAATAAAGCTTTAGAGCTTAGTGTTCCATTGCTCGTCCTAAATGCCCAAGAACAAGTTGTGTCTTTTTATAAAAAAAACGATTATGAAGTCACCAGCCACCCTTTTAGTGAAGCAAATATAATACATTTGGAAATGAAAAAAAGACTTTAATCAGTCTTTTTTCTATTTAACAATTTTTCTCTTTTTTGTTGGAATACTTTTTTTCTTTTTTGTGTTTCATTTTTCAACAAAACAATCTGACTTTTTTCAATTTCGCTTTCATCCAAAGTAATTTCTACAATGTCTTTTAATTCATAATTTTCAGGCAAAAGCGATACAGGTAAAACAATGACTTCACTTACCTCGTCTCCTATTAATGTCGCTTTTTCCCCTTCAATTTCTTCTATAATCATTTTCATTATTCAGACTCCTCATTTTCCACCTCAATAAAAATCTCAGCAGTAGAATTGATTTTTAGAATGATTTCTCCATATTCGTCAGTACCATAATAAGGAATATTTTTTTTTTCCAAAAGATTTAGTACACTTGGGGAGGGGTGATTATAAGAATTATTTTGCCCAGCAGAATAAATCGCTATTTTAGGATTGATTTTATTTAAAAAGACCTCGTCGGTACTCGTCTCAGAACCATGATGTCCTAAAAGTACGACCTCACTTTTTAGTGAAGGATACGAATTAAAAATTTCTATCTCTCCGCTAGTTGATAAATCCCCGGGAAATAAAATATTTGTATCATTCACTGTGATATTCGTAACAATTGATGCTTCATTCTGATTGTTGCTGACAACATTTGAAGGATTTAGTACAGTAATATCAAAAGGACCTTTCTTGAATTTTTCTCCTCTTTTAGGTTCTAAATACTCTATGGATTCATTTGCGAGCAGCCCGTCCAGGATTTTTCCATAAATTTGACTAGTAGAATCCACACCATTCATCCATACTTCTTTGACATCGTAATAATCTAATATTAAATCACCATAACCAATGTGATCAGCATCATTGTGTGAAAAGATGAGTAAATCGATTGTACCGCCTGTTCCAATATATTTATCCAAGTACTGTAGTATTTTTTTGTCTTTGTCTTCGTATCTACCTGTATCAATTAAAATAGTTGTTCCATCTTCAGATTGCAATAAACTAGACGAACCTTGACCAACATCAAAAAAATGAACAGAAACAATATCAGAATTTTCTTCTTTGCCCGTACTTTCTTGAAATTGTTGGCTAAATCTTTCTTTGATTTCTTCAATGTTTTTTGAAATGTTTGATAATCCATTACCTTTACCCACCGAAAGACCAAATAAAAATGTAAATATTAAGGTTAATACAAAACCAATTAATTGATTTCTTTGTTGTTTTTGTTTTTTTGTTTTTCGTTTTTTTGCCACGTGTCCTACATCCTTTTAGTTTCTACTTAATACTATACAAAATAAGGGAGGAAAATTGCTGCTATTGAGAAATAAATAAATACGCTAGTCAAATCACTCAATGTTGTTATAAATGGTCCGCTGGCTACAGCAGGGTCAAATCCAATTTTTTCTATTAGTATAGGGATAAAACTACCAGCGATACTAGACATGATTACTGCAAATATCATGGCAATTGCAACTACAAAACCTAAGACAAAATTTTGTTGCCAAACACTTACTATAAAGAAAATGGCTAATCCAGTAACGACTCCAGTAATCAAACCAGTAATGATTTCGTTTTTTACTAATTCTCGAATAGAATTCTTCTTATCTTTGGTTTCAGATAATCTTCTCACTGCAACAGCTAAAGATTGTGTCCCCGCATTCCCAGCTGTTCCTGTTATTAGCGAAATGAAAACAGCCAGAATTGCTGCTTCCCTAACTAAATTTTCATAGTAATCGATTAAGGAAGCTGTTCCCATTCCTAAAAAAAGCAACGTAATTAACCAAGGCAATCTTCCGGCTGCTGCTTTCATAGGTGTTGTCGCCTTTTCAGAGACATCTACTGCGGCCAATCCAGAATAGTCACTATCTCTTTCTTCCTCGATAACATCAATAATATCATCAACCGTTATTATTCCTTGAAGGTGCTGTGTTTCATCAATTACTGGAACTGCTAAGAAATCATAGTCACTCATTATATGTGCTACATCTTCTTGGTCGTCCAATACATTAACTGAAATAATGTTTTCTATCATTATTTCTTTAATAAATGTTTCGTCCTCGCTCACAATTAAATCTCTTAAAGAAACAACGCCGAGTAATCTATTCATCTCATCCACGGCATACAGATAGTAAATAGTTTCTGCATCCGGAGCCTTTTCCTTTATCTCTTTCATAACACTACTAACCGTTTGGTTGATATACACAGCTATATATTCCGTAGTCATGATCGAGCCAGCTGTTTCTTTAGCATATTGAAGTATTTTTCTTATTTCATTGGATCTTTCTCTAGACATCAATGTGAGAAAATAATTGATGTCTAACTTATCAAAATTTTCAAGTAAAGAAACCACATTATCCGTGTACATTTCATTGAGTATATCGGCTAGATAGCGTGTATCCATTTCTTTCAAATAATCGATATGGTCTTCCTCATAATTTTCCATGCTATCAAATAAATCGGCTAAATCAATAGGTGATAAATAGTGGTATAGCTTGACTCGCTCGTTTTCATTTAAGGCCAAGAAGAAATCGGCCTGATCCCTGTCATGAAGATTATGGAAACGATTTAAAAACTCATGATAATTTTCATTTTGTATAGCTTCTTTAATTTGATTTAATTCGTTTTCTAATTCAAATGTTTCTTTTTCCATGAATAAAACTCCTTAATCACTACAAACAAATCTTTATAGACTATAAAAACAGTCCGGTTCGCTTGCTCTAATAGTGATGTCTTCATTCGTAAACGGATGGGGAATTGTGAGCTCATAGCAATGAAGAAGATGATGAGGAAATATTGGTGAAGCTTCGCCATATAAACTGTCGCCCACCAATGGGAATCCTAGAGCGGCAAAATGAACACGAATTTGGTGAGTTCTTCCAGTATGTAACTGAATATCCACGATCGTTTCGTTCCCCATTTTCTCTCTCATCCAAAATTCAGTTTTAGCTTTTTTTCCATGCGGGCTAACTTCCCTTTTTATAATAGAATCTGCATTCCTAGCAATAGGCAGATCTATTATTCCATGGTCCTGATCAACACTTCCTGAGACTCGCGCAGTATATTTTTTTATTATGACTCCTTCTTTAAACTTTTTATCCAATAAAGAGTGGGCGAAAGAGTGCTTAGCAAAAATCATTATACCGCTAGTATCTCTATCCAATCGGTTTACAACATGAACAACTTGATAATGTTGTTTGTGCTTCTTCAAATAGCCTTTGACTCTATTTGTCAAAGAATGATACCTATCATTTACAGAGGGTACGGCATAAATACCAATAGGTTTATTCACGATTAAATAATGGGAATCTTCATACAGAATTTCTATTTCTTTTTGAGATATTTCTAAGCCATCTGAATGTTCTTCCGGAGGCATTGAAATAGTAATTAAATCACCATTAGTTATGATTTCTCTAACGGTCACTTCCGTTCCATTTAATGCAATGTGTCCCCCACGGTATTTAATTTTACTTAATAACCTTTTGGATATTCCGACATTAGTTATAAATTGTTTCATCGTACAGCCGTCTGGTTTTGTATATTTCCATTCAAATCTCATCTTTGTATTTAGCTCCTATAAAGGCGTCTTCCACTCTGTTCCAAAAATGAGTATGCTTATAACGCGCAAAATGAATCCGTTCCTTTGCAATTTTAAAATTCAATTTTTTTACATTTTTCTCAGTGGTAGTCAATTGATCGACCGTTAGAATGAAATTATCTGTATTTTTTGGTTCGAGGTTAATCCACTCATCTGGAGCAATAATTAAGGGGGAACTCAGTGTTCGAAAAACTCGATTGTTCAACGATGCCATTTCTGTTAATTGCAGCGCCTCTAATCGGGGATGAAGCACGGCTCCGCCGATTGATTTATTATATCCAGTAGAACCTGTAGGGGTTGAGACACATATCCCATCTCCTCTAAACCTTTCAAAATGCTCTTCACTTATAAAAACGTCGCAGACTAGTGTTCCATCTACCCTTTTCAAAGTTACTTCGTTTAAAGCAAGGAAATGGGTGTGCGGTTGATTGTTTTTATAAATCAATTCGACATCTAATAAAGGGTAACTTACACTCTCTCCCTTATCGTTCACCAAGCTTTCAACTAATTCTTCTAAATTAAATTCTCTCCAGTCAGTATAGAAGCCTAAATGTCCAGTATGGACTCCAATAAATCGAATAGAGTCCAACAGGTGAGCATACCGATGGAAAGCAGAAAGTAGTGTCCCATCACCGCCAACTGAAATTACTATATCTGGTAGAATATTATTCAAGTTCAATTTGTGACTTAAACAAAGCATTTTTAGTTTTTTTGTCACTTCATTTGATTTTTCTGTATTATTGCTGAAAATAGCAATATTCAATATACTCCCCCCATTGGTCACTTTTTCTTTGGCTTGATATTTTTCTGTTTATTTTTACCTTTGTCTTGAGAATAAGATCTTTGTGCTTCTTGGATTTGTTCTCTGATTTTTGACATTTCTTCATCTAATTTAAAAGCAGATTCAGCTGCATTTTGTAGTCTTTCATTGATTTCTTCGGGATAAACGCCTTTATACTTGTAATTCAAAGAATGCTCAATAGACGCCCAAAAATTCATAGACAATGTCCGAATTTGAATTTCAACCAAAACCTTTTGTTCTCCAGAAATCAATTGGATCGGATATTCACATATTAAATGATACGAACGGTATCCGCTGTCTTTTTTATGTTTAATATAGTCTTTCGTCTGCACGATTTTTAAATCTTTACGCTTCCTCATTAATTCAACCACAGTATATATATCTTCTACAAATGGACACATTATTCTTAAGCCAGCAATGTCCTCCATTTCTGTATCTATACTGTCTAAAGGGATATTTCGCAATTCAACTTTAGATAGTATACTGTCCACTGGTTTCACTCTTCCTGTTACAAATTCTATAGGGACATGTCTATTTTCTAATTGATATTCTTTTCTTATTCCTTTTAGTTTGATTTTTAGTTCCTCTACAGTTTGTGCATAAGGAAATAAATACATTTCCCATTCCATTTCCATATAGTACACCTTCTTTTTCTACTTATTTCTTTAAATGTCCTCTCATATATATTAACATAACCTAAGAAGATACAGTACTTTTGTAACAAGGTGTCTTAGATAATTTTATTTAAAAAATGAAAAGGGGAACTCATATGTCTGAAAACAAAGAAATCGAATTCAAATCTCTCTTGCTAAATAGTGAATATGATAGATTGTTGAATTATTTTCAGTTGGATAAAGTCGATAAACAGTATCAAATCAATCATTATTTTGATACGAATAATTTAGACCTTAAAGAAAAACGATCTGCATTGCGCATTCGTATAATAAATGATAACCATGCTGAAATAACTTTAAAAACTCCTGAAGATAATTATTTACTGGAAACTTCTGAAGATTTAACAGTTGATGCAGCTAAAAGGATGATTCAATCAAATACACTCGAGGTTCCCATCTCTATTCAAACAGTTCTTCAAAATATCGGAATCAACTCCACTAATTTAAAAAAGATAGCTACATTAGAAACAAATCGTATTGAAAAAGATATCCCAGAAGGTCTATTAGTTTTAGACGAAAGTCACTACAAAAACATTGTAGATTATGAATTAGAATTAGAAGTTACAAATTACGAAAAAGGCAAAGTAGACTTCTTGAACTTTTTAGCTAGTCATAAACTTCCCTACCGTAAAGCTAGAAACAAAATCGCTCGTGCATATGATGTTCCTTCTAATTTAGATAATTGACCATAAATCCACCTGGTTTATCAAATAAAACAAACTTTTGTTGTAGACAATCTAGATATTTTGTGGCAAAATATTGACATTTTATAAATAACACTAAATATTTAAAGCGCAATATTATCTTTACTAGTTTATCTTTGTTAATCTATTAATATAGTAAATTTAGTAAAAATAATAAGAATTAGGTGTGTTAAACCATGGAATTTTCAAAAAAAATTATGGAAATCTTTTTATTCGTTAATCCTTTAGGACCCCGTTGTTATGAAACAGAAAAAATAGTTTTAGATTTTGTACAAGAAAGAAATGAAAAAGTTAAACTTAGGTTCATTCCTTTTGTTAATTTTCATACTATTTCTACACAATTATCACTCCACCCCATCAAAGAAACAACTATCGAGACAAGAAACAAACTTTACATGGATACTTACGAAACAGCTTTAGCATTTACTGCCGTGTCTATGCAAGGGAAAAATATTGGTCGTCAATTTTTAATGGCTCTACAAAAATCTCTGATTGAACAGCAAAACAAAGTTTCTAACAAATTGATCTCTGAAATCATTTCATCACTTCCGATCGATACAGAAATGTTTTTAGAAGACTGGCATGCGGATTTCACCAAGCAGTTATTCCTTAAAGATCAAAAAATAGCTCGAGAAATGGATGTCAGTCAGACTCCTTCCCTTGTTCTATTTTCAAGTATGTCTTCAGATTATGGTTCTGTAATTGAATCTACTGTTTCTAAAGAAGTTTTACATGGATTGTGTGATAGCCAAAATCAAAAAATACACAATCTCTCTTCCAAAAAAATTATAAAAAGCTATTCAAATTAATTTGAATAGCTTTTTATTTTCGTTTTTTTTGATTGGAGTATCAATCAAATAATGTTGTACATACAAAAATGATTATATGCGTAATAGTGACTGTGTAGTGTGCCACTTTTATATATTGAGTCAGGAGAAACCATTATTTAGAAGCCATCAATAAACTCTCCAACTCATTTAGTCTGTTTTCAAATATTTTGAACGCTCTTTCAAGATACTCACTGTTGGTCATATCCACACCTGCTTTTTTCATTACATCGATAGGATAATCACTATTGCCTGATTTCAAATAAGCTAGATAGCGATCTAATGCCCCCTCTTCCCCATTTACAATTTTATCTGCTAAAGCAGTTGCAGCACAAAAACCAGTAGAATATTGATATACATAATAATTATAGTAAAAATGAGGTATTCTAGACCATTCTACAGCGATTTCGGGATCACTCTCTACCGCCGGTCCGTAATATTTATCGTTTAATTTTTTATATGAGTCACTTAAATACTCTGCTGTTAATGGAACTCCCTTAGCGGCCTCTTCATGCATAAAGTGTTCAAACTCAGCGAATTGGGTTTGTCTAAATACAGTGCCTTTAAATCCATCTAAATAATGATTTAAAATATTAATACGAACCTTGGCATCTTCTTTGGTTTTTAAAAGATAATCAGTCAATAAGTTCTCATTTGTAGTAGATGCAATTTCTGCTAAAAATATTGAATAATCTCCGTATACATACGGTTGATTATTTCTTGTGAAATAACTGTGCGCACTGTGTCCCAGTTCATGGACCAAAGTATACAAATGGTTTAATGAATCATGCCAATTTAATAAAATATACGGATTTGTATCGTAGGCTCCCGAAGAATATGCACCACTTCTTTTACCTCTGTTTTCGACAACATCGATCCAACGGTCAGTAAAGGCAGCATTAAGAACCGCTTTGTACTCAGTTCCTAACGTTGATAGCCCATTAAAAGTTTCTTCTTTAGCTTCCTCATAACTATATTTTATTCCTGTTTCTCCTGTAATTGGAGTATATAAATCGTACATATGCATTTCTTCAATATTCAAAAGAGTTTTTCTTAAACCCATATAACGATGCAGTAAAGGTAAATTCTTATTTACAACATTGATTAATGTATCATGAACAGTCTCAGGAATATGGTTCTCACTAAGAGCACGTTCGCGAGCCGATGAAAAATGATGTACTTTTGCAGTATAGTTATGGTAGCGTACATTTGCTGCCAAAGTACTGGCAAAAGTATTTTTCAATCCTTCATAGACTTCATAAAGTTTTTTGAATGCATCTTCCCTAACTTCTCTATCTGTACTCTCCAATAATTGACCATACATACCATGCGAAAGTTGTACTTCGTTTCCGTCTTCGTCTTTTACTGATGGAAACTGGATATCTGCATTATTTAAAACACTAAAAGTCTTACTTGATGCCTGAAATAAATCATTTGCTCCAGCAAGCAACCCTTCCATTTCAGAAGACAAGACATGCTCGCGGTTTGACGTCATTGAATCAATGTAATGTTTGTATATCTTCAATTCATTAGATTCAATAAAATAATTTTCTAGTTTATTAGGATCTAATGCTAAAACCTCTGGTTCAAACCATGCAATTGCTTCACCGGCTCGAGTAGCCAACATTTGAGCCCTGTCATTCATTGCCTGGTAAAAGGAATTAGAAGTATCTTGATCATTTTTCAGATGAGAATAAACATAAACTGTCTCTAGTTTTTGTGACAATGCAAGCAATGATTCCAGTGCTTGCAAGAAAATGGTTGAATTCTCAGCCAACCTTCCCTGATAAGTCTTAACTTCAAGGATCATTTCTTCAACTTTCTGATAAGCTTGATTGAAATCTTCATCCGATTCAAAAATCACACTGAGATCCCACATTGATTTTTCAGGTAAATCTTGACGATTTGGTAGTTGCTTCACATTTGACATTAGAAAACCTCCTGTTTTTTTCATCACCCTCTCATTTTATCATAATTTTATTTCATTTAAAGCTTCTTTAACTATTTGCATAAAAAAATTTGCTTGTATTTTGCTCTTTCGTTTCTATAGAATATAGGTCTTTTATTAATTCTCCATACTTGATCTCCTTTATCCTTTAATATATTTTGTTTCACCAAAAAGTTGCAGAATTCTTTCAGGGGAGTATCCAAAACATCAGAACTGACCAATGGAAAATCAGATAAAATTAATAGTTTATTTGTAATTAATTTTTCCCACACACATTTTAATTCTTTGGTCGTGAATTCATTCTTTGAATTCAATTGTATAAATTTTAGCAAGTAATATTTCCAAAGCATGTTGGAACTCGAAATCATCCAATCACATGGCAATGTGACATAGCATTCAATTGGGATACTTATTAATGAATCTCGATTCTGATATATTTTTTCCATAAACAATTTCGTAGCTCTATTTGAATAATATGCGTTCGATCGAATATAATTGTCTCGAATGGATAAGTTATATCGAGGGAAATTGTTAACCTCAAAATTTAAACCGTTACTATTTCTCATGAATCTGATGATATTGTCCTTACTTTTGATAGGCCAACTTTTAATCTTGTAGTCTATTCTTCGAGAGTGATTGATAGAATTCAAATTATAAATTACGGTAAACATTTTATTGGAAACATCAAATTCCAGGGAATAAAAAATCCCGCTATCAGTGATACCTACAAAAGTTTTTTGTAGGTTTGTTAGCTTGTTTTTTATATGTAAGTTTTTACCTAAAATCCAAATTACTTTATAGCCCCTCCTTTTGTAATTAGACGTACGTTCTTTCATGCGTCTAATATTTAATGTAGTACACTGAAATTCGATAGCAATTTTTTCTTCATCTGTTTTCCACAAAATATCGGGTCGTTGTTTCAAATCGGATAAATATGCTTCTAAATAGACCTCTTGCATATTTTTTCTCAACATTTCAAAAAGCAATTGTTTTCCAAGAAGATGTTCCTCTGTTTCCCCTTCTGAAAAACTGATGCATTCACTCTTCTTTTTATGAGCGAAATGAGCAATTTTAATAGTCCCTTTTTTCAAAACAAGATCTTGTTTACAACTCGGGCATACATACTTCGTCGTTTTATTATTACTATCTATACAGTCTTGAGCATTTACACGCTTTTTGTCTTTGTTTAATGCAATTAACATATCTTTATCCTCCTGCTATATAATACGATAAAGATGCTCAAATTTTTTTTGTCTATGCATTACGCAAAAAAACTGTTACATCTAAACTGAGTGGTTTAGATGTAACAGGTCTTAAATCAATCTATTTACTATTTAAAATAATATCTCAAGGATTTTAGAGCAGTCTCTTCTAGCAAAATTTTCCCGTGTTCCATCAAAAAATCGCCAGTAAGTTTAGTCTTATGTCCATATTCTAAAGCTACTGCCCACTCTTCAGTCGGGTTTCTTAAAAGCATTTCTTCTTTATAGAATAAGAAATATATATAGTATTTGTTTTGATAACTTATTAAATAGGATAGTCCGCCCTCTAAATATAATCTTTCCGACAATAGAATAGCATCATCAAAATTTTGGAGTTCGACAACTTTTTTTACTATATCTTCTTTCTCATTATCTACCAAGTTGTTCTTTTCTGCTTCTTTCATTTCGCGTATTCTATTGAAAAAATTAGAAGATTGCTTAGCATCTATACTTTCAACATTATTTTGTGTTGTAGAATCAATGTCTGGTCCAGCAGAATCTTTACTTATATATAATTCTAAACCCTCACTAGTTGGCATCACTTGAAAAGTAACTGCATCTGATTCCTGAAATTCATCTTCTAAATCTACTTCCTCTAAAATACTATAAAAGAATTTTTCGATTTGCTTTTGATTTCCTAATAAATCCAAAAATTCTATGCCTCTTTCTTCTAAATCAGCATGTTTTATTTGTACCCTAATTGTATCTTCGTTGATATGCTCCATTTCCATAGTCCCACACCCCTTTTCTTACGATCTCTTTACCGATGGACTATCCCCTCTTATTTTAAAGATTATTTTGAGAATGTAAAGCGTCTTTAGAGAAAACTAATTTTCAAATGATAAAACCCCTTTTTGTTTGCTTAACAAAAAGAGGTTTTATATTCTCATGAATGTTTTTTTATGATAGAGCGATGCCAGCTATTTGTTGAGCTTTTTTAAGTTCGAGTGCCCTAACTTCACGTGGTAGAAAACGGCGAATTTCATCTTCGTTATATCCCACTTGGATTCTTTTTGAGTCAATCATGATGGGTCTTCTTAATATACCTGGTGTTTTTTGGATAAGATTATATAATTCTAAAAGTGATAATTCTTCTATACTTATATTTAATTGATTAAACGCTTTGGATCTAGTAGAAATAATATCTTCCGTTCCATTTTCTGTCATTATCATAATTGATTTAATTTCTTTAATTGTCAATGAGCTAGAAAAGATATTTCTTTCTTCATAAGAAATATTGAATTCTTCTAACCATGCTTTAGCTTTCCTACAAGATGTACAACTCGGTGATGTAAACAACGTTACCATATGTATTGCTCTCCCTTCATTATTTCACACTGAAAATTATGATTGTATGAGTGCTTTTCTGCATTAGTGACGTCTACATTAATCAGTATACAATATTTTCTATGAATTATCTACGCTTTTGTCAAAATTTAGACAAATTTCCGTGTTAATTCGTTAATCTTTCGGAAGAACATTATTTTTAATCGTTGATTTTATTGACTTTTGTTTTTTTGAAACCAAGCTCCACATTAAAATAAATACAATCTGAAACGTTATAAAAAAGATAGAATAATATTAAATTATTTTAATTCATAATAGTGGTTTGATTTCTTCATCGCTTAACTTATAATTGACTTAGTTTAGTAAAAAGAAAGGGCTGTAAAAATGAAGAAAATTTTCTCAGGAATTCAACCAAGTGGTACACCCACTATTGGAAACTATATTGGTGCCATGAAACAGTTTATTTCGATTCAAGAAAACAATCAGTGCTATTTTTGTATAGTTGATGAACATGCGATTACTGTTCAACAAGAACCAAACAAACTTAGACAACAAACAAAAAGTCTCGCTGCTCTATATGTTGCGATTGGTTTAGATCCTAAAAAAAGTGTAATATTTATTCAGTCTGAAGTTTCTGCACATGCTGAAGCAGCATGGATTGTTCAATGCAATACTTCTATTGGTGAATTAGAAAGAATGACACAATTCAAGGATAAATCTTCTAAATATGAAAAAAGTGGCGTACCTACTGGAATATTGACTTATCCCCCCTTAATGGTAGCTGATATCATTCTTTACCAAGCAGACGAAGTTCCTGTAGGAGAAGATCAAAAACAGCATATCGAATTAACCAGAGACTTTGTTAACCGATTTAATACAAGATATGGTAATGGTAATATTCTTTTAACACTACCTGAAGTGAGTATTCCTAAATCTGGTGGTAGAATAATGAGTCTACAAGATCCAATGAAAAAGATGAGTAAATCTGATAGTAGTCCAAAAGGATATGTATCTATGTTAGATGAACCAAATGTAATTCGTAAGAAAATCAAAAGTGCAGTAACCGATTCTAGTGGTATTATTGAATACAATACCGAAAAAAAACCGGCTATATCGAACTTATTAACGATTTTTTCTGCGTTTACACATATTTCAATTGAAAATTTAGAGAATAAGTATAAAGACAGTAACTATGCCACTTTTAAAAACGATTTGGCCGAAGCAATTATTGCAGTTTTAGAACCGATTCAACAACGACACAATGAATTACTAGACTCTGGAGAATTGGATTTTATTTTAGACGAAGGAGCCGAACGCGCTCAAAAAGTTGCTAATAAAACATTAAAAAAAATGCAAAGAGCTGTAGGTTTAGGAAGAAAGAGATAAAAGAACTGGGAGTTTAGACTGACATACTGATTTGAGACACTAATAAAACACCTTCTTAGGCTGCTATTCCTCTAAATTCTAGTGGGGAGTCGTAGTCTAATTTTTCTTAAATTCGTTCATTATTGTAATAATTCATATAGTTAATGACACGAGCAATCCCTCTTGCAAGGACAACGAGTGGAATTTAACATATTGGAACTTTTCTGATTTAATATTTGAATGAAATGACTCGATAACTGCGTTATCCCAACAGTTTCCTCTTCTGGGCATACTACTCACCAAGTCTTTTTCCTTCACTAAACTTTGAAAAGCATAAGAAGTATACACAGATCCTTGGTCAGAATGAATCAAGACTCCTTTGGGATTCTTTCTTGCTTCTAAGGCTGCTTTCAAAGTATCCGTCACTATTTGTCTGTTGATGATTGTATAGCCTATATGCGACGACTTCATTGTTAAACAAGTCTACAATGGTTGAAAGATGCAGCGTTTTCGGACCCTATTGAATATACGTAATATCAGTCACCCATTTTTCGTTTGGTTTGGAGGCACTAAAGTTTCTTGCCAATAAATTAGGCGCAATGATTACGGTCTCTCCCTGAGACTTCCACTTACGTTTTGGTTTTACTCGGCATTGTAAGTTGAGTTTTTGCATGATCCGTTGAACGGTATTCCGGTGACGTTTAATTTTATATCTACGTTTCAAGAGCTTCGTTATCTTTCGGTGCCCGTAACGGTATGTATGTTTTTGACATAATTCTGTAATAGCCAATTCTACTTCCGATAATATTTTCTTTGGTTCTTTCGTCCATCGGTAATACGAGGAACGAGCTATCCCCAAAGCAGCTAAAATAGCAGTGACCGTATACTTTTTTCTAAACTTGTCTACCAATTGATGGACTACTTCTTTTTCAACTCCTTGCTCATCTCTAAATACTTTTTTAAAATCTCGTTCTCCATTTGTAAATGTTCCACATGTTTGGTCTTTTTTTCTTCTTCATTTTTCAAATCCGGTCCAAGTCCATAAGAATATTGTTTTCCAATCGGCTGATCAAAGCGATGAATTTGGTTTGTTCGATACCATTGCCTCCATGTTTTAATCTGAGATACATTCTTTATACCGTATTTTTTCATAATATTTTGGTTTGTTAGTTCGCCACTCAGTTTGGCTTTGACAACTGCCCATTTCACTTCACTTGAATACATGTTTTTGCCCACGCAAAAACACCTCCAATATAGTATTTTACTGATTATACCATTTCGAAGGTGTTTTATATTGTCTCATTTAATTATGTTAGTCTACTTTTGTCCCAGCTTTTTTTGTTTCCTGAACTTTACCTTCTAAACATGCTCAAAAAACCAGTTCCGCTATCCATATCACGGCGCTAAAGCCGTTGTTGCGCCAATAGACTTACGGATAAAGTTGTGAAAATTTATTCGGGTGAAAAATTTTGTCACACTCTGTTTTTATTTACGTTGAATTGAACGTTTAACAGGAAACATGTCAAAAGAATCGCTTAATAAATTAGGTCGACCAATTCTTTTTTCGAAACATCTCCAAAATAATAAGATAAATCTACCTGTTCTAAAATGTCACTAATTGTTTTCTGATTATAATTGCACCCTATAAATTTTTGCTCAACATCCGAAATTTCTCCTAATCCAAAGAAATCTCCATAAATTTTGAGTTCTGTAATCATACCTCTCTCGACATTTAATTTAACCTCGACTGTCCCTATAGACAATCTTTCGCTACGCTCTAAATCAAATTTGGGAGAAGTCCCATAGTTCCATTCCCAGTTAGCAGTGTATTGTTCAGCAAATTTGTCGATTTGTTTCCAATCTTTGTCAGTCAGCTTATACTCTTTCACTTCTTTTATAGAATTTACATTAAAAATATTTAAAAGCAACTTTTCTCTAAACTGTTTTGTATTCATGTATTGATAGTCATCATCCAAGAATGGTTTGATATTTGTCACTCTACTTCTAATAGACTTTATCCCTTTTGATTCTAACTTATGTTTTTTTGGTTTCAAAGCACCTACCACTGCATCTATCTCACTATCAAACATTAAGGTTCCATGAGCAGTCATTCTGCCGTTTTTGGAATACATTGCATTTCCAGAGAACTTCAGATCATTAATGACCAAATCATTCCTACCCTTTAACTCCGCTCCTTCTACACCCATCTTATGTAGTGCATCAATAACAGGGCTAGTAAATTTTTTGAAATTTCTAAATGAATCCCCATCATCTTGAGTAATAAAACAAAAATTTAATACACCAAAATCATGGTACACTGCACCCCCACCAGAAAAACGTCTAACAACAGTAACCTCATTTTCTTCTACATATTTTGTGTTGACTTCTTCGTATGTGTTTTGATTTTTCCCGATTATTATCGCATTATCATTTATATAAAACAATAGAATTGGTTCATCCAGGCTAACTTCATTTAGCAAATAATATTCAATTGCTAAGTTTAAGCGTGCATCATTGACTTCCTGTCCATTTCGCTCATTTTTTACGTAATACATATTATACCCCTTTGATTTATATTTATTTTTATGGCTAATACTACTGGATTATTTCCAGTGTATCTGATTGCTTCATTTTTTGTTCATTTAAACTTCTATTTTATGGTAAATGTGTTAATAATTTAGCTGCACTTCTTTTCCAATATTTGCTATTTCTTTTAAAATCATATGAGCTGAATGCTTTCCATTCTCTTCAACTATATTTAGTGTCTCCCTTAAACAAGTTAGCATTCTTAATAACAAAGACAAATATTTTTGAAAGCTGAGTGGGCCTTGAATAGAATTTTTTTCACTTTCCATCTTCCTTCATTTCTAATTGCATAATATTTTATTGGATATAAAGTTTGTAAATATTCTACCTTAAAAGTACCCAAATTGAAAGGATTCTCCATCTCGATAAAAGTATTAACTATCATTGAATATTGGAAGTATTGGACATATTTACCATCTTTATCCTTTTTCAGTAAATGAGTTAACTGTCCCCCTAATTCTCCTGTACGATCGTGATGATAATGAAAGTAAGACTGAAACTAATCTTAAAGGATCAAAATGATATTCTAAGGTCAGCAAAGAGCTACTTCCGACACATCTATGAAACCATCTGATTCAATCAATTAACTACGAATACTAGGACTCACGTTAGGTATCCCTCCAGTAGCCTAAAATAGTTACACAAATTGTTCAATCTCCTCTCATTCCCTACTCCTCAATTTTACACCATTCAAGAATAAAAGAGAAAAAGAATCTCTGTATCTAACCTTAAAAAAAACAAAAATAGTATAGACTTCAGGAACACCCTGATGTTTATACTATTCATATTTTTCACTATTGTTTTTAGATCATTAAAAAATGCTATTTTGTTTTTTTATATGCTCTATCATATCCATACTAACCTTATTAGCTTGTTCGATACAAGGGTTTATTCCAAACCCTTTGAACCCATTTCCCGCTATAAATACACCCGGGTATTGATAACGTAATCTTGCTTCAATAGCCTCAACTCTCAATTCATGATCAACTTGGTATTGCGGAATAGAGTGTGGCCATCTTTTTATTATACGAAAATTAGGATCATCTTTTATCCCAAACATTTTTTTAATGTCAGCTAAAATTGATTCTTCTAACTGATTGTTGCTAAGTGACATAATAAATTCTTCTTCTACACGTCCGAAACTGACCCCAACAAGTTCTTCAGCATGACTATGTAAAAATTCCCATTTTTTATTTAACCATACTGCGGAAGTTACAAAAGAATCATTTCTCCTAGGTGCTACTATACCAAATCCTTTTGGTTTTTGTTGAATACTATTTTTAGGAAAGCTAAATAATACATAACCTATAGACCCTAATTTCATTTTAGAAAATTCGGCCGACAGTACTTCGTCGTCAAATATCTCTCCATATGCTTTCGGATCAGTAGCCACACAGACGGAACCCACCCGAACTTGTTGTTTGTGATTAATATCTAGAATGTAGGTACCTTCTTTATTTGGTTTGATTTCAGTTACCGTTTTATTATATCGAATATATGGTTTCAGTTCTTCTACAAGTTTTTGGGTTAACACTTCCAATCCTTCATTGAAGGTGACGTAGTTTCCTTTTCCATCCCATAAATGCGAAGATTCGACTAAGCCTTTTGGTAATTTCACATTAGCTTTTTCAACTTCAAAAATTTGTTCTCGACTAGCTTTAATTCCCATTTCATCTACACTACTTGCATATATCTTCGAAAAAAACGGTTCAACAACATGTTCGGCCATCTCTGATCCAATTCTTTTTCTTAAATATTCACTGATTTGTATATCTTTTTTAAGTCTTGATTGTTTTTTATGGATATTTTTCAAAAAAGCAAGTTTACCTTGAAAAGATAAAATCGAATACTTCCAAATATCTTTTGAATAAACAGGTATTCCTTTATAAGTAGGGAAATCCGCTGAATACAATTGGTTATAAAAAAATATATCTGGTTTCCCGTTTTTGCTCTTTTCTATGTTCGGAAGTAAACCTAACTCTTTAATTAATTCTAATGCTTGTGGCATACGAATGTCGATAGATTCTGCTCCCATATCCAAATATAAATCATCCTGTTTCATTGTGAAAATTTTGCCACCTGATCTAATAGATGCCTCAAAGATTACCAATTCAATGGGTAAATTATCCCGTTCAATAATTTTTTTTATCCGATAGGCAGTTGTTAATCCGGTTATCCCACTTCCAATAATAGCTATACGTTTTTTTGATCTTTTCATGAACCGTACCCTCACACTTCTCTCAATTTAAGAGATCATATACATTTGTTGATTAAAAACATTAATCTATTATAACATGTTTTTATTTTTTGATTCTTCCCTACTACTATTAAAACACATTTTTTTATTTTTTTGTTCTCTAATGCAACAATTTTCGAACTATTATTTTAACTAAAAAAACAGAGCATGTCAGAATTAACATCAGCTCTGTTTTACCTATTTGGACTTCCCGTTTTATTTTCGATAGACATATTTCAATGAGATAGTTTGACCATCATGTATAGTAATAATATTATCGAAAAATTCTTTTTCAAAAATTGTCGTTATCGGTTGATATAAGGGGACAAGCGGAGGATTATCGAATAAAGTTTTTTCGGCTTCCTTCAAATAATCCCATCTTTTATTTTTATCAATAGTTAGTTTTGCTTTTTGTAAAATATCATCAAACTGGGTATTAGAATATCCAGAAGTATTATTAGGATTTTGAGAAGTCCACAATTCTAAGAAAGTCACTGGATCTTTATAATCGGCTCCCCATCCACCTAACTGGATAGAATAATTATTCGTTTCATCTAAAATCATGCGTTGCTTGAATGAGACACTTTTTATATTGATGTTTAATCCTGGCAAGGTCCTCATCATATTTCTTTGAAGAAATACAAGAGAATCAATTGCTATTGGGGTATCATCAGCAACAATTTCAAGCGTAATTTCTTCTTGTTCTAATTCTTTCAAAGCAAGTTGAAATAAAGAACGAGCTTCTCGTACGTCATGGCTCAAATAACTGGAACTATCCTCTCTAAAATCAATCCCTGTTGTGGGGTGGTTACTCAGCCCTGTAGGAATGAGTCCTGTCGAGGGGACGGCATTATTATTCAATACTGACGATACAAACTGCCTATTATTAATTGCAATACCTAATGCTTTTCTTAACTTTTTATTGATCAATGGATTGAATTCTTTTGTTTCTTTCATATTAAATTTTAGGTACATGGTTGCACTGGTCGGTTCTTTTTTTACAAAGGTATTATTGTCGATTGTTTTTGATTCAGGTTTACTAATAACCGCTCTATCCAGCTTGTTTTGCATGAAATAGTCAAGGGCAGTTTCAGATGTTTTTACCACTTTGAATACTGCTTCATCAAGTTTCACATTCTTTTTATCCCAATAATTTGAATTTTTTCTCAAAGTCCATTCGTTTTCAATATTTGACCAATCTTCAATAACAAAAGGTCCATTGAAAAGTGTCTTATCACTTCTAGTTGCAAATTCATTACCCGTTTCATTATAAAATTTTTCATTTATAGGAAGGAATGCCGGTAAGGTCAGGAGAGTGTCCAAGTGTGCTGTCTCTTGTTCTAAATTTACACGTAAAGTTTTTGCGTCGACTGATTCAATTCCTAGCTCATCAGGATTCATTTTCCCTTGTAAAATTTTAGAACCATTTAGAATCACATCATCGAATAAATAACGGTAAAAAGCTTGATTTTCTGGATCAACCATTCTTTTCCATGCAAATTCAAAATCATAGGAAGTAACAGGATTTCCATTAGACCAATAAGCATCTTCCTTGATTGTAAACTCGTAGGTTTTTCCGTTATTTGATATTGTTGGATGGCGTTCTGCCATTCCTAATTCTAGTTGGTTATTTACTCCATATCTGTATAGTCCTTCCATAGAGTTGACCAAGGCGTTAAAACTTACGGTTTGAATTGAATCAGCCGGGTCAAGTGAAGCTAATTCTTTTTGTTCCATCAACTGAATTTTCAACTTAGGCTTGTCTTCATTTGTATTCCCCATAGCCTGAGTCGTTTCCTTATCCTCTTGATTTTCAAACACTCTGAAAGAACACGCCGAAAGAATAAAAAGCCCAACAAATAATAAACTTACTAGATAGTATTTATAATTTCTCATGACGATCCTCCCATTCTTATTCTATAATAGTTTACTATAATTCCACTTTGCATAGGAGAAATCTATGAAATTACTTTTTGAATTTTAATTATATATACAGAAATAAAAAAACTTTCTAATCCAAAAATACTAGATTAGAAAGTTGCTATTTTAAATTATTTATTTAATGCAGATTTAGCTTGCTCAGTTATTGCAGAAAATGCATTTGCATCACGAACTGCTAAGTCAGCTAGCATTTTACGATTTACGTCGATTTCAGCTAATCTTAATCCATGCATTAATTTACTATAGCTTAAGCCATTCAAGCGGGCAGCAGCATTAATACGTGTGATCCATAATTTACGGAAATTACGTTTATTTTGACGACGATCTCTATATGCATATTGATAAGACTTCATTACTTGTTGATTTGCTACTTTAAACAGACGATGTTTTGCACCATAGTACCCTTTTGATAATTTTAAAATCTTTTTACGGCGTTTACGGGCAATTATTCCACCTTTAACTCGTGCCATGTTATTTCCTCCTCAATTTCTCCTAAGCAAACACTTTGTTTACTTTTTTATTTCATTTGTGATAATTGTTGCTTGATGCGTTTGTAATCACTGCTAGAAACCAATGCTGATTTACGTAATTTACGTTTTTGTTTTTGCGATTTATTCGCAAACATATGGCTTGTTTTAGCATGTGACCGTTTCAATTTACCGGATCCAGTTCTTTTAAAACGTTTTGCTGAACCACGGTGAGTTTTTTGTTTTGGCATTTTTTTTCCTCCTAAACATTATCTTACTTTTCTGCTTTAGGTGCTAGCATGATAAACATGCTACGTCCATCCATTTTAGCATTTGATTCGATTGCTGCGATATCAGATGTTTCTTTAGCAAGACGTTCTAAAACTTCACGACCAATTTCTTTATGAGTAATCGCGCGTCCTCTAAAACGTATAGATACTTTAACCTTGTCACCTTTAGTAAGAAATTTTCTAGCATTTCTTAGTTTAGTTTCAAAGTCGTGGTCATCTATTGTCGGACTCAAACGTACTTCCTTAATATTGACGACTTTCTGATTTTTTCTTGCTTCACGTTCTTTCTTTTGTAGCTCATAACGGTATTTCCCGTAGTCCATGATTCTTGCTACAGGTGGTTTTCCATTCGGTGCAACCAAAACTAAGTCAAGATTAGCTTCTTCAGCTTTCACTAGAGCTTCTTTTGTTGATATAACACCAATCTGTTCACCATCTTTACCGATAAGACGCACTTCGCGAGCTCGAATTCCATCGTTGACAATCATGTCTTTTGCTATGATGATTCACCTCCAAAATATTTGAGAGAAGAACTGCAGAAAAAAGACGGGGAATATTTCCCCGCCTATCTTCATCCGCACTTTGACACAAATTTTCATTGTGAAAGTCTTGAATAGATATCTGCCCAGAAACTTTTTGTCTCTAAGGCGAGAAGCGGGTTGCCTCTGCTTGGTTTTCTCAACTTTTATAGCTTACCACTTTTAATATATATTGTCAAACTACTTTCCTGTTTTTTGTAATTCATTACTCAAATTTTCGATAAATTCTTCTAGCGGTAAAGTTGTTGTTTGCTTTTCTCCATATTTTCTAATTGTCACTGAACGATCAGCCACTTCATTATCACCAACAACTACTTGGTAAGGTATCTTTTGGGTCTGCGAACTTCTAATTTTGTATCCCATTTTCTCGTTTCGCATATCTACGTCTATACGCATATCAATTTCATTCAATTGTTTCTTGATTTCTGAAGCATAGTCAAAATGCAAATCTAAATTCACAGGAATAATCGTTGCTTGAACGGGAGCTAACCAAGTAGGAAATGCTCCCTTATATTCCTCAATGAGGTAAGCAATAAATCTTTCCATTGTGGAAATGATTCCTCTATGAATAACTACTGGACGATGAGTATTCTCGCCGTCTTCTCCGACATAAGTTAAATCAAATCTTTCTGGGAGTAAGAAATCTAATTGAACTGTGGATAACGTTTCTTCCATCCCAATAGCAGTTTTCACTTGTACGTCAAGTTTCGGACCATAAAAGGCTGCTTCTCCTTCAGCTTCAAAGTAATCCAGTTCCATTTCATCCATAGTTTCCTTTAACATTTTTTGAGCTCTTTCCCACATGTCATCGTCATCAAAATATTTATCTTTATTATTAGGATCACGATAACTCACTCGGAATCTATAGTCTTTAATATCAAAATCTTCATAAACTGCTAACATTAATTCAATTACACGCTTAAATTCTTCTTTGATTTGATCAGGTCGCACAAAAATATGTGCATCATTTAAGGTCATTTCTCGCACCCTCTGTAATCCAGACAGAGCCCCACTCTTTTCGTAGCGATGCATTTGACCAAGCTCAGCAATTCTTAATGGTAACTCTCTGTAACTATGGACATCATTCTTGTAAACTTCCATATGATGTGGACAGTTCATAGGTCGTAAAACGAGCATTTCACCATCACCCATATCCATTGGCGGAAACATATCTTCATGATAATGATCCCAATGGCCAGATTTCTTATATAATCCCACATCAGCCAATACCGGTGTATAAACATGCTCATAGCCTAAGCTAATTTCTTTATCCGTAATGTATCTTTCCACAGTGCGGCGGATTGTAGCCCCTTTAGGAAGCCAAAATGGTAATCCAGATCCAACTTCAGGAGATATCATAAACAAATCTAATTCTTTCCCTAATTTACGATGGTCCCTTTCTTTTGCTTCTTCTCTTTGCTTCAAGAATTCTTTTAGAGATTTTTTATCAAAAAAAGCTGTCCCATAAACTCTTTGCATCATTTTGTTATCAGAGTTACCTCTCCAATAAGCTCCAGCTAACGATAAAAGCTTAAATACTTGGATTCTTCCAGTAGAAGGTACATGTATCCCTCGGCATAAATCAATAAATTCGCCTTGTTCATATACTGTTATTGTTTCTTCTTCTGGTAATTCATTTATTAGCTCTTGTTTGTATTGATCTGCCTCAAATAATTCCAGAGCCTTTTCTCTTGAAATGACCTTCCTATTTATAGAATGATTTTCTTTTACAATTGTCATCATTTCTTCTTCAATAGTTTTTAAATCTTCTTCAGTAATTGGTTTCTCAGAGTCTGTATCATAATAAAACCCATTTTCTATAGTCGGTCCAACTCCAAATTGAATAGACGGATACAGACGTGTCAATGCATGTGCCAGTAGATGAGCAGCTGAGTGTCTAAGAATTTGTAAAGCATCTGCATGATCTGGAGTTATAATTTCAACTTCCCCATCCTCCATAATTTCATGGTTATAATCAATCGAATTCCCATTAAATTTTGCGGCCAATCCTTTTTTGCTCAATGATTTGCTGATAGTCTCAGCAATTTCTTTTGGAGTAACTCCTTTATGAAATTCTTTGATAGTTCCATCTGGTAAGGCAATATTAATTTTCTCCATTATGTTTCCCTCCATTTAGTTAATTAATGATAATTATGTCAAAAAAAAGTCCCATTAAAAGCATATTATTGCTTTTAATGGGACGATTTAAGTCGTGGTTCCACCCAGTATTCGAAATAGTTTTTTGGATTATTTCCTTATTCCTCTAACGCTAGGTGGCGTCCTTTTTTACTGATTTCAAAAAGGCTCTCAAAAGGGGTAAATTTTAAGTGAACATAGGAAAATTTCACCATCTTTTCCCTCTCTTTAATACTCTAACTTAAAATTATTGACTTTATCATTGATTTCATTATATTTTGTAGCTAGATTACCACTTTTATTAAAAATATTCAAGTATAATTTAATATCTTCTATTTCTCCCTGCCATTTTTATCTCTTTACTTAAAAATTTGATGCGTTCCATAATTCGTTTTGCTTTAAGGGGTTCATCTTCGCCTCTTTGAGAGATGCGTAAGTGTTCTTCCTCTAATTGTTTCATACTGAAATTTGATGAAAAGAAAGTGGGCAGCTCTTCTTGCATACGATGTTGCAATATTACTCCCAATATGTCATCACGTATCCAGGATGACAATGAATCAGCCCCTATATCATCAATCATTAAAATAGATGTACGTTTAATTTCTTCTATTTTAGAGGCAGTTGTATTATTTCCAATTGAATTTTTCATTTCTACAGCAAAAGTTGGAAAATGAATCAACGTAGATGGGTATCCGTTTTTAGCTAAAGCATGAGCTATTGCTCCTAGTAGGTAAGTCTTCCCAACTCCGAATGGACCTTGGAGATAGAGAGCTTTATGGAAAGCCTTTGGTTTTTCAATATAGTTTTCTATAAAAGCTAAAGCTTCCTGTATTGCCTGCTGACGCGTCTTTGTAGGTTCGAAATCTTTTAAATCAGCTTCTCTAATGTCTTTAGGCATGTCCACAGCAGTTATTCTTTGTTTAAGCTCCATTTGCTTTCTTTTCTCGAGTAGGTCGGTTGTCGGTATATATTGAACAGCTACCCCACCTTGGGATGCAATCAATTGGGGTCTATACCCTGGAGCAACTCTGTCTTTTTCATTTTTTCCAAATTTTCTTTTTTCTTGAACAAATTCATATAATTCTGAGTAACTTCTTTCAATTCCTTCAGTAGTAAGCTCATCTTTATGTTCTTTAAGAAAATGATAAACCTCTGGATCCTTCAGCACAGTTTCCATCAACACACCTAGTTGCCTGTCTAAGTCATTTTTACTCATTAAATTTTTAAAATTTTTCCCAACATTTTCCATAACTAATCACCTGCCTTTTTAGAACCACTCAATTTATTTAGTCTGTCAATAAATGCTTGCTTTTCTTCTTCACTAAGTGGTACTTCTTCCTCTTGGTTTTCTTCTTTTGCCCAATTGGGTAATGTTTCTTTTCTTCTCGGTGCAGAGTCTTTTTTTGTGTACTTATTATTCTGTTTTATTTTTTTGCTTTGGTTTTCTTTATACAATTGAATTACTTTATTTATTGCTTCTTCTGGAGTTTGAATTGAGTTTTGAGCCCAATCATTCGCTATTTTATTCGCTAAATTCCGTTCAAATATAGCATTTTTCTTAATCACTAATACATAGTGTACGAGTATATTAATTACAGGCATTGATAAGGATGAATCTTTGATTAAGTCTTCCAATGTCCATTGTTCATTGCGTGTGACAAATCCACCTTTTTGCTGTTTTATTTTCATTAAAAATTCAGCTGGCGTATTTTTTTTAGCATCTTGTATGATCTCAATGTGTTGACTATTAAACCCTTTTTGAAGTAAGTTCTCTCGTTCTTTCTTCTTCTCTTCATGTGAAGCCTGTTGAATTCTTTCAACTGTATCGGTGATTTTAAAATCATCTTGCTTAACGGTTTTTTTATAATACCGATAAATTTCATTTTTGAATTTCTTTTTATCAATAGATCCTGTCACGATATCTGTAGCATTTTTTAAAAAAGTCAATGCATCAAGTTCATCCAGTCCAAACATCTGGTGAAAAGTGAAAATCGTTTGTTTTACAGATTCATCCAATTCCTTTTTGTTGATAAATGTAGTTTTGATGTGATCTATTAAAAAGTTCCAGTCAAAATTATTTTCTTCTAATTTTACTCGCTTGGATTTTTGATTGTCATATACATCTAATAAAGAATTCGTATCTAATAAATTACTAGAAGTATCAATTTTTTGTATGTTGAATTGATATACTTCTCCAAATTGATGCGTTATCTCCTTAAATTCAATTGGAATCGACGGTTTGGTGTATTTCTTTTTTAAACGAATGTAATTGTTCTCTCCTATCAATTCCAGTAGGAGCAAGGACAACACATCATCTTCAAAAAATTGCTTTGGTGTGCTAGGTGCTTGTATTTCATACAAATAGGATTTGGGTTCTTCACTTTTTTGAAATGTTTTTACTAATCCTATCCCTTCTAAACGAAGTAAGCTTTGAAAAAAGTCCGGAATACCTAAATCTGATAATTCTAATAGCTCTTTTAACATCTTTTCGGTTGTTTTCGTATCAAAAGAAGGGACTTCTTGAATCAAAGTCATTAGTAACGAAAAAGCATTGGAACCAATAATAGGTTTGTAAAATTGAGCTACTATATCGATATCATTTTGACACAATACAGTTCCAAATTGTACCTCATACCCATCCTTAGGCGTTATATGTTTCCAATTTAGACTCACATTATTTCACTTCTCTCTCTCTCAACAGTAATTTAATCTTTCTTCTTTTCTAATTTGCTTCGTTTTTTTTCTAATTCCTGCATTTCTTTCATGAATACTTCTATATCTTTAAATTGTCTATAGACACTCGCAAAACGAATATAAGCAACTTCATCGATCTGAGCTAATTCATCCATGACGAATTCTCCTATTCTATTGGATAAAATTTCACTTTCTCCGCAGTTTCTCACTTGGTGCTCTACGGTATCCACAATGCTCTCAATTTGATCCACAGAAATAGGTCTCTTTTCACAAGCTCTTATGATCCCTTTTAATATTTTTTCTCGATTGAATTCTTCTCTGTTTCCATTCTTTTTCACTACTAATAATGGGACTTGTTCAAGTCGTTCGAATGTCGTAAATCTAAAAGAACATTTCTCACATTCTCGTCTTCTTCGAATAGCCCGTCCATCATCTGCCGGCCTGCTATCCACAACTCTTGTCCCATTATATTGACAACGTGGACATTCCACTCTCATCATCCTTTTCTATATACTATACGTAATTTTCAGTCATTCTATTTTATCTATTTATTATAGCATACGCTTTTGTCACAAAGAAACAGGTTTCAGAATACGTCTTTACTATTAAGCAATAATGTACAAACCTCTGAAAGCCAAATTGGTAATCTTGGTTTCAGAGGTTTGTACACGCTTGATTCATTTATACTCTACTTACTTGTTAGCACAATTTTATTTGTTTAAGAATCCGTAGTCTTTCATCCACTGCCCCAGTTTCTCTTTTGTTTCTTGTTTAGAGCGATCATTCCAAATAACAAAGTCTGCACGGTTTATTTTTTCACTCAAATTCATTTGTGCCTTGATACGGTTCTTTGCTTCTTCTTCAGATAGAGAATCCCTATTCATTAACCTCTGCAGTTGTTCATTCTCTTCTATAGCAACAACCATAACTTTATCAACCAGTTTTTCGTAACTTGCTTCAAATAAGAGTGGAATATCAGCTATTATTAAATCATATCCCATTCTTTTTTTCTTTTCGATTTCTTGAATGATATTTCTTCTGATTTCTAAACTCAATAAATCATCAAGTACGTTTCTCTCTGTACTAGAATCAAAAATTATTGACCCTAATTTTTTTCGATCTAGTGTACCCTCGCAAGTTAAGATATCCTTACCGAAATGTTTTACAATCGATTCTAATCCTTTAGTTCCTGGTTCCACAACCCGTCTAGCAATTTCATCTGCGTCAATAACAGGTATTCCATAAGAAGCGAAGAGGGAAGCAACAAATGATTTTCCTGTAGAAATCCCACCAGTGAGCCCTAATACGAAAGTCATTCAACCTCACCTTTTTTCAGTTTTTGGCAATTGATACAAACATGCGTCCCTCTTTGAGCAACCTTTATTTTATCAATAGTTTGGCCGCATCTTTGACAGGCTGTTCCTTCTTTACCGTAAACTTTTAAATTATTTTGAAAATTCCCACTTTTTCCGAAAGCATTCTTGTATGTTCTAATCGTTGTCCCACCTTGCTCCACAGCTTTATTCATTATTTTAAGAATACTATGGTGCAAGTTTTTTGTTTCTTTAACTGAAAGTTGTTCAGCAGAAGAAACTGGGTGGATTGCTGCATCGAATAGAACTTCATCACAATAGATATTACCTAGACCAGCTACTGCTGTTTGATCAAGTAAAACTGCTTTAATTGATTTTTTATGCTTTTTTAATTCCTTCACAAACTCGTCAAGTACAAATGATTCTTTAAAAGGTTCTGGACCTAATTTATTCAAACTATCTATTTTATTGATTTTACTTGCTTCTATTAAACTCATTCTTCCAAATTTACGTACATCATTGTAACGTAGATCCATTCCCCCATCA
Source organism: Lacticigenium naphthae DSM 19658 (assembly GCF_000425865.1). Classification (GTDB taxonomy): domain Bacteria; phylum Bacillota; class Bacilli; order Lactobacillales; family Carnobacteriaceae_A; genus Lacticigenium; species Lacticigenium naphthae. Next base: position 245,893 of record NZ_AUEG01000001.1, read on the forward strand.
CAAATAAAGCGAACGTGTGTATGCTTAGATAAAGGGGCTGAGTGTTTGACCCACTCGTATTTACCTTCCATACGCAAATGAGAAATAAGCAGAAGATTTTCTATATGAAACAACAAAAATTTTCCTCTTCGATCTACTTCTGAAAAATTTTTTCCCTTTAATCTCTCAATAAATTGTGCTGGTTCCTCTGGATTGGCGATGATGTTATTCCACAAAACTTCAACAGCAAAAATCTTTTTACCAACTATAATTTGATTCAGTCCATTTTTTACATTTTCTACTTCTGGTAATTCAGGCATATTTTTCTTCCTTTACATTATTTTGCTTCATACCAACTGTCTCCAACACTACTTTCCACTTTTAAAGGAACGGATAAACTGACTGCATTTTCCATTACTTCTGAAACTAATTTTTCAAGAACTGGAATTTCTTCTGCTGGTGCTTCAAAAATCAATTCATCGTGTACTTGTAATAGCATGGTAGCTTTTAGTTTTGCTTCTTTAATCTTTTCTGCCATTTGAATCATTGCTACTTTTATAATATCTGCCGCACTGCCTTGAATAGGTGTATTCATAGCCGTTCTTTCAGCAAAAGTTCTTAAATTGAAGTTTCTTGAATTTATATCTGGAAGATAGCGTCTTCGATGAAATAATGTTTCTACAAATCCATTTTCTTTCGCTTCTCGAATAATTTCATCTATATATTTCTTCACACCAGGATAACGGTCAAAATACGTATCGATATATTCTTTCGCTTCTTTACGTGAAATATTTAAATTTTGAGATAATCCATAGTCACTTATACCGTATACTATTCCAAAGTTTACAGTTTTTGCATCTCTTCTCATGTTAGGTGTTACCTCGCTTGCATCTTTCAAATCGAATACTCTAATAGCAGTACTCGTATGAATATCCTGATTTTCTTTAAAAGCTTGAATAAGGTATTGGTCTTTTGAGATATGGGCCATAACACGCAATTCTATTTGAGAGTAATCCGATGCAAAAATTTTCCACCCTTTTTCTCTTGGAACAAAGGCTTGACGAATCTTTCTGCCTTCTTCCATACGCACAGGAATATTTTGTAAATTTGGATCAACCGAACTCAATCTCCCAGTTCGCGCAACTGTTTGCAGATAACGTGTATGAATTCTCCCTGTTTCTTTATTGATGACTTTTAGTAAGCCTTCTATATACGTTGATTGTAGCTTAGCTAATTGTCTATAATGCAGAATATCTTCAACGATTGGTGCCTGATCTTTTAATTTTTCTAAAACATCTTGTGCAGTCGAATATCCTGTTTTTGTTTTTTTAATGACTGGGTACCCCATTTTTTCAAAAAGAACTACCCCCAATTGTTTTGGAGAATTTAAATTAAACTCTTGACCTGCTTGTGCAAAAATCGTTTTTTCTATAGCAGTCAACTGCTCAGCAAAATCTATTTGCATGTCTTCTAATTTATTTTTATCGATAGAGATTCCTTGGATCTCCATGTCACCTAGTACAATGGCTAGCGGAAGCTCCATTTCCATTAATAAAGCTTCTTGATTATTTTCAATTAGCTGGTCGTTTAATTTAGAAGTTAATTTATCGATTGCAGTAATTTTCCGTGCCAAATGTGCAAACATTGTTTCCATATCTTCAGGCACATCTGTTTTCTTGCCTTTTCCATAAACGAGTACATCCGAAGAAATATTATAATAATCATGCTCTCCGGCAATATCGGCTAGATCTCCACTACTATCTTTGGCAGTGAGCAAATAAGAAGCTAATAAGATATCAAAACTTATTCCTTTAAGTTTTATTCCTAGTCGATTAAGTGCAACATAGGTTCTTTTAGCATCGAATGTCGTTTTTTGGTAGTCAGCATCCTGTGCCCATTTTTTAAAAACGGAGGAATTTTTGATCGTTTGCTCACTAGCGATGTATGTTTTAGTTTCATTGCCCCATGCTATTGCTTGTATCGGACTCAGATGATAATTATCATCAAACATTTCTATATATAGTGCTGTTTTTCCAGTAAACATTTCCGGTGTGATTTCTTCAATCATACTGTAATGAACAGTTTCCAACTCTTCTTTTTCAGTGTTGTATTCACTTGAATCTATTTTTTTTAAATGTGATTTGAAGTCCATTTCTTTATAGAACGCAATAAGTTTTTCCATATTTTTCCCCGAATAATTTAATGCATCTAGTTCCACATCAATAGGTGCGTCTGTATCAATAGTAGCCAGTCTTTTACTTAAAAATGCTGTTTCTTTTTCGTTGATCAAATTCTCTTTGCGCTTACTTTTTTTCATTTCATCTATGTGTTCGTATAGATTCTCAATTGTTTCATATTCTTTAAGCAATTTAAGTGCCGTTTTTTCACCTATATTTGTAACACCTGGGATGTTATCAGAACTATCCCCGGCTAGACCTTTCATATCAATAATTTGTTTCGGCGTAATCCCAAATTCTTCTTCGATATATTCTACGGAGTATTCTTGGATGTCACTAACCCCTTTTTTTGTAATATCTATTCTGACACTTGGGGTTGCTAGTTGAGTTAAGTCTCGGTCTCCGGTTAAAATAACGACTTCATACTCTTCCATTTCAGCTCTTTCAGATAAGGTACCAATGATATCATCCGCTTCATAATTTGGAAGCTCGTAAAATTTCATTCCAAATGCTTCGATCAGTTCTCTTATATATGGAATCTGCTCAGAAAACTCACCCGGCATACTCGACCTTCCACCCTTGTACTCTTTAAAGAACTCATGTCGGAAAGTGGTTTTCCCGGCATCAAAAGCTACTAAGACATGGGTTGGATTTTCCTTATTGATTACAGATTCCAACATGTTATGAAATCCATATAATGCATTTGTATGGAGGCCATTCTTATTTTTGAATTTTTGAAGTTGACCATGTAATCCGTAGAAGGCACGAAAAGCTACACTTAATCCATCAATTAGTAATAATTTCTTTTTGTTTTCCGTCATATTGTTCTCCCTTATACATTATAGTCTTCATTTGTTGAACTGTTTCTATACTATTCTATCAAAAACTCTTCGTACAAGCGAATAACGATACAAAAAAGCTATGATAATCTTTTAACTCAAAAGAAGACTATCATAGCTTTTTGTTTAGTTATTTCTCGGTGTAGTTTGACTCAACAATTTTTCGTATGCTTGTTCAAATTTTTGAACATCTCCTGCGCCCATAAATATTACGACGCTGTCATGATGTTTGAGTAGTGGAGATACATTATCCTCTAAAAGAATAGTAGCACCTTTAGAAATTTTTTCAGCTAAATTTTGGATTGTAACTTCACCTTTCTCTTCACGAGCAGAGGAAAAAATATCACACAAAAATATACTATCCGCTAAATTTAAAGCTTCACCAAATTCACTTAATAGCGCAACCGTCCTCGTGAAAGTGTGCGGTTGAAATACTGCTATAATTTCTTTGTGTGGGTATTTTTGCCTTGCAGAATCAAGTGTTGCTCTGATTTCTGCAGGATGATGCGCGTAATCGTCTATGATGATAACATCTTCTATTGATTTTTCGGTGAATCTTCTTTTTACACCTTTAAAAGTCAATAATCTATCTTGTACTTTTTCCATATCTAAATTTTCGTAATGACAGAATGCTATGACAGATAAGGCATTTAGTATTGTGTGTTTTCCAAATGTTGGTATAGTAAAATGACCAAAAAATTCCCCTCTTACATAAACATCAAATGAGGAACCTTCTTCAGATCTCGTCACATTTTTAGCTCGAAAATCATTAAATTCAGAAAAACCATAATATATAACGGGAACGGGAGCTGCTAACTCTCTTAATCGACTGTCATCTCCACAAGCAAAAATTCCTTTTTTAACCTGCTTAGACAATTGTTCGAAAGCAGAAAAAACATCATCTATATCAGAAAAATAATCTGGATGATCAAAATCAACGTTTGTGATAATAGCATAGTCCGGATGATAAGCCAAGAAATGTCTTCGATATTCACAAGCTTCTAAGACAAAGAAATCCGCATTTTGGATGCCTTTTCCGGTCCCATCTCCAATAAGATAACTTGTTTTTTCAATTCCGCTCATAACGTGAGATAAAAGACCGGTAGTGCTTGTTTTTCCGTGAGAACCTGTAATAGCTATGCTAGTATAATCATTCATGAATTCGCCTAGGAAATCATGATAGCGTAATACTGGAACACCTAACTCCTTGGCTCTCACAATTTCTTCATGACTATCTGGGAAAGCATTCCCAGCAATTACAGTCATCTTTGGTTTGATGTTGTCCTTATCAAAAATCAACATAGGAATCTGTTCTTCTTCTAAATTCTGTTGTGTAAAAAAATACTTTTTGATATCTGATCCTTGCACTTTGTAACCTTTATCATGCAATAGTAAGGCCAAAGCACTCATACCCGATCCTTTAATTCCCACAAAGTGGTAAAGAGTGTCTTGATTCATTTATTTATTTCCTCCAATTAACGTTACCCATAATACGTTTCTATTCTAATCCCTTTTGCTAGTATACTATAACGGATTGATTGACTTTTTGCTATAAAACATTAAAAAAATCACATTTTCTGTTCATTCTGTTTTATCTGAAAATAAACTAGACATGTTTTTATTCCTAGCTAATTGATTCTTTTGATCTTCTTCTATAATTCCAGTTAGTGTTTTTTTTAATCCTTTTCTTTTTATCAAACTGGGTGTTTGGCTCTTCTGTTTTGAAGATTTCTTTAATTTTAGCTGATTTTTCATGAAGTTTTCAAATAATATGAATTCATTTGATGATTTCTTTAAATTATCTTTTAGTGCTGAATAATTTATTTTTTCGACAACAGGTTTTTGACTATATCCGTAATAAGGTGATGGGATTTTTTTAACTTGAAACGGTGTCGAGTTTCGTTTGTACGAATTCTCTTTGCTTATATAATTCGATTGGACTGTTTTTTCTTCAAAATTTTTGGGCAACTCGTGAATAAATTTAGAAGAAAAGAGAGCATTTTTTTCAGTATTTTTATGCGTTTCCTTATTTACCATGTCTCTCTTCCTTTCTACACTCATCATTTATTACATAAACTTAATGCCTGTTTCGGCATCATCATCTAAAATCAGAATCCCTTTTCCTTCTCGATCCGATTCAATATTCAATTCTTTCGCAGAACAAATCATCCCATAGCTTTTTGTTCCTTTTAATTCTCCCGGCCATATGACCATTCCGTCAGGCATGATGGCTCCTATTTTAGCTACTACCACTTTTTTGTTTTCTTGAACATTAGATGCCCCACAAACAATTTGAACAATATTTCCATTATCAATTTCTGTTTGGGTAACATTGAGATGGTCTGACCCTTCAACTGGATGACACTCTTTTATTTTCCCTACTACAAACTTTGGTTCGCTATCTTGAATCAAAGTATAGTCAATTCCTTCTTTTTCTAACAAACCATTGAGCTTCGCTATTTGATTTTGATCTAATTGAAGAGGGCCATTTTTTTCAAACACTAAATAATTTGAAGCATGAAAAACATTCATTCCCAATATATCGTCTGTATCTTTATCTTTAATAACTACAACGTCTCCAAATTTTTTTGCTTTCTGATCTTCTAATTTGCTTTGAGAAAACATCAGAATCAAAACATCGTTCAACCCTCTATTGTTATAGGTGCTAATCAGCATTTACTTATCTCCTTAATTTTCAAAATTTTCGTTTTATCGTATCCAATGTACTTTTATCGAGACTTTTGACAACATGTAAAACCATTTCCTTAGCCGCTGCGTAATCATCTATATGAAATATAGATTGATGGGTGTGAATGTAACGTGCGGGAACTCCAATAACACTACTTGGTATACCTTCATTTTGAACATGAGCTGCAACAGCATCCGTTCCTCCCTTGGAAACAAAATATTGATAAGGTATATCATGTGTTTCAGCTGTATCCAATAAGAATTCGCGCATACCTTTTTGTAAAATCATTCCCGGATCTTGAATTCTAAGCAGGAACCCTTTTCCCAATTGACCGAATTCTTCATTATTTCCATTCGCATCGTTAGCAGGTGAACAATCCACTGCAAAAAAAGCATCGGGTTTAAATTTATTCACAGCCCCTTTTACGCCTCTAAGACCAACCTCTTCTTGTACGTTAGCCCCTGCTATAAGAGTATTCGGTAATTCCTGATTTTGTAATTCTTTTAGAGCTTCGAGAACAACTGTTACGCCATAACGATTGTCCCAAGCTTTTCCTAATATTTTTTTCCCGTTTGCCATTTTAATCGTTTCCGAATAAGGAGCTATAGGGTCTCCTGGACGTACTCCGTATTCCATTGCTTCTTCCCTTGAGTCAAAACCAGCGTCAAATAGAATGTCTTCTATAGAAAGTTCTTTAGATTCTCCTTTTTTCCCTCTTAGTAGATGTGGTGGTACGGAAGAAGAAACACAAGGATAATCTCCTTTTCTCGTCTGCAAAGTAAAGCGTTGAGAAGAAACTACATAAGGATTCCAGCCTCCCATAGGTAATACTTGGAATAGTCCATTTTTATTGATTCTCGAAACCATAAATCCTACTTCATCCATATGAGCAGCAATCATTAAACGCGGAGCTTGACTATCCTTATTTCTGCGGATACCAAAAACTCCTCCTAATCCATCCATTTGCACTTCATCTACAAGTGGTGTCATTTCTTTTTTCATAAAGTCTCTTACTTGATGTTCAAATCCTGAAACACCTTGAAGCTCTGTAACTTTTTTTATCAAATTAAAAGTTTGGTTATTCATAAAAATCCCAACAATATCTATTGGGGTCCCGCCTCCTTTATACTTATTTCTAATCATCTGTTATATTATACATGAAATACTGATTGTTTTTAACTATCTTCTCCCTGATTGTTCTTATTAATTCTGTTTCTAAAATTTCTATGTTATTATTAAAATAATTAATTAAAGTATTTTTATTATAAAAAGGAGGATTACACATGATACAAACACCTAAAAAATTTCTAGCAATAAGTGCAAGTGTATTAATAGGATTGGGCGCTTTACTGGGTTGGACGGGTCACTATTTTTATAGTACTAAAAAAACAATCAATGCTGACGACATTTTAAAGAAAGTTAAAAAACATTTCCTGGAAGAAGGGCCTATAGAAGGATCTTGGATAGAATTAACAAAAGTTCCTTTACGGAAGTTTGCTTATGATACTGATGTCTACTACGGAGGGGTTTCTCGTCTAGAAGAAAGCGAGCTTGTGCAATATGAATTCATTGCCGATGCTTACACAGGTAGTATCATGGACTTATACCGCGTATAAACTTAATAAAAAGACCCCAGCGAAGAATCTGTATTAGCTAAAGATTCTTCGTTGGGGTTTTTTTAAAAATAATAATTCCCTTAATTTTTCAATTGTTAAAAGTTGCTATGACCCGGTAAATGCGGTTTCCTTTTTTGGAAAACTTTTCTTCATATTCAGTCATAATATTTCCCTCAAATGAACTTTCATGTAAATTCAACCAAACTTCCTTTAAAGTCATTCCGAATTCAGAAAAACTGACAAGAGAATATTCAAATAAATTTTGATTATCTGTTTTTAGAATTAATTCACCTGAATTATCCATAACTGAAGAATATGATTCGAGGAAGGTGCGATACGTTAGCCTTCTTTTTTCATGTCTGTTTTTTGGCCAAGGATCAGAGAAATTCAAATATATCCTAGCAACTTCATTTACTTCAAAAAATTCTTTTAAGTTCGCTGCATCAAGTTGTAGTATTTGCAGATTAGGCAATTTTTCTTCTAATTGTTTTTCTAAAACAGATATTACTACACTCGTTTGTAATTCGATCCCTATAAAATTGATTTCAGGATATGTTTTGGCCATTTCAACTATAAATCGTCCTTTTCCAGTGCCGATTTCTAAATGAATCGGATGAGTATTGCCAAAGCGTTTTCCCCATTTGCCTTTCCAATCAGTTGGATTAAGTGTGACAAATTCTGGATGTTTTTCTAAAAAATCTTTTGCACCTGGTTTGTGTCTAAGTCTCATTGCATGTGATCTCCTTTCGTATTCCAAAAAAAGAAATGAGGTCAGTGGGATACACGTAACCTCAATCTCATTTTGCTAAATATTCTTTTAATAACACAATTTTTTCGTTCATTAAATGATAACGTGTTTGATGATGAAATAGTTTTATTTGCTGTATTAAAACAAATAGAACATACCAGTGAATTCTTTTTAAGAGCATGGGAGAAACGTCTACGCCATAATCCTTTAACCATTTTTCCCAAGCATTTTCTTCAATATAGTTGCTGAATAACATTCCAATATCATAAGCAGGATCAGCTAATATTGCCGAATCCCAGTCGACTAAATACAATGTATCTGTTTCGGATTGCAACCAATTTTTTTTATTCACATCCCCGTGACAAACAGTCATTTCATTTTCAGCAATAGTTATTGAACTATTCTCTAATCTATTTAACCCCTCAATAATTAATGGATGTTGTCTTAAATCTAAAGGTAGATCTAATTTTAACGATATCAAAAAATCACTTGGAGCTAGTTTCCTTCCTCCAACTCTTAAAAGCATCCGCCTTAAAGTAGACGAATAATGAATTCTATTCATCAGTTGGGCAACCTTTGCTGATGACATCTCATGATTTTTTAATGTCCGTCCATTACACCATTCTTGAGCAGTTAATACATCCCCATTCCCGATTCGCTTAGTCCATATTAATCGAGGAGTCACTCCTTCAACTGATAATGCTGCTAAAAAAGGAGAAGAGTTTCGCTTCAAAAATAGTTTTTCTTCATTTTTTATTCCCATATAAGCTTGCCCAGTATCCCCTCCTATGGGGTGCAATTTCCATCCTGTTTCTCGTTCAAGTTCCATTATTCATTCCCCATTTAACTGTTTTTATCAGTGCTTATAAGATTAGAGTGAAAAAGTGGAGACTCCCCCCACTTAAACTTTGCTTGTTAACTGCAAAAATCAGCTTACTTTTGCTGAATTTATTTTATTTTTATTTAAAAACTATTTTTGTCCGTTTGTTACTCTCGATTACTATTGTAGAGAGAAATTGACTACTCGTCAAGCATTGTCTCTAAAATTATGGTTATTTTATATTTATCTTTTCATCATGATTTGAAGTCGTTTAGGCGTGTATTTGTAAATGAAATAATAAATAAATAGTGATCCCGCTAAGACTATGGTTATGCCCTCTGATAATCCAACAAAGGAAAACGCAACGATAGCATAACTTATATTTGCTGATCCTAATAAATATAATAGCATTTTAGTTAAAGCAGCATAAAGACTTTCTTTTTGGACAGGATAAATTTCTAACAAACTTTGCTCATCAAAATAATTTATAAGCGGAATTAATTGAAAACCTATTAGATATAAAGAAACAATACTAAAGCCAACAATCAATAAAAAACTATCAACTAAAGGTAGTAAAACAAGTGTCAGAACCAATAAACGAGAATATAATCCACTATATGTTTGGGTGCGAAAAAAAACACGTAAAAAAAGGTAATAAAAAACATTTGCTGAATCGTGTTGGAAGAAATAAATGAGTTTATCAAAATACTTTCTTCTTTTTGGTTTTGAAATGACTATTGAAACATCTGTAAACAAGTTTATAAAACGATATATACTGTATAAACGTGTCTTTTCAAAAACAATGGCTTTCTCCCAATCCATTCGTTTAGTATTCCATTTTGAAACAATCAAATATGAACTACTTGCTACGAAAACAATTGCAAAAATTAAGCCAGTAATTATTGACTGATACAAACTTAAATAAAGGACAATTATATTTCCTAAGAAAATTAAAACTTTCCCTATCGCTAAGCTTCTATTTGATAGTAATTTCATAGAAAGCAGTTGGCTGATAAGTTGAACGTATTTTAATAGGACTAAAATAATAAATAAAAGACCAATAGTGAGGCTTGTTATTTCAGATGTTAGAATTAATACTGGCATACTGATATAACTAAGGATGATTAAAAACAAGCTTGGAAAAATCATGCTGAAAAAAGTATTTTTTAATACGGTCTCATTTATTTGTTTTTCCTTTGGTAAAAGATAAACCGCATCGCCTTCTTTAATATATGTTGCTATCCTACCAATATATATTGAAGAAAGTAGAATAATCAATACCCCCTCCTTAATCCATGGAGAATCCACTGTTAGGGTTTTTAGATATTCAGAATAGGAATAGCCTAACCCGCCCATTAAGAAAATCAAGACCAAAACAAAATGATCATTAAAGACATATTTAAGATAACGACTGATTGTTTTGTACTGTTCGCGTATCCTTCTTTTCCATATTATTTCGATGCTCATAATAACTTTCCTTCTTCTTTAGTTAATTCGATATATAAATCATCCAAAGAGGCGTTCGGCTGCTTAAATTGGGTTCGTAGTTCCTCTAAAGTTCCAGAAGCATATACTTCACCCTTATGCAGAATCACGAAAGAGTCGCAATACTTTTCAGCGGTTGCCAGCACATGGGTTGACATTAAAACAGACGCTCCCTTTTCCTTTTCTTCTACAAGCAATTTTAACAAATCATTAATTGCAATAGGATCTAAGCCGAGGAAAGGTTCATCAATAATAAATAATTGCGGACTGACCATGAAAGCTGTTACGATCATAACTTTTTGCTTCATTCCTTTTGAAAAAAAAGAAGGAAACCATTCTAGTCTATCTTCCAACCGAAAAATCTTAAGCAATTCTATGGCCCTTGTCCAAGATTTTTCAGATAAATCATATGCCATCATTGTAATTTCGAGGTGTTCTTTTAATGTCAATTCCTCGTACAAAACTGGAGTTTCAGGTACAAAACCTATTTTTTTGCGATAATCATTGGGACTATCATCTAGTGTTATCCCATCCAGTGTGATCGATCCTTCGAATGGAGCAAGTAAGCCGATAACGTTTTTTATTGTAGTACTTTTACCGGCGCCGTTTAAGCCGATCAACCCTACTATTTCTCTATCTTTTACGGAAAAAGATACATTCTTTAAGACTGGGAGTTGCGTATATCCACCAGTTAAATTATTAATTTCTAAGCTCACATCATTCACTCCTTTAATAAACCAATTTTACCATAGAAAAAAACTACTTTCCTTATTTAATCTTGCTGGTGAATTTTATACAACAAAATACCTTCTGATTCACAATTCAAGTGTTTTATGCTACATTTTAAGTACCAATGCTAATAGAAAAGAGGGTTCAGAATGTCAAATTGCGTTTTTTGTAAGATAATAAACAATGAAATCCCTTCGAAAAAAGTTTACGAAGATGACTCAATTTTAGCTATACTTGACATTTCTCAAGTTACACCAGGTCACACACTGATTATACCAAAAAAACACGTTCCGAATATTTATGAATATACTCCAGAATTTGCAGCTGAGATATTTTCAAGACTGCCAGCGGTAGCAAAGGCTGTAGGTTCTTTTGATCCTTCTGTTAAAGGGCTTAATATTCTAATTAATAATGGAGAGCTTGCGTCACAGACGGTATTTCATAGTCATATTCATTTACTCCCACGATATACAGAGGATGATGATTTTGGTTTGAAATGGGCTGACAATTCTTCCCAATATGATGAAGAAAAATTAAAAACAATTCAACAATCTATCAAAGATAATGTGGAGGGATAAATATGTCGAAATTCGGATTTGGAAAAGGTTTGTTAACAGGAGTGATTGCTGGCGGAATATACGGTTTAGTAAAGACCCCTCGTACAGGCAAAGAAAATCAAGAAATCGCTAAGGAATATATTGATGATGCAGCTTATCATTTTGATGATGTAACTTTAAAAGTTAAAAATTTGAAAAATTCCATTCAAAGATTAGTGGACGAAGGAAAAACAATTAACGAATCTGTAGTTCCTGCAGTCGAAAAAACAGTGAAAGAATTTCAATACGATATGGAACCTCGAGTTAGAAGGATTCAAGAAAAAATGGATAAAATAAATGATGATGTTGAACAATTAAATCAAGCTTTTCCTGATAACAATGTAAATCAATAGCTATGAAAGTTGGTCAAGAGTTGAAAATTCATTTTTCAACTCTTTTTAATTTTGAATTATTTATGAAGAATCTAAACAAAAACTGTGTAGATTCCAATTAGTACTTCAAATTCATTTATTCTCTACTCTTTCTATGCTATATTAATTAGGAGTCGAAGAGATTCAACAAAACTAATAGAATTTAGGATGTGTAATTTAGAAATGAAAAAATATATTTTAAGTGCAATTTTATTATCGGGATTGACTTTAGCTGGATGTTCTGGTGAAGATGTTGCTTCGTCAACTGCCGGAAAAATCAATCAAGACGACTTTTATGAAGAAATGAAAGAGAACTACGGTTCTGCAGTTTTACAACAAATGCTTTTAGAAGATGTTCTTAACGAAAAGTATGGTGATGTTGTTACAGATGAAAGACTCGATGAAACTTACAATCAAGAAGTCGAACGTTTTGGTGGAGAAGAAGCTTTAGAATACGCACTCCAGAGCCAAGGAATTAGTGCTGAAGATTATAAAGCTAACATTCGTTTAAACCTTCTAGTTGAAGAAGCAGTCAAAGAGAATGCTGACTTTAGCAAGGAAGAAATTCAAGCTGCCTATGATGAGTATCAGCCTACCGTAACGGCTGCTCATATTCTTGTTGAAGAAGAAGAAAAAGCAGTCGATTTGATTTCTCAAATAAATGAGGGTGCAGACTTTGCTGAATTAGCAAAAGAACACTCTACTGATACTGGTTCTGCTGAACAAGGTGGAGAACTAACATTTGGACCGGGTGAAATGGTTCCAGAATTTGAAACTGCAGCTTATAGTTTAGATGAAGGTGAAGTTGCTCAAGAACCCGTTAAATCAGAATATGGTTACCATATAGTCAAGACTATTGAAAAAAGTGAAAAAGGCTCTTTAGAAGATGAAAGTGAAAATATTGAGTCTCTCCTATTAGAAGAAAAATTAGCAGATGATGCGTATGTACAATCAGTACTCTCTAAGATAGTTCAAGATGCAAACATTCAAATTATGGATGATGATCTTTCAGATGCAATGCAAGCGTTCATGCCAGCTCCTGAAGTAGAAGAAACTGAAGGTATGGAAGATTCTGCTCAAGAAGCTCCTGAAGACTCTGAGACAACTGATACCGCTGATGGTGAAGATAGCGAATAACTTAATTACAACGTAAAAGAGGTCGAGACATTGTCTCGACCTCTTTTTTTGTTACACATTTAAACTTTTTCAATTAAAAATTTTTTTATTCTTTTATGTTTGGATTATAGAAAGAGCGATTATCTAGCCCAAATATTCTTTCGGTAAAAGTCCCGGGTTGAGTTTTATCCAGCGTATCATTCAGCATTGCAATAGAGGCATCTAGATTGTCTATAAAATACAAAACCTCAGCTTCTCTCAATTTAGGACGAGTAGGAGAACCATATTCAAGATGTCCATGGTGAGACAAGACCATATGTTTCAATAAAATAATATCTTCTAATGATTGATCGATTTTCAGTGCTTCACATGCTTGAGAAATTTCTTCATCTACTAGGACTATGTGTCCGATCATGTTTCCTTCTAAAGTATATTCAGTTGTAGCCGGATCAGTTAATTCAATTACTTTCCCTAAATCATGGAGCAGTAACCCCGAAAATAGCAATGGTTTGTTTAAATTGTATTGCTCAGATAAGAACCTTGCAATCTTCAACATTGACACTGTATGAAAGGCTAAGCCTCCACTAAACGCATGGTGAATTTTTTTTGCTGCTGGCATTTGAAAGAAAGCTTTTTTATGTTTATTCAAAATATAGCGGACAATCCGGTTCATATTGGCATTTGTAATTTCAAAAATAGCTTCATTGACTAACTCTGCCATTTCTTCAGTCTTCATGGGAGCTCTTTCTATATATAATTCAGGTGCTTTGGGCTCACCATTCTCGGCTAAACGCATTGAAAATATTTTCAGTTGGGGGTGACCTTGGTATAATTCCCTTTTACCATTAATTTTAACGACTTCCCCTGCCAAATAGGTTGTTATATCCTCTTCAGATGCATCCCAATATTTTGCATCCATTTGCCCACTTGTGTCTTGAAAAGTAAATGCAATAAATTTTTTCCCGTTTTTCGCTACTCGTTCATCTGCATTCTTAACTAACAAAAAAATGTCCACTGTGTCATCATTTTGATGTTCATATAATTTTTTATTCATTATTGGCTCCTCCCGGTATCTTTATTTTTTCATTATAACATGGTTATTTGGGCAGAAGATAGACGTTCTTCGTATGGACGATTAAAAGTAAAGAAGAGTATTTGATGGGTCACACTAAATTCCTGCAACAAATCCCACATTCTATCATTACGTTCAGAATCAAAATTGACGAACCCTTCATCAATTAAGATGGGTAACATCATTTTATCTTCGATATTTTTGATAAATGCTAAACGCAAAGAAATATAGAGTTGTTCAGCGGTCCCTCTTGATAACTCATTTGCTCCAAAAAATTGCCCCTCCTTATTCAACACGTTCACTCTATCTTCTTCAATATGAACACTTCTATATTTATTCATAGTTAAATACGAAAAATAAATGGATGCGTCCTCAATCGTTTGAGGTGTTCTATCTTTTTTAGCGAAGCTTAAAGTTTTCTCAATCAGCGCAGCAGCTAGTTTTCGTTTCACCCAAGCATCGACCAGTTCTTGTATTTCAGCTTGTTCACTAGCTAAGTCTTGCATGAGTGCGGTTAGGGTCCCATCTTTCTCTAATTGGTCAATTTCAACTTTTTTTCTTGCATTATCATTTCTAAGTTCTACAACTTCTTCAACTGAACTTCTGATTTTTTCATTTAATTGTTTGATATTCTCTTCTAATTGTTCACTCGTTTGATAATTAGAATGTTGTTTAATTAGATCCACGGTTTCATCAATATGCTTTACCTGTTCTTGTATCATTGCCATTCTATCTTTTTTCCGTTGATAGTCTTCTATGCTCTTATATTTCAACTTCATTTCTTCTTCGTTACTCACTTCATATTTTTTTAAAAACATCATTTTTTCATTTAGCAGATGTCGTTGAGTTTTAACTAGACGATTCAAATCGTATTTTATCGAATCGATTTTTGCAATATTCTCTTTTTTTTGATTTTTTTCATTTTTAGCTTTTTCAATCAGTTGTTGGATATCTTTAAAAATCAGACTATATTCTTCAGATAAATTGACAAACTCTTCAAATACCTGCATTTCTCTGACCCATTCATCTAACCTGTTTTTGACTTTCTCTATTTCTGCTTCTAGATTATTCAACTCTGTTGCATACTGATTTATCTTTTCAAATAGAGTCCCTTCAAGTAGATCAATCGGCCTGAATGAATTGGGTATTTGTTTTTTTTCTAAAAATATATTCCACTTTTTTAAAATTGTTTCTTTATCCGTTAAGTTTTTTTCCAAACTGGCATTTAAACTAAGAATCTCTCTTTCTACATTATCCAGTTCAGCTAACTTTTCTTGCCAATTCTTTCGCCATTCTTTTTGATGAATAAATTCTTCATAGGTCCAATCAGTTTCCTTTTGTTTGTTTTTAATGAATTTCCTATCTTTATAGTGTTTAAATGAAATTCCAGCTAGAGCGATCAATGAAACTAACGCAGTCGCTTTGTTATTAGAAAAAATCAGTAATAATATCATCAGCATAGATAATCCTATTATGGCAACCCAAAAGGTCATAGGTGCATACATTTTTACAGATCTTCCTGTATTTTTATTCTGATCGTTTTCATAGTAAAATTCAGCTTTATTATATTTTTCTGGGGGATGTAACTTCATTTCTAGTTCATCAATTTCTTTTAATAATTGTTCCTTTTTATATTCACTATGATTTTGTTCTTTTATATATTTTTCTCTTAATGACTTCAGATTTTGTATCTCCTGATTCTTTCTTTCAATAAGCTCCATTTCATCTTCAGCAAAAACAATTGGCAACTGAATAGTTAAAGGAAATCCATGTTTCAATTGTTCATGATACAAACTACTTTTGGCTTTTTCATTTTCTTTCATCAGATGTTGATAGTCACTAATTTTTTCTCGGATAAAATCAGAGTTTTCAAGCATCGATTTTATGTCATCGTTGTTCTTTTGATAAAATCTTAACTCTTTTGAAATGCTAAATACTTGCTGGTATTCTTCCAGTTTAGTTTGTGATTCATTTAAAGATTTTTGTATAGTTGCTAACTCTTTATTGTAATGTTGCAGCTGATAAAGACCATCTTTAGGTAAGAAGGTAACAGATGTTTTCTCTACCTCATACCTCAATTTTTCCAGTTCATTTAATTGGTTCCAGTATTTTTTTATTTCATCTTT
Source organism: Lacticigenium naphthae DSM 19658 (assembly GCF_000425865.1). GTDB lineage: Bacteria > Bacillota > Bacilli > Lactobacillales > Carnobacteriaceae_A > Lacticigenium > Lacticigenium naphthae. The sequence continues at coordinate 262,256 of NZ_AUEG01000001.1, forward strand.
TTGTTTTTTTTCATTTTTAAATTCTTCTATTGTTAGTTCAATGCTACTCAGTTTTTCTTCGTTAATATTGAGATCTTTTTTTAACGTATTGTATGTTTTAAATGATTCTTTGGCTCTATTGACATTCGTTTGTTTTTTCTTTAAAACCATTAATTTTTTATTGATTTCGGGGACTCTTCCAGTTGGTTTAAATAATTTTGTAGCATCTTTATTTAACTTGTCAGCTTCTTCTAAATATCTTTCGGTACCCAATGTTCCTGCACTTAAAAAATACCTTTCCAATTTAGCACGATTGAATTTGTGAACATTTCTAAGTCCCTCTAAGTCTAATGAAAAAATACTATTATACCAATCTTTATTCATACCATAAAGTATTTCACTCAGTTTGTCATCTGACCCTACAGACCCATCAGAAAAAAGCACACTCACTTCTCCACTGCCTTTTCCCTTTATCCTCTCTATTTCAACCAATCCGTATCTTTGATCTTCAATAATTATTTTCCCACCATATTGACTGCCTATTTTCGGTTCATAACGTAATTCTGAACTGATTTTACTTGGAAATCCAAATAAGATGCTATGGATAAAGGAAAGTAAAGTAGATTTTCCAGCTTCATTTTCTCCATAAATTATATGAAGATTATCTGAAAAATCAAACTGAGCATCCACCCATTTCCCATATCCATAAATGAATAGTTTTTTAACTTTCATTCTCACTATCTCCTTTAGTTCCTATCAAATGAGTCAACTCTTCTATTGACTCGTTTACAATTTTCTTTCGATAATCTTCATCTCTTGGTTGGAGAAAAGAAAACTCAGCATTGTTTTTAAATAAATCATTCGTGATTCTATTAAATTCTTCTTCGGATAGTAAACTTTCTATAGCTTTTTCCCATTCTTCTGGGAACATCTTTTTCAGAGCAAGTTCCTTAAAATCACCTGTTAAGTGTACATTACATTTATATACCCATACAAAATTTCTCCCTATTTTATTCAACTGTAAAATATCCAAGAAATCATCCGATACCAATTTATTGTACAAATCATTGGAAATATTTTTGACATTGAGCTTCAAACGAACAAAATAGTTTTTTTCTGTCATTTTCATTTTCTTTAACTGAGTGAGTATTTCTTGAATGATTGTATTTAATGAATTTAATTCAGTACAATTTATATCTAGTGTTTGCCAAATGATTTGGCTTGCTTCTTGAAAAACGATCTCATTTCCCCAATCAGCCAATTTAACTGAAAGAAAACCCTTCGTTCCTTCTTCATTTTTATGTCTACCTTGAATATTCCCAGAGTAATAAACCGGAGGATGCGAGGAAAGTTGCTGTCTTTTATGGATGTGTCCCAAAGCCCAGTAATCGTATCCTTTATCTTTTAAGTCTCGGATTGTAAAAGGAGCATATTTTGCATGTTTTGCAGCATTACCTTCATTATATCCATGTAGTAAGCCAATTTGCCATGCATCCTCATTTTTTTTAGTGGGATAACCATCTGTTTTATTTTCTTCGATCCATCTAGAATTATAGCTGAATCCCGTTAAATTGACTTTCTCATTTTTATCAGTCACCAACTGAACAGTTTCCGGTTGGATACCAAAAACATAGACATTGTCCGGCATATCCATTGTTAAATTCAAATCACTAATGAAGTCGTGATTTCCATGGACTATGTATACTGGTATTGCTGATTCATTTAACCGTTCCAATTCTTTTTTTAAAAATGCCTGTGCTTTTATACTCCTATCTTCCGAATCATAAATATCCCCTACCAATAACATAAAATCTATTTTTTCTATAATAGCATTTGAAACTATCTGATGAAATGCATCGAAAGTAGAGTTTCTTACTTCTTTCCATAAATTTTCTGGTAGATACCTTAGTCCTTTAAACGGACTATCTAAATGTAAATCAGCCACATGGAAAAAATGAATCATTTGAATCACTTCCTTCAGTTAAAGTATTCTAAAAAAAAGGGGGGGACATATGTTCTTTTTCGTTTCAAAAAAAGCTCGCTGCTCAACAGCGAGCTTTCAACATTCACTTTTTATGCTTGGTATAATTCACGAACAGGTTTAAGAATAACTTGATTTACATCATCGATCATTTGGCCTACCTGTTTTTCTGCTTCAAGCAAGTCATTGATCACTTCGTTATTTCCTATTTTGCCTGATAATTCTTGTGCTTTTTGAACTTCTGGTTCAGAAATTTCTTGACCTGACATTTGTTTTTGTTGTAAATTTTGTTGAACCTCACGAAATTCTTGGAAAAGAGGATTTGCTTCTTCGTCAGCTTGAACTTTTGCGAAAGCTTTTTTCAAATTAAGATATACATCTGTCTCTCTTAATTCTTTTTCTAATTGGTTTGCTGTATCATAAACATTTACAGTCATATTTCCCATCCCTTCAATTCATTGATTTCTTACTTTACTAATTGTAACATTAATTAGAATAGCTTCCAACCGCCAATTTCTGGCTTTATTAATTAGTGATTTTATCTTTTATAAAATCAAAAACATCTCTCGTCCGTTCCTTGAGGATAGACGTTCCCTCTTTCACTTGTTCTTCTACTCTTTTTATCGTCTCTTTTAGATTCCCGTTCATATATGGAGAATCTTTGCTTTCGGCTAAGCTAGCTGCATCTTCAGTATCAAACGTGGTTTGTTCGGTATACGGCAGCATTTTTTCTAATTGTAACTCTAATACTTCTCCAATTCCTTTGGAACTTGTGCTGTTTAGGTAGTGATCTGTCGTAGTATAATCATAACCCATCCAACTAGCAACTACTAAATCTGGTGTATAACCAACAACCCACTGATCATTGACCCCAACTCTGGAATCTGTTTGAGTAGTTCCTGTTTTACCTGCTACTGAAAATCCATCTGGTTTATTATTTTTAGCAGTTCCATTCTCGAAAACACCTAACAAAAGACTATTCATTGTTTCAGCATTTTCAGCAGAGGTGACTTTTGTTTCTTTTACTTCCGTATTATCCACAACAACTGCACCAGTTGCATCAACAATTTTTGTTATTAAATGTCCTTCTTTTCTTATTCCTTCATTTGCAAATGTACTATATGCACTAGCCATTTCCAAAGGAGAAACACCGTTTAGCATACCTCCTAGAGCTAGTGAAGATAAATTCTCATCTTCTTTTGAAATTGTTAAGCCGAACGCTCTTGCTTTTTTCGCTGAACGTTCAATACCTACTTCATTCAATAGCCAGACGGTCGGTGCATTCAAACTTTTTTCTACAGCTTCATAAAACGGCACTTTCCCAGTAGGAGAATACGTTTTGGATAAATTTTCTGGTGTAAAATCATCTTCTCCATAGGTCAATTTTTCATCAACTAGTAAATCATCTACGTCAAATCCTGCTTCTAAGGCAGGTGCAAACACTCCGATTGGTTTCATTACTGATCCAGGCTGTCTTTCCATCTGTGTAGCTCGATTATATCCTCTAAAAGTATATTCTCCTCTTCCACCGACAAGAGCTGTGACACCGCCTGTTTTGGGGTCTATTGAAACAGAAGCACTTTGGGCTAAAGTTCCATCTGGTGCCTGTTCGAACAAACTATCTTCTTGGAAAACTTCATCCATTGCTTGCTGATGGTTAGGATTTAAACTCGTATAGACCTTGTACCCACTATTAAGCAAATCTTCTTCAAGAAAACCGTATTCCTTAATGGCTTCATTAATTACTGCATCAAAATAATATGGATAGCGATAGCCATTTTGAGAATTAAATTGGTCGGATAAAATCAATTCTGTATCTTGGGCGCTCTTTTTATCTTCTTCGCTAATTTTATTGTTTGTCTCCATGAGAGACAAAACAATCGCTCTTCGTTCTTTCGAACGTTCCCTATTATCGATCGGATTATAATGCGAAGGTGCTTTTAGCATTCCGGCTAGCGTTGCTGCTTCAGCCAGTTCTATGTCTTCAGCATTTTTTCCAAAGTATTTCATTGAAGCATCTTCTACTCCCCAAACACCTTGACCAAAATAAGCATTGTTTAAATACATTTCGAATATTTCTTCTTTCTCATATGTTTTTTCTATTTCAACTGCAATTAATAATTCTTTTAGTTTACGCAGTAAGGTTTGGTCTAAGTTAAGATACGCATTTTTTGCTAATTGCTGCGTTATCGTGCTCCCCCCACCAACAATACTTCCTTTATTGATTACAAATCCAAAAGCTGCTCGAGCTATTCCAATTGGATCAAAACCGTAATGGGTATAAAATCGTTTATCTTCAGTAGATAAAACTGCATCTTGTATTTCCAAATCTATTTGTTCCAGTTTAACGAATGTGCCTTTTTGAGCATACAACGTCCCTGCTTCTTCGCCGGTATGATCATAAATTGTAGTAGTTTGTTGCAAGGATGCCTGTAAGGATTTTATATTTTGATTTTTAGCTTGATAAAATAATAAGCTAAAAGTAACCAATAAAGACGTCATAATCAAAAGTAAGGATATTTTGGTCAAATGAAACTTTTTCCAATGCTTTTTAATAAATTTCCTTGAAGAAATCAAAAGAGGTTTTAGCCATTTCCAAAATCCAAGACTAATTTCTTTAAATATTTTTTTGTATTTTTCCAGATTCATAATCATTCAATCCTTACTATGTCAATTTATCCTAGTTAGTTTACCAAAAAAACTCACAGGAAACATCCATCTTTAGGATGAACCTGTGAATTCTTTTTACTTTCTTATTTTTTCTGTTGAACTGCATCTGTCAATTCATTAAGAATCTCGCTGATTTCTTTTTCATCTTTTGCATTTGCACCGCTTGCTAGAGGATGACCTCCACCCTCATGTTTCTTAGCGATTTCATTGATGACTGTCCTTTTAGATCGTATCCGACAACGATAAGCTTTATTTTGTTGTTGAACAAATATGACCCAGGCTTCTATGCCCTGAATACCCCCTGGCAAAGAAACTACTGCGGAGGTGTCACTATCTACCAAGTCAAAATCTTTTAATATTTTCTTTGTGAGCACAATGTGTCCGACACCCACTGAATTCACCTGAAGATTTTGTAAAACGTATCCTTTTAATCGCGCAATTTTAAGCTCAACTTGATTCATCGCATCATTAACTTCTGTATGGGAGAATTCTTGTTCCATTAAAAATCCCGCCAATTCCATTGTTTTAGTTGAGGTCGCCGGATAAAGAAAGCGATTGGTGTCTCCCACTATACCTGCATACAATAATCGAGCAGCCTCCGAATTCAGGGTAAGTTCAGGAGTTGATTTCACTAAATCAGCGATGAGTTCACATGTGCTACTGCTCGAAGCATCCACCCATTGAATCGATCCATAGGGTTCTTCGTTCGGATGATGATCAATTTTAATGATATCTTTTCCCTCGGAGTAATTTCTATCTGAAATCCTATCCGTGTTTGCAGTATCAACTACGATTACAAGTGCATTTGAATAAGTATCGGATTCGATTGAATCCATTGAAGAAAGAAAACTCAAATCACCTGGGTCATCTCCTACAATATATACTTCTTTATCAGGGTAATTGTGTTGAATAACTTCCTTTAACCCTGCTTGGGAACCGATTGCATCTGGATCCGGTCTCACATGGCGGTGAATGATTATTCGTTTATACTCTCTTATTTTTTCAAGAATATCTTTTTTTATATTTGAGTTTCTATTCAATTAACTTCCTCCTAATTTTTTTGAATCAATTGGCAAACGACAATAGCCTTAGCTGCTAATCCATTCTCGCTGTATAATTCAATATCCATCCTCGCTGATTTTCTTCCTATATCAAATATCTTTGGAATGATCGTGATCTCCGCACCAAATTGAATCAATTTGAAGTAATGAAGACTCATTTGTTCGACTACCAAATTTCGCTTATGAACGCTTGCCAAAGCTTTATAAGCCGATTCAGAAACGACCTCACTTAATACTCCAAATGAAATCGTACCTACATTGTTTGTCATTTGAGGGGTCACAGAAAATTTTAATTCCATCGTTTCGCTTGATTCCATAGTCTCTTCTGGAACTTTTATTAGTCGGTTAATTTGGTCTGCAATAGTGTCTCCCATTTGAGGTTGTCTTTGAGCAGATTGCATTGCTTTCATCACATCTTGTCTAGAAATAATTCCCTTAAGGGTCAAATCATCTTTCACCACTGGCATTACTTCTAAACCGTCCCAAATCATTGTATGAGCAACACTTGCTACGCTCATGTGAGTTTTTACATAATAGGGATTTCTTGTCATGACGCGATCGATTTTCATTTTATCTTGTTTACCAATGACATCTTTAGCTGTAACTATACCAACCAATCGATTACTTTTTCCTACTATTGGAAAGCGAGTATGTCCACTCGCTTCATTCAATTTACGGTAATCATCAACGGTATCATCAACGGATAAATACTCTGTCTGATTTAGTTTAGTATAAATATCTTCGGTCAACATAATTTCTTTTTTAATTAGTTGATCAGTCATTGCACGGTTAATCATGGCTGCCACAGTGAACGTATCGTATGAAGTGGTCATCAAAGGTAATTCTTTTCCATTTGCTAAATCAATAATTTCTTTTTCTGTTCCAAATCCACCAGTTATCAGCACTGCTGCTCCGTTTTCTAAAGCTAATCGCTGTGCTTCTTCTCGATTCCCCACTATCATTAGCGATTCTTTGGAGATATATCGGACCATAGCTTCTTCTTTCATTGCTCCAATAATAAATTTAGTCAGTGTTTTTTGGAGTCCCTTCTCTCCTCCTAAAACCTCTCCTTCAATCACACTTAATACTTCTGAAAAAGTTAAATTTTTAATGGCCTCTTTCCGCTTTTTTTCTATCCGTATAGTTCCCACCCTTTGAATAGTAGATACTAATCCATGGTTTTCTGCATCTTTGATTGCACGATAAGCTGTTCCTTCACTTACATCCATAGCTTTTGCGATCAATCTTACGGATATTTTTTCTCCTATAGGTAGTGATTCAATATGCTTAATTATTTTTTCATGTTTAGTAGCCATAAATGTATCTCCATTCTTAACTCGCTAAATTAGATAAATTAAAAATTTTCGTAGTTTGTTTCTTTTCGTTTCCAAAGAGGTAGTTCTATATTTTCATACAAAATTGGATCTAAATTAGTTACTGTTATTCCTAATAATCTTATCCCTCTTTGTAGAGTATTATTTTCTTCCCAAAGATCTTGAGCAATATAACTTAGTTGTTCTTCATCTTTAATATAATAATTCATCGTTTTCCTTCTTGTAATGGTTTCAAAGTCGCTATACCGGATTTTTAGAACAGCTGTTTTTCCATGTTTTTTTACTTTCATTAAACTTTCTATAACTTGTTTCGCTAATTCGCTTAATGCTGATCTTATTTCAGATTCTGTTTTCAAATCTTTTGAAAAGGTTGTTTCTTTTCCAACTGATTTCCGATTTCTATCTGGAGAAACAACGGAATGATCAATTCCTCTTACTTTAAGATATAATGAATAGCCCATTTTCCCAAAACCTTTGATCAATTTCATTTCGCTCATTTCGTATAAATCTTTTCCATTATAAATCGATAATTCATGCATACGCTCCACTGTTTTTTTACCCACACCATAATATTTTTCTATAGGCAAAGTCATCAAAAATTCATGGGCGTCTTCCGGAGTGATGGTAGTTATTCCTGACGGTTTTTTATAGTCAGAGGCTAATTTGGCAATGAATTTGTTATAAGAAACACCGGCGGAACTTGTTAACCGCGTTTTTTCCCAAATTTCTCTTTGGATTTGATGTGCAAGAACCGTTGCACTTTTAATTCCTTTTTTATTATTTGTAACATCTAAATAGGCTTCATCCAGAGATAAAGGCTCAAAAACATCTGTATAACTTTTAAAAATTTCTCTGATTTCCTTTGAAACATCTCGATACAAATCATAATGTCCGGATATAAATATCCCTTTAGGACAAAGTTCATAAGCCTTTTGTGCACTCATAGCTGAGTGAATACCGTATTTTCTAGCCTCATAACTTGCGGTCGCGACAACACCCCTACCTCCACTTTCCTTTGGATGTTTTGCAATAATAACTGGTTTTCCCTCGAGTGAAGGATTTTCTCTTATTTCTACAGAGGCAAAAAAAGCATCCATGTCAATGTGAATGATTTTTCGGTTGGTTTCTATCTTAGGATCATCAAAAGTCAATACGCCATATTTCATAGACCGTCCCTCCTCACTCTATTATAAAACACACATTCCTAAAGAGCTATGCAGATAATGAAAAAAGTCTGGATTCGATATCCAGACTTCCTTATTCCATTGTTGAGTTCTTTTCGTTTGATTACAGTAATCCTTCTAGATTGATTTCTTGAAGAGATACGTGTGTTGTTTGAGCTTTTACTGATTCATAATTAAAATAATCGTTTGGCTCTAGGCTCATTATATCTGCTACTTGGCTATAATACTTCGCAGGAATTTGTCTCTTCCATTTAAATTGAATAAAAAAATCCCATAAATCTACGGGCTCTATTTCAGTATATCCAGATTTCATAAAATCAGCAACTTTGTATTTAATCCAATATTCGTACATTGAAAAAGAATAAAGAGGCGGTTGAGACATAAGACATCCTCCTTCAAAAATTAAATAAAAAGAGTTGAGACACGTGCCTCAACCCTTTTTATTTAAAAGAATAGTTTGTAGAATCTTTTTTATACTATTATTCAGCAGAATCAGTTGGGCGGTTGTTACCTAACTCTTCAGTTGATGTAACAGTTGATGATCCTTTTTCCACTACCTTGGAAATGGCACGTCTTTCAAAAGTTAAATAGATGCCTTCACAATCAAGAATAACTGTGTGTGCCTCTGTATTTACTTCATCTATGATACCGTTTAAGCCACCGATAGTAACAACACTATCTCCTTTTTCCAGAGAATCAAGCATTTTCTGAGTTTCTTTTGCTTGTTTTTGTTGCGGACGAATCATCATAAAATACATAATTCCGATAATTACTACGAAAGGTAAAAAACTAAAAATAAACTCCATTATTCATTCCTCCATTTTCTTACGATACTTTCTTACCATAACAAACTTTTTTTGAAATTACTACACTTAATTATAGTGTTATTCTACTTCTTTGCCTCATAAATCGATTAAACATCCAACAATAAATCTTTAAAAATTTTTCGCATTCAGTTCATTGTATCCATATTCTTCAAAGAAACTTTCTCTAAATTCTAACAATTCGTCATTTCTTATTGCTTCTCTCACTTTTTTCATCAACTGTAGGAGGAAATAGACATTGTGGTAACTCGTTAGCCGCATTCCAAAAGTTTCATTTGATTTAATCAAATGACGAATATAAGCTCTTGAATAATTTCTACATGTATAACAGTCACAATTTTCATCTAAAGGTCTAAAATCTCTCTCAAATTGTGCGTTTTTTATAACAACGCGACCTTTACTCGTCATCGTTGTCCCGTTTCTAGCAATTCGAGTAGGAAGAACGCAATCAAACATGTCCACACCCTTGAGTACGCCATCAATAAGAGAATCAGGCGTCCCGACTCCCATGAGATATCGTGGCTTGTTTTCAGGTAAGAGAGGGAGTGTATAGTCAAGCACCTTATACATCTCTTCCTTCGGTTCTCCAACAGAAAGACCACCAATGGAATATCCAGCAAAATCCATTGAAACTAAATCTTTAGCATGTTGCATACGAAGATCTTTATATCCAGCTCCTTGAACAATTCCAAACAATCCTTGTTGCTCTGGTTTTTTATGTGCTTTCAATCCTCTTTCAGCCCATCTTGTTGTTCGTTCCATAGATTTTTTTACATAGTCGCGGCTTTCATCAAAGGGAGGACATTCATCGAAACTCATCATGATATCCGGACCTAATTTATTTTGCACCTCTATAGCTTTTTCAGGTGAAAAAAACAGTTTCGACCCGTCAAGATGACTCCGAAAATGGACCCCTTCTTCAGTGATTTTTCGGTTATCGCTAAGCGAGAAGACTTGGAAGCCACCAGAATCAGTCAGGATTCCTTTGTTCCAGTTCATAAATTTGTGTAGCCCACCAGCCTCTTCTACAATATCAGCTCCGGGGCGCAACCATAAATGATAGGTATTGCTAAGTATAATACCTGCTCCCATTTCTTCTAATTCTTCAGGAGCCAGTGTTTTTACCGTTGCCAGTGTCCCAACTGGCATAAACATAGGTGTTTCAAAGGTCCCGTGGGGTGTGACAATTTCGCCCAAGCGTGCCCCTGTTCTTTTATCTTTTTTAATAAGGCGGTATTGAATTGGTTTTTCAGACATTTTTTCACTTCCATTACATAATTTATTAACAATTTTATAATTATACCATTAGTCAAACTGGATTAATAGCTTTTTACACATGTTACTTCTTAACCAATGCCTTTAAAGTAGGTTTTTTAATCCATTTCCGGTATTCCTTCTTTCTTTCCTTGCATTAAAAGTATAAAAGTGATTTCCCTCAGACATCGAAGTTTTGTAAAACAACAACTTGTTTTAGAATGGGCAACACTATTTGGATCAACTCTCTTGTATTCACAATTTTTTTATTTTACAAACATGGCGTCCCCAAAACTGAAAAACCGATATTTTCCATTCACTGCATGTTGATAGGCTTCTAATACAAATTCTCTCCCAGCAAATGCACTTACCAACATGATTAATGTCGATTTGGGTAGATGGAAATTTGTAATAAAAGCATCTACTACACTAAATGTATATCCTGGTGCAATGAATATATCCGTCCATCCACTGTCAGCTCTAAGTTCTCCTTGATATTTTGTTCCAATTGTTTCCAAAGTGCGAATAGATGTTGTTCCAACAGCGACAATTTTATTCCCATTTTTTCTTGTTTCATTTAATATTTCTGCGGCTTCTTGGCTTAGTTGATAGAATTCTGAATGCATTTTGTGATCTTCAACATTCTCGACACTAACTGGTCTGAAGGTCCCTAAACCAACATGAAGAGTTAAAAAGACCAGCTTTACGCCTTTTCCTTTTATTTCTTCTAGTAACTCATTAGTGAAATGTAAACCTGCAGTAGGGGCAGCCGCTGAACCGTTCTCTTTTGCATAAACTGTTTGGTATCGCTCCTGATCCTTTAATCGCTCTTTAATATAAGGAGGTAACGGCATTTCTCCAAGTGACTCTAATACCTCAAGGAAGATTCCTTCATAGGAAAATTCAATTATTCTCCCACCATGTTCAAGTTCTTCTACTATTTCCCCTTTGAGCCTTCCATCTCCGAAGGTTACCTTTGTACCTTTTTTTGCTCTTTTTGCCGGTTTAACAAGGGTTTCCCATTTGTCTCCCGCAACGTTCTTCAATAAGAGCAATTCTAAATGACCATCGGTTTCAACTTTCTGACCATACAAACGTGCTGGGAGAACACGCGTATTATTCATTACTAAAGCGTCACCTGTTGATAATTCTTTAATAATATCTGTGAACTGTGTGTCCACGATTTCTTTCTCTTTTGAATCTAGAATCATTAATTTAGAACCTGAACGATTACTTAATGGGGTTTGTGCAATTAATTCTTCTGGTAATTTATAGTCAAAATCTTCAGTTGATAACATAAAATACTTTTTCTCCTTTTATTTTCTACGGATTAGTAGGAAAGGGTATGTTCATATGCTCATAACCTCGAGCAGTGACCATTCTTCCACGGGGTGTTCGTTGAATAAATCCAACTTGAAGTAAATAAGGTTCAATCATATCTTCTATTGTTTCTGTATCTTCACTAATATTAGCTGCTAAAGTAGATAACCCTACTGGGCCCCCACTATACATTTGGATCATTGTCATGAGTAGTTTCTGATCGACTGAGTCCAATCCTTCCTTATCTACCCTTAACAATTCTAAAGCTAGTGACGCTGCATTTTTCGTGACTGTTCCATCACCTTTAACTTGAGCAAAATCCCGCACCCTCTTCAGTAGCCGGTTAGCTATTCTTGGAGTTCCTCTTGATCGTCTAGCGACCTCTAGTGAACCTTCTGCATTTATAATCGTATCGAGCACTTCCGCAGATCGCAATACAATTTTATCCAGTTCTTTAACTGTATAATACTCCATGTGTGCTAGAATACCAAATCGATCTCTGAGAGGCGCAGATAGTAGCCCTGCTCGCGTTGTTGCACCTATTAAGGTAAAGGGAGGCAGAGGGAAATGAACTGGATGAGCCGACGGTCCTTGCCCCACTATGATATCTATATAAAAATCTTCCATCGCAGAGTACAAGATTTCTTCTACCATACGAGGAAGACGATGAATTTCGTCTATAAAAAGAATATCACCAGGATTTAATTCATTTAGCAAAGCAACCAAATCCCCTGATTTCTCAATAGCAGGGCCACTCGTTGTCCGAATTTCCACATTCATTTCATTCGCAATGACCATAGCAAGCGTTGTCTTCCCAAGTCCGGGCGGTCCATAAAGTAATACATGATCCAATGCTTCTTCTCTTTTTTTTGCTGCTTCAATATAGATCGAGAGCTCTTGTTTTACTTTTTCTTGACCTATATATTCTTTTAACCTTTGTGGACGAAGAGATTGTTCAATTGAGTCTTCATCTAGCTGGACTTCTGTCGATACCACGCGTTCATCCATTTCTATCCCTCCTCTCTACCTTATTTTTTCATTAATAGTGTCAAAGCATTGCGAATGTATTCGTCTGTGGATTCATACGATTTTTGCTCGAGAATTTTTCTTACTCTTTTAATTTCTTTCAAATTATATCCTAGAGCACTCAAGGCTTCCAAAGCTTCTTCTAATTCTTGATTTCCTCGCTCTAAACTTTGGAAATAAGTAGTGTCTTCCATTCCAACTGATAAAGCCAGTTCGCCCAGTTTTCCTTTCAAATCTAAAACCATTTGCGCAGCTGTTTTTTTACCAACGCCAGGAAATTTCATTAGAAACTTTACATTTTCTTCTTCGATGGCCTGAATCAATCCATAATGATCTTCATTAGCTAATATAGCTAGACCACTTTTGGGTCCGATTCCGGATACATTGATCAGTTTTTTAAAGAGCTGTTTTTCCTCATATGTCCGGAAACCAAAAAGCAATATGGAATCTTGGTGAACATCTTGATAAACATAAACCACAATTTCATTCCCTATTTTAAATCGATACGGATTTGCTGCATGAACTAAGTAGCCAACACCTTGTACATCAATTACAATGGCGGTTGGTGTAATAGTTTCGATTGTTCCTTTCAAATATTCAAACATAGCTATCTCCATTTCATTAAGCAAAAGTCACTGTATATTCCTCTCACATTTTACCATATTTCATGGTAAGATTCATCATTACTCTATTTTACTTACTATTTGCACTGCAAAAAAAAAAGAAGAACAGAATGGATTATACTGTCCTTACTTTTAAATGAAAAACTCTAATCAAAACAACTTTTTGTATTCACTGTATCCTTCTTTTTCCAAATCTTCGACGGGTATGAATCGTAAGGCAGCTGAATTGATACAATACCTCAATCCTCCAGCTTCTTTAGGGCCATCAGGAAAAACATGTCCCAAATGAGAATTGCTCTCTAGGCTTCGTACTTCTATGCGTCTCATTCCAAATTTCTTATCAACTTTTTCTTCAATGCCTTGTTTTTCAATTGGCTTAGTAAACGAAGGCCATCCACACCCTGCATCATACTTATCTTTGGACGAAAACAAGGGTTCTCCACTGACCACATCTACATATATGCCTTCTTCATAAAAATCGTCATATTCTCCAGTAAACGGTCTTTCAGTAGCATTATTTTGTGTTACTTCAAATTGCTGTTTTGTCAGTCTGTTTTTTAATTCTTTTTCTGAATAATTTGATTTCATAATTCATGGCTCCTTATTCTTTATCAAAGATGCTTCCTAAAGCATCTTTGGCATTATCTAAAGCATTATTTGATTGCGAACTAGGCTTCTTTGTAGATCCACCTAGTACGGAGGACAATATATCTCCAATATCTGAGGAGGGGGATTGTTTTCTAACACTACCACTTAAATCACCAAGTAAATCAGAGACACCTGATCCCGTCATCTGATTGCTTGAACCACTTCTCTTCGCTAACATACTAAGTGCCAATGGCGCTAGCATAGCTAAAATTGATTTCACTTTAGGCGACTCCACTCCCGTCTTTTGAGAAAGACGGCTTTCAACCTCTTGTTCATTTGATCCAAAAGCCATGTCTAATAATTGATTTCCTTCCCTTTCCTCAGCTTGTTGGAAGAAATTCGATAAATGATCTGTATCATCATCGGAATGTTTTGACACAGAAGATGCCAATTCTGCTGATACTTTTTCATCTTGATTCGTTCGTTGATTTAATCCTTCCATAATCATTGGGAGTCCCATTTGAGCAACTTTTTGAACTTCTGTTGTATTCACCTGAGTTTTTTTTGCTATGGGATCTAAACTATCCTGATTCATTAACTGATTCATAATTGTAGACACAATATCCATATGCTCTCTCCTCATTCATATTTATTTAATTGTATGTCAAATTTTCAAGTAAAAGCAAATAAGAGGCTTATCCTTATCCGTATAGAAAAAACTCACTAAAGTAAACTTTAGTGAGGATCTTGTATACGTTTAAACATTTTCTCCATATCAATAGTTGAAAAATGAACGATAACTGGACGACCATGAGGACAATTATATGGATTTTTTGTTTGCTTCAGTTCTTCTAGCAAAGCTCTAGCCTCCAAATCACTCAAATAGTGATTCGCCTTAATTGAGCGTTTGCAGCTCATCATGATGGCAGTAGCTTCTTTGAATTTTGCTAAACTAAGTTCCTGCTTTTCTAAAAGAAAATCGATCATTTCCTTAACTGTATCTTCTTCTTGACCATGTTTAAACCACGAAGGATGTGCTCGCATCAGAAAACTATTTTGTCCAAAATCTTCTAAGAAAATACCAGCTTCTTCCAAAGTTACTTTGTACTCTTTGATCACAAGAGCATCATTTACTGGATAATCTAATACGATCGGCGTCAACAGCTCTTGTAAAACTGTGCCTTCCTCTGCAATCGTTGAACGATAATACTCGTACTTGATTCTTTCCTGTGCTGCATGCTGATCAATGAAAAATAACCCTTCTTCATTTTGTGCAATCAGATATGTTCCATGCATTTGACCGATATAATCTAAACGAGGAAATGGTTTTTCCCCATCAGTCTTTTTCGCTTTATTTTCCATAAGTCTATCGACAATAGCAAGTGTATTTTCATTATCATGAATTTTTTCGCTTCTTTTTGTAAGTTCACCTTGTTCACTTAATGAAGTATCTTGTTTTTGATGATCCTCTTCATTATTTTTGTTTACAAGTATGGATGCCTTCGATTCATCCACTGTAGTATCCAGCTCATCTTTTCTATTTTCCTTGAAATAGTTGAGTTTATTTTGATCAGTCAACTCATTATTCTCAATAAACCTAATATTTTCTTGATGGTAGGTGTTTTTGTTGTGCTGAGACTGTCCACTTGTAATGTTTTCTAATGCATTTGGGATGCGTCGAGTGGGACTTATGGCTTTACTTACTGCTTCTTCCACTAGTCGAGCAAGCTCTTTTTCATCACTGATACGAATTTCCTGTTTAGTAGGATGGACATTTACATCTAACAACAGTGGATCCATATCAATTTTCACTACCGCTACTGGATATCTTCCAACCATCAATTTAGAACCGTAGCCTTTTACCACAGCATTCCTTAATAAAAAATTATTTATATATCTTCCATTTACAATTAAAGTGATATACCTTTTAGACGCTCTTGTCAGTTCAGGTAAAGAAACGAACCCTGCAACAGAAAAATTTAAATTGGTATTTTGAATAGTTCTCATTTTTTTCCCAGCGTCTACTCCATATATTCCTGCTATTGCTTGCCGGGTTTCTCCATTTCCTGGAGTTTTGATCAGGTGATTTCCATCATGTATCAGATGAAAAGAAATAGTGGGATGAGCTAATGCTAACCTGTTCACTATATCTGTAATATGCGCTAGTTCTGTTTGCAGTGTTTTAAGATATTTTAGTCGTGCAGGAGTATTGAAAAAAATATTTTCAACTACCACTCTAGTTCCTTTTCTGCTCGAACTGGATATATCCTCAACAACTTCCCCACCAATTAAAACCATTTTTTTGCCATTCGAACCTTCTACAGCTGTCTCGATCGTCATATGTGAAACCGAAGCAATACTTGGTAGTGCTTCCCCTCGAAAGCCAAGTGAACGAATACGAAATAAATCTTCATCTGAGTGTATCTTACTTGTTGCATGACGTTCAAAAGCTCTTGCAACTTCGGCTGAGGGGATCCCTTCTCCATTATCTCGTACTTCAATTTTATTCAATCCAGCTTCTTCCACTATGACTGTAATATGTGTGCTTTTTGCATCAATAGCATTCTCAACTAGTTCCTTAACAACTGAGGCAGGCCTTTCGATGACTTCTCCTGCAGCAATTTGATTCGCTAAAGTAGGAGACAGAATTGAAATTCTCATACTCTTCCTCCATCCTCGTTTAATTTCCCTTGCAAACGATTGATTGTATTTAGAGCTTCCAGAGGTGTTAAATTAATTAAAGAAATATCCTTGATCTCATTTAATACTGTTTCTTCATTCGGATTCTGTGCAGAGAACAACGAGAGCTGATTTTCTTTAAGAGTCTCTTTTTCGGAACGAGAAATTTCTTCATACTCGGTGTCCATTTCTTTTATTTTATTTTTATTTTCTAAAACACTTAAGACTTGTTCTGCTCTAGATAACAAAGAAATCGGTAAACCTGCTAATTTAGCCACTTGGATACCGTAACTTTTATCAGCTGAACCCTCCATCATTTTATGAAGGAAAACTAAGTTTCCATCCTCTTCAATAGCTCCTACATGAATGTTTTTTAATCGATTTAATCTCGTTTCTAATTCAGTTAATTCATGATAATGAGTAGAAAACAAAGTTTTTGCACCGATATTTTCATGAACATATTCAATTATCGCCTCAGCTAAGGCCATCCCATCAAATGTGGCTGTTCCTCTTCCAATTTCGTCGAAAAGTAACAGGCTTTTTCTAGTTGCTTGAGTTAATGCCAAGTTAGCTTCCATCATTTCCACCATGAAAGTACTTTGACCACCAATTAGATCATCCATGGCTCCTATACGCGTAAAAATCTTATCAAACAAAGGTAAAGACGCTTTTTTTGCAGGTACAAAGCTTCCCATTTGAGCCATCACAACAGTTAAGGCTAACTGTCTCATATACGTGCTTTTCCCGGACATGTTAGGCCCTGTGATCAGAAGAATATCGACATCTTGATTAAATAAAACATCATTAGGGACATATGATTGCTCACCTAAAACTTTTTCGACTACAGGATGACGTCCATCTTTAATTTCAATTTCTTCATTCGTACTATGAAATTCAGGTCGAGTGTAGTGGTACTGTTCTGCTATTGATGCAAAGGATTGTAGAACATCAATTTCTGCAATAACTTTTGCTAAAGATTGAATTGCTTCTAACTCTTTTTTTACTTCTTCTCTAATTTCTAAAAAAAGACTATATTCTAAAGCTTTCGATTTTTCCTCAGCTTCTAATATTAGACTTTCTTTTTCTTTAAGCTCTGGGGTAATAAATCGTTCTGCATTCGTCAATGTTTGTTTCCTGTCGTATGTTCCCTCAGGTAACTTCTGCAAATGAGATTTCGTTATTTCTATATAATAGCCAAAAACTTTGTTAAAACCAATCTTCAGGTTTCTTATCCCCGTCTTATCTCTTTCTTTTTTTTCTAACTCCGCAATCCATTTTTTTCCATTCCGCATGGCATCTCTGTATTCATCCAGTTTAGAATTAAATCCATCTTTGATTAATTCCCCATCAGTTATCGATTGGGGAGGTTCATCCATAATTGCTCCTTCAATCAAAGTAGAAATATGTCTTACAGAAACAAGTTTTCCTAACTTTTTTTCCCAAATTTCATCATTCATCAACGAAATTGTTTCTTTAATGATAGGGATTTCATTCAAGGAATAATTTAATTGTTTGAGTTCTCTACCATTTACATTACCAAAAGCTATTCTCCCAGCCAATCTCTCTAAATCATAAACATTTTCCAAATGATCAACCAATTCTATTCTTTCAAAAAAGTGATTCAACAGAGAGGCGACAGTATCTAGTCTTTCCTCAATTTCTTTCTTTTGGATCAATGGCTGATTTATCCATTTTTTTAAGAGTCTACCACCCATGGCTGTTTTTGTTTCATCTAGTAACCACAACAATGTCCCTTTTCTAGATCCATCTCTTAACGATTCGGTCAGCTCTAAATTTCTTTTTGCTGCTTTTCCCATTTGCATAAAATGTGCCGCTTCATAATTTTCTGCTTCTTGCAAATGATCCAAACTGCGCATTTGTGTTTCATATAAATAACCGACTAAGTGTGATAGAGCAGTCTGTTGTGCTATCGGGAAATCTACTGGAATATGTTTATCTAATTCAGCCTCGCTTTTTTTTGAAGTATACGTTGATATATATAAACCTAGATTCTTTTCAATCTCATTTTGTAATTCGAGATATTCTCCCTCAGGAAAAACAATCTCTTTTGAATGGATACTGAATAGTTCATTTAATAAATCTTCTTTTGAATTTAAACTCGTAACCTTGCATTCACCTGTAGATAAATCTGCATAAGCTAAATGGTAAGATTCATCTATATAGATTGCAGATAAATAATTGTTCTCTTTTGCTTTCATGTTCTTTGACTCAATTACTGTACCCGGAGTAATTAATTGAACAACTTCTCTTTTTACCATTCCTTTAGCTTCTTTAGGATCTTCAACTTGTTCACAAATTGCAACTTTATAGCCTTTTTCTATTAACGTATCAATATGTTGTTGTGCTGAATGGTATGGCACTCCACACATAGGAATAGGTTCATCTGCATTTTTATTCCGACTTGTTAAAGTTAATTCCAATATCTTAGAAGCTTTTATAGCATCTTCGTGGAACATTTCATAAAAATCACCTAGACGATAAAATAAAAAAGCATCCGTATAGTTTGATTTAATTGAATGATATTGTTCCATCATTGGTGTCATTTTTGTTTTTTGAGGCATCTTTTCACCCACTTAAATGATTTATTAATTAAAAAATGGTGTGTCCGAATCAATACGTATCGTTTCGATTGATTTAGCTTTTCCAGTTTTGTCATCTAATTCTATATAGCATCCATTTATTTGTTTTCTACCTTCGTCAGGAACTTCAAAACGGACTGGCATTTGTGTCATAAACTTATAAATAACTGGCTCTTTCTTTACACCGATTATACCATCATAAAAACCTGTCATTCCAGCGTCTGTTAAATAGGCTGTTCCCTCAGGTAATATTCTAGCATCATTCGTTTGTACATGTGTATGTGTTCCGATTACAGCAGAAACTCTTCCGTCAACATACCATCCAAAAGCCAGCTTTTCACTTGTCGTTTCCGCATGAAAATCGATGAAAATGATAGGCGTTCTTTCTTGTGCTTGCTTTATCAACTCGTCAGCTTTTCTAAAAGGATCATCCAAATCCATAGTAAATGTTCGTCCATGAAGATTTATTACAGCAATTTCAAGATGATTGATTTTTACATATACAATTCCTTTTCCAGGAGTTGAATCTTCAGGGTAGTTTGCTGGTCTGATCAATTTTTTTGCATCGTCAATAAATTCAAAAATATCTTGATTATCCCAAGTATGATTCCCCATTGTTACTACATCAACGCCTGCTTGCAAAAATTCTTTGTAATTTTTTTCAGTGATCCCCCGACCATTCGCAGAATTTTCACCATTTAATATTGTTAATTGTGGTTTATATTTGTTCTTTAATTTGGGTAGATATTGTTCAACCATTTCTCTTCCAATAGAGCCTACAACATCACCGATAAATAATAATTTCATTTATTTTTCCTCTTTCCATTCAACTGTTTCTATTTTAGCAGTTTTGGATGATAAATCAAAATGAGGCGAGGAGCATTCCCCGCCTCATTGATTAAATTTTATTTCGCATATTCAATGGCTCTAGTTTCGCGTATGACCGTTACTTTAATATGTCCTGGATAATCCATTTCACTTTCTATTTTCTTACGAACGTCTCTTGCAAGTTTTGATGTCATCACATCATCAAGTTTTTCGGGTTTAACAATGATTCGTATTTCCCGTCCAGCTTGAATAGCATAACTTTGTTTTACACCTTCAAAACTATTAGAAATACTTTCTAATTTTTCTAAACGATGTAGATAGTGTTCAAGTGACTCACTTCTTGCTCCTGGTCTAGCAGCTGATATAGAGTCAGCAGCTTCAACTAAAACTGCAATAGTCGATTCTGCCTCGACATCTCCATGGTGAGAAGCAATTGCGTTAACCACAGTATTGTTTTCCTTGTACCTCATTGCAATTTCTGCTCCGATTTCTACATGAGATCCTTCCACTTCACTGTCTAACGCTTTTCCAATATCGTGTAACAATCCAGCTCTCTTGGCTAAGTTGACATCTTCACCCAACTCCGCTGCAAGAATACCAGCTAACTTGGCAACCTCAATAGAATGGTTTAATACATTTTGGCCGTAACTTGTGCGGAAATGTAGTCTTCCTAGAATCTTAATCAAGTCTGGGTGAATAGAATGAATTCCCACTGTGAAAGTAGCTTCTTCTCCTATTTCTCGAATTCGTTCATCCATTTCTTTTCTAGATTTCTCAACCATTTCTTCAATTCTACCTGGATGAATTCTACCATCTTGAATTAATTTTTCTAATGTCATTTTAGCAATTTCTCTTCGAATCGGATCATATCCACTCAACACTACTGCTTCAGGAGTATCATCAATAATTAAATCCATTCCTGTCAGCGTTTCGATTGTCCGGATATTCCGCCCTTCTCTCCCTATGATTCTACCCTTCATATCGTCATTTGGTAAATTCACTACGGAAACAGTTGTTTCGGAAACTTGATCAGCCGCACATCTCTGTATAGCTTGAGTAACCAAACTTTTCGCTTTTTTATCTGCTTCATTTTTAGCTTTTTCTTCTGATTGTTTAACCATTACGGCAACATCATGAGATAGAGCCTCTTCTGTTTGATTAAGAATAATTCCTTTTGCCTCTTCTTTAGTTAATGCAGCAACTTGTTCTAGTTTTTTCTCTTGTTTCTCAACTAATTCAAGTGCTTCAGCTTCTAAAGCATCAATTTTTCTTTGCTTCTCTGTCAGACGTTCATCTCGAGATTGCAAAGAACTTTCTCTTTTATCCAGTGTTTCACTTTTTCGGTCCAAGCTATCTTGCCTTTGATCCAAACGATTTTCTTGTCTAGACACTTCTGAGCGACGTTCTTTTAGCTCAGCATCAATTTCTGCTCGATATGCATGAATCTCTTCTTTTGCCTCCAACAACGCTTCTTTTTTTAGTGTTTCAGCTTCTTTGTTTGCATCTTCAATTATACGAGAAGCTGTATTTCTAGAATCAGACAAGCGTTGATTGTAATTTTTTTTGCTGATCGCAAAACCGAGTCCAAAACCTACTATTAAAGTAACGATAGCGAAGGCTAAAGTTAGTATATCCATTTGATCACCTCCGTATCATTATTTTTATTTCTTTTTAAATGCTAAATTGTTTGAAAGATTTTAAAAAATAAATTTAACACATAATATAATTTTATAGTTATCTTCCTTTTCTGTCAACCTGAATAAATATTTTCCAGTACAATTACTCCCTAATCTATATAAAAAAAAACAAAAATGAAGTTGCCTTCCTTCTTAAAGGAAACCTTCTCCATTTTTGTATAATCCTGATTGATTTCTTTTAAAGTACACTTATATTGTGCAATATTTATTGTCTATTTGACGTCTATTTCTTCTAGTGATTCTTCTTTTGGTTTTTTAGGAGTTTCTTCCGGTGCTTCTCCAAAACCGTAAGCATACCGTACTTTAGCTTCAATTTCATTTCTAAATTCAGGATTTTCTTCCATATAGCGTTTAGCATTTTCTCTTCCTTGGCCTATCCGTTCATCACCATAAGAATACCATGCTCCAGCTTTTTTGATGATTTCCATGTCTGATCCCATATCAACTAATTCGCCAACTTGTGAGATACCATATCCGTACATCATGTCAACTTCTGCCACTTTAAATGGAGGAGCAACTTTATTTTTAACTACTTTTATTTTTGCGCGGTTTCCCATTACATCTGTTCCATGTTTAATAGTTTCCGCTCTTCTGACTTCAAGTCGGACTGTAGAATAAAATTTAAGAGCACGTCCGCCTGGTGTAGTTTCTGGATTACCAAACATTACTCCTACTTTTTCCCTGATTTGGTTGATAAATAGAGCAATTGTTTTGGTTTTACTTATTGAACCAGAGAGTTTTCTCAAGGCTTGGGACATTAACCGAGCTTGCAACCCTATATGTGTATCTCCCATTTCTCCTTCAATTTCAGCTCTGGGCACTAATGCTGCTACTGAGTCAATTACTACGATATCTATAGCACCACTTGAAACAAGCGCATCAGCAATTTCTAAGGCTTGTTCCCCAGTATCTGGTTGAGACAAGAGTAATTCATCAACATCTACCCCTAACGCACGGGCGTATTTAGGGTCTAATGCATGCTCTGCATCGATAAAGGCAGCAGTTCCTCCGTATTTTTGAACAGAAGCAATAGCATGTAAGGCTACAGTTGTTTTACCTGAACTTTCTGGACCATATACTTCAATTATTCTACCTCGAGGGTATCCACCCACACCTAGAGCTACGTCTAAAGCTAGAGATCCACTCGGGACTGTAGAAACCTCAAAGTCTATTTTTTCTCCCATTTTCATGATGGATCCTTTTCCATAACTCTTTTCGATTTTTTTTAATGCAGCTTCTAACGCTTTTTTACGGTCTTCTGACATTTTTTATATTCCTCCTTGGGAATTTTCATTTAGAAATTCCAACCTCAATAAACTTATTCTATCTTTTCTCTTCAAAGAAATCAAGCCAAAACAGAACAATTGTTCGATTTTATTTTTCTGTCTTTTCTATTATATCCACTATCTCTAAATTCAAGATTAACCGACGAATCAATTCTAATGCGTTAAGGACTGATCGATTCCGATTTTTACTTCTTTGATAGGGAAAGTGAAATTCTTTCGCAAATGGTGTTTTTTCATCAAACGCAATCCCAACCCAAACAGTTCCGATATCTTTATTTTCTAACAACCCAGGACCTGCTACGCCGGTTAGTGAAACACCGATTTTAGCATCATATTTATCTTTTATTTTTTCCGCCATCTCTATTGCACATTCTGAGCTGACTACCCCAAAATCCTCTATAGTTTTTTTGTCGATCCCGAGCATCTCTTTTTTTGTTCTTTCGCTATAAGTGACCATGCCGCCTTCACAAATCGAGCTTGCCCCTGACCCTTGCGTTATACTACTTAAAAAAGCTCCTCCTGTTAAACTTTCTGCTGCTGTTATGGTTAATTTGTTTTCTATCAATAAATCTTTAACGACTTCTGACAAGCTTTTATCACCATATCCAAAATGGAAATCTCCTACAAGATATACTATTTCTTTTACAATCCCATCAATAAACTGATCACATTGTATATTCGTAGATCCATTTGCAGTTATTCTTACTGACAGGTCACCTTCATGAGCATAAATAGCTATTGTAGGATTAGTCTGTTTCTCAATCAACTCATCTAGTTCTTCAGCTAATTTCGCTTCAGTCAATCCAAAAAAACGAAGAGTTTTCGATTTAAAAATGTCTTGATTTAAAGTACGTTCAATTAATTTTGGCATGACCTCTTCACCAAACATTGGTTCTAATTCACTTGGTGGTCCAGGTAATACTACATAGGTTATATCATTTAGTTCAATGAACATCCCTACAGCCATTCCAGTTTTATTCTTTAAGATAGAAGAACCTTCTATTACCAATGCTTGAAGTTGATTGTTTTCTGGCATAGTGAGCCCCGATTCTTCATGAAATGATATAATTTTATCTTCCGTCTCTCTATCTAAAACAAGAGGAATATTTAGAAAATTCGAAAGTACCATTTTCGTTCGATCATCTTTTGTAGGACCAAGTCCGCCCGTGAGAATTACGATATCTGCTCTTCTGGTAGCAACTTCTAACGTATCTTTTATTCGTTCATCATTATCACCGACAGTTATTTGATGATACACTTCAATTCCAAGAGAAGCTAACTCCTTTGAAAGAAAAGCAGCGTTTGTATTGACAATTTGTCCCAGTAATAACTCTGTTCCAACCGTAATGATTTCTGCTATCATTTATTTTCCTCCATATACATAAGTACGTATTTCTTTGTAGTTTATTTTATCATATAATACACTTACTATTTTATTCGAAAGACGTGCATTCAAAAAAACAGAAACTGTTTAAACAGTTTCTGTTTTCCGTTAGTCTATTTAAAAAGAATCAGCAAATACTTTTCTGTTTTTATAGAAATAGTCTATCCCCGAATAAAGAGTGAAAAACAAACAAATATAGAGTAATATTTGCGCCATCGGAATTCCGATAGCGTTAAAAGGGAAATTATTTAAAAACAGTAATACGATCGCCAACATTTGAGTTGCCGTTTTAATCTTTCCAGGCCAAGCTGCTGCTAAGACCATACCACCTTGTTCGACCAAGAGTAATCTTAACCCTGTTACTGCCAACTCACGGCACACAATTAAAGCAACTACCCAGGCTGGAGCAAGTTCTAATTCAACTAAGAGTATAAAAGCAGTCATCACTAACATTTTATCAGCTAATGGATCAGCAAACTTCCCAAAATTAGTAACAATTCCTTGTTTTCGGGCAATTTTGCCATCCAACCAATCTGTTATGCTTGCGATTGAAAAAAGAAAAGCTGCTAAGAACAATTGCAAAGAGATAGAAGATCCTGCAATCATATAATTGGCTCCATTTACTGGGAAAACAACTATCCCTATAAATAGGGGGATAATTAAAATTCTAAATACTGTTAATTTATTGGGCAAGTTCACAAAAATATCCTCCAGTTTCTAAACATTTCTTCAAATTTAAGGATTGATTTGGAATTCAATATCTTGTCTAACTATTCCTTCCGCTTCCGGAGCATATTCTACTACTTGTTCTCCAATAGTGATGACAGTAGCTGAAGCATTTCCGATGACCAAATTTACAGACTTGTTATTTGAACCAATTGTCGTCTGTAGTGATTGACCGTCTGTGATTAGTCCCTGTTCGATTTCTGAACCATCTACTTTAATGCTCACCCAACTATCCCCATTTTCAGCTGTTAGAGAAAGGCTAATGTCTTCATTCACAGAAGTTAAAGTATAAATAGTCGACGAACCATTTGATGATTCTAATTGTAACGATGGATCCTCAGTCTCTTCTTCAGAAGAATCTTTGTCTTTTTCAGTTTCAGTTTCATCAACATCTTCTTGCATTGAATTTTCTTCATTATTTTCTTCAGGGTTTTCTTCATTTTCTTCAGATGTATCAACTACAATATTAGTTGTTTCGTCTTCTACAAAAAACGAGTTTTCAGAATCACTATTTGTACGGATAGCAAAATAGATAGCCAATACAATAGTCATAACTAAAAAAACTACAAGTATCGTAGGGAGATTATCTTTTATGGAATCTCCAAATGAGGACCCTCGAGATTGTGACCTTGTTTGCGTACTTGTCAATTTTTCAGTGTACGGTTGATCCTTAGGTCCAGGAATATAGTCCGTATATTCAGATAAAAGATTTTCGCCATTTAACCCGACAGTATCCGCATATTGTTTTATAAATGCACGTACATAAAAGTTTCCAGGAAGAACATCTAAGTTTCCTTCTTCAATTGCAACTAGATACCGTTTTTGAATTTTGGTAATTTGCTGTAAATCATCTAACGTATATCCTTTTTCTATTCTTGCTGCCTTAAGCTTTTCGCCTACTTCACTCACGTATACTCACCTACCCGTTTCATTTCATGAGTTCTTGTAACCATATCAAAAAAATTATAACATATATCACACGGTCCGTATAGGGACAATCTTTTCAAATTGGCCAACCTCCACTAATAGTGATGGCTTGTCCCGTTAAATAACCTGATTCTTTTTGCAAAAGCTGTTTAACCCAAAAACTTATATCTAAGGGATCTCCCATTCTACCCAACGGAATATTTTGCGTTAGTTCTTCTCTTTCACTTACTGTTAATTGTTGATTCATTTTGGTTTCAATAGCTCCTGGCAGAACCGCATTTACTGTTATTCCTAAACTCGCAACTTCCTTACTATATGCTTTAACAAAGGATACTTGAGCCCCTTTAGTTGTACTATAAAATACTTCCATTGCACTTCCATATTCCGCATAGACTGAGCTGATAAAAACAATTCTACCTTGTGAGGACTTAGAAAGTTTTTCCTGTAAGAGCTGTATTAATCTAACCGGGGTCTTCACATGGACTTTCCACATATCATCCATAGCTTGAGACGAAAGTTGATCTAAGAGATTGTAGTCTGTGTATCCATTTGCAAAAACTACTCCATCCAACGAGAATATCCCCTCTACGAAAAAACCGATTTTATCCTCTTCAGTCATATCCAACTGGTAACCAAAAAACTCCTGATCTGTATACGCCTCACTAAATTCTCTGACGAGTCGATCGACCCTGTTCATTTGGGTGTTAGCGTGGAGATATAATGACCAACCATCCTCAGCTAATAATTTGGCAATAGAAGCCCCGATATCTCCACTTGCTCCCATAATCAATACATGTTTCATTTGATCTCCTCTTTCAATAGTACAAAAATCAGTACAAAAACTGCTACTCTTTTCCGGTTAATTTCATTGAATACAGGAATGCCTGATCGTCTTTTTATTACCATAAATCCTATTTGATTTTCCAATTAGATAATGGAGACTAGCTTGTTCTTATCTGTAAATACTTCATTATAAAGATAGAATTCTCAAACATTCAATTAGATAAACAAATGTTTAACTTCTGAAAAACGACTTCCTGCTTACTCTATAATTGAAAGAAATACACGGAAACTACATTGATTTAGCATAACAGTAAAAAACCTTGACATTAAAAGCATACTATTGGTTCTCTTGTACTCTTGATCTTTATAACCGATTTTACTTCTTACTTATTTTGAGTATGCTTCAGTCAAATCTTTTTACATGAAGTCAATATTGGTGAAAAGATCATCTAATGGACCTCCATCCTTAAAAAGACACCCTGAAGCTCACTCTGCTATTCAATTCACTTAATTTTAAGATAGTACTACAGCCTGACCATCTTTTTCTTCGGAACTAAGCATCTTTTTTTCAATTTCATACTTACGAATTCCTATAGATTTTAAACACTGATCTATATTACTACATGATAACCACAAACAAAGAATTATTCCACAAAAAAAGCTGGGAAAGCCCAGCTTTTTTTTAAATAGTTATTTTGATTTAATATATGTTTTACCATTTGCTGCAGGTCCTCTTGATTTACCAATTACAAATACTAAAGCTAAGATTGTAATGATATAAGGAGCAACTTGCAACCATACTGAAGGAATATCTTGGATCACTGGAATATAATTACCTGTTACAGCTAAACTTTGTGCAAATCCAAAGAATATCGCTGCTCCCATAGCTCCTAAAGGATTCCATTTACCAAAGATCATAGCTGCCATTGAAATAAACCCTTGACCAGCTATAGTAGAAGCGGAGAAGTTACTTGCGATCGCTTGAGCTTGAATTGCTCCACCCATACCTCCCAAGAAACCTGAAAGTAAAACACCAGCATATTTCATTAAGTAAACATTAATTCCTAATGTATCAGCTGCTTGCGGATGTTCTCCAACGGAACGTAAACGTAATCCGAATTTAGTTTTGAATAATAGGAACCAACATAAAATAGCAATTCCGATACCTACGAAAGCAGGCAGGGATGTATTTGTAAATAAAATTGGCCCAATGAAAGGAATATCTGAAAGTACAGGGAATGTGAAGAAACCAAACCGTGCTTTTATAAAATCTGTTTGTCTAGCACCATAAATAATATTTGTCAAAAATACGGCTAAAGCTGGTGCCATTAAATTAATAACCGTTCCCGATATGATATGATCTGCACGCCAGTGCACTGTTGCTACAGCATGGAAAAAAGAAAATACAAATCCAATTGCTCCACCGACCAACATTCCTATCCAAGGGGTTAGAGATCCGAAAGTATCCGCCATTGCAAGGTTAAATACGACTGAAGAAAAAGCACCCATCACCATAATTCCTTCTAACCCCACATTGACAATCCCACTTCGCTCAGAGAAAGTACCTCCCAAGGCTGTTAGTATCAAAGGAGCAGAATAGATTAAAGCTGATGCGATAACATTTTGTAAAACAGCAGTTACATTCATTCTTTATCCTCCTTCTTATCTGCTTTTTCCGTTCCGGATAAAGACTCTGGTGTTCCACTCGCTTTATCAGAATCATGTTTTTCTATAGGTCCAGCAGTTTTCTTTTTATTTCTTTCAAGGAAAAAGCGAATGACATAATTTGCTCCTACAAAGAAAATTATAAAGGCAATTACTATATCAACTACTTCACTTGGTACACCTACTGCTAAAGGCATACTTGAACCACCAATTTTTAAAGCACCAAATAATAAAGCAGCAAATATGATCCCAATAGGATTACTCAAGCCGAGTAATGCAACAGCCAATCCATCAAAACCTAGGGTAGGGACGGCACCTTGAACAAATACATTTTGGAAATTACCCAAACCTTCCATTGCTCCACCAAGTCCTGCCAACGCTCCACTTAATAACATGGAAACAATGATTGTTCGTTTTGTGCTCATTCCTGCATATTTGGAAGCCATCGGGTTTAATCCAACAGCCCGAATTTCATAGCCCGTTGTTGTTTTCTTAATTAATACCCAAACAAGAAATGCCATTATTAAAGAAATAAATATTCCCGCGTGCAATGTTGAATTATTAGTTAAATCAGTCAGCCATTCCATCCTTAAGCTAGCAGCCTCAGGAATTCTTGGAGTTGAATCATTTGAATCTGTCATTACATTTCTAATTAAATAATTAACAGTATATAGCGATGTATGATTAAGCATGATTGTAACAATAACTTCACTTACTCCAAAAAACGCACGTAAGAAACCTGCAATACCTGCCCATAAAGCACCCGCTAGAACACCTGCTAAAATACTGAGCGGCAATAAAATTGGACTAGGCAGACTAGGAAAAGATATAGCAAACCAAACTGATCCCGTCCAACCAAGTAACGCTTGTCCAGCAACTCCGATATTAAAGAACCCCGCAATGTTCGCTAAAGCAAAGCCTAAAGCTGTCATTATTAACGGAGCAGTTTGTCTCAATGTTTCCCCGATATAGAATGGAGTCCCAAAAGCCCCTTTGAACATTGCACTATACCCTTCAATCGGATTGAAGTTAAATACGAGCATAATAATTGCGCCTATGAGAAATCCCATTAAAACAGACAGAATCGGGACGAGTAAATTATTTAAAGTTTGTCTTTTATCATTCATGAATTGTTTCCTCCTCTGCTGTTGGATTTTCGACAGAAGCTCTCGCTTTTTCTAAGGAAGATCCTGCCATTAGCAAACCTAATTCTTCTTCTGATGTTTCTTCAGGTTTAACGATAGCAGCAATTTTTCCTTCATACATAACAGCAATTCTATCTGAAACATTCATAACTTCGTCCAATTCAAAACTTACTAATAATACCGCACGATCATTATCCCTTTGTTCAATCAAACGTGAATGAATATACTCGATTGCTCCTACATCTAATCCTCTAGTAGGTTGTGCAGCAATCAGTAAAGAAGGATTTCTATCCACTTCTCTTGCGATAATCGCTTTTTGCTGATTACCTCCGGAAAGTGAAGCGATTGGTTCAGAAACAGATTGTAGCCGGACATCAAACTCTTCAGCCAATTTTTCAGCATAACTACGCATTTTACCCTGATTCAGAAAACCATTCTTACTTAATGGCTCTTTGTAATAGGTCTGCAAAGCCATGTTTTCTTCCACAGACATAGGTAAGACTAATCCTACTCTATGACGATCTTCAGGTATATGTCCCAATCCAGATTCTGTAATTTTTCGCGGTACATTATTTTGAATTTCCTTACCTTGTAATGTTATCTTTCCACTTTCCACTTTTGTCATTCCTGAAATAGCCTGAATTAATTCCGATTGCCCATTGCCATCAATTCCCGCAATTCCCAAAACTTCTCCAGCATGAACTTCTAGTGAAAGTCCTTTTACTTTTTCAATCCCTCGAGAGTCTTTAACTGTGATATTATCTACCGAAAGAATTGTTTCTTTTGGTTCGGAGGGTACTTTATCTACTTTAAATGAAACAGAACGGCCGACCATCATATTTGCAAGCTCTTGTTGACTTGTTTCCTTGACGTTTACTGTATCTATACTTTTCCCTCTCCGTATAACCGTACATCTATCTGCAACTCGCTTAATTTCATCCAGTTTGTGGGTAATAATAATAATAGATTTTCCTTCTTTTGTTAATGAGCGCATAATTTTAATTAGTTCGTCAATTTCTTGAGGAGTCAAAACTGCTGTTGGTTCATCTAAAATTAAAATTTCTGCTCCACGATAGATTACTTTTAAAATTTCCGCACGTTGTTGCATTCCTACTGTAATATCCTCAACTCGAGCAGAAGGATCAACTATCAATCCATAGCGATCTGAGAGTTCTTTAATTTCTTTCCGCGCTGATTTTTGATCTAAAAAACCTGATTTTGTTTTTTCACTACCTAAAATAATGTTTTCCGTAACAGTGAAATCATCTACCAGCATAAAGTGCTGATGCACCATGCCTATTCCTAAAAGATTAGCAGCGTTAGGTGAGTCAATCGTCGCTTTCTCACCGTTGACCAGTATATCACCAGATGTTGGTTCGAGTAATCCAGATAAGATATTCATCAAAGTCGATTTCCCTGCTCCATTTTCGCCTAGAAGAGCGTGGATTTCTCCTTTTTTAACACTTAAATTAATATTGTCATTCGCTTTAAAATTACCGAATTGTTTAGTAATTCCACGCATCTCAATAACATTTTCAATTTGTGACACTGTCCCTTCACTCCCTTACTTCTTCTATAAAATAATACTTTCTCATTATACACAATAAATAGGCTTTCATACAGTTAAATAAAACAATTGTTTATATTTTTTAACCGCTTTCTTAATTTTATAGATATCACGCAAAAAAATCAACCATAAAAAAAAAAAGATCGGAGATATGATCTCCGATCTTGGAAACTTCTCAAAAAACTTAAAGTAGTTTTATTGAGGTGCTTCAGGTACTTCAATTTCTCCGTCTATAATTTGTTGTCTATATTCTTCAACGCTAGCCCAAGCTTCATCAGACAAGTTTCCTTGAACTAAGTCAACTCCGTCATCAGCTAAACCAAAGTTACTTATTTCGCCACCAGGGAAGTTACCTTCCATTGATTGGTTAGCAAGGTCTTGAACAGCTTGACCTACGCCTTTGATTGTTGAAGTCAAAGTTAGGTTTCCATCACTATAGTTACCTTCTTCTGATTGGTCACGGTCAACACCGATAACCCATAGGTCATTGTCAGATCCAGCATTCATGCGGTCAATTGCTTCAGAGAATACACCGTTTCCTGTGTCTCCAGATGCGTGATAAATTATGTCAGCCCCATTACTGAACATACCTGCTGCAATTTGTTTACCTGTAGCAGCATCTCCAAACGATCCTGCGTATTGAACATCGACTGTAATATCTTCATTTACTGCTTCAACACCAGCAACGAATCCTGCTTCAAAGCGGTCAATAACAGCACTTTCTTGTCCTCCAACAAAACCTACATAATCAGTTTGAGTTGTTTCAGCAGCTGCTACACCAGCCAAGAATGCTGCTTCATGATCTTTAAACAAAACAGATGCTACATTATCTTCTTCGATAACTTCATCGATGATAACAAAATGTTGATCAGGATTTTGAGTAGCTACGTCAGCCATTGCTGGTTGAAGTTTGTATCCAATTCCATAAATCAAGTCAAAATCAGATTGTAAAGCTGTGTTTAAGTTTGTAACAAATTGAGAATCATCATCTGATTGAATATATGTATATCCATCAGAACCTTCTTCAAGTCCGTGTTCTTCTCCCCATGCTTCCATACCTTCCCAAGCTGATTGGTTAAATGATTTGTCATCGACTCCGCCGATATCAGTAACCATAACTACTGAGAATTCACCATTTGCAGAACTTTCTTCAGTAGTATCTTCTGTTGTTTCAGAAGTATCTGTTGTGTCCACTGTTTCTTCTGCGTCTTCTCCACCACATGCTGCAAGAACAAATGTTGAAGCAAATCCTAAAGCAATTAAACTTCTAAGATTTCTTTTCTTCACTATAAAAACCCCCGTATTATGTTGTAGTATGAAATAGAAGTCATTTCCTACTCCATCCTCATGGAATATGTTACCATTTTTTCCGAACAAAGGAAAGTCTATTTACGATAATTGAAACCGTTTTTCATAAAAATTGTTTGGAAGTTAATCGTTTTCTAATCATTTTCACCATCTGGCTTAGAAATATTTACTACTCTAGGCTTGCTTCCCTCAGAAGGACCTACTATACCACGCATTTCCATTTCATCGATCATACGAGCTGCTCGATTGTATCCAATTCGAAAACGACGCTGAAGCAAAGAAATACTCGCTGTCTGCATATCTACGATTAATTCAACTGCATCATCAAACAATTCATCTTCTGCTTCACCCTGTGCAGTTTTAGGCTCTTCTTTTGGAATCATTTCTTCCACATAATTAGCTTCTTGTTGGTTCTTGACAAAGTTGACGACAGCTTCAACTTCATTATCTGAAATAAATGCTCCCTGGACCCGAGTCGGTTTGTTTTGACCCATAGGTTGAAAAAGCATATCCCCTTTCCCTAGTAATTTTTCAGCCCCATTTGCATCTAAAATCGTCCTTGAATCAGTACCACTTGAAACAGCAAAAGCTATTCTTGATGGAACGTTTGCCTTTATGATTCCAGTAATAACATCCACACTTGGTCTTTGAGTAGCTAAAATCATATGTATTCCAGCTGCTCTTGCCATTTGGGCTAAGCGAATAATAGCATCTTCTACCTCATTACTTGCAACCATCATCAAATCAGCCAGCTCATCAACAATCACAACGATAAATGGGAGTTCAGGCAGAATTTCCTCAGCCTCCTCATTCTTATGTTTGATAAATTTATTGTATCCCTCCATGTTTCTTGTTCCACTAGCTGCAAACAGTTCATACCGTCTTTCCATTTCTTGAACAACCTTTTGCAAGGCTTGAGCTGCTTTTTTAGGATTGGTTACAACTGGGGTCAACAAATGAGGAATCCCATTATAGACATTCAGTTCTACCATTTTGGGATCGATCATCATCAATTTAACTTCATTCGGTTTTGCCTTCATAAGCAAACTAGTAATTACCCCATTGATACAAACTGATTTACCACTACCTGTTGCACCAGCGACAAGTAGATGGGGCATTTTGGATAGATCTGCCATAGAAATTTGCCCTG
Organism: Lacticigenium naphthae DSM 19658; assembly: GCF_000425865.1. Classification (GTDB taxonomy): domain Bacteria; phylum Bacillota; class Bacilli; order Lactobacillales; family Carnobacteriaceae_A; genus Lacticigenium; species Lacticigenium naphthae. The sequence goes on from NZ_AUEG01000001.1 coordinate 295,845, forward strand.
ATATATCTCTCCCAAGCGGTACTTCTAACATTTTTTCTTTATTTTTCGTTTGACTTTCAATCACATCTTTAAAAGAAACTAAACTGACTTCACTATTAGGAACTTCGATACCAATCATCGCTTTCCCAGGAATAGGTGCCTCCATTCGGATATCCTTGGCTGCTAAGGCCAATGCGATATCGTCTGTTAGTCCTACGATCTTGCTCACCTTTACGCCCGTAGCAGGCTGAATTTCATACTTTGTAACAGCCGGACCAAGATTAGCTTTGGTGACAGTAGCATCGACTCCGAAACTTTGAAATGTTTCTTCTAATTTCTCTACATTTTTTTGAATAAGGGAATATTCTTGGGACTGATCCGTCGGTTCTATTCTATCCAATAGCGTAACTGGCGGTAATGCATAGTCCTCATTTTCAACTTCTCCATTAATCTCAAAATCAACATTAGAATCCTCTGCTTCATTATTTTTCACTTCTGAAGATTCTTGATAGCTATTAATTTTTAGTTGGCTGGGTTCGATTGTTGCTTGCTTCACGGATTCTTTTTCAACAAACTGTTTTTTGTCAGATATGCCCTCATTATTTGACTGTTGTTTGTTCTTATCATCTTGCACTACTTTTACTTTTTTGCGACTTTTTCTTTCAGAAAATGATAGAGCTGCTCTCATTTTCTCTGCAAAAATCTTTCCTGTTTTTTTCGAAAAATCAAAAAAATGTTTAGATGTTTGTTTGTATGGTAATTCGAACAATAAAATAATACCACTAGAAAACAATAGAAGTGTAATGAGAAAAGTTCCTATGTGAGAAAACAAAAAATAGCTCACACCATACATAAGAGCACCAATCATTCCTCCACCTAAAGATTGTGTTAACGTATTTCCTAAAAAGTCTGCTAAAAAAAATCTCCAAGTAGCTACGATTACATTTAGCTGCGGATTAATTACAGGTCCAAAAAGTCGTGCATGTAGAAAAACAAGTAAGCTGATAAATAGTAAGCTAACTGCAAAAACTTTGTTTTTTGATAGTGTAGGGCTCTTCCCTTTGAACAAAAAAGCAATTCCAAAAACAATTCCCAGTATACTTAATACCATATATGCTTCACCTGCAACTAAACGATACATATTAGCAGCTAGTCGACCAACAAATCCCCATCTAGTTAAAGAAAAGAAACTAATAACTGTCAGAAGCAAACCGAGTACTTCGAAGGGAATCATCCTATTCTTTTTTCTAGGTCTTCCTCGTTTCTTTTTCTGGGCCATACTTTCTCCTCATTTCTAATTTATATTCTTGTTTATTATACACAAAATCACTTTGGATAGTAACAGGGTTGGTATTTTTGATTTATATAAAAGACGTGATAAACTATAAGTATAACTTTACAATTCGAAAGGGAGTTTTTTTGATGGCCTCATTATTTGATAAATTTATGAAGAAACAAAACACCAAAAACTCTGATCATTCATCAACTTCTACTATAGAATATCTAAACGAACCACCCTCTGATTCACAAGAGGTCAGTATAGAAGTTCGAATATTCGGTCGTGTTCAAGGGGTCGGATTTCGTTACACAACAAAACAACTTGCTGATGAGTTGGGAGTCGTTGGACGAGTGAGAAATGAAAATGACGGTTCTGTGTATGTCCAAGGATCAGCAAAAAAAAATATTATAGACAAATTCATTACAGAACTAAGCAATTCTCCCTCTCCGAGTGGCAGAGTAGAACATCTGGAAGTGAAGTACATCAAAGAACAAGACATTAAAGATAAAGATGATTTTAGGATAACTAATTGAAAAAAAATATTTTATACTGTATAGTTTACAATAGTATTTTAATTTCACTATTACAAACTAACATAAAGGACAGTGTAGAATGAAAAAACGTACAAAAAAATTACTGTTATCCACCTCTTTACTTAGTCTCATGCTCTTTTTATCAGGATGTATGCGTTTTGACGATTCAGGAGATCCAACAGGATTTGTTTATGATAATTTAGTAGTTCCCACCCAAGAAGTTATTATTTGGTTGGCAGATTCACTCGGTGGAAGTTTCGGTCTAGCGATCATTGTAATTACCATCGTTGTCCGACTAACTATTTTACCTCTAGGTCTAAGTCAGCAAAAGAAAACAACAACTCAACAAGTTAAAATGGGTTCTGTAAAACATATCACCGATGAAATACAGGCTGAGATGAAGGCCGCACAGACCCCAGAAGAAAAGCAAGAATTACAAAAGGAACTTATGCAAGTTTATTCAGAAAATAATATTAATCCAATGGGCGGGATAGGTTGTTTACCATTGCTCATTCAATTACCAATTTTTACTGCTATGTTTCAAGCAATCAACTTATCGCAAGAAATAGCTCAATCTACCTTTTTTGGAATTTCACTGGGTGAGAGGAGTATTCTACTAGCTGTATTAGCAGGTGCTGTTTATTATCTCCAATCGCGTGTTATGATGGCAGGAATGTCTGAAGAACAGAAACAACAATCAAAAACAATGATGTTATTAAGTCCTGTTATGATTTTGTTTTTCTCTTTGACTGGACCAGCCGGATTATCTCTTTACTGGTTAGCAGGCGGAATCGTTGCAATAATTCAGTCTTATATAACTAATAATTACTACAAACCCAAAATTGAAGCTGATATCAGAGAAAAACAAGGGGATACCACCCAAGTAACCCGAAAGAAATCTGAAAGTTTACCAAAAAGAAAAGATGTTACGCCCCCAAGAAATAAAAGAAATGCAAAATCGACTTTTGAAACTAAAGATAACTCAAAAGGTAGAAATGCAGGTAAACAACAAAAAAATAAATAACCAAAAAAGCAGCTAAGGGAATCCCTTAGCTGCTTTTTCATTCGGCTTTGTTGGTGGTCTTTTTATCGCTATCCCCTTCGGTTATAGGAAGTATAATACGAAAAACTGAGCCATAATTTAATACGCTTTCTGCCCAAATCTTCCCACCGTAACCTTGTATAAGTTCTTTTGCAATAGATAAACCTAGCCCATTTCCACCTTTATGTCGACTTCTTGCTTTATCAATTCTATAAAAACGATTAAAGATTTTTTCAGTATCTTCTTCAGACATTCCTTCACCAAAATCTTGAATCGCAATTTGAGCCGTCGTTCCTTCGGTTGCAATAGATACATGAACTTCTTTTCGATCTCTAGAGTATTTCACAGCATTATCCAACAGAATTATCAATATTTGCTCTAAATGATTTCTATAAATCGATACATTTATTTCTTTTTCGGTTGCGTCGTCTAAATTAAAAATAAAATCTTCATGAATCATTCTAAAATTATTTACAGTTTGCATGATCACTTCTCTAAGTGGGGTGCTCTCATTTTTATAATGAATTTCAACCTGTTCTGCTCGAGAGAGATCTAACATTTCCTGTACTAATTTTTTCATTCTGCCAATTTCTTGTAAGGATGCTTCTAAAGATTCTTCCAGCACTTCCGGATCATCTTTTCCCCATCTATTCAATAATTTTAAATGACCTTCTACAACAGCAACAGGTGTGCGTAATTCGTGAGAGACGTCCTCAACGAATAATTTTTGGTTTTCAATATTTCTTTGCATTCGATCTAGCATATCATTATAAGCGTTTGCCAGCTCTGTCAACTCGTCATTGCCGCCACCCACATCGATTCGTTCTTCTGATTGAGGATCTTTACGAATAACGTTAATAGCTGCAGTCATCTTTCTAATCGGATTTAAAAAATTTAGTGCAAGCAAAAAACCGAAAATCCCACTGAAGACTAAAGCAATAATACCCGTAACAACAATGGCAAATAAAACACGATCGGTTAATTCGTGAAAAGCAACCAATTCATCAATGATCTGTACATTCCCAATTTTTTCATTATTCATAGAGGAATAAACTGGTGTTGAGGCAGACAAAATAGTCCTTCGATTTAACTGTAAGGTTTCAATTTCAAATTGTTCTGTGATGATCCTTGTTCTATCACTTGGAACAGACTCATAGACCAAACGATTTTGATCATTGTAAACCCGTATCACAATTCCCTCACTATTGATTCTTGAAAAAAGAGACTCTTGATACGGTACATTTTCTCCTATCGGTAGGTTCCCTTGTCCTAATGATGGATTTACTGAATCCTCCTCATTATCCGGAGTAGGATTAATAGCAGATAAAATATCCTCTTCTGTGAGTGGTCCAGAAAAAATAATTAGCCTTTCAGATACAGTCGCAGTCATCTCTTGAAGATTTTCTCTTTCATTTTCTAACATCATTCGTTCAAATCCGAAATATAAAATAGAAGAAAACAAAGTGTACGCTAAAAAAATTGCTACCGCTGTCCCGATCGTCCATTTCCATTTTAAAGAAATTCTTCTAGTAGACTTTTTTTTATCATCTATTTTAGAAAAAAATGTGTTCACTGTCTCATCACGTATCCTGTTCCTCTAACTGTTTGAATATAACTTTCTTCACCTGGAACATCAATTTTATTTCTCAAATAGCGTATATAAACATCTACCACATTTGTCTCGACTTCCGTTTCGTAGCCCCATACTTTATTCAAGAGGACTTCTCTTGAAAGAACGATATTCACATTTTCCATTAGTTCAACTAGCAATTCATATTCGCGTTTTGTTAATTCAATCACTGTTTCATCTCTTCTAACAATACGATTTTCCTTTTCCACAATTAAGTTCTTAAAGGTAACAGTCGTTTGTTTACGCGAACTTTCTTCATTTTCAATTGTGATACGTCTTAGCAATGCTCGCATACGTGCTAGTAATTCTTCGATTGCAAATGGCTTAACAATGTAATCATCTGCTCCATGATCTAATCCTGAAACTCTATCGATAACAGAATCTCTTGCAGTCATCATGATGATCGGAACTGTACTCACTTGTCTAACCCTACGACAAACATCAATCCCATTTAATTCTGGCAACATTAGGTCAAGTAGGATCACATCCCACTCTTCAGATTCATCTAAAGCCGCTTCCAACCCTGTTCGTCCATTGAATCGAACAGCCGTTTCAAATCCTTCATGTTTCAACTCTAATTCAACAAACCGAGCTAAATTTTTTTCGTCTTCAATAATTAAGACTTTTCCCATTGATGACACCTACCTTATACATTTTAGAATACGAATACTTTCTCATATAGTTAGCATTAGTTTACCATAGTTTTTTAAATATAAGAATGGACTCTTCTTTTTTTTGATTAATTGTTTAAGCACAAAGACAAACTAGCGTAAATAAATAGAAATGGCAGTCTAGACTGCCATTTCTAAAAAAATATATTCAACGTAAAGAATTAATCAGTTTTTATTTGACCATCATTTCCGTACCAATCAAAGTGATAAGATCCTTCTTTATCTGTTCTTTCATAGGTATGTGCTCCGAAATAATCTCTTTGTGCTTGGATTATATTTGCTGGTAAACGTGCGGTTCTGTATGAATCATAATATGCGATAGCAGAAGAAAATGCTGGAACTGGAACACCAGATTTTACAGCTATACCTACTAAATCTCTTATCGAATCTTGATAATTCTTAGTAATGTCTATAAAGTAATCATCCAGTAAAAGATTCTTTATTTCTGGAGAACGATCATATGCATCGGTGATTTTTTGTAGGAAACGTGCACGTATTATACAACCCGCTCTAAATATTTTGGCAATTTCACCATACTTTAGATCCCAATTGTATTCTTCACTTGCTGTTCTCATTTGAGCAAATCCTTGAGCGTAACTCGTTATTTTACTAAAATATAAAGCCTGGCGAATTTGTTCGATCAAGACTTTTTTATCCCCATCAATTTTATATTCAGCAGGTTTTGGAAGAACTTTACTTGCTTCAACTCGTTCTTCTTTCATTGCTGAAATATAACGTGCGAATACAGATTCTGTGATTATTGGTAACGGTATTCCCAAATCTAATGCACTTTGAGATGTCCACTTACCAGTGCCTTTATTCCCTGCTCGGTCCAAAATAATTTCAACCATTGGCTTTCCTGTTTCGGAATCAACCTTGGTCAATGCATCTGCGGTTATTTCGATAAGGAAACTATCAAGTTCTCCGGTATTCCATTCTTTGAATACTTCAGCAGTTTCATCAATAGATAAACCGACCACTTCACGAAGCAAATGATAGGCTTCAGCAATTAATTGCATGTCTCCGTATTCTATTCCATTATGCACCATTTTCACATAATGTCCTGCTCCATTTGGTCCAATATAGGCGACACACGACTCTCCATCACTAGGAGCTTTTGCTGCAATTTTTTCTAAAATAGGAGCCACTAAGTCATAAGCTTCTTTTTGTCCACCAGGCATGATTGCTGGTCCTTTTAATGCACCTTCTTCTCCACCCGAAACACCTGTGCCGATGAAGTTGATTCCTGACTCAGCTAGTTCTTCACTTCTTCTCATAGTATCTTTAAAGAAAGTATTTCCTCCATCAATCAATAAATCACCTTTTTCTAAAAAAGGTAGTAATTGTTGAATTACTGCATCAGTACCTTTACCTGCCTGCACCATCAACATAATTTTTCTTGGTTTTTCTAACGATTCAACAAGTTCTTCTAAACTGTAAGTAGGGACTAAATTTTTGTCTGGATTTTCATTCATTACATCTTCTGTTTTCGATGTCGTACGATTGTAAATTGAAACAGAATATCCTCTGCTTTCAATATTCAAAGCTAAGTTACGCCCCATAACAGCCATTCCGACTACACCTATCTGTTGTTTGCTCATTAAAGAATTTCCTCCTCTATTTTTTATTGCTTATTCAGACTTCCTTATCATTTTACCAAAAAAACCTTGTTTTAGGAAACGCATCCTTTTATTCATCAGTTGTTCCAAAGTGTAAAAATATCCCGTTTTATTGAAAGCTAGCTAAAACATTTGATAGTCAACGGAATATAGTGTAAACTACTTAAAGGAAATCAAATGGGCAGGTGAAAAAAATGGAAAACAAACACAATCAAAAAAAGAAAAAAAAGACTATGTCTAAAGTTTTTGTCTGGATAATGGTTATAATGATGACAAGCTCTATTTTTGCCTCATTACTCAGTATACTTCCTGCTTTATAAACAAAATAATAAAAAAATTTTTGTGAACCCTGGATCCGTAATTATTTACGTATCCAGGGTTCTTTATTTTTTTATTTTATTCTTTTTGCTTCATTTTTCAATTCTCGGGCTGTTTCCATAGTTAACTTAGTTATTTTCGTTCCTGCTAGCATTCTTGCTATTTCTTCTATAGCTTCTTTTTCTATTAATTCATTTACATGCGTAATAGTTCTGTTTTTGCTTTCTTCTTTTTCAATCAAAAGATGCTGATCGGCCATAGCAGCAACCTGTGGAAGATGAGTAATACAAAGAACTTGTGAATGGGAAGCAACAGAATATATTTTATTCGCAATTGCTTGAGCAACTCTTCCACTCACCCCAGTATCCACTTCATCAAAAATAATACTCGTAACTCCTTGCGATTTTGAAAATATTGTTTTCAGTGCCAAAATCATTCGAGAAAGCTCTCCGCCTGATGCGGTTTTATTTAAAGGTTTTAACGGCTCTCCAGGATTGGTAGAAACATAAAATTCCACAAAGTCCAACCCTTTTATGGTAGCATTTTTCTCGTTTAATTCGTTTACATCCTGTTTGAATTTCACTTCAAAGACAACTTTTTCCATATATAATTCTTTTAATTGTTCTTGAATTGATTTTTTTAACCTTTTTGCGATTTTTCTTCTCTCAGATGATAGCTCCTTGCCACTTTCTATCACTTTTTTGGTAGCTAGGGCTAATTTCTTCGATAAGTCATCCATTCCTTCTTCTCTATTACGAAGCTTTTCTAGTTCCAACTGTGCTTCCCTAGCATAACTGTTTATCTCAATAATAGAATTGCCATATTTTCTTTTCAGCTGGTGAACGACTTCTAGTCTTTCTTCAATTTCGTTCAATCGTTCTTCATCATACGCCAATGAATCCAATGCATGATATAAATCACTAGCTGCCTCTTGCAATTGATAAAAACTAGTTGAGACTAATTCTGCTATTCTTTTGTATTCTACATTCATTTCTTCTATAGACTGTAATGATTGCATAGCTTGCCCAATTGCATCCAAGCCATTTGTTTCATTTCCTTGGATAGCATCATAACTTGAAGAAAGAGATTCCATAATTTTTTGGTAGTTGGCCAAACGGGTTCGCTCTTCTTTTAGTTCTTCTTCCTCATTATCATTTACCAATGAAGCCGCTTCAATTTCTTCTAATTGAAAGGATAGCATATCAATTCGTTGAGCTGCTTCTTGTTCATTATATTGCCATTCATTTAACTGTTTGTTTAAAGAATGATATTCATTGTAATAAGATTGATATTCTTTTTTTAGTCGGACAAGTGCATGTGATCCAAATTGATCTAGTAGTTTTAAATGTTTTTCAACATGCATCAATTCCTGATGCTCATGCTGACTGTGAATATCGATCAGGGATTCTCCAATCTTTCTTAATGTAGAGATTGTTACAATACTCCCATTGACTCGACATACATTTCTACCATTTGCATAGATTTCTCTTTGAATCATTATGACACTTTCATCGTATTCGATACTTTCTTGTAGTAATATTTTTTTTAATTCATCATTTTTTTCAGAACTAAATATACCCTCTAAAGAACATTTTTTTTCGCCAAAACGAACAAATTCACTAGATCCTCTTCCGCCTGCTAATAAACCGACCGCATCAATAATAATTGATTTCCCTGCCCCGGTTTCACCTGTAAGGACAGTCATCCCTTTTTTGAAAGATAATTCTAATGTTTCAATAATGGCAAAATTTTTGATAATCAATTCTTGGAGCACGTATCAAATCCCCCTTTGCCAATTATATAAAGGCAATTATTCTTCTTTGCATGTATAAAGCCTCTTCTTCGCCTTTACAGATAATCAATACAGTATCATCGCCGGAAATCGTACCAAACACTTCTTCATAATCTGCTGAATCAATGATTGCTCCCAATGCAAAAGCATTTCCAGGTTGTGTTTTGATCAGAACAAATTCTTTTTGAGTATCAATTGAAATAAAAGCATCTCTTAGCAGTCTTTCTAATTTACGTGCAGTATCGTAATTCATTTCTGGCGGGAGATTATATCTGTAACCACCTGACTTAGAAGGAACTTTTATCAATTGCAATTCTTTTATATCTCTTGATATCGTAGCTTGAGTGACCTCAATCCCTTTTTCCATTAGAATTCTCACTAGATCTTCTTGTTTTTCAATTATTTGTTCCTGAACGAGTTCTCTGATTAAGCTGTGCCGGTCTCTTTTATTCATTTACAACCCCTCCTAAAGAAGCATAAATATACATATCTTTTCTTTAGTATACTGCACAAAATTGTATAAAAAAAGAATTATAGCTTATTATTTTACACTTTGAGCAGATTTTACTGTTGCTTCAATATTAACTGATTCAGATATCTCCCCTATTGTTTCTTTGGATAATATCAAGTGCATTAAAAATTCCTTGTTTCCTTTTCCACCACTTATTGGAGAAACAGTCAAATCCATCACATCATAACCTTCATGGGTTGCAAATTGAATTATATTTTCTAAAACTTCTTTATGGACATCACGATCCGTAACAATACCTTTATCTCCAACTTTTTCTCTGTTTGCTTCAAATTGAGGTTTTACAAGTGCAATTACATGTCCGTTCCGTTCCAATATCTTAGAGAGAACAGGAAGGATTTTTTTTAGAGAAATAAATGAAACATCGATCGTTGCTACACTAGGTTTTCCGTATATAAAATCGTTTGCCGTAGAATTCCTGAAATTTGTTTGTTCCATTACTATTACTTTAGGATTATTTCTTAACTTCCAATCCAATTGGTTCGTTCCAACATCTAATGCATAGCTCAATTTTGCTCCATATTGTAAAGCTGCATCAGTAAATCCCCCAGTTGAAGAACCAATATCGAGAACAATTTTATTTTTTACTGTGAAATCGAATATTTCTAGAGCTTTTTCTAACTTATAGCCTCCACGGCTAACATATTTCTTGTGTATTCCTTTTACGTATAAATCTGTATTCACTGGAAAATAGTCTCCAGCTTTGTCAACACGGATTTCTTTCGATGTAAAAACTTTTCCAGTCATTATATAAGCTTGAGCTTTTTCAATTGTTTCTGCATACCCTTGTTCCACTAATAATTTGTCTGCTCGCTCTTTTTTCATTTATTCTACCTGCCTATCTCTAAATCATTTATAAAAGACAAAATCCCTTTGGAATTAAAAAATAGGTTGTTTTTATTTAGATACATAGAAAGTTCCTGCACAAGTATTTTGGCATCATTCATTTGATTTGCATATGATTTATACGCATTCTCTATTCCCAATAGACTTGGATAAGTGTTTTTTTCTCTCTTAATATCCGAACCAGCTGGTTTGCCTAATGTCTCTGTTGTTTCCACACGATCTAGGATATCATCTCTTATTTGATAAGCTAACCCTATTTTATCTGCAATTTCGCCTAGTATAGTTATGACCTTTTTATCTTGTTTGGTCAAAATCCCAGCTGCTTGTAAAGCAAACCTCAATAATGCTCCAGTTTTTCTCAAATGGATCGATTCCAACTCCAACAACGTAATATTTTTATGCTCTGCTTCCATATCTGATTGCTGGCCCCCAATCATGCCATTATGACCAGCCGCTTGAGCTAATAAAGTAATGAGCTCAATTTTAATTTTTGATTCATTTTGCGAATTCTTTCCAATTATTTCAAATGCTTTTGTCAACAATGCATCACCAGCAAGAATTGCCGTTGATTCGTCAAACACTTTATGATTGGTGGGTTTCCCCCGTCTCAAATCATCATCATCCATTGCTGGTAAATCATCGTGAATCAAAGAATAGGTATGCACTAATTCTAAAGCTATTGCAGAAGGATAACCATCTGCAATTGAGCCACCAAAAGACTGGAGGGTCAATAAAAGCAATAAAGGTCGGAGCCTCTTTCCACCTGCTTCAAGAGAATAGCGCATAGAGGCTTCTAAAGTGGCTTGGTTTCCGAAGTCGGCTGTGAGTTCGTTCATCATTTTAATTTCGAATTTTTTGAGTTCCTGATTTGCAAAATATTCAAAAGCCATTTTATTCTCCTTGTAAATCTTTAGTTTCTAATTCATTTTCGAAAATTATTTCTTCTCCGTTTTCATCTACAATCTTTGTGAGAGTTTCTTCTGCGTCTTGTAATGTTTTCTTTAGTTTTTTACTTAAGGTAATGCCTTTTTTAAAGCTATCTAACGCTTCTTCTAAAGGAATATCTCCCCTTTCTAAGTTGTCAACGATCCCCTCTAGTTCATTTAATGAATCTTCAAATTTCTTCTCTTTTTTAGTCATTTCTCTTCCCTCTTTCAACTTTTGTAACTTGAGTTCCAACTTTTCCATTGAGTAAGTGGATAGCTACAGAATCTCCCTGTTCGACATCTTCGACAGATCGAACTACCTTCTGATCTTTTGTTACATAACTATAACCACGAGACATTATTTTTAATGGAGAAAGATGATCTAATGATTGAATAGTATAATTTGTTCGGTTATTTTTTTCTTTTAAATAATTTCTCATAAAATATATTAATTGTCTGTTTTTTTCATTGATATTTTCTCTATTTATTTCAATATTGTTTTTGGGACTGCTATTTTTTAAACGCAATTGTAGCAAAGCTAACGATTGATTATTACTATTTAATTTTTCTCCAATCAATTGAACTGCTTTGTCCACTAATTGATCAATATTTTGATTATAAGTTTCATATAAACGTTCGGGCTGTTTAAAAATGTAAGATTTTCTGATCGTTCTTAATCTTTCCTTTAGTCTTTCTATTTTATTGAAATAAGCTTTCCCTGCACGCAATTCTAACTGTTTGATCTTTAAAATTTCTTCATTCAGAATAGGAACAGCCAGTTCTGCTGCCGCTGTTGGAGTGGCAGCTCTAATATCAGCAGCTAAATCCGCTAAGGTCGTGTCCGTTTCATGACCAACAGACGATATTACTGGAATATCTACTTGGGCTATTGCACGTGCAACTATTTCTTCATTAAAAGGAAATAGATCTTCAAAAGAACCCCCACCCCTTGCTATTATAAGGGTATCGAACGAATTAGTCTCTGCTACTGAAATCACATTTTTTGCAATCGATTTTGCAGCTTTTTCACCTTGAACATACGTAGGATAAATAACTAACTGAACAATGGGGTATCTCCTTTTTACAGTAGTAATGATGTCTCTTATAACAGCCCCACTTGGACTAGTTATTATAGCAATTCGCTTTGGATGGTATGGTAAAGGTTTTTTTGGTAGAGAAAACAATCCTTCTTTTTGCAACTTGTTTTTTGTTTCTTCATAAGCTTGAAATAATTGGCCAATACCATCTGGTTCCATATGTTCAATATAAATTTGATAGTTCCCAGTTTTTTCATACACGGAGATCCTTCCAATTACTAGAACTTTCATGCCTTCTTCTGGAGTAAACCGCATTTTTTTAAATGCGGTTTGAAACATAACTGCTGAAATTTTAGCTTTTTCATCTTTCAAACTAAAATATTGATGGCTGTTTGGTCTATTTCTCTTAAAATTGGAAATTTCCCCAGTTAAGTAAACTCTTTCCAAGTAAGGATCTTTATCAAATTTGTACCGTATATATTGGCTCAATGCTGTTACGGTCAAATAAGTCGGCTGCATTCATGCACATCCTTTCTACACTGATTAGTTTAGCATAATTAATAGATTTTCGTACATGTCATTTTGTTTACCATTATTATTTATTTCATATCAACTACTATATAAAAAAGGACTGAATGGTATCAGCCCTTTTTCACGAAAAAAATATCAAGATTCAATACTAGTTTCTAATATTCTTTTTTTTCTGATTCAGCAATTGAAGAAAGAACACCGTTAATAAACTTACTCGATTTTTCATCACTATATAACTTTGCTAGTTCAATTGCTTCATTCATCGCAACATTGTCAGGAACATCTTCACTCATTAATAATTCATAAGTAGCTAAACGTATTAACTGTAAATCTGTCCTAGGCAACCGAGTGATTGACCAATGTTCTAAATGTTTTGAAATAATAGCATCCAAATCAACTTGTCTGTCAAGTACTCCTTGAACCAATTGATTTAAGTAATCTGGTATATCAATATCTTCAACTTCCGTTTCTTCACTATTCAATGCATATTCAATGGCTTCTTCTATGCTTAGGTCTCCATGCGAAGAAATCTGAAACAATGCTTGTAGTGCTTTCTCTCTTATAAATCTTCTTGATACTTTCACTTTATTCATCCTCATCGTCTTCAAGATTTAATAAATCTTGTAAATCTAACTTGTCAGGAACTATGCCAGCAATGTGAATATTCACTTCAGACAAGTCTATATCAGTCATATAGTAAACCTGTTCTTTTATTTTTTGTTGAATTTCCATTGCTACTTCTGGTACATTCACACCATATTTGAAATAAGTATAGACATCGATCACTAACCCATTTTCTGTCGAGGAAAGATGAACACCTTTTTTATGGCTTTTTTTTCCGAATAATTCTGTGACACCAGTAGCTATTCTTCCTTGCATTGCATAAACTCCATCTACTTCATTAACTGCAATTCCTGAAATCACCTCAAGAACTTCTGGAGCCACTTCAATTTCTCCATAAGGATTTTGATGCTCTGAATAATTTTTCAATTTATCTTCGGCCATTTTAATTCCTCCTTATAACCCAATTCACTCATGAAATTAAGCTCTCGATACATAAGAGCGGTCTTCTGTATTAACAATCAGCATGTCATCTTTATTTACAAAGAAAGGGACGTTAACTACAGCTCCAGTTTCTAGAACGGCTGGTTTGGTTCCCCCAGATGATGTATCTCCTCGTATACCTGGCTCTGTTTCTGCAACTTTCAATTCAACCGTATTGGGTAAATCCACACCTAACATTTCGGAATCGTACATGATAATTTGAACTTCCATATTTTCCTTCATGAACAATAATTCGTCTTGAATTTGTTCACCCGGTATTTCAATTTGTTCATAGTTATCTGTGTCCATAAATACATGCGAACCGCCATCAGCATATAAATACTGCATACGTCGGTTATTTATTTGAGCTTTTGCTACTTTTTCACCAGCTCGGAATGTTTTTTCTTGAACCGCGCCAGTACGTAAATTTTTCAACTTTGAACGAACAAAGGCCGCTCCTTTACCTGGTTTCACATGTTGGAAATCTACTACTTTCCATAAATTCCCATCTACTTCAATAGTCAGTCCCTTTTTAAAATCATTTACTGATATCATTATTTGTCCCCCTTCGAACCTCTTCAATATTAGTCTACCATTTTTTTTTAAAAAAATCTGTTAGTAAAATTTTTTTCTTCTTACAGAATGATTAATTCTTTGGATAAGGTCATCAGGTTTTGATTCCCTGATTCAGTAATAAGTAAATCATCTTCGATTCTTACTCCGCCTAAACCAGGTATATAAATTCCCGGTTCATCGGTGATTACATTTCCGGGAACAAATTTTTTGTCACTTTTAGAAGAAACAGCCGGACCTTCATGCACTTCCAAGCCTATTCCATGACCTGTCGAATGTCCGAAATGTTCACCGTAACCCTCTTCACTTATATAGCCTCTTGATACTGCATCCAATTCTGCTCCAGTCATTCCTGGTTTGGCCGCTTCCAAGACTTTCAACTGTGCCTTACGGACAATAGCATAAATCTTCTTCAATTCTTCTCCCGGATCACCTAAGGCAAATGTTCTTGTCATATCCGATACATATCCTTTATAGTAACAACCAAAATCAATTGTTATCATTTCGCCCTTCTGAACACGTTTTTCGCTAGCTACTCCATGAGGCATGGCTGAACGAACACCACTAGCAACAATCGTATCAAACGATACGCCAGTTGCCCCTTGTTTACGCATATAAAAATCCAATTCATTGGCGATCTCAATCTCAGTCATCCCAGGTTTTATGAAATCTAAAATATATTCGTAGGCGGCTTCGGTAATTTCTATAGCTCTCTTAATTAGTTCTATTTCTTTTGGTTCTTTTATTTCCCGAAAATCCTCGATCAAGCCAGATGCTGAAATCAATTCACTATCAACAAGATCTTCTAGATTATCATAAGTAGATACTGTCACATGTTTTTCTTCAAATCCTAATTTTTCAATGGATTCTTTTTCACAAATATTGGCAACCTCGGCAAGTATATCTCCTTTATTTTCAATAATCGAAAAATTTTTAGCTTGTTCGCCAGCTTGCTCTGTGTACCGGAAATCAGTTACAAAATAAGCGGTATCTTTTGTTATCACACTCAATCCTGTTGTTCCTGTGAAATTTGATACATAACGTAAATTATACGGACTTGTAACGAGTATGGCATCTAATTTTCTTTCAACTAATTTTTCTTGAATTTTTTTTACACGTGACATTTTTCCACCCCTATACCTAATTTTCACTTATACAAAATCTCTTCACTTTATTATAACAAAGTACTTATGAAAAGAAAATGAAAGGAAGACAAACTACCATTTTATTCAATGAAAAAGAAGTGGGCTATTTTTAAAAATAATAAAAAACCAAGGGAAATATACTATCCTTGGTTGGTAAAATTATGCACTCTAATGACTTTTAGTTTGTTCGTACGTTTAGCACTATTATTTCTATTGATTTAAGCCTATACCTTCATTAAATTGATAGGTTTCACCTGAGTCTAATACTGCTGTGTAACAGAATATGTTCCTTTTCCCATCTTTAAAGACTTCTACTTCTCCTTCTTCAAATGTAAAAATTATGTCTTTCCAATCATCGGAAGAATCCCCTTTATTAATTTCAACCCGGGATAAATTGATCATAGTTTTTAGCGTATAGGATTCTATTATCATATTTTGTGTGACCTGCTGATTTTTATAGTTATAGGTTCCAGCCAAAACTAACTGAATAACGACAAACAGAAGAAGCAAAACTGAAATGAGAATACTTCCTTTGTCCTCATTCATCGATCATTTCCTGCATTGTATAAGAATAAAGGAGTGCCGTGTACGAATTTTGATCTGCTAATTTCACCCTCAAAAACATATTACTGTTCTCTTGATAAAAACGGCATTCCTTCACATTCATTAAATAAGGTTCATGACCTCCATTTTCAACTTTCCTAATCATTTGCTGACCACCATTGCGATAGTATTCTAAAACGAATTTCTTGTCGGGATAAATGAAAACTATTTTACTAGACTGGCATTCAACCGATATTGGAGACTCAATGATATTTTCTACCTGATTTAAAAATATATGCCATTCATTTTGACTCGTCTGAAACAGGTTGTTTTCTATAACTTCCACTTGCTTCATTCCTAAACTTAATAAATGAACTGTGCTTAAAAGGATGAACAGAGAAAGAAGAATTTCTAAATAACTGAATCCTTTTTCATCATTCGAAAGTACTGTATAAAATTTTGATTTCTTCTTCAACTTCTCCCTCCTGGTTTATCAGCCTGATAGTTGAATCACTTTTTGTGACCTCGTAATCTCTATCATTTATTTCTCTTTTTAATTTTGATATCGGTTGATTATTTAACAATGTAACATCATACATCATTCGGGCTTTTTCAATTATCTCTTTGTTTTCAAATAAATTCGTAACAAAAAAAGTCAAAA
Organism: Lacticigenium naphthae DSM 19658; assembly: GCF_000425865.1. Classification (GTDB taxonomy): domain Bacteria; phylum Bacillota; class Bacilli; order Lactobacillales; family Carnobacteriaceae_A; genus Lacticigenium; species Lacticigenium naphthae. The sequence continues at coordinate 312,543 of NZ_AUEG01000001.1, forward strand.
ACGACAAAAACGTCGTACTGATCACCAGCACTATAAGTAAGCCAATATAACTTTCAATCAATAAAAATCCTTTATCGTTCAAATTTTTCAATAGTGTATTTCCCACTTCCCATTTGGAATTTTATCAGTATAGTTTTAGTAGGCGATGTTATTTTGATTGCTTTTATTGTACTTAAAATCCCTGTTTTAGGTTTGATACGATAGGTCACCGAACTACTGATCAGATTCATGTTGGAAGGTAAGATAAGGTCACCCTCTAAAATATGTTCCGACTGTGTAGGGACACGAAAAGCAATCGTGTCACTATCGGGAAGAGTTACCATTGTAGTAAATTCATCATAAAAAATAGCATATTGTTGAATACTATGGTACTGGGTTTCCCACTTACTCAAAAATTGATTGATTTCTGTCTGTTCCCTAATTTGAGGAATTATCATGATCGGGAACAAAACCATCCCGGAAACAACCATCATAACCAGGATGGTTTCAAGTAAAGTAAACCCTCTCTCATTCAAATTCAATATTCTATTCAATTTTCTTGGTAACTTTACCATTGATAAGTACAAACGACTCCTGAGCTTTTTCTACCTGCTGAGAAGTCAAATAATCATCCGTTAGTGAATTGAAATCAGTGGGAGAGATATTTTTGTTGTCTAATTTATATAATTCAACTTGATTTTGTAGCACAATTTGTAAGGCTTCATCACTGACGCTCGTTGAATGTTCCCCATATTTTCCTATATTGGGTATTACTAGCAACAATAAGGATGAGATCACCAGTAACACAATGATCATTTCCACCAAAGTAAAACCTTTATTATTTTTTAGAAAGTTTTTATTTTTCATTATGATCTCCTTTATATTTGGTTAACAAATGTAAACATTGGCATTAATATTATCAAATAAATCGTAATAATAATTGCCCCAATTATTATTAGTAAAATAGGTTGGAGTAAACCTATCAGTTTCATTATCCGTTCATTCAGTTCTTCTACACATTTTTTTGCATGTAATTCCATTGTTAATGCTAATTGTCCAGTCACTTCACCTCGCTGAATCACATTAGAAAAATCTTTAACAAAAAATGGCACAGTGTCAAATGTTTGTAACAATGATTTGCCTCTCAATAATTCTTGTTCCATTTGGGCTCCTACTTCTTTAAATAGTGCAATAGAGTGATCAGCTTGCATTATTTGTACCATCTCAAAAAAAGTAAATCCATTTTTTAAAAGTCCACTCCATTCTTTTTCAAACAAGGCTGTGTAATGAAGCTTAGTAAGTTTACTGATTCCGGGTAAAACAGAAAGTAATTTCACCTTTTCAATAGCAGTCAATTTTACAAACTGCTTTTTGGACAGATAGAAGATGACAATTCCCGATAATGAACCGGTAATAAATAGAGGAATCGTGTAATCAATTAAGAAAAAAATTAATGAGACAAGTAAAGTTGTATTCATTGATCGAATATCTATAATCATTTCTAAGTTTGGAAGCATCATTGTTTTTAAACTTAAAAATATAAGAAATAAGAGTACGAGTAAAAAAGAAGGATAACGCAATAGCTCTTTTATTTGTTTTGCATTTCTTTCATACTCTTTAATTTGATTACCACAAGACAGTAAAGTTTCATGGAAATTACCATGCAAAAACGAAAATGATATTTGGATAATGATCCCATTTGAAAAACCTAATTCCTTTAATAATGAGTCAAATCGTTCGCCCTTTTCTAATCCTTCACATAAATAATCCATCCAATTATTTCGCTTTTCAGAAACAGACTGAACGATACTCATACTTTCCTTCAAAGAGAACCCCTCTTTAATTAAGCTCCCTACAGTTATTAAAAATTGCCCTTGTTCTTTTTGAGAGATTCTCTTATGGGATTGCATATTTTGTGTACGTGTCTTCTGAAATATATCCATAAACATATGCCTTCCTTAATATCTGATTAAATTGTGAATGTATAGGTGCAGTTATTTTGTCTTCACTACCGACTTTTTTAAATGAGTTATTGAGTTTTTTACCCGTTTGTACTTCAAATAGGATTGCCCGCTTATTAAAAAGAGGAATATGATTGCAAATCACTTGGCATTCCTCCTTACATAATTCGCAATACCTTGGAACTAATTTCTGGAAAACTATCCCTGTTAAAGTTTGTCTTAGTAGGTTTTCAGAAACACCTAATTCCATCATTCTAGTGATTACACCAGCCGTGTTTTTGGCGTGTACACTGGCCAAAACTAAATGACCAGTTAACGCTGCTCGTACAGCTATATTAGCTGTCTCTTCATCACGAATTTCACCAATGATAATGATGTCTGGATGATGTCTCAAGCATTGTTTCAGCAACACTTCATAGGTAATACCAATTCGCCGATTTACCTGTGTCTGTAGAAATAACGGCTCGTTGATTTCAACGGGATCTTCGACAGTAATGACTTGAAGATTCTCTTTTTCTAATTTCCCCTTCACTAAGTGATACATTATAGATGTTTTTCCTGAGTCAACTGGCCCAGAAAATAGTATCAGACCGCTTTTATAATTAACAAGTTTTTCTATTTTTTTAAGATGATCTTTAAAAAAAATACTGTATTCATTTTCCCCATATGCTTGTTTTTCAATTAATCGAATAACAAGACTTTCTTCCGTTCTGAAATTTGAGAGAATTGAAAATCTTAAAGAAACTTCTTTTTCAGACAACAAAAAACTTGTTGCCCCGCTTTGCGGCTTCCGGTGTTCTCCCATGTCCATGTTTGAGAGATATTTAAAATAAGAAATGAGTTTTTTACCTTCGTGTAAATCTAAGTAAAAATTTTGAATCAGTTTTCCGTTTTGTCTGAAATAAATAGAGTAGTGATTGTTCTCAGGCAAAATATGAATATCACCTGTACCGCTTTTGTTCGCCAGTAGCAACATATGTTCTGCAAAAAATTCCGCTTCCAAACTTTCACCCCCTTTTTGTTGTTAGTAATAAATAAGTAAAAAGAAGGTGATAAATTTTCAAAAAAAAAAAAAAAAAAATAAACCGTTCCCGGTTTATTTTAAATAGATTTATTTTTTTAAAACGTATGCTACATTTCTCCATTATGGAAAACTTCGCTCACATCATCATCATCTTCCAGAGCATCGATCATCCCTAGAAATTGTTCTCTTTTATTTTCAGGGACAGGAACAGTCATAGTTGGAAGCATCGTAACTTCAGCCTCTGCTAGTGTATAGCCTTCATTCTTCAAATATTCTTTGACTGTTTGGAAATCAGCAGGATCACAGTAAATTTCAAAAACTTCGTCAGCTGTTTCCAATTCTTCTGCTCCGCTTTCCAATACGGCCATCATCATCATGTCCTCATCTACTTCCAAATTCTCCCGTTCAATCGCTATATATCCTTTGCGATTAAACATGTAGCTTACGGATCCTTTTTCGCCCAATGAGCCACCATTGCGACTAAAGGCAACATGCATATTGGTACTTGTTCGATTCAAATTGTCTGTCAGTCCGTGGACAAGGACTGCTAGTCCACTCGGCCCATATCCCTCATAAATAACTTCATCATAATTAGCTCCATCACCCGAATCAGTAGCACGCTTGATTGCTCTATCAATATTATCATTGGGCATATTACTTGCCTTTGCCTTATCTACTGCTAATCTCAACTGTGCATTTGTATCGGGATCTGGACCTCCATCCTTTGCAGCTTTGTATATTTCTTTAGACAATTTCTGGAAAATTTTACCTCTTTTTGCATCTTGTGCATTTTTACGGCCTTGAATGTTCTTCCATTTTGAATGTCCAGCCAAAATAACCCCTTCTTTCATTCAGAGTAAAAATCTTTTTAAATTATACCAAAAAAATGAATAAATAAAAACATCTCTATATTTTTTATTTTTTTGTTGCTAACCACCCAATTATAACACCAGTCAACGCCCCAAAACCATCTAATATAATATCTTCTAATAATGGTGTCCTCTGTGGAGTCAACATTTGATGAAACTCATCAAATGAAGCGTAGCCTACAGCAAGCAATATAGAAAGTAACATAGCTAAGGGTAAACTACTTGTCTTATTTCTCAATCCTAAAAACCACAAAAGGCCCAGAAGGAAATATGAGGTAAAGTGCACACCTTTTCTCAGAATAAATTCAATAAATGAACTATATCCCAACGCTTCTATACTGATTAAATTCCCAGCATAATGAAATTCTATATTTTTTAAAATACTTAACAATGGCTGACCCGCTAACAGATTGTCCAATGTCGAAGTAATATTTTGTTCTCCATACGTCATAGATGAACTTTGAAAAAGTATAATCATAACTGCAAAAGCTAAAAGGATATAAATATTATCAAATTGCGATTTTTTTCTTTTCATTTTTGTTACTCCCTCACATCTTTTATTACATACTTCACCATTTTACCATAGAATAAAAATAGACGTTTTACAGATATGAGTAAACAGTGGCTTTTTTTTATAGATAAGAGTAATATTATTTTATATTGATTTACATTTAAATAATATAAAATGGTTAATTCTTCACTGTCTTGTCAAAAGGCAATGTTCTTAATCAATTTGGTTTTATTAAATAAAGGAGGAATAAATTTGTATAGTCAAAATTGGGATTTAGATTCACTGTTTCCAGGGATCCATTCAACAGAATTAGAAAATAGGTTCAATCAAATTGAATCAAATTTAGCTATTATAAAAAGTAAGATTACTTCTTGGAATTTCGAGGATGATGCCTTAGAATTTCAACGTTTCCAAGAAATCATTCACTACTACGAAAATCTTTCGGTTTCTATAGAACAGGTCGGCACTTATCTTAACGGTGTAATCTCTGCAGATGTACAGAATCAGGACGCCAAAATGAAATTTGGTAAACTATCGGACTTCGGAAGTCAATTTGATACTGTTGACACCTTGTTATCTAAAAAGATCAGTATGTTATCCGATATTGAATGGAGCAAGATATTAGAAGTAACCCCTGTTGCCAAACGTTCATTCGTTCTGTCTGAAAAAAGAGACCTCGCAAGAGATTTTTTAAGTGAAGAGGAAGAAACAATAATCAATGCTCTTTCAGTAGATGGAATTCACGGATGGTCTCAACATTATGATTCGATTGTGTCACATATTAAAATCCCCTATACAGATGATAAGGGAATGACGACGGAGCTTTCAGTTGGTCAGGCACAAAATAAAATGTACGGTCATCCAGATCCTTTTGTACGTCAGGATTTATTTGAAAAATGGGAAAGTGGCTGGGGTACATATGCTGATTTGTTTTCAGATACTCTAAATCATCTTGCTGGTTTTAGGCTAGCCGATTATAAACTCCATAATAATGATAATATTTTAAAGAAGCCACTTGAATATAATCGCATGAGTGAAGAAACGTTAGATACCATGTGGAGTACTATTTCGGAAAATAAAAAGCCATTTATAAACTATCTTGAACGTAAAGCAGCTCTAATGGACAAAGAAAAACTCGGTTGGCAGGATATTGAATCCCCGGTACTAATTGGAGACTCCAAAGCTAGAGAGTTTTCCTTTGATGATGGTGCAGCTTTTATAATCGAACATTTCGAAAAATTCAGTCCTAAAATGGCTAGCTTTGCTCAAAATGCCTTCGAGAATAATTGGATAGAGGCAGAAGATCGTTCTGGGAAAGCTCCCGGTGGATACTGTTCGAGTGTTCCCGAACATAAAGAATCTAGAATTTTCATGACCTATTCTAATTCTTCTGGAGAAGTTGCTACTTTGGCTCACGAACTTGGCCATGCATTTCATAGTCATGTCTTGTTTGATTTACCTGTTTTAAACCAGCAATATGCTATGAACGTAGCGGAAACTGCAAGTACATTTGCGGAATTAATCATAGCTGATGCTACAGTGAAAAATGCAACCGATCCAAAAGAAAAAATTACATTATTAGATAACAAAATCCAGAATGCTCTTGCTATGTTTTTAAATATTCATGCCCGTTTCATTTTTGAGAAACGTTTTTATGAAGAACGAAAAAATGGCATGATATCTTCTGAAAGATTAAATGAATTTATGATAGATGCACAAAAAGAAGCTTTTGGAGATAGTCTTTCTAGCTATCATCCTTCATTTTGGGCTAGTAAATTGCATTTTTATATTTCAGGTATCTCTTTTTACAATTTCCCTTACACTTTTGGGTTTCTTTTCAGTCTTGGAATTTATGCTTATTCTCTCAAAAAAGAACAAAATTTTGAAGACGACTATATCGCTTTATTAAGAGATACAGGTACAATGACGACGGAAAAATTAGCTCAAAAACATTTAGGAGTCGATTTAACAGAAAAATCATTCTGGGAAAACGGAATAGCCATCTTAGAAAAAGATGTAGAACTCTTTTTGGAATTGACAGAAGAACATATTTAATTTCTATAGAACAGCAACACAAAAGGCACTTCTATAATAAAGTAGAAGTGCCTTTTGTATTGCTGTTCAACGAGAGAATAATCCATGTAATTCATTCTTTGTTATCGGGAACATAAACAGTGATATGTTTTGGTAAAATTTCTAAATCCAATGGGAGTGAATCACCTTCATCTCCATCCACATTAGCTTTAACATCCATTGAGTCATCTTTAAGTATTATCGTTCCTTTTTTAAATTTTCTATAAAAAACATTTTCATCATTTGGAGCTTCCCCTGCAAATATTTTTGGAATTAGAGAGAGTTTATCTGCGATTTCATTTCCTTTTAAGGCTAGAATGTGCATATATCCATCATCAACTTTTGCTTCTGGAATCATTGTTTGGAAACCAGCCACAGAATTGGTAAGCGCGACCAGAACAAGTAATGATTCCAGTTCAACTATTTCTCCGTCACAATTAATTTCAAATGAATAAACCTTTTTATCCGCAACAGCTTTTACTCCTTCTAGCAGATAAGCCATGGGTCCTAATTTAGTTTTTTTCTCTATTGGAACTTCATGTACTGCTTCTGGAATTGAGCCTATGGCAACTATATCAATGAAATAATGATCATTTATTCGACCCATATCAATTTCTTTCTTTTTCATATGAGTGAGTTGCTTAATAGCTTCTTTGGGATCCATAGAGATTCCGAGGACTCTGCCCAAATCATTAACAGTTCCTAATGGAATAAACCCGAAATCTGGCCGGTTGCTTTCTGTTGCTAACCCACTCATGCATTCATTAACTGTTCCGTCTCCCCCTAATGCAAATACTGCATCAAATTGACATTGTGCAGCATTTCTTGCAAATCGTTCAGCGTCTCCACCTTTTTCAGTCCACTTCAGTTCTACTTCGTCAAACATTTCCAATAATTTTTTATTAACATCCTCTGCGAATTCTTTTCCTTCCTCTTTCCCTGAAGAAGGATTAACGATCAGCATTACTTTACTCATTATCTCACTCTTTTCTAATAGGTTATTATTTCTATTTTAATGAATCTAAAAACTGATTTCCACATATACGGCTCAAAAAGAAAAAGAGTATTCCCTTTTGAAAAGAGAATACTCTTTATTTACAATTCGTCACTCAATAGCGTCCGTATCCTACTAATTTAGGACCCCAATAACTTGAATTCACTCTTGTATAAGCTACTCCAGTACTTGACTGAGAACCAATAAATTGACCCCCGCCAGTATAAATCCCCACATGTGTCACAGATCTTCCATTCCCGGAAAAGAATACTAAATCTCCAGGTTGAGGACTAGAAACCTTAGTGGCACTTGCGTATTGTCCAGCTGCAGAACGAGGTAAACTCTTACCAACTTTATTAAATACGTAAGATGTAAATCCAGAACAGTCAAATCCATTAGTAGTAGATCCACCATAGTAATATCCAACACCTAAAACAGAGTTTGCAATAGACTGCACATTTGAACCACTCACAGTTGGTTTTGGAGCGGCTGGTTTAGCAGCAACCTTTTGTACAGACTGAGTGTTCTCTGAGCTTGTTTGAGCAATAATATTTTGACTAGCTTCCGCAGCTACTTCTCTAGCAGCTACAACTTGAGCTCTTTCAGCTTCAGCTTCTTCTTTTAACGTTAAATAATATTCTTTCTCTGATTCAATAGTCGCTCTTTGAGAAGCTAATTCGGCAACCACTGATTCTTTCATCAACTGTTGTTCTTTCAATTCGGCGCTTAAACTTTCTAATTCTCCAGATGCATCGTTTTGCTCATTGATCTTCAATTCTGTTTCTTCTTTTTTTAAAACTACTGATTCTTTATCCATTTTTTGTTCTTCAACCAAATCTTTATTTGCGCTCACAATGTTTTCCACAACATTTAGACGACCTAGAATATCAGTTAATGAATCTGAGTTAACTATGAACTCAATATAATTTGTTGGATCCCCACTAACTTGAATCGAACGGAATTGATTTTCAATTTTATCATTACGTGCCGCAATATTCTCTTCTAAAACAGCAATTTCTTTTTCAAGATTTTGTTTCTCTAATTGAGATTCTTCGATTGACTTTAGTAATTTTTGTATTTTACTTTGATTATCACTTATTTTATTTTCCAAGGTAACTAATTCAGCTCGTATTTGTTGTTGTTCAGCATCAACCTTTGACAACTGACCACCCAACTCATTTATACGGTCATCGTATGTATTTGCAGAAACCGTCTCATCTCCTATTAAAAATGCGCCAGTCAGCATAGTACCTACTAAAGTCTTTACAAGAAATTTATTCAATGAATTTCCCTCCGTTTAAATAAAATTATGTTTTTATGTATAAAATTGACTTGTTTACTCACTTATTTTTATATCCATAAGAAGTATACCACTCCTCAAGGTGAGAGAAGTTTCAGTTTTGTTACAAGTTCATTTCATTTCAAACTCATTTTTATACATTGATTGAACTTGCTCAAACATTCAAGTAGTGCACTTATACTATCTTATTGTTATAATATATAGTAATTAGAATATCATTTAGGGGGATTTTTAAAATGGAAGATTATAGAGTATTGCTTTATTACAAATATGTGCACATAGAAGATCCTGAACAGTTTAAAGATGATCATTTAAAGTTCTGTAAAGAACTGGGACTTAAAGGAAGAATATTAGTATCTGCAGAAGGATTGAATGGTACAGTTTCAGGTACCGTTAAGCAAACAGACGCCTACATGGAAAAAATTCATGCTGATTCTCGTTTTGAAGACATGCTCTTCAAAATAGATAAAGCTGATGATCATGCTTTCAAGAAGATGCATGTTAGATATAGACCTGAAATAGTTAGCTTACAATTAGGTGACGAAAACCATGATGCTTCTGAACTAACAGGTGAGTTTTTAGAACCACAAGATTTCAAAAATGCTTTGTTAGATGAAAATACAATTGTTTTAGATGCCCGGAATGACTATGAGTATGATTTAGGTCATTTCAGAGGAGCAGTAAGACCTGAAATACGTAATTTCAGAGAATTACCTCAATGGATCAAGGACAATAAAGAAAATTTTTTGGACAAAAAAGTGTTAACCTACTGTACCGGTGGTATTCGTTGTGAGAAATTAACTGGTTGGTTAATGAAGGAAGGTATCGATGTGGCCCAGCTACATGGTGGCATTCATCAATACGGCGCCGACCCAGAAGTTCAAGGAGAATATTGGGATGGATCGATGTATGTTTTTGATGAGCGAATCAGTGTCCCAATCAACAAAAAGGAACCGGTCATAGTCGGAAAAGATTGGTTTGATGGTTCCCCTTGTGAACGTTATGTAAATTGTGGGAATCCTTACTGTAATCGTCAAATGTTGTGTTCATCAAAAAATGAACATGCCTATTTAAGAGGCTGTTCACACGACTGTCGTGTGCATCCAGACAATCGTTATGTCAAAGAACATGATTTGAGTATAGCAGAGGTTGCAAAACGCTTAGATATGATTGGAGAGTCTCTCCCTACATCTTCTCAAAAATAAAGGTCCTATTATTTATAATCACTCATTATGGATCTGTGTCTCCCCATTTACAGAACAGGCACAAGAAACAACTCTATTGTGCCTATTCATTCTTTTATACATTTTGATTGAACTGTATTGTCCTTATTTTCATTAATAATAAATACTTTTTTTGTCATCCAAAATTGTAGTAATTATTAAATGAGAATGCTTTTTGACAGATCTCTAAAAAAATTGCTATGTGAATACTCTTTTTGATATAATAATCCAAGCATAAGTTACTCTGTCAGATACTAAAAATGAGGTGAACACTTTGAAAGGCTCGAACAATAAATCGAACCATTCGTTTATTGATAAAATTAAAGAGACGGATACCTTTAAAAAAGTCGCGAATTCGCTTAATGAACTAAATAAACATTCAGAAAGTAGTTCGACTACTCCAAATGATCCACAGGATGAAGTTGATTATCATTTTACCAATGACACTGCTTCTCCTTCTTCTGAAAAATCTACCAGTAGTGACGAATCCCTGCTAGATTCGTCCTCTTCTTCAGAAGCCTATAAATCTACAAAAAACGGTTCAGATGAAGATTCAACAGATAAACCAATGGATGAAGAAGATAATCGAAATATAAAAGATGAGGACACACAAGGCGCAAAAGAAAATGAAAAATCTTCAAATAAGGGATTCTTTTATTATTTTGATTTAGTATTTTTGATTACCAAACGGGTTATCATTGCTCTTTTTATTCTTTTAATTATTGGGGGAGCTTTAGTAGCTGGAACAGGCCTTGGATATTTTGTTTCGCTTGTTTCCGGAAGAGATGTCCCAGAACACGCTGAGATGGTACAATCCGTTCACAATATATCTTCAAAATCAACAATGTACTATGCTGGCGGGGAGGAAATCACCGAACTTAGAGCGGACTTAAAACGAACACCTATTGAACTAGAAGATATATCGCCTCAAGTCTTAAACGCCGTAATTGCTACGGAGGATGAATACTTTTACGAACATATTGGAATTGTACCTAAGGCTATCATACGTGCTCTCTTTCAAGAATTTACGAGCTCTCCTTTATCATCTGGGGGTTCCACTTTGACACAGCAGTTAATCAAACAACAAATTTTAACGAATGAGGTTTCATTTGAAAGAAAAGCAAATGAAATCATGTTATCTATGCGCTTGGAAAAAGCAATGGAAAAAGAAGAAATTTTAGAATCCTACTTGAATGTTTCGCCCTTTGGGAGAAATAATCGTGGCGAAAACATTGCTGGTGTCCAAGAAGCAGCTGAAGGAATTTTTGGTGTGAATGCTTCTGAATTAAGTTTGCCACAAGCTGCTTTTGTTGCCGGACTTCCTAAAAGTCCCATTGCTTATTCTCCTTACACGCAGACAGGAGAAATAAAAGAAAATTTTGAATTGGGTATTGATCGTCAACAAGAAGTCCTCTATCGAATGTTCCGCGAGGACTATATTTCACAGGCTGAATATAATGAAGCAATAGATTATGACATAACACAAGATTTCATTCAAAGACAGCGGTCTGAAGAAAAAACACTCACCTATCTCTATGATAAGGTTGAAGAACAATCGAGAGAAATAATTTCACGTTATCTTTATGAAAAAGAAGGATACACAGCTGAAGAAATCGCTGCCGATGATCAGCTATCGAGCAAGTTCTATAAAGAAGCAGATCGTGAAATGCGTATGAATGGTTACAATATTCATACAACGGTAGATAATGGTATTCAAGTAGCCTTCGATGAAATTATTGCAACCCATGGAGAAGAACTGGGGTTTGATCGTTCCTATACCTATGTAGACGAAGAAAGTGGAGAAACTCTAGAATCTGAAATATATCCAATACAGAATGGTAGTACATTAATTGATAACAAAACCGGTCGTATCATTGCCTTTGTAGGCGGACGTGATTATGAAAGCTCTCAATTCAACATGGCTATGGATGCGAGAAACCAACCTGGTTCGGTTATCAAACCATTGCTCATTTATGGTCCCGCTTTAGACAATGGCTTAATCACACCAGCCACAATCATCCCAGATACTTCTTATTCAGTTCCAAACTGGGATCCCAACGTTGGTGGGTTTGTGGACAAAGAAATAACCAACTATGGAACAACCACAAATCGTTGGATGACTGCTCGAGAAGCTTTGACAAAGTCACAAAACTTACCTGCCATCAGAATTCACATGAATAATCGAGAAAAAATCGATCCACTGTCTTATCTACGAAAAGCCGGCATTTCACAAGAGGCCGCTTTAGATAACGAAATTGAAAATGCTTCTTTTGGTCTTGGTGGATTTCAGACTGGTCCAACTGTTTTAGAATTGACTAGCGCATTTGCTAGTATTGCAAATAATGGAAAACATGTAGAACCTTTCCTGATTTCTAAGATTGAACATTTAAATGGAGAAATAATATTTGAACATGAACAAAATGAAGATACTGTTTTTAAACCTGAAACAGCTTTCCTACTTCAAGATATTTTACGCGATGTAAATGATACTGGAACAGGTCGTGGAACAGAGGAGCAATTAAACTTTTCTGCTGATTTCATTGCCAAAACGGGAACCACGAACAAATACAATGATATCTGGTATGTCGCGAGTACTCCTGAAGTTACTTTAGGTTCCTGGATTGGTTACGATACTACTCAATTAGATGTCGAATATGATTATGGCATTCATCCAAGTACTCGAAATCGTACGTTTTGGTCTCGTCTGATGAATGCAGCATACGAAAATAATTCAACTTTAATTGGTGCAGATAAAAGCTTTCAACCTCCAACGGGTATCACTGAAGAAAGTGTTCTCATTAAAACCGGTATGAAGCCAGGTGAAGTCAAAATACCTGGCGGTGCAACTGTAACTATTGGTGGCGATACATTTACAGAATATTTTAGTAAAGAATATGTACCGGGTACCACAACCTATGATTTCCCAATAGAGGCTTCAGATGCAGAATTAAAAAAATTCTGGAGTTCCTACGTACAAAGAATCAGAGATGAACAGGAAGCGGAACGTCGAGCTGAAGAAGCTGCACAGAAAGCTCAAGAGGATGCTGAACAAGATGCGAGTGATGAAGCTGAACAACAAGAAACTGGTTCTTCAGAATCGACAAAGTCTGATACATCCAGTGACTCCGCTAAATCAACAGAACCTGACGAATCCAATAGTTCCTCGAGTTCTACTACAAGTGAAGAATCATCAACAGAGTCAGATGATGATTAATAAAAGTAATAAAAAAGAAGCGAACGCCAGTAAACTGGCGTTCGCTTCTTTTTTATTTCCTAATCAATCTTCTTCTTTAGTTGTTCCTCTTTTAGCAATTTGATACGGCAATATAATTGTTTTTTCATCAATTTCTTCTTTATTCATTAATTTGGTTAGCAATCGCATTGCCACCGCCCCTATATCATAAAGAGGTTGTACAATTGTGCTCAACTGAGGTCGTACCATTTCAGTGATCTTAGAATTATTTGCTGTAATAATCGCAAAGTCCTCCGGAATCTTTAATCCATCGTCTTGAGCAGCATTTAAAATTCCAGCTGCTAATTCATCATCTGAAACAAATACAGCAGTCGCGTTTGCTTCTTTAATTGTTTTGTAAACTTTCCCACCAACTTTATGAGTATACTTACTTTCAATCAATAAGCTTGGATCATATTCAAGTTTGGCATTTTTCAATGCTTGTTTATATCCTTCTAAACGATGCTCACCATTAATCGGCTCACTCAAAGGTCCCGAGACAAACGCTATTCTTGTATGTCCTTCTGCTATCAATTCCGACACACTTTCTTCAGTAGCAGATTTATAATCTATATTTACGCTTCCCACTTGTTCATCAGGATCTACTGTTCCCGCTAACACTATAGGTGTTTTTGCACGTGAGAATTCAGCTCTTAATTCATCTGTAATTGTGTGTCCCATATAAATCAATCCATCAACTTGTTTCGCCAACAAAGTATTTAACACTTGAACTTCTTTTTGTTCATTTTCATCAGAATTCGCCAAAATAATATTGTATTTGTACATTGTAGCGATATCATCAATTCCTCGAGCTAAAGAAGAAAAATATAAATTCGTTACATCTGGAATGATTACACCAACTGTAGTTGTCTTTTTGCTTGCTAAACCTCTAGCTACGGCATTGGGTCTATAGTCCAATCTGTCTATAACATCTAATACTTTTTTTCGAGTTGTCGGCTTGACGTTCGGGTTACCGTTAACTACACGTGAAACTGTAGCCATCGAAACTCCCGCTTCTCTTGCTACATCATATATTGTGATTGTATGATTATCCATTTTTTGTCTCCTTTTTTTAAAAAAAATTTGTAACACCAATTTATCAGACTTCCACCCACAATGCAAGCGTTTTATTTTATTTTCATGAAAATTTCATTGGTTGATAAAACCGTAGTCCCTATATATTCTAATTATTTTTTGGTAAACTAGAATCACTTATACTATTTAGAAAGAAGGATATTTATGAAGCAATCACTTAAACTTTTTCAAAAAAGTCTTACAGAACAAGGATTGGATTTCACTTTTATTAATAATCCTGAAAATATTGCTTACTTAACAGATTACCAAAGCGAGCCTCATGAGCGAATAGTAGCTTTGCTTGTTTTCCCAGAGAGCGATCCTATTCTTTTTGTGCCAGAATTAGAAAGAACTGAAGTTGACGCTCTAAACTGGCCATACGGATTACTATCTTACCAAGACCATCAAAACCCTTGGGAAATTATATTTTCTGCTGTTGGTTCCGTTTGTGCCAATCACTCTGTAACTGAATTTGGAATTGAAACAGATCATTTAATTGTAGACCGTTATTTTTCATTAACAAAACAATATCCACAAACTACTACCTACAACATTTCACCAATTTTAACCAATCAAAAAGTGATCAAAACTGATCAAGAAATCAAACTTATGAAACAGGCTGGCAATTATGCTGATAAGGCTCTTGAAATAGGTATCGATTCTCTTAGATTAGGGATTACTGAAGCAGAAGTCGTAGCTGAAATAGAATACCAACTAAAAAAGCTAGGGATTTCACAAATGAGTTTTTCAACAGAAGTACTCTTTGGGGATCATGCCGCTAGCCCCCACGGTATTCCAGGTGGGCGTGCTCTAAAGAAAAATGAATTTGTACTAATGGACTTAGGAGTTGTATTCGAAGGTTATACAAGCGACATCACAAGAACTGTGTTCTTTGGTGAACCATCTCCAGAAGAAAAAGATTTGTACAGAATAGTACTAAATGCTCAAGAAAATGCTTTAGCCAATTGCACTCCTGGTGTGACTGCCTCTTCATTAGACTTTTATGCGCGCTCAATTATCACTCAATCAGGTCTCGGTGAATACTTTAATCATCGATTGGGACATGGAATCGGTATGTCTGTCCATGAATTCCCAAACATTATGACTGGAAATGACTATGAACTGAAAGAGGGAATGTGCTTTTCAATTGAACCTGGTATCTATATACCCGATAAAGTAGGAATAAGAATAGAAGACTGTCTTTATTTGACAAAGTCAGGCCATGAAACTTTTACGAATTTCCAAAAGGATCCTCTTCTATTAATAAGTATAAAATAACGCGCCTACCCATAATAGTAAAACACCTCCAAATTTAATTTGAAGGTGTTTTACTGTATTCTTCGTTATTTTTCCTCTGAGTAAAAAGGATTGTTTTTGTTTTCTTCCTTGGGTAATTTATGCTTTTTTTCTTCCACATCAACTGATAACTCATCAGTTTCAGCTGAAGCCTGATCCATTGTACGATTTTCTAAATCTTCTTTTAAAGATTCAGCACTGTAAGTAGTATCCGTTGTATAAGGATCTTGTTTTTCTGGTTTGTTAAAATCTTCTTTTGCTTGATTGATTTCAGACTTAATACCTTCTAAATCTTCTTTAGCATATTGAGTGGCTTCTTTGACTTTATCTTTCATTAAATCTACTTTTTCGGAAGCAGTTTTTTTATATTCTTCACTTGTTTTTTGTGCATTTTCTTTTAATTCATAACTTTTTTCTTTAGCTATATCTATATAATCTTTAGCTGAATCTTTGGCTAATTCTGTTTGGTGAGAAATATCCCCACGTAATTCTTTACCCGATTTTGGAGTAAACAGCAATACTGTAACGCCTGCTAAAACAGCACCAATTATTGTTCCTAAAAAAAATCCTTCTTCTCTTTTTCCCATAAATAAATCTCTCCCTTTTTATTACTAAGCTTTATTTTTTCTTCTTTTGTTCATGCGAATTGCACTATCTCCAACTTTTCTCACTACGCCACCTTGTACTCCTCTTTTTGAAACAGTTGTTAAAGAACGAGTTAAGTTTCGAGTAGAATTGTTTAAGTCAGATACAGTCACTCCTAAATCACCTACTGCTTTAAATAATGGATCTGTTAATACTAATTTTCCATTCACATCATCTAATGTAGTATTGGATTTATTTAACAAGCCCTCGACTTCTACCAATAAATGGTCTGCATCTTTTGTAATCGTACTAATGCTCTTGTTTGCCTCTTCTATTGTAGTATTTAATTCTCCAACTATTTTAGCAACCTTGAAGATTACGAAAACAAGACCTACCACTAAAACAGCAAATGCAACAGCTGCAATAAGTGCAGCAATTTCTCCACCCGTCATATCTAGTCCACTTCCTTTTCTAAATTCTTTATTTCACTATTCACTTTATGAATAATGCATTTCTTCTCTGTATTTATAGGATACCATTCAGCTTCATTCAAAATCAAACAATACGTATACAGTAACAAAATCTATTTTAAAGATTTTCTAATCGTGTTAAACTTGATTTTGTAGAATCAATTACAAAAGAGGGGTTTATATGGACACTACCGGAGATAGCTCTGCCACCACTGATGTGGTTAACGAAGTTGCCGAACAAACAAATATTTTCTTAGACTATTTTAAAAATATTAATTGGAATGAAGTAAGTATTAATCTTATAGGAATGTTTATTCAATTAATGTTAGCGTTAATTCTTTTTGGTATTGTACGAAAAATAGGTACCAAGCTTATCAATCTTAGCTTCAAGAAACACTTCCTTCAAAAATCGTATTTACCCAATCGTTACCAGACAATTCATAATGTTACGATGAATGTTTTCAATGCTCTATTGAGTTTTTTATTAGTTTATTCTGTTTTATCTATTTTTGGGGTCCCCGTGGGAACACTCTTAGCGGGTGCCGGAGTGATCGGTTTGGCCCTTTCTCTGGGAGCACAAGGATTCGTAAGTGATATTGTAAATGGCTTAATGATACTTTTAGAAAGACAACTTGACATAGGCGATTATGTAGTCATCGGGGATATTTCGGGAACAGTAATGGACGTCAATCTCAAAACAACTAAGTTAAAGGATTTTGATGGGACGGTTCATTACATTCCAAATAGAGAAATTACAATTATCTCTAATAAATCTCGTGAAGATATGCGTGTATTAATTCAAATTCGTTTATTTCCAAAAACTGATTTTGAAAAAATCAGAAATATTATGGAAACTGTTCATGAAAATCTTCTACCGTTATACTCACAGATCACTGAAAAACCATCTGGCATTTCTTTTGTCTCTTTGGATAATGGACAAGTTGCCGCACAGGTCATCATGTACGTGAAAAATGGAGAACAATGGACTATTAAAAATGATTTCTTTGAAGAGTATGTAGAAGCTATTACTCAAGCAGGCATTAAATTACCCGCCAATACATTAGAGATAACTACCGATAATTAATAAAAAAGATAGCACCTAATCTGTCTATATAGCCTTTATAATGAAACAAGTAGTATTTCATTTTTAAAGATTATTGGATAATTCGATTAGTTTGCTATCTTTTTTTTATATAGTACCATGCGATTGTTTTTCTGTTACTCTTTCTTCTCTAGACAACACTTCATATTTTTTCTCGAACTCATGTGCAATCCGATTTGTTCCTTTTAATATACCACTCCGAGTAATGATCCCTTGAAAAATACCCTCTTTATTTACTATAGAAACAAAGGCATTACTTACAACATGGTGCAATATATCTTCTAATTCATACGGTTCTCTGAGTGAGGCAATTTCTGTATCCATGATGTCTCGAACTTCGATTTCATTCAATTTTTCAAAGTGAATATCCTTGATGCCCGTTACTGCTCGGATAATAGCAGGCATAGAAATTAGTCCCTTTAGTTGTGACTGATTATCTAAAACGGGTATAACTGAAAATCCTACATTTGTTAAAACTAATAAAGCATGATCTAGCTTATTATCCTCTCTTACATGAGCAACTTGATTTACAGGTACAAGTAAATCATCCTGATTTTCAACTAGCATTTCTGCTATTTTTAAACCAATCAATACATTCCCTCCTTGTTCGTACTTTATATATTTTATCGGATAGAAGAAGTAAATTATATATTATTTTAATAAAAATTAGTGTTTATTCATTTTTCATAGACAAAGGTGCTCGATAATTGTGGGATTGGATCATGGTTATTGTCAAAATATGTTACTTTTCCCTGATTATTTAACACTTCAAGAATGCAATATGTTTTACTTCGTATTTCGCCTCTCGGTTGAGAAATACTACCAGGATTGATCATGATCTTATTATCTATTATATCTACTCTAGGTATATGCGTATGACCATAAAGAATGATCGTTGCTTTTTCTTTATTTGCTTCTTCGATTACTCTGTCAAAAGTTAATTTAATTTGGTGCATATGACCATGAGTCATAAATATCTTGTTATTTTCTATCGTTTCAGAATAAGTGAGTGGAAAATTTCCTGGAAAATCCATATTTCCTTCTACTGTTACCATTTTTTCCCATATAGGATGATTCTCACTCAGTTCGGAATCTCCACAATGAAAAAAACCATCCACTTCAGTACTATAAATGGAAAGTAGCTCTTCTAAAGGATATACATCTAGATGGCTATCGCTTACAATTACAATTTTCATTATTTAGAACTCTCCTTCAAGTAAACTCTCTATATTTCCCCATTTTTTTTCCATATTTTCAATTGCTTTAGCGCGATGGCTATATTTATTCTTTTCATTTTTAGGAAGTTCTGCCATAGATTTGTTTAGATTCGGTACGAAAAAGAGAGAGTCGTATCCGAACCCATTCTCTCCCCTCGGTACAGGTAAAATGATTCCCTCTACTTTACCTTCCACTATCAAACTTTTTTTTTGAGGGATAGCCAGGGCCAATGCACAGTGAAAATGAGCAGTACGCTCATCAAATGGAATTCCTGCTAACTCTGATAGTAACTTTGCATTATTGGCTGCATCATTTTTTTCTTCTCCAGCAAAACGTGCTGAAAACACACCTGGTTGACCATCAAGAGCATCCACTACCAAACCAGAATCATCAGCTAAAACTGGAATATTCAGCGCTTTGGATAATGTTTCTGCCTTTAATAAAGCATTATCTTCAAAAGTAAATCCAGTTTCTTCGACTTCAGGAAAATCCGGATAATCTTTTAATGTTTTGATTTTTATTCCTTTGGATTCAAATAGAGGTCGAAATTCATTTGCCTTACCTTCATTTGTGGTAGCTATCAAAAGTTCCCTATCAGTTGTTTCATTCATTTTCCTTTGACTCCTCGCCTTTTATTGATCCTAAAATTACTTTCTCCACATTTATATCATGTAAATTTAACCATTCTTCCGCGATACTCTTGAAAGAATCTAAATTCCCCGTAGTTAATAGTTTGATTTGATTCTGGTTAAGATTACTTGTACTTTCTAAACTCATTTGATCAAGCACCTTTTTAACGTCGCTAATGGTTTCTTTTCCAGAGTCAACTAGTTTGACATGACTTCCTAAAGCAACTTGAATAAACGGTTTTAACAAAGGATAATGTGTGCAACCTAATATTAACGTGTCTATATTTTTAGACTCTAACGGAGCCAACACTTTGGTTACAATTTTTTTTGCTTTATCTGTTTTATATTCATTATTCTCTACCAAAGTTACAAACTCCGGACAAGAAAGATTACTTATATTTAAATCATCTCTTTCTGCTTTTAGCATAAAAGGATACAGACCACTATCAATTGTTCCTTTAGTCCCGATTACTCCTATATTTTTGTTTTTTGTTTTTTCTATTGCAGCTAAACTTCCCGGTTTGATCACTCCAATAACTGGAATAGGTAATTTTTTTTTCAGTATATCTAAAGCTGCTGCAGTTGCGGTATTACAAGCAACTATCAATAGTTTGATTCCTTTATTCATTAAATAATCTGCCATTTCGACTGTATACTTTATCACTTCATTTTTATCCCTATTTCCATATGGACACCGTGCATTGTCTCCTAAATAGTAAAAACTTTCCTGAGGAAGTTGTTTGATAGCCTCTTTTAAAACTGTTAAGCCACCTACACCTGAATCAATAATCCCAATAGGTAAATTATTCATTGTATATTGGTTAATAATAACAACTTATCAACCATTCACATCCTTTCTTCATCATCTTTACTGTTCAGTTATTTAATTTTTCTCTAGTTATTCCTTGCCTTTTTTTGTATAATAAAAAGCAGTAAGAAATTGAGGTGATTTAATTACATGGACAACTCCACTCAAGAGGAAAAAACCTCACAACAGAATACCCCAATCGATGCATTGATTTTGTTAAGAGATAACGTTCTTCCAAATTTATTTGGAGAAGATGTTGATGCTATTCTTTATTGGGCTGGCAAAGAAATCGCACGACAATTCCCTTTAAAAAACAAAGAAGATATTCACTATTTTTTTCATCAATATGGACTTGGTGAGCTACACTTTGTGCGGTCTAAGAATAACAGGAATGAGCTCAAACTAACAGGTTCTATAATATCAGCCCGCTTAAAAAATCCTAAAGCAAATTTTTCTTTTGAAGCAGGGATTTTAGCTCAACAGCTCGAGTTATTGCAAGATGTTCCTACAGAATCTTCATACAACATCCAGCCAAAAGAGGACATCGTTCTGTTTACAATTAAAAGCGATTAATTTAATCTTCTACAGAATTTGAGACTACTCGTTTAGTCTCTTTTTCTTTTGTAAAAATTCCTCTACCCATTTATTAAACAGAGCCGGTTGCTCCAACATCAATAAATGAGTAGCATCTTTCATTATCTTCAGTTGACTATTAGGAAACATTTGTTTTGTTTTCAGAGTATGCTCTAACGTTATCACATTTTTTTCTCCAATTACAAATAAAGTTTCTTTATCAGAATCGTTCAGTTTGTCTTCCCAGTCTAATTCTTTTAACATCAAATCAGTTATGTTCGCTTTTTTTCTCATTTTCGAAGAGAAACAGCCTGCTATTTTTTGAATAGTATAGAGAGCTTTTGTCCCAATCAGAACGGTTTTTTTCATTCCCTCCGGATTGGTATTTCCACCTAAAAGAATTAATTTCCTTACATATTGTGGGTAAAAACTTGCTATATACAGTGCAATATTTGCTCCATCACTAAATCCCAAAAAGGCTGCTTCTTTTTCATTAAAAAAATCAATGATTCTAACCACATCATTCGCCAAAAGTGGAAAAGATAATTTTTCATTCCCATAATCCGAATGCCCATGTCCACGAGTATCGACTACTAGCAGATGGTACATACGTTTAAAGTAAGCAATTTGATGCCGAAAAATGGTCCCTTCCTCTCCGTTACCATGTAGCATGACTAATAAGGGCTTTGCAGAGTCTCCATATTCACGGACAAACAAGTAATCTTCACCTGAACGAATATTATATATTTTTGATTCCATTGGTTTCCTCTTCTTTTATAAATTTAAATGCATGTTCAACGGCCATTACAGCACTTCTAGATAACATCCCCATAGAGTTGTTTCCATACTGAATTCCTCCGACCAGCTGCCCGTGTGCTTTTAACGTATTAAGAACCCCGTACTTTGAAGAATAGACACTTTGTGACGGCCATTCGACCTCTATTCCTCCGTACATTTGTTTTTCTACTATTCTTTTATTCAATAAACTAAAGAGGAAAGGATCCTGCAATTTTGCTTTTTCTACATCCGTTTCTGGACCCGTAGCATTTACAATATATTCCACATGCAACTGTTCGGTTGGAAGATTGATTTCAAAGCTATTACCTATATAATTTATTGACTGAATGTTTTTATGAAGAATAATAGATTCATCAGCACATAATTCTAATATTTTTTTCGCTGTCTTCTGGGGCATCGGGCTTCTAAATTTATGCCATTTTCCTCCATACATTCTTAAAAATGTATTTCTGTCATCGTTTGTTAGCGAATCCCAAATAAGCGGAAGAATATCATCTAGTTGATGAATTATCCCTTGAAATATACCAAGTTCATTTAAAAAACGAAAATCCATTTCTATCCCTTTAGGAGTCCCTCCTCCCAGATTTTGCCAAATTTCCCTGACATCTATACCGTTCGATTCTCCCTCTAACATCAACCATTCAATATACTGATTCAATGGTATGAAATCACCATAAGAATCAATATAGTTTGAAATGTTTTCTTTGTTTAAATAGTGTAATTTGCTAAAAACAATATTTCCTCTGACACTTGTAAAAGCACCATCTAAAGAAATAAAATGTATTTGGATATCTTTGTTTGTTTTGGATACATATAACATAATATCAAGAGCTGTTAAACCAGTCCCCACAATAGCCAGGCGGTTAACATCCTTTCCTAATAAAGGGAAAAGTCTACTTTCTACTGGATAAGGTTGATGAATATATTCCGTTTTTCCTTTTAATCCATACGGATCTTTATAAGGAAAATGCCCTGTGCACAAGTGAATAGCATTTACTTTGTATGAATCATTTTTACAGCTGACCTTATATTCATTCTCCCCTATTATCGTTAAGTCGGAAACTTTTTTTGGAACAAACGTTATATTCCCTTTTTGGATCAGTTTGTTTAAATAATCTCTTAGGTATTGTCCATATATTGTTCGTGGAATATGATGACCTGAAGCATCCTGGATTTCTAGTGTCTCATCTAACCAGTCGACAAACCCAAGTGGATTTATAGGATCCATAGACATTGTTGCGCTCGTTTGATTGAGTAGCAAACTTTTATCATCCTTTTGATAAGGTAGTCCTGTTCCCAAATTCTCCTCATCAAAAACGATGATCTCTAGGTCTTCATGTTCTTGTGCGCAAATATATTCTCTCAAAACACTTAGTCCGCTCACACCTAATCCAATTATAGCAACCTTTTTTTCCACATCATTTCCACCCTTCATTCTCTCCTGTTCATTTTACCAAATAAATGCTCCTGGGGGAACTACCTCTATGTAAGAAGTATGTTAGAGCAGTATGCGATTTCCCAGTACATTCTTTCCCCTGACTCAGTAAAGAGTATTGTTTCTAAGCCTTCCTATGTAGGTACTGGCATTATTAGTTGCGCATGTCATTTTTTATATTTTTCTTTTGATTTATCTATGCACAGAATAGAATAATAACAAAATAGAGTGTTCTTCAATTTCTTCGAAGAACTTCATGATTTCATACAATAAAAAAAAGAGAAAAACAGCACCTTTCAGCTGTTTTTCTCTCCTATTTTCTATTTTTGATATTTTGCTAAAATGGATTGAATTTGTTCTTTACCATGATAACCAATCAATTTTTCAACTACTTCTCCATCTTTTTTTACGAGTAATGTAGGAATACTCATAATTCCAAAATGACTTGGCACTTCAGGATTTGCGTCTACATCTAGTTTATAATAAGAAACATTTCCTTCAGACTCTTCACTCAATTCATCAATTACCGGTGATTGCATACGACAAGGGCCACACCACTCTGCCCAAAAATCGGTTAAACTTAAACCTGAACTCGTTTCTTTTTCAAAAGTTGAATCTGTTAGTACTTGTACCATAAAAAATTCCTCCTTGTAATATCCTCTTATATTTAGTAAGTTTCTTTATCAACATTTAGTATAGCAAACCTTTAAATGAGAATCTAGCAATTCAAACTCAAGATTTAAAAGTAACTATTGTAGCACCTGCTCCGCCTTGATTAGGAGGCGCAATTTCATAACTTTTTACAGAACGATGTTTCTTCAAATAATTATGAATGACCTTTCGTAAAACACCCGTTCCTACACCATGAATAATGGTGACAGTTGGATAATTAGCTAGTAGAGCACTATCTAAATAGCGATCAACCAATTGGATAGCGTCTTCTGCTCTTTCACCACGAACATCTACTTCATTTTTTACAGAGGCACGGTTAGAACGAGTGGAAACTGCTCTCTGAGGAACTTCCCTGTCCTCAACAGTCAATTCCAAATCAATTTCATTTAATTTCATTTTTAGCATGCCCATTTGAACGATCCATTCGTTCTTACCCGACTGTTCAATCAACACTCCTTTTTGATCAAAGGACAGAACATTGACAGTGTCCCCTTTTTTTAATTTTTTCTTTCGTTTTGCTTTTTTCAAGACTTTATTTTGAGCTAGCTCTTTTTCCTCTTCAGATTTCAATTGTGTTAATGCTGAACGAGCAGCTATAAACTCATGTTCTTTCACTGCTGTTTCTCCAATTTGCATCTGTTTGTTTCGCAAATCTTTGATTATTTTTTCAGCTTGTACTTGCGCTTCTTCAATTTTTTTATTTGCTTTCTTTTCAGCATTCCCCATTAATTCTTCACGTTCAGACCAAAATTCTTTTACAGCTGTTTTTAAATCTTCGTATAACTGCATAGCCTCATCTAAATAATTTCTAAATTCTTGATATTCCAATTCTGTCATCTTGCGCCGACTTTCTAAGTCTTGAATCATCTGGTCCACACTTTGACTGTCGCCACTCATCAATTCTTTCGCCGTATCGATAACCGTTTTATCCAGTCCTAGGCGTTGGGCAATTTCAAAAGCATTACTTCGACCAGGAACTCCAATGAGTAAACGATAAGTCGGACTTAATGTTTCAACATTGAATTCCATACTGGCATTAATTGTTTGCGGACGATTGTATCCATAGGCTTTCAGTTCTGGATAGTGAGAAGTTACCATAACATAACTCCCGATAGCTCCAATTTTATCTAATAGTGCGATAGCCAAAGCTGCACCTTCTTGTGGATCTGTTCCTGCGCCTAATTCATCCAGTAAAATCAAACTCTCATTGTCCATTTTATCAAGTATAGAAACGATATTAGTCATATGCGAAGAAAAAGTACTCAGACTTTGTTCAATCGATTGTTCATCCCCAATATCTGCAAAAATTTGAGTAAAAATCCCTATTTCGCTTTTTTCTTCTGCCGGGATTTGCAAACCCGCCTGTCCCATTAATTGTAGCAAGCCAAGTGTTTTCAGAGCAACAGTTTTCCCACCAGTATTGGGACCGGTAATGATCATGGTTTTATACTCTTTCCCAATCAAAATATCATTTTCGACAACTTCATCTTTAGGTATCAGTGGATGTCTCGCTTTGAAAAGTGAAACATGATTTTTGGAATGAATAGTCGGGCGACTAGAATTTGTGTCTGCTGCAAACTTCGCTTTTGCGTTCACTGCATCTAATTGCGCTAACAGCTCAATCAATTGGATGATTTCTTGACTATATGGAGCTATTTTTCCAGAAATTTCAATTAGTATACGCTCGATTTCATGGCGCTCTTCAATTTGTAATTGGCGGAGTTTATTGTTTAGATCCACAACACTTTTTGGTTCAATAAATAATGTCTGACCGGTAGAACTTTGATCATGGATAACTCCGCCAAAATATCCTTTGTTTTCTTGTTTTACTGGGATCACGTACCGATCATTTCGCATTGTGATCAATGCATCGCTTAAATACTTCGCAGATTTACCACGAATGATACTCTCCAGTTTCTCTTTGACACGTTGTTCCCCTTGTTTTATGCCCGTTCGGATTCCCATTAGCTTTGAACTTGCATCATCGACTATGTGTCCATCAGGATCAACGACTTGTTGAATCTCTTTTTCTAATACCTTGAGAACTTTAATTTCATCCGCCCAATCGTATAAACTGTTTAGTTCTATTTCCATTTCACGCATACCATCAAAGAATTTCTTCAACTCTCTAGCAATACTTAATACTCTACCAATTTCTGCTATTTCCACTCCATTTAAAGAAGCATTCATCTCTAATCGTTTAATGTGTGGACGAATATTGGCAAATTGCGCTATTGGGATCCCACCTTTTAAGCGTAGTATTTTCCTGCCGTCTTCTGTTTCATTTTGTAACTGACTCACTTTCTCAGTGGTCACTTGAGGTTCCAGTGATTGAATAAGTGTTTTCCCCATTAGAGAAACAGTATATGTTGCTATTTTTTGAATAACTTTTTCGTATTCCATTGTTTTCTTTATTTTTTCGTTCATTCTGTTAATTTTCCATCCTTTCTGGGAAGACTCTTTCATTACCCTTTCTCTGACAGTACCGAAGAAAAAAAATCGTTTCATTGAACTCTCATGAAACGATTTTTCTTTAAAATTAAGTGCGTGAATTTACCCACCAATTATATACTTGTTCAGATAACTGCGGAGTTTCTTGGACGATAAATCGAGCTAGCGTACTTGATTCAAAAGTGTTTTGAACAATATCTAGCGGAAGCATTGAACCTAAAAACAGAAACAGGAAAATCCCAATATAATTAACAACGAAGCCAAGCACTGCTCCACCAACTTGATTAATTTGTTTCAAAATGGGGATCTCAGTAACAAAATTCAAAAGCCCCCCAATGATCCTTGTCGCAAACCAGCCGATCAATAGTATGATAAGG
Source organism: Lacticigenium naphthae DSM 19658 (assembly GCF_000425865.1). Classification (GTDB taxonomy): domain Bacteria; phylum Bacillota; class Bacilli; order Lactobacillales; family Carnobacteriaceae_A; genus Lacticigenium; species Lacticigenium naphthae. The sequence goes on from NZ_AUEG01000001.1 coordinate 339,197, forward strand.
AAGGCCATACCGTTATAAAATGCCTGGTCTAAACCAAAAATTAGGGATTGATCAAAAAAGACGAATTCATAATTCATCGGTGCAGTCGGATAGGGAATCATCATTTCTAGCGGTTCACTTAATTGATTATAATAGTTAACTGCTAGATAAAATGATATTGTGTACCCAATTGTTAAAACTAATTGCAGAATCAATCCTCTTTGCAAAGCACTATATGTTCCAATAAATAAAATCAAAATTATTGCTAGAGTCAAAATCATACTGTCACCTTCTCTTTAGTCGTATTTTTTACTGTTCATTTTTTAGTTGGTTTAGTTTTTCTTGCATTTCATTTAGTTCCTTATGCATTTGGAGTTGATCGGAAACCGCATTGATAGCCATAAGCATTGCTTTTTTTTCTCCATCTAATTGAACAGATAATTCAGTCAATTGCTTTAGCTGTTCATTGACCGTTTCGACCACCACTTGCATATGTTCTTCTGAATGAGGCCCTATTATGGTATAGGTTTCACCCTCTATTACTGCCTTGAAACGTCTTTTCTGGTGAGTCATCCTCGTTCCTCCTATACAGTATTCTTCTCATTTTACCATGAAAAACGAATGTTTTCATTAATTTAAGAAGGATAATCTATGGATTTCAAAATCTATCAGAAACATGAAAAAGAGAGCAAGCTTTTCTCTTACTCTCTTCCCATATATAAAAATCCCCATTTTACCTGATTTCTACATTCAATTGTTCTATTAGTTGTTCCTTAACTCTATCAAAATCGTTGTTTACATCTTCTTCTACTAACGTGCTTTGTGGATTTAAATAATCTAGGGTATAAGCCAAAGATTTTTTCCCTTTTGGAATTGAGCTTCCTTGGTATAGGTCAAATAATCTTACGTTTGCTAACCAATCTCCTCCGGCCTTATTAATTACCTTTTCAATTTGTGCATGCGTTATAGATTCGTCGACAAGTAACGCAATATCTCTCGAAGTTCCTGGATATTTTGGAATTATATCAAATACGTTTTCCTGTTTTTTGGCTTTTACTAAAGCATCTAAATTTAATTCAAAGACAAAGGTTTCAGAAAGATCATGCTCTCTTTCTTTTATAGGATGAACCCTACCGATCAATCCAATAATGTCGTTGTTCATTGTCAATCGTGCAGTTTGACCCGGATGCAGTGTTTGAATAGTCTCTTCTAGTTCAAATTCTATAGAATCACTGATCCCAATGCTTTCTAATAATTTTTCGATAATTCCTTTAATAGTATAATAATCAACTTCAGGATCATGCGTGATCCAGTTTTTTGCTACTAGACTACCTGTGACTGCTCCAGCCAGATGCTTTTCTTGTCTAGGAAGTTCTTTTTCTCCTTTAATAAAAATATTTCCAATTTCATAAAAGGCTACTTCTGTATTTCTTCTTGATAGATTGTATTGTAATGTTTCAAGTAATCCGGTGATCAAATTCATTCTTAGTGTTTGTCTTTCTTCACTCATTGGCCATTGAACAGAGACTGCTTCTCCTTTTATCCAAGTGAACTCTTTTGCTTTCGCAGGAGTCGTCAATGCATACGTAATGGCTTGTGAGAATCCTTGTTCTTCCATAAATGTTTGTGTACGTCGAACCATCTTTTGTCCTTGGGATAACTCTCCGGGTATGGATTCACCTGAAGGTAGTGTTGATGGAATATTGTTGTACCCATAGATCCGTGCAACTTCTTCAAGTAAATCTGCCGGAATGGTAATATCCCATCGTCTAGAAGGAACAGAAATTGTGAGTGTTTCTTCTTTTTTTTCATATGGAAAGGCAAGCTTATCCATTACATGTTCAACTTCTTTGATAGTCAAATCAGTGCCTAAAGACCGATTGATTCTTGAAAGAGAAATTGCAACAGAGTTTTCTTTTGCAATACGATTATCAACAGCAGCAACCCCTGTAACAATATCGCCATTTCCCAAATCAGCAATCAAATGAGCAGCTTTATTCAGAGCTTCGATGCTTGTTCCTTCGTTAATACCTTTTTCAAAACGAGAACTGGATTCACTTCTTAAATTTAGTTTTTGAGCAGTTTTTCGAATGAGAGACGGATTAAATAATGCACTTTCTAATGCAACGGTGGTTGTTTTTCTTGTAATATGTGAGTCAAATCCTCCCATGACACCAGCTAATGCAATCGGCTTTTCTCCATTAGTGATAACTAAATCTTGGGTGGTCAGCGTTCTTTCTACTTCATCCAACGTCACCATTTTTTCAGATTGTTGTGCTCGTCTAACTTTTAAAGTTTTCGCATCGATTTTATCGTAATCAAATGCATGCAAAGGTTGTCCATATTCTAGCATGATATAATTTGTGACATCTACTACTAAATCAAGTGGACGAATTCCTGCTAACATCAATTTGTTTTGTAACCAAATTGGGCTTTCATTAACGGTAAGATTCTCTATGACTCGCATACTGTAAAAAGGCACATCTTCATCTGCTTCAACAGAAACGGACACGAAATCTTCGATCAAGGAATCTGTTTCTTCTACTGAAACTTCTTTAAACTGTGGTTTTTTATCCAAAATCGCTCCTACTTCGTAAGCTACACCGCGCATGCTTAGTGCATCCGCGCGGTTAGGCGTAATAGCTAAGTCTAAAATAGAATCCTCTAGGCCTAGATATTCAGAAACATTCACACCGATTCTCACATCTTCCGGAAAAACGTAGATACCTTTAGCATATTTTTTTGGAATGACATTTTCTGAAAAGCCCACTTCTTGTAAGGAACAAATCATACCGTTTGACTCTATTCCTTTGATCTTACTTTCTTTAATTTTTATACCATTGGCTAATTGAGCTTCTGGAAGAGCTACGATTACTTTTTGACCTACGGCTACATTGGGAGCACCACAAACTATAGAGGAAGGTTCGTTCTTTCCAATATTTACATAAGTATGCTTCAGGTGATCTGATCCTTCAACTTCATCAGCCTCTATCACTTCACCAACGACGATATTCTGTGCATTTTTTGCTATTTTAATAATATCTTCGGTTTCTATTCCAGTTAAAGTTATCTTGTCAGCTAATTTCTCTGGATTTGTTTCGCTTAAGTCTATATATTCATTTAACCATCCATAGGATACTCTCATGTCTATTATCTCCTAACCTTAAATTGTTCAAGAAAACGCAAATCATTTTGATAGAAATGACGTATATCATCTATCCCATATTTTAACATCGCAATTCTATCTGGTCCCATTCCAAAAGCAAATCCACTATATTCTGTTGAGTCGATTCCTGACATTTCTAACACGTTTGGATGAACGATCCCTGCACCCAAAATTTCAATCCAGCCTGTTTGTTTGCAGACACTGCATCCTTTTCCTCCACACCTAAAGCAGCTTACATCTACTTCAACTGAAGGTTCAGTGAACGGAAAGTAACTGGGGCGAAGACGTATCTCTCTTTCTTCTCCAAACATCTTTTTCGCAAAAATTTCTAAAGTGCCTTTCAAATCAGACATCGAAATATTTTTATCTACTACAAGCCCTTCGATTTGATGGAATTGATGGGAATGTGTCGCGTCATCGTTATCTCTCCGATAGACTTTTCCTGGACTAATCATTTTGAGTGGGCCTTTGGAGAAATCATGTGTATCCATCGTACGCGCTTGTACAGGAGAAGTGTGTGTACGCATCAACGTTTCTTCTGTAATGTAAAAAGTATCTTGCATATCTCTTGCAGGGTGATCCTTAGGTAAATTCATACGTTCGAAATTATAACTATCTGCTTCAACCTCTGGCCCTTCAACAACTTGATAACCCATTCCTATAAAGAGATCTTCTAACTCTTCCATGATTTGAGTAATAACATGTGCATAACCCCTAGGAATATTTTTTCCAGGAAGTGTAATATCAATTTTCTCTTGAGTAATTTTTTCTTTCATTTTTTTCATTTCTAGCTTTTCTTTCGTTTCTTCTAATTGAACAGTGAGTTTATCCCGTACATCATTTGCTAAGCTTCCCACGATAGGTCTTTGTGAAGCATCAAGATTTCTCATCCCTTTTAACACTTGTGTCAATTTACCTTTCTTACCTAAATATTCTATTCGAATTGCATCTAAAACATTTAATTCTGTTGCATTTTTGATTGATTCAAAAGCCTGTTGTTCAAGACCTTTTAATTCTTCTTGCATGCTCATGTCATTCTCTCCTTTTTGACTATAAATCAACAATTTATTGCATAAAAAAAAGACCTTCCCTAAAAGGGACGAGGTCTTTTCGCGGTACCACCCTTGTTCAGATAATCTCTATCTGCACTCTAGCTTAACGGCGCTTACCGTTCTCTCTTTAAACATATGTATTCAGAGAGACAACTAAGAAGTGAATTCATCCGATTTCAATGCAAAGTGTTCGCAGCAAGCACACTTTTTCTCTGTCCATCAAGTACCGGATTACTTTTTTCTATTATAGTTTTTGAATTTTATCATTAAATTCTAGTTTAATTATCGCAAGGTGAAAAGTCAAGTTTATTTTAGTCTCACTCTAGGGTGATCCATTTGTCGGACCAGTGTTGGACAGCTTCCATGACTGGTTTCAAAGCCTTTCCTTTTTCAGTTAGACAATATCCCACTCTACAAGTATTTTCTTCTCCTAAAGCGCGCATCACGATTTCTTCATTCTCTAATTCTTTTAGTCTTTCCACTAAAACACGATCGCTCACTTCAGGAATACTAGCTGCTATGTCCTTGAATCGGTGAGGTCCATTTAACAACACATCGATAATCAGCCCATTCCATTTTTTTCCTAAAATAGTAAATGTATGTTCAAATTTAGGACAAATTTGACTGCAATTGGAATTACTCACCTGTTTGTTTATATCTAGCATTACGCTCACCTCTTTCGCAACATATTATACCATAATCATTATTAAAAGTAAGTAAATATATGAAATGTAGATTTTTAGACAAAATTTTCAGACGATCTATTTCTCTGGACCAAGATAACAATCCGTTTGTATTAAAAAGATTTCATCTATTAAAAGGCGGAACAGCTATTAAGGGACCCACATTAAGAACCCGAAAATTCCGTTTATTCAGTCGTTTGATGACAAAAACGATTCGTCCTAGATAATTATAGAAACGTCTTTTAATTGCTCACGGGATTAATTTTTCCCACGTAAGATAGAATCCTTGTTTTAGCTATATTTTTGATTGGGCTGGAGACTTCGTGAATAGCACAATATTTATCCACCATTGTCACGATAAAACTTTCTTTATATTTTGGTAATCCACACTTCGTGGTTAAAAACATATGCTTTAATATGATATCTTTTTCAATATCATTCAATAATGTAATCTTTTCAGCATTATTCACTGCGATTTTGGGATGAACATAATTATGTGATCCTTGTTTCATTTCAGCGATTTCTGCTCTGCCTTCATGAAAGAAGTCATGTAATAAACCTGCGCGTGCGACTGCTTTCGTATCTAAATCGAAACGCTTAGCAATGCGATAACTTACATACGAAACGAATAATGAATGGGTAAGTCTTGTCGTGAAATGGTGATGTGTAATTTCACCCAATTTTATTAAATCACTATTTTCTAGCAAATCTTCAATTAAAGCAATATATTCTGTATCTGTATTCCAAAAGGATTCTACGAATTGCATGCTCTCTCTCCTTTTACAAAAATCATTTTTACAATAGCCTCCGAAGAACAACAAATTATACCCTACACCTTAACAATACCGTCGTAAAGATAGCCTGGGGATTTTTTGTCAAAAGATGGTTAATATACTTTATAGACTTATTCCGATTTCCATCGAAACTAATTAGTTTTCAATAAGAGAATACATCAAAATCCCTGCTGCAACAGCTACATTAAGCGATTCAGCTTCGCCATGAATGGGAATATACAGATTTTGATCAGTCAGTTTGAGAATTTCTTCTTGCATCCCATTTCCTTCATTTCCCAGAATGAGCGCAAATTCATCTCTTGAAGATACTTGTTTAAAAGGGGTAGCATATTGATCTAGAGCCGTTCCAAAAACAACAATATTTTTTGATTGAAATAATTTGATCCACTCACTCAAATCACCTGAGAATATTGGCATATGAAAATGGCTCCCTTGTGCAGAACGCAAGGTCTTATCATTGTATAAATCGACTGTTCCTTCTCCTAAAACCACACCAGCAAATCCAGCTGCATCTGCAGTTCGTATCATGGTCCCAACATTCCCTGGATCTTGTACACTATCTAAAAACAGAAATGGACCCTCGACCTTATTATCGAATTGCATTTCTTCTATTTCAACTACTGCAAATATCCCCTGTGAATTTTCTGTTTTACTGATTTCTTCACTCACTTCTCTAGAAATCGTGAAAATTTTGTCAGCCTTACCAATCAAGTCATTGTCAACTTCGCAGCTTTCTTCCATGATGAGTTCAGTTATTGAACCATAGCGCTTAATCGCTTCATCGATCAGATGAAACCCCTCGATGATGTATTTCTGCTCTTTTTTCCTGCCTCTTTTTGTGAACAATTTCTTCCATTGCTTGACCCTGTCATTTTTAGTCGATTGAATGTACATTTTCTTCTCCTTAAAAACATTTTGTGGGTTCATTTTATACCAAAAACCGCCCTGATTAAAGGGCGGTTTTTGTCACTATTACATTCCGATATAAGGACCAGGATTCACAGTACCACCATTTTTATATAATTCAAAGTGTAAATGTATGCCCGTTGAAGATCCGGTAGTTCCCATAATTCCAAGTTGTTGACCTTGGGAGACACGCTGACCAGGAGACACCGCTAAACTACCTGAACGCATATGAGCGTACAATGTTTGATAACCATTTCCATGATCTATTTTAACATAATTACCCCAACCGCTATTAAAAGTTGCAGTTACTACAGTACCAGCTTTTGAAGCTACGATCGGACCACCGCCAGCAATATCTAAACCTGCGTGTAGTTTACTGATACCAGAAATCGGGTGGATACGATATCCATAGCTAGATGTTTTATACCCTCTAGCAGGACGAATAAACCCTGTAGAAGAACTTGTATTTGATGAGCTAGATGAACTTGAAGAATTTGATGAACTTGAAACTTGAGCTCTTTCGGCTGCTGCTTTTTCTGCTGCTGCTTGTTTTGCTCTTTGCTCAGCCACTATACGTTCTTCTTCTTTTTGCATTTTTGAAGTCAATGTACTTGTTTGTTGCGCAACTGCTTGTTGTTCTTGCACGAAACTCGCTTTTTCCTTTTCAGTCATCTCGTACATCTCAGCTACTTGAACAATTTTATCATCCAGTTCTGCTTTTTGAGCAACTAAATTGTTTCTATCCACTTCCATAGCTACTTTGATTTCTTCGATTGCTGTTTTTTCTTCTTGAACAACACGTTCGTTTTCTTCTAATTGTGCTTTGTCTTCCTCTTGTGCTATAACAATGTCTTTATTAGCAGAAACTAATTGGTTGATAACGCCAACTCTGCCAATTAAATCAGATAAACTTTCAGCAGATAAAACCATATCGATCATATTTGAATTGCTACCTTGCGTTTGAACTGCTCGAGCCTGTGTTTTTAATTTTTCTTCACGTTGAGCAATTTGTTCTTTTAATTGTTCAATTTTAACTTGTAATTTTTCGATTTTTTCGATTGTTTTATCTAATTTCTCTTGTTGCTCGGCTAATTTAACAACTAGCTCATCAATATTTTTTTGCAAAGTAGCTACTTCGCCTTTTAATGTTTCTTTCTCATCTTCTAAAGTATTGAGGGTCTTGTTTTTTTCTTGAATTGTTCCTTGTAAGTCACTTGAACGATTCAATAATTCTTTTTTTTGCTGTTCCATTTCTTGTAAACTTTCAGCTTGGACTGTTTCACCATTGAAAGTATTCATCCCTGTGAACAACATCATTGAAAGTAACCCTATAGTAAATTTCTTTTTCAAAATAATCCTCCTGTAGCAGCTTGTTTTTTTATTTTTTTATAGCTAAAATTTCGCCTAAAAAAAGGATACCATGGATACCTATTCAAACAAATGTTAATCCTATTACATTCTGCTTGTTATTTTGTTACACAACTGTTATAAAGAATCGTTGTTATTTAAATATGTAACCGCTCCAAGTCTTGCTATTCACCAATTTCTCGTAGTTAAAACTATGTTTAAAAATCTTTTGTTATCTAAAAAAATATGTCTAAAAATTGACAAACCCATTGAACAGCTGATTCAACTACTTCACTATCCCTATAAATAAGAGACTGAAACCTAAAGTCTCAGTCTCTTACTACTCACACTAACTTCTTTCTGAAATGGTTTCAAAAAAAGTGTTTCCAGAGTATCTAACGATTTACAGATGAAATATATAGAGCTATTTCACAAAAACATATTCCAGTTTATTTAATTTTAAATTTACTTATTAGATCATCCAATTGGTCTGATAAATTGACTAATGAATTTGCATTTTTAGAAATATTTTCTACTGAACTGGCTATTTGTTGAGAAGAAGCAGCTGTTTGTTCAACTCCCGCAGCGGATTCTTCTGCTACGGCAGCAATGTCATCCACAGCACTATTCATTTCTCGGGTTTCTTTTGCCACATTTTTCAATTCGCTGCTCATATTTCCTATTCCCTGAGAAATACCTTGTACAGAATTAAGAATTGATTCAAAAGTCTTTTTAGTCGAAACAATTTGCGTAGTCCCTTTTTCTACTTCTTCATACCCTTCTTCTAAGGAAGTAGTGACTCCTTTTGATTCTGTTTGAATCGTTCCAACAAATTCGGTAATGTCTGTGACAGCTTCAGATACTTGCTCAGCTAATTTTCTAACTTCATTTGCAACAACTGCAAAGCCTTTACCCTGTTCTCCAGCACGCGCAGCTTCTATGGCCGCATTGAGTGCCAACAAGTTAGTCTGGTTGGCAATATCTTTTATCACTTCTACTAATTTTGAAATCTCTTGTGTTTGATTATCTAGCATAGACATTTTGTTGACAGCTTGTTTGACGATCTTATCGATATGCTCCATTTGGGTAGTAGAAGATCCCATTAATTCATCCCCTTTTCGAGCGAGAGAAAGAACGGATTCTGATGCTTGATAAACCTGTGCACTGTCTTTATTTGTACTTTCTACCACTTGGGTAAAACTATCCATTGAGGTTGCTAATTCAGTGGCCGTTTGAGCTTGTGATTCAGAACCAGATGCGAGTTCTTGCATCGTAGCTGCAATTTGAATTATTTCACTCTCCATCATATCCGAAGATTGATTTAAAGTCTGACTTTGATTCAATGTGTCCTGTGAAATTGAATTCAGTTGATTCATCATATTCGTCAATCGGTCATTCATTGAATTTGTTGCACGAACCAGTTTCCCTATTTCATCAGACCGTTCAATCAAAAGTGGCTGCGAATTCAATTCACCCAAAGAAATTTCATGCATTCTGTCTGTCACTTCTTTTAGAGGACGACTAATATTCCGAGAAGTAATTAATGCAATGACAACCCCACTTATAAGCGCAATGCCTGCAAGAATAGAACTGAATATAACTACACTTTTCCCCAAACGGATCACTTCTTGGGCGTGGTTGTTGACGTCTGTTTCAATCTCATTTGCTATTAGACCAAATCCATCTATAAGTGTCAAACTTAATGGGAAAATCTGATCTTCCATCAACGTTTCTGCTTGCTCCACTTCACCTATTTCAATTAAATCAATTAATTCATTTGTTGCCATTCCCCAGGAGATTTTTTCATTGATCAATTGTTCTAAACTTTCGGATTGAATTATTTCGATTCCTTTATTTTCTATCGCAATACTTTCTTCAATACCTGCATTAAACTCATCTAAATAACTTGGATTTAATGTGGTTAAATAACTTTGGATAAGGCTCGTTCTTTCTGCCATATTGGTAGCTAAGCTTTGGCTAACGATCAGCGCTTGCTGATCTTCGTAAACAACTTCTTCTGTGCTTGTGTTTATCCTCATTATTGAAGTAATATTGATTAATAACATTACCATGACTAGACCTACCAATGATAAAAATGCAATGAGTAATCTCATGCGTATACTTTTCAATTTCATAAACCTTTATCTTCTCCTTTTTTATCGACTCCTTTCCTTATCGACAAAACTTTTTTTTATTTAATACTCCTAATTATAATAATTTTGTTATACTAAAAAAAACTAAAGGAGAATCTGATGAACTTTCATAGTATAGAAAAGCACAGTCTATGTATTGAAAAAAACGAGTTTTACGAATTATATTTGAATGAAAAATTTTCGTTCATGTATGATTACAACGCAATGTATCTTCTTTTCCAACCTGTTTTAGAAGAATTTCTGCTTATTGAGAATATTCAGTTCGAGTTTCATAAAGATATAGATTTTAATTATATGAAATTTTATTGGCCCGCTAACACTCCTTTTACCCCTGAAATAATGAATTACTTTAATGAAAACAATTACGGGATTGAAATGCTTGAACTGTATACTGTATTTCCCGAAAAATTCAAAATAACCAAAAAAAATTCTGCAGTGAGAATCGAATGGGTAACCGATTTCTCTCTTCCAGATTATAAAAAAATAAACTTTCAGCAAGATCTTCACGAAGGAGTAGACTTTGCAGAAAAGAAACAAGCAGTCTATGATATCAATTTTCACGACTCATCTATTTATCAAATAATAGCTTATCTTGACAATATTCCTGTTGGGGGAACGGATATCATTGAAAAAGATAAAACTATTGAAATTGATAACTTGTTTGTCTGCAAAGAATACAGAAAGCAAGGGATTGGGAGTGAAATTCAACAATTCATTATGAAGCATGCTAAAGATAAACAGATTCTTTTGTTAGCGGATGGAGAAGAAACGGCCCGAAATATGTACCGAAAACAAAATTATCAATATGAGGGCTATCGCTTGGCAGCACAAAAAGAATTCAACAAAAATCTAGGAGTGGAATAATGGAAGAAATCAGAAAATTATCACCGACAGACAAATACCATTATGCAAAAATGGAAACAGATTTACCTACGGATTATATGTTAATGAGCTTCGAAAGAATCAGTTCTGATCCAAATACTCTCTATGGACTATTTTTAGATGATAAACTCGTTTGCATCGGTGGCTATACTCTTTTCGGTACTGCTCAAATCATGCTGGGGAGATTAAGAACGGATAAAAATTATAGAAGAAAAAAATTGGCATTCAAATTAATGCGCTTTATTTTGAATGAAATACGATCCATTCCTGAAATCAGTTGGATCGGTGGCTATACAGAGGTGACAAACATAGCCTCAAGAAATTTACAAAAACAGTTAGGTTTAGTACCTATGGTAAATTTATATCATACGAATCTTCCTTCTGTGCCGACTTCTTTCCTATCTATGGATCCTAAGTGGATAGAAATCAAGATATATAAAGAAAAGCTTAATTGGTTGAAAGAGGCATACATTGAGCCTATGAATATAATTCCCTATGAATGTTATTATCCATTACCTAGTAGCCTTGAATTGTTTACTGAGCAGCAAATAGAAAATTGGACGTTTTATCGAAATGCTAGTGAAAGCAGACTTTTGATACTTAAACCCGATTATAAAGGAAAGCATTATGTCCATATTCTCTACCCTTACGATGACTTAATGGGCCAAAAAGGATTATGGAATACTATAGATGATTACTACCATCAATATGTTAAGCAAACAGCGATCAAACCCTCTCTTTGGCTAGATATCGATGCACGGAACATGAACGACTCACTTTTTGAAGACCACCTTGCTAGCAGCACAGAGTGGGTCCTTTCTGGCAGCTATTCAAAATAAAAACGTAGAGAAGAGGCTGGGACAAATGTCCCAGCCTCTTCTCATGCTCACGAACACAACTGTTTAAACCGTGCTTTAAAAAGTAGGCGCCACAAAGACTACATGATGCTGTAGCCGTTATGGAATTATCAGCTTACAAATATAGGCTGCCGGAGAGTACTTCGATAGTCTAGGACTATCTTTCGTGTATCCGTTTCCTTTGCTCTATACGAATCTGAGTGTTTTTCGTACCGCTCTATTTTTTTATACAATTCCCATATAATATTGAACAGTAATTGAAACGATCACTACCAATGTTGAGATAATGAATCCATGGATCATCGGATTGAAACCTGCTGTTTTCATCTTGGATAAATCTGTTTTCAAACCAATTGCAGCTAGGGCAGCAACCATAAAGAAACGACTAAACATTTTTAAATTCAATGCAATTTGAGAATTGATCACTCCCACACTATTCAGTAGTGCCATACCGATAAATAAGACAATAAACCAAGGAAACAAGCCTACTGTACGAGCGACAAGCGAGGTCTTCTCATTAGTGCTTTCCATTTTGTTCTTGCTCCGTGCAATAACTGAAAATATTAATACAGTAGGAATGATCGTAAGTGTCCGTGTAAGTTTTACCATCGTAGCAAAATCACCCGCTGCTTCGGAAAAAGCGTAACCTGCTGCAACCACACTTGAAGTATCATTTACTGCGGTACCGGCCCATAAACCATATGAAATATCTGTCAACTGCAAAGCTCTTCCCATAATGGGAAAGAGGATGATCATGACCATATCAAATAAGAAAGTAGAAGAAATTGCGTACGCAATATCATGATCTTCTGCTTCAATAACGGGAGCCATTGCAGCAATAGCTGAACCTCCACAGATTCCTGTTCCGGCTGAAATCATACTCGATAATTTCCAATCTAGCTTTAATGCCTTGCCAATAAAGTAGCCTCCACCAAAACAAGTCAACAGTGTGAAAAACATAACACTTAAAGACATTCTTCCTACTGTTAATATCGTTTGTATATTTAAAGAAGCTCCCAATAAAATAATGGCAAATTTCAAAACTTTTTTAGATGTGAATTGGATGCCCGTTGCAAAGGTTGGTGCAACTCCTACTGTTGTTCGCAAAAATATTCCCATAAATAATGCGATAACAGAAGCCCCTATGATATGAATGGGTAAGTAAAATTCAATCAGTTGTGCTAGACTAGCTATCCCAAATGCTATTATCAAGCCTGGATAAATGTCATTTGCTTTTTCTTTGGTAAACACTCGGTTTATTCCCTTCTATACTCTGTTTAGTTATTCTCTTAATCGAGGATACCAGCAACTACTTAAAAAGGCTCCCACACTATTGATTTATTTGGAATTTTTACTGCTTAAGTAATCTTTGACTAACTTCTTCGATTTAATCTTCTACATTTAATTGAGTTAAAATTGCCTGTAATTCCGTCCATTCTTCTTCTGTTAAAGTTATCCCTTTTCCCATTTTCTCATGAGTTGGATCCCAACTTCGAATATCAATTTTGGGTTCGCGACCGTTCCAACTTACTCGATTAACTTCTTTAGTCCAGCCTTTTTCATTGCGGGACAATTCTCCGAGAGCTTCTTTTATTTCAAATTCAATAGTTGCCACTTTCCTCATCCTTTCACTCTACGATTGTATTGTTAACTGATTTCAAATTTTGACCAAAATTTCTTCTTATAATAAAGTGTAAGTCCACCACCTATTAAAATTGGAAGAGCAAGTACACCGATCGCAAGCATAGTACCCCATGTCCCCGTTAAAGAACTGAGCACTGTTATCCCGGCAGTGGATGCTCCACCTACGATCATCACAACAAACATAGATATTACGCGTCCGAATGCCCCACTGCCTCGGTTAAATAACTCTGTAATAGTTTGCCAGTCTAACTCTAGTAACCGGTAATCACGAACAAAGTAAACCAAACTTATACAATACATTCCTAAAAGCAAGCCACTAATAAATAATCCCGCAAACAATAGTGGAGTATGTGTGAAGAAAAAAATAACGATGGATAATAGCAAGGGCAAAATAAGTTCTAGTCCATACGCGAACCAAAATTTAAAGCGTAAATAACTTTTCATTGAAAATGGAAGAGACTTCATATAGGTGAAATTTTCTCTATCTAATGAAATAATAACTGAAACGATAGAGAGAGCATTTACTGTAAACAGGGCGAAGACAAAACCTGCCCAAAAGAAAGACTTCCAATAGTACAATGGTAGTCCCTCAAAACTCAATCCATTTATGATTTGAGGTGCCAAAAATATGATTGGAAAAATAACCGTGGAACTAATTTGCTGGGTAATTAACGTCGCATTTTGTACTAACCCAAAGTTATACTTTAACAACGTTTTTTCAAGTGAGCGAGATTTGACCTCCTGTACTCCTGATTTATAAGCACTACGTTTTACAGCAGTAGTCTGTTCATTTAATTGATCGTTAAAAAATGTTGGAATGATCACTTTAAACAGCAGCACTACTAAAAATAATAATAGGATCAGACCCAAACTTAATTCAAGCAACGCCTGTTTATCAAATGGGTCAACTAATAAAGTATGAAAATTGACGAAAAAAGGGACGGATTTTGAATCCGGAAGCAGTTCACCAGGTAAACTAGCCGCTGTATTTCGATTGGAGATTATAAAAATCGCACCAAACATTCCGATACTAGAAATGGTATAAAAGATTGTTTGAAACAATTCTTTATTTCGTTTAAACAAAGGAAGTTGCGATAAATAATGGATAAGTACAACCAAAAGCAAAAAAAGCAAACTCAAAATGAAAATAAAAAAGATAAGTGCTTGCAAAACAACCCCAATGAACAATCTATTGGCTTGAATGCCAACTATTAAAAATATTCCCAAAATAGGGATCAAAAAAGGTAAAAGAGTCAGCATCAATACAGAAAATTTTGCGACGAACCACTCACTTTGCCTGAATGGTAAGGGCAAGTAGTTTATTAGATCTTTTGATTGGTAGAACAAGTTATAAACACTGTTCATTCCCTGTAAGAAAGTTAACAGTACAAATAAAAAAAGGTTTGTTGATGTAAGTCCAGGATACTGTGTAAAATTTAAACCAGAAAATAAGAACAGTGAACCAAATAAAAACAAGAATACTGCAAACAAAATTACATTTTGCAGTAAGACACTCTTGTAAATTTCTGTAGTTTTTTCTCCTTTTCCCTCTTTTTTCCTCTTTTTTTGTACTATTTGAGGATTCGAATAAATCAAATTTACTTTAATTAATTCTAATGTTGGAGTCCATCTCATTGATGCTCTCCTCCTTCACTGCTCCCTTGGGATTTCACATTATCTTGCGCATCCCGACCGGCCATTTTTAAATAAATGCTTTCTAAAGATTGATTTTCATTTAGTGATTTCAGTTCCTCAATCGTCCCATCATATAACAATTCACCTTTTTTGAGAATGGCGATATGATTGCACAACTGTTGGGCTATTTCCAATGCATGAGTTGAAAACAGTACGATATTTCCTTCCTCTGCATGGCGTTTCATCATTTCTTTTAAATCAAACGCTGCTTGTGGGTCTAAGCCGGTTAAAGGTTCATCCAATACCCAAATATCCGGATCAGATAAAAGCGCACCAATGACGAACGTCTTTTGTCGCATTCCATGAGAAAAAGACTGAATAGTACTATGCTTATGTTCTTGCATATCGAAGAGTTTCATTAAGTAGTGTAAATTTTTTTGATATAGATCCTCTTTTAATTCGTATGCTGAGGCTAACAATGACCAATATTCTGTCGCAGTTAATTTTAAAAACATATCTGGGGAGTCAGGAACATAGCCAATTCTTTTCTTTATAGCCATTCGATTTTCATGTAATGGATTCCCATCAATCAAAATCTCTCCAGAATTTGGTTCAATGATACTCACTAAGGATTTGATGGCGGTAGATTTCCCTGCCCCATTGTGCCCAATCAAGCCAAATATTTCTCCCGGTTTTATTTGAAAAGAAACATCCTTTAAAGCTTCTGTTTTGCCGTACGATTTTGAAACGTGTTTAAATTCAATCATATATGTAAACTCCTTTAGTTATTTATAAAAACATCAACCACAGGCCAAGCATTGCTACCACAAGTAAAGCAACAGTCAATATAGACACTCCAACGATATTGGTTTTAAATGGTCTAGCTTCACCCTCCCTAATCATACTATCTTTTCTTAAATCATCATAGACATTTTTATATCCGATCCAGGCATAGACAAAAGTACTCATTCCAATAAAAATAAGCATTCCTCCTATTAACAAAGCAATATTTCCTTCAGCTGAATCATGAAGAATTTTGCCGATCGTGAGCCCTGCCGTAGAAATAGAAAATCCAGTCCTGATCCAGGCACTATAGGTTCTTTCAGCTGCTTGAAAAGTTCGATTTTCAGCTAACTGTGTCCTTTTTTTGGCGAGTTGATTTCGCTGTGTAGTCATTTCATTATTCTTATTCTCAGCCTCATCCTTCTGACTTGTCATATGTTACACCCCATTTATCCATACTTTAGCATAATGAGAATTTGAATACTACCGTGGTTACAGTGAAAAGCCGGTTTTTATTTTCACATCCTTGATGCTGTTTCTATATAGTTTTCTTCTTTATCTAGCTCCTAATCACAGAATATGATACAGTATCACTAGACAATTACTAGAAAAGAGGAAAATTAAATGGTGCAATACGATGTTCTTGTCGTAGGAGGCGGAACAAGTGGAATGATGGCAGCCATTTCCGCAGCCGAAAATGGTGCGAAAAAGATCGCTTTAGTCGAAAAAAATAAAATTCTTGGTCGTAAACTGCTGGTCACCGGTGGTGGACGTTGCAATGTAACAAACAATCGCGATAAGGAAGAAATCATCGCACATATACCAGGAAACGGACGCTTTTTATATAGCGCCTTTTACCAATACGATAATTATGATATTATGAATTTCTTTCGTTCACATGGAATCGCCTTAAAAGAAGAGGATCACGGTCGTATGTTTCCAACAACGGATAAATCTCGGACGATCGTCAATGCTTTAAGTGCTATTTTAGAAAAAAACAATGTCGCATTATATACAGACGCACCCGTTGAAAATATTTTAATTGAAGATAACGCCGCTGTCGGAGTCCTTTTGAAAAATGGACAAGAATTACATGCAGACAGAGTTATTCTTTCAACAGGTGGAAGAGCGATGCCGCGGACTGGTTCAACAGGAGATGGTTATAAGTGGGCAAAAAAAGCTGGACATACATTATCCCCCCTCTATCCAACAGAAGTTCCGATCGAATCAAATGAAGAGTTCATTCAAAACCGTACTCTACAGGGATTGTCCCTGAGAGATGTTCGTCTAAGTGTCTTGAATAAAAAAGGGAAAGAAGTAATTGCGCATCAGATGGATATGATTTTTACCCATTTTGGTATCTCAGGTCCAGCAGTTTTACGCTGTTCCATGTTTGTTCATACAACGATGAAAAAAGACAATACGGATACTGTAACTATGCGCTTGGATGCAGTACCTGATCAGAACAAACAGGAACTCGAGCAAAGTATTCGAAGTTCAATGAAATCTGACGGAGAAAAAAGTATCAAGAATGCCTTGAAGCAACTTGTTCCTGAACGCTATCTGCTTTTTGGATTAAATAAAAATCAATTAAGTGAAGATATGCCTTTAAAACAACTCACTCAGAATCAGATTCAAGCTTTAGTCCACTATTTAAAAGATTTTCAGTTCCAGGCAAATGGGACATTGCCAATTGAAAAAGCTTTCGTAACAGGTGGCGGTGTAAACACTAAAGAAGTTAACCCCAAAACGATGGAAAGCAAAAAAACAAATCACCTGTATTTCACCGGTGAAATACTCGACTATAATGGCTACACCGGAGGCTATAACATTACTGGTGCTTTCATAACGGGAAGAATCGCAGGAATGCACGCAGCAGAAAGTCTTTTAAATAAAGCATGAGATATAAATATAAATCAGTTTAACAAAAAAAGTTTCTTTGCATCTACTCTGCAAAGAAACTTTTTTTAGAATTTACGAAAACGAGCAGTTCTCTTATCTACCAGTTCATTTGTCGTTAAGGATTTCAAGTCTTTTAATTTTAGGGTGATCTGCTGCTTCAGGTCGGCTAAAAATTCTTCTCTCGGGATCCATTCATTCTCTTTTTTCTCCGGAATAACTTTTTCAATAATATTTTCAGCTAACAAATCATCGGCTGTGAGTTTCATTACTTCCGCAGCTTCACCTGCGCGAGTAGAATCTTTCCATAATATCGATGCAAAGCCTTCGGGCGAAAGAATAGAGTACATTGCATGTTCGAACATCCAAACCTCGTTAGCTACTGCTAAGGCTAAAGCTCCCCCACTTCCACCCTCTCCTACAATAATAGAAAGAATAGGGACAGATAATTGACTCATTTCAAGTAAGTTGCGCGCAATGGCTTCTCCTTGTCCCCGTTCTTCTGCCTCCACACCACAATAGGCACCCGCAGTATTAACAAGTAAAAGAACGGGCCGATTAAACTTTTCCGCCTGCTTCATTAATCTCAAAGATTTTCGATAGCCTTCTGGGTGTGGGGAGCCGAAATTTCGAAAAATATTTTCTTCAATATTTTTTCCTTTTTGATTTCCGATGATTGTTACAGACATTTCAGCGATTTTCCCAATTCCTCCAACGATTGCTTTATCATCCTTATAGTTACGATCACCATGTAATTCAACAAACCCGCTGCACAACTCTTGAATGATTTCTACTGTGCTTAGTCTGTCAATTTCACGAGCAAGTTTAACATGTTCCATTGCCTGCGTCATTGTTAGCCTCCTTTCTTGATTTTAACCTTGTACGTGTAAATCTAATAACAAAGCTAGACTATTTTTTAGCTCTTTACGTGGAACGATCTTGTCAATAAAACCATGTGCCAAGACATCTTCAGCCAACTGGAAGTTTTTCGGTAATTTTTCTTTGATTGTTTGTTCAATCACTCGTCTACCAGCAAACCCGACCAGTGCTTGAGGTTCTGACAAAATGATATCTCCTAGCATTGCGAAACTTGCTGTGACCCCACCCGTTGTTGGGTCGGTCAAAACAGTTATATACAATAAGCCCGCTCTGGAATGTTCACCCACAGCAGCACTCGTTTTTGCCATTTGCATCAAAGAATAAATACCTTCCTGCATTCGAGCACCACCGGAAGCAGTGAAAAGGATGACTGGCAATTGTTTCTTCGTTGCTTCTTCAAAGAGATGCGTAATTTTCTCGCCAACGGCTTGACCCATGCTTCCCATAATAAAATGCGAATCCATTACACCCAAAGCTGTATCGAATCCTTCTATTTGCGCTTTTCCCGTTACAATGGCAGAGTCTAACCCCGTTTTCTTTTTGGCTTGGGCTATTTTTTCTTCATAATCCGGAAAATTCAAAGGATTAGTTGAGGTGATTTCTTTATTCCATTCTTCGAAAGAATCTTTATCTGCGATAAGGTTCAAACGTTCCTGTGCAGTGATGCGAAAAGCATAGCCGCATTTGGGACATTCCCTTTCTGCACCTAAGTCTTTAGTATAAATCGCTTGTTTACAACTGGGGCATTTTTGAAACATTCCATCTGGAACTTGCGGAATGTGGTCGTCGACTGCCGTTTCTATAGGGAGAGAGATATACGGTCTTCTTTTCTTTTTAAATAAACGCACGATCTATCCCTCCATCTATTCTTCATCTTTTGCTACTAACCATTTTTCAATAAATTCGTCTTCTAAATAGGTAGTATAATAGTCACCTGATCTAAAATTCAAGTCATCTAGTAAATCCATTTGGAAATCTTGATTCGTTTGTATTCCTTCAATGACCATCTCGCCCAGTGCTCGTTTCATCTTTGCGATTGCCTCTTCTCTATTCTTTCCATGGGTGATCACCTTCGCGACCATCGCATCGTAGTAAGGTGGGATTTCGCTTTCAGCAAAAAGAGCACTATCTACTCTGAGTCCTAATCCACCAGAAGGCAAAAGTAAATAAGAAATCTTCCCAGGAGAGGGAGCAAAGTTAACTAATGGGTTTTCAGCATTGATTCGGCACTCTATTGCATGTCCGTTAAAAATGATTTCTGATTGTCGCACAGAGAGTGGTTCACCAGAAGCTATGCGTAATTGTTCTTTTACGATATCGATCCCGGTGACCATTTCCGTAATGGGGTGTTCCACTTGGATGCGTGTATTCATTTCCATGAAGTAAAAATCCCCTGATTGATCCACTAGAAATTCGACGGTACCAGCGTTCTTGTACCCTACATATTCACCTGCTCGAACAGCAGCATCTCCAATAGCTTTTCTTTGGGATTCACTTAGCAGAACAGCTGGTGATTCCTCGATAACTTTTTGATGATGACGTTGCATTGAGCAGTCTCTTTCGCCGAGATGAATAACGTTCCCAAAGTGATCCGCTAGTAACTGAACTTCTATGTGCTTGGCTGGTTTGATGATTTTCTCCATATACATGCGACCATCCCCAAAAGCTGCTTGTGCTTCTGATTGGGCACTATGAAAAGCTGGCATTAATTCAGTTTCGTTTTGAACTACGCGCATTCCTTTTCCTCCACCACCTGCTGCTGCTTTAAGCATCAAAGGATAGCTTATTTCGCTTGCATTTTTCACCACATCCGTTTCGTCCTCTAAAAAACCTTCGCTTCCAGGAACGACTGGGACATTAGCAGCTTTCATCAATTTTCTTGCATGGGCTTTGTTACCCATTTGATCGATCGTTTCTTTATCTGGTCCAATAAAAGTAATATTCATTTCTTCACACATCGAGGCAAATGTACTATTTTCTGACAAAAAGCCAAATCCTGGATGAATAGCTTGCGCTTGTGTCAGAACAGCTGCGCTCAGGATATTTTGCATATTGAGATAGGAGTCGATAGCTTTAGATGGACCAATACAAATCGCTTCATCTGCTAACTGTGTATGCATAGCTTCTTGATCCGCCGTAGAATAGACGGCAACCGTTTGTATTCCTAACTCTCTGCAAGCTCGTATGATCCGAACAGCAATTTCTCCTCTATTGGCAATCAAGATTTTTTTAAACATTATTTTACCTTCCTATAATAAATGTCATTTCAGCTTCGCAGACCTTTTTCCCATCAACGTAAGCCACTCCTTTACCGATCCCTGCATATTCTTTTAATTTTACGATGTCGACTTTTAAAATCAACTGATCTCCTGGAACCACTTTTTTACGGAATTTTACTTTATTTAATCCGCCAAGATAAGCCGTTTGATTTTGAAAATTATCCATTTTTAACAAAGGAATGGATCCTGCTTGAGCTAAAGCTTCAACGATGTATACTCCTGGAAGAACGGGTTCCCCGGGGAAATGTCCTTGAAATATTTCTTCATTAATGGTGACGTTTTTTACTGCAGTCACATGTTCACCTGGAATCAATTCTGTTACCTTGTCAATAAAATAAATTGGATAGCGGTTGGGAATGAGTTCTTGAATTTCCTTTACATTTAAAGTTGTCATTTTATTGCTCCTCACTAATTTCAAATAATGGTTGACCAAATTCAACAATATCTCCATCTTTAACAAAAATGGATGAAAGTATTCCTGATCGATCACTTTTGATTTCATTCATGATTTTCATTGCCTCAACAATACAGACTGTTTCTCCTACAGCAACGGCATCACCGATTTGTTTAAATGGGCCCTTGTCAGGTGCAGGAGATAAATAGGCCATCCCTACAATGGGCGCTTCTATTACATAGCCTGTTGGGCTAGTATTTTCCGCAGTTGGAGTCTGTTGAGAAGTTGTTTTTTCCTTCTCCGCTTTAGTTGTTTCTTGAGCTGCTTCATTTGAAGTTGCTTTGTTTGTTTCTTTTGATTCAGTTTTGTTTTCGCTGATTTTTTCTGATTCAGAATGTTTATTTTTACTTAAATAAAGAGATATCTCTTCATCTTGCAAAGAAAATTCTCTTAATGAAGAGTGATCGATCAAGTCTATAATTTCTTTTAGTTGCTGAAACTCCATTTAGGCACCTTCCCATCTTTTGAAACACGTCACTGCATTATGTCCTCCGAACCCTAACGAATTGTTTAATGCATAGTTGATTTGCTTCTTGCGTGCACTAGCCGGGATATAGTCCAAGTCACACAACTCATCGGATTCTGTTAAGCCTATTGTTGGAGGAAGAACACCTTCACTTAAAGCTTTCACACAAATGATCGCTTCTATCGCTCCAGCTGCTCCCAACAAATGACCTGTCATACTTTTAGTGCTGGAGACAGGTGTGGAGTAAGCGACTTTTTCGCCTAAACCTAATTTGATTGCACTAGTCTCAGCTGAATCATTTGCAGGGGTACTCGTTCCATGAGCATTGATATAGCCTACTTCTTCTGGTTTGATCCCTGCCTCTTTTAATGAAGAGCGGATTGCTCGAGCAGCTCCTTCCCCATCAGGACTAGGAGCAGTCATATGGAAACTATCCGCTGTTGCACCGTAACCGACTATTTCTCCTAATATTGGCGCGTTTCTATCCAATGCATGTTGCAGATTTTCTAGAACGATTACTCCTGCTCCCTCTCCCATTACAAAGCCGCTCCTGTTTTTATCAAATGGAATCGAAGCTGAATCTGGATTTTGTGAATTAGAGAGGGCATTTAAAGCTGCGAAACCTGAAATACCAATTTCATTCACGCTTGCTTCTGCTCCGCCTGCATACATGACATCTGCATACCCATGTTTGATTTGTCTAAAAGCCTCTCCAATTGAATTATTTCCCGAAGCACAGGCGGTTACCAAAGATAGATTTGGACCTTTCGCACCGGTTGCTATAGAAATATTACCAGCTACCATATTACCGATTGCCATCGGAACAAAAAATGGAGCGACTCTATCTAACCCTTTTTCATGCATTTTTATAATTTGCTTTTGCATGGTTTCCAAACCACCAATACCTGATCCTACAATGACCCCAATTCTTTCTGGATCTACGTCAGCTGTATCCAATTGACTTTGTTTCATTGCTTCTAGAGAAGCAGCTACACCATATTGAGAAAAAGCGTCCATTCGCTTAGCTAATTTTCTATCCATAAAATCACTTGCTTTAAAATCTTTTACTTCTGCTGCTACATGAATATCGATTGCTTCTCCATCAAATTTGGTTAACGGGCCAATTCCATTTTCCCCTTTCGCGATCCCTTTCCAGAATTCGTCTACCGAATTTCCTAGTGGGGAAATTGTTCCCATTCCTGTTATGACTACGCGCGTAACCTGTGTATTATCCATTCATTACCATTCCCCCGTCTATTGTAAGTACTTGTCCAGTGATATACGATTGTTGACTCAAAAACCAGACCGCCTCTGCAATTTCTTCTGCCTCTCCAAATCGTTTCAATGGAATCTGTTTTATGGCTTCTTTCTTGATGCTCTCGTTTAGTTTTTCTGTCATCTCGGATGCAATAAAACCGGGAGCTATTGCATTCACAGTGATTCCTCTGGAGGCTAATTCTTTGGCTGCGGATTTTGTCAATCCTATGACGCCCGCTTTGCTGGCTGCGTAATTTGCTTGTCCAACATTACCAACTAAACCGACTACACTCGCAATATTTATAATTGTCCCACTTTTTTGCTTCAACATTATTTTAGAAGCTATTTTCATCGTATTAAAAGTTCCTTTTAAGTTGACCGCAATTGTTTCATCAAATTCTTCAGATGTCATCCGTAACAATAAATTGTCTCTAGTTATTCCGGCATTATTCACCAATACATCAACTTTTTTGAATTTTTCCTTTGCCTGTATTATTAGTGATTCTGCTTCATTGGAATATTGAACGTCACCGGTAATTGGTAAAACAGTTGCACCTAATTTAGTTAACTCTTCAATAAGAACTGTTGAAATAGAAGACCTTCCATTTATTACTAAATTAGCACCTTTGGAAGCAAACATTTTTGCGATGGCGTAACCTATTCCCCGAGTGCTTCCGGTAATGATCACCGTCAACGGTTCTTTATTTGTCATCTCTGTTAAATTCCTCTCTGTATTCCTTCAACACCGTTAGTGTTTTCTGCAAGGATTTTTCATCATCTACATGTGTAATTACAACAGACCGATTGATTTTTTTGATGAATCGACTAAGCGTTTTTCCAGGTCCAATTTCTACAAAACAATCGACACCATCAGAAATCATTTTTTCAATCATTTCTTCAAAACGAACAGGTGATTGAACTTGTTCTACCAAGGTTTCTTTGATTTCTTCAATGGTTTCATAACTCTTAGCATGTGTATTTGCATAAACCGGAATAGCAGGTTTTTGAAGCTTTTCATTTTGTAAAAGTTTCTCTATTTTTTTACTGGCCGGTTCTAATAAAGCCGTATGAAAGGGTCCAGAAACTTGTAGCTGAATACAGCGGACTCTCTTTTCTTTACTTAATTCTTCACTAGCTAGACGAACCCCATCTACCGTACCGGCAATAACTATTTGTCCAGGCATATTATAATTCGCTGGAGCAACATAAGCCTGATTGGAAATATCTTTGCAGACTGATTCCACTTTCTCTTTTTCGGCACCTAATACCGCACTCATTGCCCCACCTGACGGATAAGCTTCTGTCATTGCTTTTCCTCTTTCGTGAACAAATGGGATCACTTGATCAAATCTGAACACATCAGCCGAAGTTAAGGCCGTATATTCACCTAAACTTAATCCCGCCACTACCTCCGGATGAAATCCATTATCGCGAAGCAAGCGATCTATCCCAAAAGATAAAGCTAGGATCGCTGGCTGAGTATAGGGTGTCCAATTTAATTTTTCCTCATTTTGATAGAGTTGAACGAAATCAAGATTTAATAGCGAAGAAGCTTTATCAATTACTTTTTTTACTTGTGGATAAGTATCGTACAGCTCCAAACCCATACCAGAGTATTGAGATCCTTGTCCACTATAGATAAATGCAACTGTCATTTTATCGCTCCATTTCTTTCCTCTTTACTTTTTGCGTACAAGAAAAGACCCAAAAACAGCGAAGACGCACTTCTTTCAGTTTTTAGATCTGTTCTTGTACCCTCATATCCTACTCATTTAGGCGTTTGGCATGCAGGGTAACGACTTCTTTGTACTCTGTCATTAATTCTTGGATAATATCGTGACAGCTTTGTTCTTCATGAACTAACCCGGCACTTTGTCCAGACATGAAAGAGCCGCGATCCTTATCTCCTTCAACAACTGCTCTTCTAAGAGCACCTTTACCGATAGCCTCTAGGCGGGTAACATCTGGCGTTGAATCGCTCGTAATTTCTTTTTCCACTTTTAAGTATTCACGAGTTAATTTGTTTCTTAATACACGGACAGGATGACCTGTTATCTGACCTGTAACCACAGTATCGATATCTTTTGCTTTAATAATGGCTTGTTTAAAATTGTCATGTGCAATGCTTTCATGCGCAACAACAAATCGAGTACCGAGTTGAACAGCATCGGCTCCAAGCATCAAAGCTGCAGCCATCCCTCTACCATCTGCGATTCCACCAGCGGCGATTACCGGTATGGATACTGCATCAACCACTTGAGGAACAAGATTGATCGTTGTTGTTTTTCCAATATGTCCTCCCGCTTCCATTCCTTCACAAATCAAAGCGTCGGCTCCCTCTTTTTCCATTCGTTTAGCTAATGCTACAGAAGCCACTACCGGGATCACGACGACTCCCGCTTCTTTAAATTTTTTCATGTACTTCCCGGGACTTCCTGCACCAGTAGTCACAACCTTTATTCCTTCTTCACAAATTACATCGACTACTTCATCGACATACTGTGAAAGTAGTAATACATTTACTCCAAAAGGTTTGTCCGTGAGTTCCTTTGTTTCACGAATGGTTTTTCTAACTGTTTCTCCTGGCTCATGACCTGATCCAAGCATTCCTAATCCACCCGCATTGCTGACAGCGCTGGCCAAGCTAGGGGTTGCTACCCAGGACATGGCTCCTTGAATAATAGGATAATCTATTCCTATAATCTCAGTTAATTCATTTTTCATAGGAGCTCCCTTCCAATACTTATTTTGCTTCTAGTTGTGTGTTCACAGTGTTAACAATATCTTGAACTGTATTTAAGCCTTCATCAAACTCAATTTTTATATCAAATTCATCTTCAATATCATTGATGATTTGGAACAAGTCTAAGCTGTCTGCTTCTAATTCTTCACGGAAATTCGTTTTTAATTGCACTTCTTCAGTTTCTTTGTCTAATTGGTCAACAATAATTTCTTGGATTTTTTCAAAAGTAGTCATGGATAATTCCTCCGTATTTTTTATTTTTTTATATCGTTATTACAAGTGAACCCCAAGTCAATCCTCCACCAAAACCAGATAGTAGTAATTTTTGACCAGATTCAAGTTGAATCGTTTGATTTTCTACTAACTCGGCAAGCAATAATGGAATACTTGCAGCTGAGGTGTTTCCATATTCAGCTATATTACTTGGGAATTTAGTTGAATCAAGTGCTAATTTTTTTGATACTTGTTTGATCAATCGTTCGTTTGCTTGGTGCAATAAAAAATAATCGATATCTTTTAATTCTAAGTTGGCTTTTTTAGTTACTGTCCGAATACTATTTGGGACCTCTTTTACAACAAAATTATAAATATCTCTGCCATCCATCGTCAGAGGGCTTCTTCTCCATTTATCATTCCCTGTTTTAGCATCGTTGACTATTTTCCCACTTACTAAAGCATTCCCCTTTTTCCCATCAGCATGAATATCTTCAGCTAATAATGAAGATTCTATTGACGATTTCACTATTACTCCGCCAGCCCCATCACCGAACAATACCGCAGTTGATCGATCAGACCAATCAATTGTCTGAGACATTGTTTCAGCACCTATAACTAATCCATACTCAACAGATTCTGCCTGCAGCATTTTTTCAGCTATGGAAAGCGCGTAGACAAATCCCGAACAAGCGGCACTCACATCAAAAGCCATAACAGAATTTGCACCTATTTCTGATTGAACTATTGCAGCGACACTTGGAGAATGACTATCCGGTGTCATGGTTGCAACTATAATAAAATCGATTTCTGTAGCTTTGATTTGACTATTATTCAAAATGTTTTGCGCAGCTTTTACGGCTAATGATGAAGTAGTGTCATCCGTGGTGATATGTCTCTTTTTTATGCCTGTTCGGCTGACGATCCAGTCGTTTGAGGTATCCATTATTTTTTCAAGATCTTGATTTGTTAAGACATTTTCGGGAACATACTTTCCAATAGCTTGTATTTTCATTTTTTATCCTTCTTTTTTAGCTGTTGCTTAGTTACTTCAAGAAACTGGTATAAATTCCGTAACCCTTTCGTCAACATCTGCGCTTCTTCAGGATCCATTTCATCAATAGTCTCTTTGACCATATCTCTGTGAAATTTATCATGGACTCTATACAGCAAGCGTCCTTTATTTGTTAAACCCAGTTTAACAACTCTACGATCGTCTTCACTTCGTACACGTTCAACATACCCTTTTTTTACCAAATGATTTACAGAAACGGTTAATGTTCCTACTGTAATACCGAGTTTTCTTGATACTTCAGTTGTTGTATGTTCTTTATACATCCCAATCGCTTCAATCGTATGCATTTCTTTGATAGACAAGTCTGAAAATTCTCCATCTCTAAGCGATTCTGCTTCAATTGCAAGGACGTCATTAAAAATAGTAACGAGATACTGGTTAATTTCTCGAACAAGCGGATCCACATCAACTCCTCCTTAAATAATACTTTGATTATCAAATTGTTTGACAATCAAAATAATAACCCTTTTATCTTTTTCTGTCAAGGAATTTCTAAAAAAAAGAAGGGAGTGGAACAAAAAACGTTCAGACCCGAATCACTGGAGCGGATACTCGAAAGATAGTCGTAGACTATCGAAGAGTGTTCGTGAAGTGGATGTCGGGTCTGTTTTTTGGAGCTCGTTTTAGAAAGGAATGTTTGGAAAATGATTAGAGGCTGGGACTTTTGTCCCAGCCTCTTCCATCATTCTTATTTGAGTATATTATCCTTTCAGGTCTCTTCGCTGATATTGTAGTAAAGAAACTACATAAAGCAAGAGAGAAAGACCCACCAAAATAGCTAAATAGCTATAAGATATTTCTTCCACCGGAACCTTCGGGATATTACCATATGGTGAAAGTGCTAGCAACCAATCATCGAATTGCAGTAGACTTCCTAAATAAACTACTATAAAAGAAAATGACAAATACATCCAAATCGAATTTAAAATATTCGGCTTAAACGCAATAATTAAAGTCGCAAGCCCGAGCATAACTGTCATAGCTGGCAAATATACAAAACCTGATAAGATAAGTGTATCCAAGCCAAGTGGGTCGGTAGAGAGTCCCACACTCGCTATCCATAATCCTATAATCGAAAAGAATATGGACAAAACTGCAACAATGATCGCTAAGCTTAAATAACTTAAAAAGAGTTTTGTTCGGTTAATATTATGCGTTAAAATCCATTCATTCCGTCCAATTTTCTCCTCTTTGTATAAGCGATTCATTATCATTATAGGGGGAATGGATCCTATGATCGCAATGACAGACATTAAAATCCCTAAGAATTGTTCAACGAGAGAAAATTCAGGATCCGGCGTCAGTAATTCTTTTAAAAGGTCATTCGATTCAAAAAATGTTTCTAATTCTCCGAGTACTGATCCGTAAGTAACACCCAAAATAAACAATCCAATTAACCAAGAAAAAATAGTTACCCGTTGCAATCGAAAAATAAAAACCAAAGGATGATGCAATAAAGAAGAGGCTTCTATCCTTCCTTTTCTTTCAGGTAGGAATCCATCCTGCATATCTCTTTTAGCATGTAGCCAAAAAGAAATAAATAAGAATAGGAGACTGATAATTGCGATTAGTAAGATAGGTAGCCATTTATTTTCCACATATGTTTCTGTTCTTGTGACCCAACCTAGTGGTGACAATAGTGAAAGCCACTCAGCTGTAACATCTCCGATAGCACGCAAGAGATAGAAGAATCCCAAAGTAAAGAAAGAAAGACCTAATGTACCACGAGACGAAGGCGAAATTTGTGCAAAGACGGCTGTTAAACAGGCAAATAAAAATCCGGTTGCACCCAATGTTACACCATACAATAGAGAACCATTCCAGTCCATACTTTCAATATTTAATATCCCTATGCTCCCACTAGTCAATAGTGCGAGGGCACTATTCAACCCAAAAGCAAGTAATAAAGAGGTGAATAAGTACGTATTTCTCTCAACTGGCAATGATTGAATGATTTCCAATCGATTTTCCTCTTCTTCTAAACGGGTCAATCGATTGATCATCAAAATATTCATAATGGCTACTGTAATAGCAGTAAAAAGTAACATTTCATGACTGAACATCGCTCCAAAAGTATAATCCTCAATTGCCACGCTTGGACCCAACATTGCTGTCATTGCTGGATTATCCATCGTTTGAGCTATCCCTTGTCTTTCTGCTTCGCTGGAATATAACCCTGTAAATGCGGCGGCAACTGCCACGGTTACGCCCACGATCGACCCAATCCAAATAATCATTTTCACCCATTCACGTTTAAAGATAAAACGAGTAAGAATAGATGTTTGTTTCGAAAATAGCTTACCCATCCAAATCCCCTCCATCATCTTGGTAATGGCGCATAAATAAATCTTCTAATGTAGGCGGATGACTTTCAATTTTTTCGACATCGAAACCTGAAACTCTGGTAATAAACGAATTCCATTTATCAGAATCAATTAAAAATATCCACTCATCATTTTCTTTTTTGACGTCATGAACGCCTATCCACTCTGAAAGATCATTAATTTCTTTGCGGGTACTTAAACGAACGGTTGAACGGGTCAGATGACGCATGTCTGATAATGTTCCTGATTCGATTACTCTACCTTCACGAATAATACAAACCTTATCACAAAGACTTTCCACTTCAGATAAAATATGGCTTGAGAGTAACACGCTCTTCCCATTACGTTTTAATTCATGAACACTTTCTTGGAAAACTTTTTCCATTAATGGATCTAGTCCGGAAGTTGGTTCATCAAAAATATATAAATCTGCATCACTTGAAAATGCAGCAATTAAAGCAACTTTTTGCTTATTCCCTTTTGAATAGTTTTTACACTTTTTACTCGGATCAAAGTCGAACCGTTTCATCATTGCTTCCTTTTTTGTGGATGGGTAGGCACCTTGCATTTTTAAGAAGAAATCAATAACCTCTCCACCGGTTAAATTATCCCACAAATTGATATCCCCTGGCACATAAGCTATTCTCTTATGAATTGCTATGGCTTCGTCCCATACATCCTTCCCAAATATTTTTGCTTCTCCTGATGTTGCTTGAATCATTCCTAATAAGATTCGCAGTGTCGTTGTTTTCCCTGCTCCATTTGGACCTATAAATCCAAAAACCTCTCCCTCTTCTACATTAAATGAAACTGCATCTAATGCTGTAAACTTCCCGAATTTCTTTGAAATATCCGCTAATTCAATCACACTCATCTTTATCGCTCCTCTAGTTTGATTTATAAAATAGTTTTTTTAAACTATCTAAGAACTCATGAAATTTTTCCCACTGTTTCTCATAATCATCTGGTCCGTTTTTCCTATAATCGATTTCATCATATAGCTCTTTTTGATACCCTTCCATTAACCAATGAATCATTTTCATTTGTTCAGTCATTTCTATATCATCTCTAAACAGATTTTCATCTAAATTTTTATAGAGTTTTAGATATCCTTCTTGAGTAACTTTTTGAATTTTTTCTTTTATTTCTGTAGGATACGTTTCTTCATTGCCCAAGTATATCGAAGCAAAAAACAAGAAAACTTCTGGATGGATACGGTAAGCTACCAACTTATTTTCAACTATTTGCTTATATTTCTCGATAAAATCTGTTTCTTCTTCATCGATTTTTTCAACAAATTCTTTGGATAAAAATTGTATTCCATATTCAATTAGGTAAAGATACAATGCTTTTTTGTTCTTAAAATAATAGTATAATGTCCCCTTACTAATATCTGCTAGCTCTACAATCTTATTAGTGGAGGCCTTCTTATACCCTTCTTTGGAAAATTCACTAAATCCAGCATTCAATATTCTTCTTTTTTTCTCTATAGCTAACTTTTCAAACGACTCATTCATTCTCACACCTCCAAACTGACCAGTTTGGTCAGTTTTATTTTACCCCTTTTGACCGCACTGGTCAACTAATACTATGCAAAAAAAACATTCCGAATTCAGAATGTTTTTTTTAAATTTAATAAAAATAAAGTGATTGAATCAAATAATCTTTCGCTTGTTTTTCAGCTAATTTAAGTAACTGATTCTTTACCGTTCTAAGTTTCCCTTCATTATTTCGGTATTTCGTTAAATTTCTTTCAAATGCCCGTTTTTCACTTTCTATTGCTCCATCATTCAAATAACCCCATACATGTTGAGCAGCATTCACTGCATTTCCCTCAAACGTAATTGTATCCATAGCCTCTTCGATCAATTGATAAAACTGGATCACCGGATACTCATTTTTGTTTTTCAACAATTGGCGAATAGCCTGATAGTTTTCCGGACTTTTCTCTAAAACTGCATACTTGTAGCGTGCCCATTCCTTTTCTAACCTTGCTATATTTTTGTCAATTGAAAGTGCATTATTGATTTTTATAGTCGAAATATTTTTATCTTTCACCTCTAACATTATATCGATCGAGGTATCCGGCAGAGTGCGATAAAAATCTAAAAAAGGTCCTATATAAATTGTTTTAGTGTGTGCTCCGATTCGTTTACTCGATGCTTGTTGAGAATAATGAACTTTTTGTTTTCCATCCATTTCCCTCCAAGTATTATTAACTTCTTTGATCCAATAAGCTTCCGTTTTAGGATCCCCTTGATGATTAGCTGTATGATGCAAATTATCAAACACTACGGGAATGGAGCAAGCTTCAGCAATACCCAAGACGTCCTCCACTGTGTACAGTCGATCATCATTTTCAATGATCAATCGATTTTTTATTGGCTGGTCCAACTTTCGAAATGTCTGAATGAAACGCTTGATTGCTTCTTCTTTATTCCCATATACTCCTCCGATGTGCACTACAATTTTATGAGTAAAATCGATTTCCATACACTCCATAATTTTATTATGATAACGTAAATCTTCAATAGCTCTTTCTACAACATCAGAGTGAGGCGAATTTAAAACTGTATACTGACCTGGATGAAAAGATACACGCAAATCGTTATTTTTAATTTTTTTACCGATACGCCTGAAGTCTTCTCCATAAATTTCTCCCCAGTTGAGAGTGTTCACGGGGCTTGAACCAAAAGGTATCAGATCAGAACTGATACGATATAGCCGAATGTTTTGTTTACTATTATAGTCGATCATATTTTCCAAAGCGTTCAAATTATGTTGAATCACCTCTTTTAGTCTTTCTTCTGTTGCATTTTTCTTCGTAACACTTTTCAAATCGGTATTTGGAATACCAACTGTTAAACATGCATAGCCAATACTCATTATGATCCTCCTTGAAACTATATTATTTTTAGTATAACAAAATTCCAAAGCTCGACCCCTTATAATACAAATTTTAATTTTATAAGCACATGTTTTGGATATACCATATTTTCTAATTATTTGTTATACTTTTAGTAGTTTATTTTTTAGCCACCTACATTATTGTGCTATTTAGTCTAGGAATGGGGAGAATTTTTTCGTAAAGATAACGATTGTTATTCATTAAGGGGACATCCTATGGAAAATGTATCATCAATTAAAAAAAGCTTTTTCTCGTGGTTAACTATGTTAATTTTGTTTGCTTTCGGGCAGCATTTTTATTTTCAAAATTATTTATTTAGTTCCATTTTGTTTCTCTTAACTGGATCAAGTTACATTCCATACAAGTTGCTGACAAGACAATTAAACACTGTTGAAGATATCCTGTTTGATTACCGTAAAAACAAACAGGCCTTGTTGGTTAAAGAAAAGGAGTTACAAACATTATTTGACAATAATCATGCCTACCTCTGGACTATCGACTTAAACCAACAAACTTTTATTGCTTCCAGTGGGTTTGAAAGTATTTTCGGGTACGGAAGAGATATGTTTTTAAAAAATTACGAGTTATGGTTGGAACGAACTTACCCAGAAGATTATCCTATTGCACTAAATCATTACTTACAATTAAAGAAAGGTCATTCTTCCAATCAAACATGGCGCTTTATTCATAAAAATGGATCTATTCGCTGGATCGATGCTTGGGGAAAACCTATTTTCAACTCCAGCAACGAAGTAACACAACTAACTGGTGTAGCTTATGATATAACTGATCGAAAAAAGTTAGAAAAACAGTTGAAGTATCAAGCTGATCACGATTTTTTAACTGGATTAGCCAATCGCAAATATTTGTATTCATCATTAAACAAAAAAATAAATTTTCCCGATACTCCATTTGCTTTATTTTTTATTGATATCGATCGGTTTAAGTTTATTAATGATAGTTTTGGACATACTGCAGGAGACCAGATTTTAATAGATGTTGCTGACCGGATTCAAACTGTACTTTCTTCAAATGATTTAGCCGCCCGTGTCGGGGGCGATGAATTTATACTCGTAGTGAATCATCTCACTACTGATGAATTAACTGAAACAATACAAACCATATCAGACTTATTTAACGATCCATTCGATTTAGAAAAAGAATCTCGCTATGTAACTGCTAGTATAGGAATAAGTTTGTTTCCTTATCATGATACATCAATTGAAAGTTTAATCAGACAAGCTGATCATGCTATGTATCAAGCGAAAAAAACAGGAGTCTCGCTTGGTGTCATCGCACAATATCAAACTGTGGAAATGAAAGACAGGGATCACATAATCGAAAAAGATATTCAATACGCTATCAAGGAAAAACAGTTTCATCTCTACTTTCAACCTATCGTAAATTTAAAAACAAACGAGATAAGTGGGTTGGAAGCTTTGATTAGATGGGAACATCCTGATTTTGGGATCATCTCTCCTCAATCTTTTATTCCACAAGCGGAGAAACAGGGACTGATCTATTCAATCGGAATGTGGGTATTGGAAGAATCTTTTTGTTTGTTTTCCCCGCATTCATTTAATGATCTGCATCTTTCAGTCAACATTAGTCCAATTCAGTTAACCAACGAAAAATTTTTAGTAGATTTAGATGATCTTCTAAATAAGTATGACATTATTCCCAGTAAAATAATTTTTGAAATAACTGAAGGTTTTATGGAAAATCCAAATGAAGCAAAAAAAATTCTCGCAGCTATCAGAGAAAAAGGAATTCAAATAGCCATTGATGATTTTGGAACAGGTTATTCTTCACTGAGTGTTCTAAGCAACATTCCTTTTGATATCTTGAAAATGGATTTATTATTTGTGAAAAATATGATCAGAAATCAAGCTACTCAACAACTCGTTAAAAGTATTATGCAGCTCGCACATACTCAAAATGCAAAAGTGATAGCGGAGGGAATTGAATCATCCGAGCAAGCAGATTTTCTACTAGATATTAACTGTTTGTATGGACAAGGGTATCTCTATGGCAAACCCTTACCATTAAAATATTGGAAAGAAAAACTTCATTTATAATCGTACTAAAAAAAGCTACTCTCTATTAGCAAGTATACTAATGGAGAGTAGCTCTCATTTTTTATCATAACCTATACATCTCAAGAATAACCCTCTAAGGACTTCACAGTGCTTTTGTAGCGGTACATATCGATATCAGCTTGATTGTATAACTCATCAAACGTTAAGCCTAAATCCGTTAACGTTGCACCGATCGATATGGAAACTTCTATTCTATCTTCCTTATGCATTAATGGTTGGTTTACTATTTGAGAAAGACTTTTAGAAATTTCACGTAGCTGATTTTCATCAGGAACATTCGGTATAAAGAGCAAAAATTCATCTCCACCTACTCTGCCAATTGCACCATTCGAAGAAACAAACTGGTGCATCCGTTCGACTGATTTTTTTAAAACAATATCTCCAAATATATGACCAAAAGTGTCATTTATGTATTTAAAATTATTAAAATCAATAACAATTAATGCATGAGATTGTTTGGATGACCACAATTTGCGTCTAACAATTTGTTCAATGCTTTTTTTATTATACACTCCAGTCAACGAATCTCTTTTGGATTCATAGCGGTGAACTTGGTATTGATCCACAAAACGATACACAAGCAAGAAAATCACTGTAATCAAAGCAAAATAATAAGCTTGTTCTCTAACAAACAATGAATAACCTTGTGACCATCCCTTTTCTGGATAGATACCTATCTCCCATTCTTCATTAGGTAACTTAACTGTTTGATACAATGCATTTTTATTGAATATATCTGTGTTTCCCCATAAAAAGTCATCTGTCCCGCTTATATCTTCAACCCTTAACGCTAGTAAAAAACCATTTTCCTCTGAATTTAAGTGACTTTTTAAAATTAATTCTTCGAAATCAACTGTGACGGTTATAAAACCCCAAAATTTACCATTTTCCAAAAAAATGGGTTTCCGATTGAATATTTTCAATCCACCTTGTTTTGATTCGACTGGTCCTTGAGCTACTGCTGTTTTTAATTTAATTGCCTTATCTATACTTTTTGAACGATTTGGATCATTGATCGTATCATGACCTATAGCTGATTCATTTCCTTCTAATGGCCAAACATCGGAAACTATCCCTTGAGGAGCAAGTGAAACGTTATCAATTATATTATTTTGTTGCAATATAGTTTCTGCAAAATCCCCCATCTCATTTATAGGGATACTATCATGAGTTTTTAAGTAAACTTCAAAAAAATCTGTATAGTACAAACTCGTGTTGAGTAATATTTGTATATTTTCAGTAACAGTATTTAATTCTTGCAGAGCTGCCAATTTATTGCTTTGTCTTCTGTGTGCCAAATGCTCTTGCTGAATCGTAAAAGCTGGCCAGATCAATAAAAAAGCAGCCACCAAAGCGACCGTTAAAGAAAGTAATTTTTTTTTCATTTATCTATCATTCCTTTGAAGGCATTATCAAATACACAGATAGTATAGCATAAAGCCAATTTGTAACCTACTATTTAGTTATATTCATACAGTTAGCTGAGATTCTACAAAAAAACTATCTTTTAGGAGATACCTAAAAGATAGTCACAATTTATTTAGCTTTTTCTTGCAAGGATTCGAAAGTGGACTCGCCTTGCGATAGAGCTTGACGAAGCACATAAGAAAAATCAATTAAACGGTCTTTATAAGTGATGGGCACATCAATTGATTCTTTAATTCTATCTTTCACTGTTTCTAAGTTTTGCCTATTTTGAACATTGTATAAAAATATGGTAAATTCATTTAATCCGATTCTCGCCAAACGATCATTGGGTCTTAAAACTGTATCGATCTGTTTAGCAGTTTGTTTCAAAATAACTTCGCCAGCTTCTTTGCCATAATGATTTTGGATATCTTTTAAGTTATTAAATTCAACAATGACAACGCCATGTTTTTTATTTGCAGATTTCAAGTCGCCTTTAACATAGAACTCCATCGAAGTTTTTGTTAATAAACCAGTTAGAGGATCACGATCAAAAGCTTCTTTTTTTACTAAGTACTGATAGCTAACAACATAAACTAAACTACCTAAGAAAAGAAGTAATAAAAATACATAATAAACTAACATTTGTTCAAAAAAGAAAATAGGCACAGCTAGTAAACTAATCACAAGTAAAGTAATGAGAATAGCAAGGGAGCGATTCCTTTGCATAAATTAACCTCCTATCGGAATTATAGTTCTATAGTATAGTCTTAATTATAGCATCTATATTCATAAAAAAATTTTTATTAGGTCTAGATATTCATTGATTCAAAAAGCTGACAAAAGTTTGTCACATTTAAAAATTTCGTACTGTTTGATCTGCCCAACGAAGTGATTCCAAATACCACGTAGCCAAATTTTTATCATTTATTTTTAAATCTTGCGCCAATCTTTGCGCTTTACTCCATTCCGCTTCTTCATAAGCCCGAATGATTTTTAAAACTCTAGCCAAGTCGCCTTTTTTTGAAATCAAACTATCTTTTACATCTTCACTAATTGAAACATTTTCTAAAGCACTTTCCATTGATTGATCTAACAATGCATCTACAACACTAAAAAGACACATTAAAGAAATTTCATGCTGACGTTGGTATAACGGCCCATTTTTTGCGAGTAGTTCGCCAAACTTTGATCTAACCAATGATAAGCGTAGAAGTTCAATGGGTTTATTTGTTTTGAATTCCTGCATAAAGAGCACATGTACCCATCTTTCAAATTCATTCAATCCCATTCTTACTAAAGCAGATTGAATTGTTTTTAATCTTTCTTTCGCATGTGTAATTTCTTTGATTCTCATCAATCGATAGGCAATATTGACATCGTGTGAAATAATTTCTGCTAGTTTTCTAAAAGAAGGTTCCTCTTTTTTTAATTCTTGGAAAATCATTTGAAAAATAATTTTTGGTGTCTTTTCCATTTTCATCCCCGCAATGATTTGAGGGCGTTGGAAAAAGAATCCTTGAAATAAGTGAAACCCCATTTCTTTAGCTAGCAAAAACTCTTCTTCCGATTCTACTTTTTCTGCCAGTAAAATATGATGATGTGCTAAATCATTTTTCACTTCCTTCTTCAATGTCAACAATGAAGTTTGTCGGATGTCATACTTGATAATGTTAGCATATTTTTTTAAAGGAGCAGTAATTCCTTTATTATCAAAATCATCTAAAGCAATTGTATATCCTTTTTGCCGTAGTTCTTTTATTCGCTGAATAATGCGAGGATCCGGATCAACGTTCTCAAGTACTTCTATTACTAGTACATCCGGTTTAACTAATTCAATTGTTTTTGATAGCAAAAAATCATAATCAAAATTCACAAATGCTTTTTGTTTACCTACTATATTCTCTATTCCCAGTTCAAATAGACCCCCTAATACAGTCGCAGTAGAAGCTTGAGGAGATATACAATCGTATGTAGAAGTTGTACTAGAGGATCGAAAAAGTAATTCATATCCATAAATTTTTTTAGTTTTATTAAAAATAGGTTGTCTTGCTATATACAAAAAAGCACCTTCTTCACTTTTTTTGTCTCTAATTAATAAGATAACATACATTATTCTATTTTAATTAAATTTTTTGAAATTTTTAAATGAAAGGATCAATAGAAAAGGAGCCAGAACAAAATGTTCTGGCTCCTTTTCATTTTTCCCTTTAAAAAATACAGTAAAAAAAGAAAATCCTTTAGCCAACAATCTATTTTTTGCTTATTTCTTTGAACTGAAACACTCGCTATCTGCCAGACTAAGCTTAATTATAGGTAATCAACCCGAGAATTTCTTCTTTCGTTTTCAGATACTTCTCATCCATCTCTATTCGATGTGTATCAGATTGAAAAGCAGTATAAGTGTAATCCACATTAATTTCTTTCAAAATTGTTCCTGGTTGCTTTGACATCACAACTACTTTTGTTCCCAAAGCTAAAGCTTCGTCTACATCGTGAGTGATCATCAAAACAGTGTTTTTATTCTCTTTCCAAAGAGTTCGAATGAGTCCTTGCATGTTTAGCCGTGTTAGAGCATCTAGAGCACCTAAAGGTTCATCCATTAGTACCATTTCCGGTTCGTTTGCTAATACTCTTGCAAGTGCTACTCTTTGCTTCATCCCTCCAGATAAATCAAAAACATTTTTATCTCCTTCGGAAGATAAATCGATTTGTCTCAAAAAGTTTTCCGTTTTTTCTTTTATCTCCTTGCTATCTAACCCTCTCATTTTAGGCCCAAAAGCAACATTTTCTTCTACAGATAGCCACGGATATAATGTAGGTGATTGAAAAACAACACCCTTATGCCAATCTGGTCCTTTTATTGGTTTACCTTGAAAAAATGCTTTCCCTTTTGTTGGAAACTGGTATCCAGCAATGATTTCTAATAAAGTGCTTTTCCCACATCCAGAAGGACCAAGTACACAAATAAACTCTCCTTTATTAACAGTTAAATTGATTTTATCCAATGCAACTGTCCTTTGACTGCCTTCTCCATATTCCATTGAAACATCTTCTATTTTTACGAGTTGTGAATTTTCAGCCATTATGATCCTTACCTTTCCAAAACCATTTCAATGTAACGAGGATTTATAAATTCATCATACGCTGCTTGCTCTGGAGAAGCTGAAATGGAACCTTGATCTTCTAAAAAGTCTCCGGTTTCTTTCATTACTTTTGAAAAATCCCCTGATTGCTCACTTGTGCCTAAATATTCTTTAGCTATTTCTTCTTCTGGTGACAGCCATATCGATCCTGCCATTTGTGAAAGAGCTTCATCAGCTGTGATTTCTAACGTCTTCGAAACTGTCATTGCAGCTTCTGCCGCATCATTTCTGTATACATCTCCACCGACTATTGTTGCTTCAATAAAATCAGCTACTATTTCAGGATTGAATTCAGAGAATTCTTTACGTGCTAATAAGACATTTGCAGTTTTATGTCCCATTTCTGCCACTTCAGCAGAAGAGATGATCATTTCTCCATCTTCTAATAGCTTACCAAGAGAAGGTTGCCATGTATAAGCAGCATCTATGTC
Organism: Lacticigenium naphthae DSM 19658; assembly: GCF_000425865.1. Lineage (GTDB taxonomy): Bacteria > Bacillota > Bacilli > Lactobacillales > Carnobacteriaceae_A > Lacticigenium > Lacticigenium naphthae. Next base: position 378,658 of record NZ_AUEG01000001.1, read on the forward strand.
TCCTCTTTCCCAAGCTGCTACAATATCCATTGTTTGCATGTCCAATAGTTCTACATCTTCAGCAATACCTGCATTATCTAATGCCTGCAACAGGCTATAATGGGAAGTAGATGCAAAGGTTGTAGCTATCTTTTTTCCTTTTAAATCAGAAACCGTTTCAATTCCAGATTCTTTTCTTACGGCAAGACCTTCTATTTCGCCTAGTATTTCATGTAACCAAATCAATTCAACCTCGATACCATTAGCTAATGCAATAATACCGTTTGTGTTCCCCATCGATGCGAAATCAATACTTCCTGATGTGAGTGCTTTATTTGCATCCACACCGGAATCAAATACGATAAAATTGGTTTCGATCCCTTTTTCATCAAAGTACTCTTCGTAAATTCCTGAAGATAAAGCTACCATTTCATCATTTGGAACGCGTAAATATCCTATAGTGATTTCACTTGGTTTATTCGCCTCTGTTTCACTCTCTTGGGAACAACCAACTAAGGTAAAAGCTGCAAGAACAGTGGTCATTACTAAACTTTTTCGTAATTTATTTCTTTTAAATATCATTATTCTTTTCCTTTCCAAAATATTAATTTTCTTTCCAGATAAATAAACATTCCATCCATTGCAATACCGGTCAATCCCATCAGAATTATACCGACAAACATGACATCTGACTTCAAATATCTTGAAGCATCGATGACCATCCATCCTATTCCTGAAGTTGCCGCGGTCATTTCAGCCGCTACCAAAGTGGTGTATGCAAATCCACTTGCTGTTCTTACACCAGTAAAAATATCTGGCATAGCGGCAGGCAAAACAATTTTTAAAAAAATATTTTTTTGTGAAGCTCCTAAAGATTTTGCACTTAAAATATAATCTCTATTAATACTACTCACGGCTGCCACACACGCAATATATATAGGGGCAAATGCCGCTAGAAATAGTAAGGTGATTTTAGATCCGTCTTCGATTCCCATCCATAATATCAATAGGGCATAATAAGCTAATGGGGGGATCGGTCTGTAAAACTGAACTATAGAATCAATAATGGCTCTAAATTTTGCAAAAAATCCACTTAACAATCCTAAAGGAATCGCTGTAATCATGGCTAAAAATATTGAACCAAACAGCCTCTTGAAACTGTCCCCAAGATGTTGCCATAAACTTATTTGATTATATCCTTCTCTCACGATCCGAATAAATGCTGACCAAACTTGTTGAGGTGAAGGCAATATAGTAGAAGAAAAATTTTCAAATCGTGTCGCGAGGATCCATACAAGTAATATGACTAGCCATGTTCCTATCGTTAAAGCTCGCTCAAAGTTACTGCGCTTATTCTGTCGTTTCATTTTGTCCTCCATTATAAAAAATTCTCCAATTAAATAAAGAGAAAAAGAAGAAAAACTCTAATAGAATTTTTCTTCTTACTATTTTTTTAAGCAAAGTTATAATCTGTAACAATTGGGTCTCTATCGAGTTGAATGTCATTGAAATATTCATATTCACTGATCCCCAAGAAGGATCCATCGATGTTATACCCATTAGGATAACCTAATTGATTCAATGCGCGAACCATGTTATAACTGCGTTGACCAGAACGGCAGTGAACATAAAATGGTTTATCTTTCGGAAATTCATTTAAACGATTACGGAATTGACTTAGTGGAATATTGATAGACCCTTTAACGTGACTAAGTTCGTATTCATCTTCTTCACGAGCATCAATGATTGTTGCTCCGTTTTCTACTAACTCTCTAACTTTGGTTACGGGTACTTTATTAAATTCCCCATTTAATACATTTAATCCTACTAAAACAGCATGGTTAACGACATCTTTTGCTGTAGAAAAATGAGGAGAATAGCTTAACTCAAGTTCTTTTAGTTGTTCTAAGTTTCCGTGCAACATAATAGCTGTAGCTATCACATCGATACGTTTGTCCACATTGCCTTTTCCGACTGCTTGTGCTCCTAATATTTGACCAGAAGGTACTGCGAATATTAATTTAAAGAACAAGTTTTCAGCATCCGGCATAATAGAAACTTTGTCTTTTGGTATAACATATGCAAAATCATATTCGATTCCTGCATTTTGTAACTGTTTTTCGTTTAAACCAGTGCTGGCTATATTCATATCGAACATTTTCAAACTTGAAGATCCTATCACACCGGTATTCAAATATGTTCTTCCATATACATGATCTGCTGCAGCACGAGCTTGTCTCTGAGCAGGACCAGCCAGTGTTAACATCATTTTTTTACCTGTAATGAAACAGGTGCTTTCAATTGCATCACCAACAGCATAGATAGACGGGTCGGTTGTTTGATAATGATGATTTACTTTGATTGCTCCGGTCTTACCTAATTCTAATCCCGCATCAACAGCTAATGTAGTTTCAGGTCGTACTCCAATAGCCATCACTACAGCCTGAGCCTTCACTTCTTTTCCTGAATGAAGAACTACTCGATCAGAACTAATTTCTGTAACAGCATCTTCTAAAATTAAGTCTATGCCATTTTTTACAATCTCTCTATTTACTATTTGAACCATATCATAATCCATCGGAGCCATTACCTGATTCTGAGCTTCAATTAGCGTTACTGAAAACCCAGCTTTTTTTAGATTTTCGGCTACTTCTAATCCAATGTAACCTCCACCAACAACTACAACATCTTTCACATCATTTGATTTTGTATAATTTGTTAATTCTTCTACGTCTGGAACAGTTTTCATAACGAAGACATGAGAACTATTAATCCCTTTTATGCTTTGTGGTAAAATTGCTTTTGCTCCAGGAGACAAGAAAAGAACGTCATAAGCTTCTGCATAGGTATCTCCAGTTTGATGGTTCTTCACTTCAACTGTTTTTTCTTCGCGATTTATATGCATTACTTCGTTATGCACTCGTGCATCGATATTGTATTGTGTTTCAAACCCATCAGGATTCATCAGGACTAAATCTTGTGATTCTTCAATATCTCCACTTATGTGAAATGGAATACAACAGTTTGAAAATGATACATAAGGACCTTTTTCAAACATAACAATCTCTGCCTGCTCGTCCAATCGTCTTACACGTGCGGCTACTGATGCTCCACCAGCAACTCCACCAACAATCAATACTTTTTTACTCATTATACTATTTCCTCCTATTATTTAATTTATTTCCTTATTCTATGTGGTAATATACATACTTTTCCTGCGAACATTTTCATTCCAACAATACCACCTAATGTCATTGCCATTAGAAAGAACCAACCAGAAATGGAAAAACTAGATATTGAAGCATACATTGCCCCTATATTACATCCTAATCCGAAACGCGATCCAAAACCTAACATTAAACCTCCAAGTGCGAAATAACCTGCATCTTTTTTGTTGAAACTAAAGTCAAATGAGAATCTCTTCGCTAGCAAGAAAGAAATGGTACATCCGAAGAAAAGCCCAATATTTCGTATAGTCCCTCCATCCGTCAATAATCCTGCTTGCACTTTTTCAATATGCGATCCAAAATACTCAACTGGTAAATGGATACCCAAGTTTTCGTATATTGCAACATTCCACGTTAACAAAGCTGTTGAGACACCCCAGTTTTTATTCGTAGTCACTAAAACAAACAATGCTCCAAAAGCTAGTACCAAAGCCCCAACAACAAAGCTCCATCTCTGAATAAAAAATTTGTGATATGTTTCATAGCTAAAGAACGGAGCTTCTACATCAGAACTGAGTGGTTTCTCAAATTCTTCATAATCTCCTTTGGGGTCCATATAAGTTCCTTCTAATTTACGTTTGTTCTCGTATTTGACAATTATCCAGTACAATAATCCCAACAAACTTCCAACAAATAACAATGAGCCAAAATATCCCAGTACTTGTGGGAGATGGAGTTGAATACCGATTTTTCCTATAGCTGTGCCATCCACTATTTGTCTCATAAAGTGACCGGGTGCAGTGCCAAATACAAAAAAGATAAAGGCAATCAAAGCTCTTCCAGAACCTTCTCCAAAATCAGCTAATGTCCCCGAGCCACAACCTCCTGCCAACATCATACCTATACCGAATATGAAGCCGCCTATGATCGTTGCAATATTAGTAAAGTAAACATTCGTTGTTCCAGGAATAAAAGATGCCCCTTCGGCAGCTAGATAAGCTGGAACTGCCCCGTTTTGAGCAGCTTGCCACTGAATACCCATGGTAACTAAAGCTGTTACGAATAATAATACAAGTATTGCTTTGGATAAGCTCCCTTCTCCTCTCATATAAATCCGTTTAATCCCTCCAGCAAAACCAAATCTAGCTCGCGTCAGTGTATACCCTAAAATTAGTCCCGCAAATAAATATAACGGGAGTTTAACGGACAAAGAATTTAAATATCCACCAAATAACCCCATTGCAATAATCAATCCTGATCCTATAATTGGCTGAAAATAAGAACTAGCTTTGCTTTTTACTGCAGTACTCGATTGTGCCATACTCTTCCTCCAGACCTTTAATGAAAACATCCTATGATAATAAGTGAGCAATAAATATTTTTAACTAGTGAATGTTTTCACTAGTTAATATGTAGTTTTCTCTACAAACTTTATCATACTAAGTTAACACATCATTGTAAAGCGCCTATTTGGAATGGATACATAACAAAAATGAATAATCAAAGACAGCAACGTTTGGTAGCTACTGTCTTTAGAAAAACAGTAAATAAATCACAATAACAGATAAAAAGATTGTGATTTTATGCATAATGTATTCGCCAAGTTGTCGGTAAAAGCTTAAACTGGTATAGTTATGAGAATAAAAGCATTAATGGAAAGAAATTGAGGTGGTTTTTTGTTAGATTATCGTTATATAACCTTTTTGATGGTTGCCAAAGAATTAAACTATACTAAAGCAGCAAAAAAATTAGCACTCAGTCAACCCGCTGTTTCAAAACATATTCACTACATTGAAAATCATTTAAATACTAAACTTGTAAATTATCAGGACAGAAAATTGTCTTTAACAAAAAAAGGTGAATATTTAAAAATAAAAATTGAAGAAATACAGAATGAAATCGAGAGTATAAAAGTCGATTTAATCGATGATAAATCAGCTTGTAATTTACGGTTAGGAGCCAGTCGAACGATCGGGGAATTCTATATTCCAACTTATACTCAACTATTAAACATTCCGGATATTAAAATCGACTTGATCGTCGATAATACTACTCAATTATTAAATCTTCTTGAGGATGAAAAAATAGACTATGCTTTCATTTCGGGTCCGATAGATGCATCTAAGTATCATACACGTCCTTTTTACAACGATAAAATTGTTTTAGTCTGTTCACCTAAACATCCTTTAGCAAATCGAACAGTTGAATTGGAAGAATTGTTTTCTGAAAATTTATTGGCTCGTGAAATGGGTTCGGGGGTATGTGACAGTGTTGAGCACTATTTACTTCAACAGGGTGTTAGCTGCGATCAGTTTCACCAAACTACCAGAATAGGAAACATAGCCTTGCTAAAAACATATATTGCTAATAATGAAGGAATTGGATTCCTTTATGCCATTTCAGTTGTAGAAGAACTTCAAAATGAATCGCTCGCAACAATTTCTATTGAAAATTTTTCCCCTTATCAAGATTTCTTCTTAGTTTGTAATAAAAAGAAGCAGAAAGAAAAAGATATCGAAAAACTAATCCATTTATTTACAAAAAATTTAAATACCACTGTTTGATCCTATACTTTGAAACGAAGTGAAGCATATTCTTTTTTATCTATCTTTATTCTCGTTATAATAAGTTGAGTACTCGGAAAGGGTGGGATTTTTTATGTTAAAAACAATTATCTTGATCTTATTAGTGTTATGGCTGTTAGGTTTTGTCTTCGAAATACTTGGTGGTTTGGTGCATATACTTTTGATTGTAGCATTGGGATTATTTATTTATAATCAACTAAAAAAGAGGGACACATAAAAAGAAGCAGACAAAATTGTCTGCTTCTTTTTTGTCCAAAATTTTTCGACTTCTCCTTTTTAATTCTGTATCATCAGTTTTCTATCAACGCTATGAAAGAATAGTAATATATCTAGAAAGTCCCATGAAATAGCGTCAAACTGATTGTCAGTATGATGCTATTTTTAATGATCACTTTTTTTGTTTCTCTAGTGTTCTAAAACAGGTTGCCAACTTCTGGGAATCTTTTTGAGCATCACTTGTTTCATTCTGAATTTTATTTACTTTTTGAAAGAATACTATGCTAAAATTTATGTATAAGTAAATTATTATTAAAAGGAGCAACTTAAATGATTTGTCCAAACTGCGCTATTTCTGGTCAACGACTGATTTTTTCGCTTCCTGATTCTGTTCTGAATATTTTTAGAGAAGGAAATACTTCTTTAATGAATCACTATAAAATATTAGACGCTAGTGTGGAAACAAATGAAGTAGGAGGGAAAGAACTTGTTGATTTCCTTGAAGCAATGAATCTCGAAGAAAACGTATCTTTTCAAATCAACAATGAAAGCTGGAAACCGATACATAAATTTTCAGATTATGTAAACGCAAACTGGGTAGATGACTTAATAAAAAATCGTCAAGTAAACATGCATTTCCAACCAATCATAACTAAAGACGGTAATATTTATGGTTACGAAATGCTTGCTCGTTTTTTTAATGGAGAAGGTAAAACACTTTATCCTAACATTGTCTTTCCAGCAGCTAAATTGCGCGGGCGAACTTTTGCTCTTGATCGTGTGTGTCGCATCGAAGCAGTTAAAAAAGTTAAACATTTAGTTCATGAAGAGAAAGTGTTTATAAATTTTCTTCCCACTGCGATTTATTCACCCGAATATTGTTTAAGAACTACGACGCTTGTTGCTAATCAATTAGGAATAGACAGTCAACGGTTTGTTTTTGAGGTCGTTGAAACTGAAAAAATAGAAGATGTGGATCATCTAAAGAGTATTCTTCTCTATTATAAGCAAAATGGTTTCTCTTTTGCTCTCGATGATGTGGGGAGTGGATACAATACACTCGATTTATTAGCTGATTTAGAGCCTCCCTATATGAAACTCGACATGACTTACGTTCAAGGTGTTACTAACGATAAAGAAAAACAAGCTGTAGCCCTATCATTCTTGAAAAAAGCAAAGGAGCTAGGCTCTCTCACTCTTGCAGAAGGGATTGAAACTCCGGAAGACTTTTTATGGTTTAAGGATACAGGCTATGATTTATTCCAAGGATATTATTTTGGTAAACCAGCACCCTTCCCATTAAATCAGACAACAGTAAACATACCGAAATAGTTTTAAAAAGCTCATCACAAACCATGCTGTGAATGAGCTTTTTACTTATCCTTAAATCAACTATTAGGGAGTTTATGCTTCAATTGTTTTTAAGACTCGAGCAGGATTACCCCCAACTACAGAATTTTGGGGAACATCTTTGACAACAACAGCTCCGGAGGCAATAACAGCGTTGTCCCCTATCGTGATCCCTGGATTAATAACTGCATTCCCACCTATCCAAACATTATCCCCAAAACGAACGGGCTTGCCATATTCTCTTCCAGAATTTCTTACAGTTGGATCTAAAGGATGAGTAGCAGTATAAATAGCTACATTTGGGCCCAACATGCAGTTATCTCCAAATCTCACTTCACAAACATCTAAAATAACTAAATTATAATTTGAGTAAAAATTCTCTCCAATATGAATGTTGTAACCATAATCAAATCGAATGGTTGGCTCCATGTAAAAAGTTTCTCCTGTGGATCCTAACATTTCTTTTAAAAGTGCTTGTCTCTTGTCTTTTTCCGACTCGTTAGAATCATTGAACTGTTTCACTTTCTCTCGCACCCTATTCCTTTCAGTACTTAATATCAAGTTTGAAGGATCATACATTTCTCCGGCTAACATCATTTCTTTTTCGGTTGGCATATTTTTAGCTCCTTATTATCTATTTTAACAAGCTTCTCTGTAATCATACTTTAATCTCCTTTTTTACTCAAATACACTTAAAAATATATTTGAGTAATTTTATTCTCATTTCTAATGAGTTATACTATAGTTACCGTTGTGTCTAAGAAGGAGCATTTTTATGTTTGATCAATTAATTGACTTTTATCTGCAACACGCAAAACCAACTAAGCATACACAAAGAAATCAATTAGGGATTTTTTCTGGAATAATAGGCTTATTCTCGAACCTAACCTTATTTTTGATAAAATTTTATGCAGGATTCGTTTCAGGAAGTGTTTCCATTATTACTGATTCAGTAAATAATCTTGCTGATAGTGGTTCATCTCTGCTTACTCTTATAGGATTTTCGGTTGCAGGAAAACCTCCCGACAAGAAACACCCTTATGGTCATGAGCGCTTTGAATATATTATTGGATTATTCATTTCATTTATCATATTATTCGTGGGGATCGAATTTCTGACCACATCTTTCAAAAAAATTCTTTCTCCTAGTCCTTTAAGTCCTTCTTTTTTTATAATTGTTTTACTAATTCTCTCTATTTTTATTAAATGGACCCAAGGAAGATTATATGGCCATGTAGCAAAGCGAACTCACTCACAGACCATTCAGGCTGCTAGTCAAGATAGCCTGAATGATGTACTGATCACGTTCACCGTTCTCCTTTCTTTTAGTGTAGAGTGGTTATTTGGGTGGCAAATAGATGGATATGTAGGTTTTATAATCGCTCTTTACATCCTCTATTCAGGGATAGTATTAATCAAAGAGTCCATTGATGACTTATTAGGTACTGCACCTCATCCAGAAGAAATCAATAATCTGATCCATATTTTGGATCAATATGAATCGATTGTCGGCTACCATGATTTATTGATCCACTACTATGGACCAAACAAACGATTTGCTACTGTTCATATCGAAATTGATGATAGTTGGAACTTAGTAAAAGCACATGAAATAATCGATTCTATTGAAAAAATTACAAAAGAAGAATTAAGCATCAATCTCGTTTGTCATATTGACCCTATAGCTATCCGAAGTAAGGAACAAACCGATATTTATCGTCAAATCAAAAAGATCCTCCATTCTTATTCTCTTTCCTTTTCTTTTCATGATTTTCGTGTAGAAGAACATGCTGGAGAATCACTCATTCGTTTTGATGCGGTTGTTCCAGACAATCTGGAAATGTCCGACGACGATCTCTACGATGCAATCGTCGCAGATATACATCTGAAAGTCGGATTTTATTCTGTTGAAATCGATTTTGATCATTTGTACTTTTTGAAATAATGGTGAATGGGAGGATAAAATTATGGATGCTCGAATTCAAGTCTTGAACGAAAATGAATTACAGGACAACCGTTACGTTGTTTATTGGATGCAAAGTTCACAACGAACCGAATATAATCATGCTCTAGAATACGCAATAGTTGAAGCAAACAAGCTTTCAAAGCCTTTGCTCGTTTGTTTTGGATTGACGGCTGAATTTCCTGAAGCAAACACAAGACATTACACATTTATGCTTGAGGGACTCAAAGAAGTACAAGCGAATTTAGTAGAAAGAGAAATTCAGTTTGTTCTGCGAGCCATTTCCCCAGAGAAAGCAGCAATAGAAATAGCTCAACTGGCTGCGGTAATGATTGTAGACCGCGGATATTTGCGAATTGAAAGAGATTGGCGGAAAGAAGTTGCTAACAGTATCGAGTGTCCGCTGATCCAAGTTGAAACAAATGTGATCGTCCCTGTCGAATCGGCATCACCCAAGGAAGAATATGCTGCTCGAACGATCCGCAAGAAAATTCAAGTTCAACTGGATACTTTCACTTCATCTCTAGAGGAAAACAAAATCCAGCACTTTTCTTTAAATGAAGATTTACCCTTTTCTACCCTGGTCCCTATTGACATCCCGATACTATTAGACCATCTGCAGGTGGATGGTACGGTTCCAGCTGTGGATGGCTTCAAGGGTGGTACTGGTGAAGCAAAAAAACGATTGGCAGATTTTATTGAGCGGAAACTTCCTTTTTTTAATGATGATAGAAACAAACCTGGCTATGATGTTGTTTCTGATATGAGTCCCTATTTGCACTTTGGTCAAATTTCTCCACTCTATATTTTTCACCAGTTGCAGGCTGCTTCCCCTTCCGAAAATAAGGAATCTTATATTGAAGAGTTGGTTATCCGAAGAGAATTGAGCATGAATTTTGTTTTTTATAATGAAAAATACGATCAATATGTTGGCCTTCCTGATTGGGCAAAAGAGACGTTGGCGGATCATGAAAGTGATGAACGTAAATTTCTTTACACCCTTAAAGAACTTGAAAAAGCTGGTACTCATGATCCATACTGGAATGCTGCCCAGAATGAAATGGTTTTGACAGGAAAAATGCATGGATATATGCGCATGTATTGGGGGAAAAAGATCATTGAATGGAGTCAAAACTCAAAAGAAGCATTTGCTCGGTCTCTCTACTTAAATAATAAATATAATTTAGATGGAAGAGATCCCAATAGTTTCACAGGGATTGCCTGGTGTTTTGGAAAACATGATCACGGATGGAAAGAACGAGAGATTTTCGGAAAAGTTCGCTACATGAATGCAAAAGGTCTGGAAAGAAAATTTGACATGCAAAAATATGTAGATAAAATAAACGGGCTCCTATAAAAAAGCTACAGAAGTTAGGATGATCACACTCTTATTTCTGTAACTTTTGAGTTTAAAAATTTCTAACAGTTTGATCTGCCCACCAAATAGATTCTAAATAGCTAGTAGCCATATAATTAGTGAGCATATTTAATTCACGAGACAATTTATCAACCTGAGGCCAATCTGCTTTTTCGTAAGCTTGAATCATTTTAATAAACGAAGCTAAATTGCCTTTCTTACCGATCAGCGCGTCCTTGATATCATCGCTAATTGACACATTCTCTAATGCTGTTTCCATGTCCGTATCCAATAGCGCATCAAGAATACTGAATAAACACATTAAGGATATTTCATGTTGTCTATCGATAAAAGAGCTGTTTTTAGCTAACAATTCACCAAACTTTGAACGAATCAAGGAAAGTCTGAGCAGTTCTAGCGGTTTATTGCTCGAAAAGTCCTGAATCATCAGCAAATAGACCCAGTGCTCCAATTCGTTTAATCCCATTCTGACTATTGCCGTACGAACTGTTTTTAACCGTTCTTTTTTTGATGTAATGTGGTCGATTCTCATGATTCGGTATGCAATATTGATGTCGTTTGAAATGATTTCAGCCAACTTTGTAAAAGAAGCTTCATCTTTCTTCATTTCAACAAGGAGCATTTGATAGATAATTTTGGGTGTCTTTTTTATGGCCATTCCAGCTATCATCTGTGGTTTTTGAAAAAAATAGCCTTGGAATAAATGAAAACCCAATTTTTTGGCTAGCAAAAACTCTTTTTCGGTTTCAACCTTTTCTGCCAATAATATTTTGTGTTGTTTTAGGTGTGCCTTGACTTGGCTTTCAATTTCATTTAGGGGAGTTGCCAGTATATCATACTTTATGATGTCCACATCTTTCTCCACTTTTGCTGAATGATTCATTATTTGATAGTCGTCTAAAGCTATTTTATATCCCTTTTCTTTCAATTCTATTACGCGCGCAGAAACAGCTTCATCAATTTTAACGGTTTCAAGTATTTCAACAACTAAACGTTCTGGTCGGATAAGTTCTAATGAGGAAGATTTGAGCATTTCTGAATCAAAATTCACAAAAGCTTTCGAATCGCCTGCAATATTATCCATTCCCCACTCAAACAATCCACTCAACACACTAGCAGTAGAAGCTTTTGAAGAAGTCCCGTCATACCCTTTTGATTGCTTCGTTGAACGAAACAGTAATTCATACCCATAAATATTTCGTTGTTTATTAAATATCGGTTGTCTTGCTATATACATATTCTGCCTCTTTTCAAGCTTGGTTTCCCACAAATTATTTTAGCTATTTATTCTGTTTACTCCTGTTTTTTTCCTTATACATCCGTTGATCAGCAATATTCATTAACTGACTCAACGTTTTTCCATCTTCTGGAAAGAGAGCCATTCCAATACTCGCTTTTGTTATAGCAGAGTATTTTGAATTTAAACGATAAGCTTCATGATCAATAGATTGCAATCTTATTTTAATCTCTTCAGCTTCTTGAAAGGATTTAATTTTAGGAATAAGTACTAAGAACTCATCTCCTCCATATCTTGAAACCCAATCTTCTTCACGAATCATTTTACGTAAACGTTGTGCATAGAGTCTTAACAGTCTATCTCCCATTTGATGCCCATGCTGATCATTTATTTCTTTGAAGTTATTTAAATCGATCACAAATAGGCCGGATTTTCTACTAACATCTTTCTTATTTTGAACATGGTCGAGAAAAACTTCTTCGAACTTCACTCGGTTGGGCAAACCAGTCAGCTGATCGTAAAATGCCAATTGATGTAATTTTTTTTCCAGTCCTAATTTTTGACTTGCTTCTTCCAAATGGTAGGAAAGGACATCACTTAAAACAACTTGGAATGCTCCGTATTCACTCTTTTCCTGTTCGTGGAAAGAAAGGAGAAACCCCTTCACTTCCATCTCATATTTAAGCGGCAAATATTCTATTCTTTCAATTGAATATTTGCCAGTGGGGTCCCCTTTTACTTTCTTATAATACGGTTTATTCACTTTGAAATTGGATTTGTTTCTTATGCTTTCCCATTGACTTGTAACATATTTTTCCATTTGATTTTCTTTCAATCTCTCCTCTTGAGAGTAAAAATAATCTTGCGGTTCTCCTTCTTCTATTTCTACGTGCAAATAAACGAACGATGCCCCAGAGAACTTTGTCCATTTTGAGAGCAATTCCATTGTGAGCGATTCTGTTTCGCTTATCTGCTTATTCAGAATTACATGTGCTAAGTCGCTGTTCAATTGCAATATATTTACGTTATGGTTATAGTCGATTCCTCTTTTTTTTAATATATATTGGATATAGACTGCCAAGCTCGAAAAAATCATCAATAACAAGATCCGACTTATGTGATCAACTGATTGAATTGTATACTGCATTTCTGGGTATTTCATCCCAAAATAAATAAATATTCCAAGCGACGTAAATGCAATGAATAATAAACGATTTAAGTTGCTAAATAGAATTGTGAACAATATCATGATGAGGGGGATCCCCATACCTGCTACTTGTGCGAAGGACATTTGAAAATACAACAAAATAAATACTATGGTGCATGCCATAAGTATGGTTATTATCCACTCTTTTACTGGTATAGAAAAATGAGAAATACTCATAAAATACAAAAGATGTCCAACGATGAACAGGGTCGCTCCTGGGCGTATTGCTATATAAAATGAATGTCCCGTAACAAAGTATTCGATTGCATACACTAAATAAGCCATATAAATTAATCCTAGGCTCAAATACAAATAGCCCCTATCTTTCGCCTCCTCATTCATTAAACCAAAAGAAGTAGAAAGAATGGACTTCATTTTGCTTCTTTTTTCGTATTTAAATAATATATAGGCTGTTAAAACAAAAGGAATACCTAATAAGATGGGCGCTACAGTAGCATAAAACACAAAGTATACTTCACCCAATAGAATCCTTGAAAGTAAAAAGAAAGTATTGGCTATAAAAAACCAGCCGACGTTTCGCTGTATGAGTCTCCTAACTTGAGATCCGTCTTTTACAATTACTTTTTTTGCTAGCATTGAATAAATGAATAAGCTATAAATAATAGAATATAGACCCAATATACTTTGATTTTCAAAAGTTGAAAATTGAGATAATAACCCAAATTGGTCAATCGGCATATTCACACTTGAGTTATTTAAGAAGATGACCCCATAAAATATCAACAGCAGAACCATCGGAAAATAGTTCATGAACAGCCACATTTTATTTTTGTTTTGCATTAGTTGCAATATAAAATGAGTAGTAAGCGGATAAACCACTATTTCAGAAATTTCCGTCATGAAACAACTTATTGGGAGTAAATCTAGTGATTCTGCACTAAAAAATAGAGATAAATTAAACATCCATAGACTAAAAATCAAAGAAATCAGCAAAAATAATTGCAACAAATGAGATTTTCGATTCAAATGATATAAAATGATTCCTGTAAAATAGAAAAAGATCAATAAAAAAAATAGAAGAAGCGATAAAGTTAGTGGACGTTCCATTACACCCTCCCTTTCGTGAATCAAATGAATAAATTAACTAAAGTATACCTTAAACTAGTTCAAAATTTCTGTTACATATGAAACACTTCTTAATATTTTTTTATAGTTGTCGATAGTATAAATATACCCTTGCGAGGAGACGATCAAATGAATGAGTTGCTTTCTTTAGTAGAGAAGAGTTTTTTAACTACATTTCTTACACAAGAAGAAATTCACAGAGCGATAAAGTCAAATCTGATTCAATTAAAAATATTCAATCGTAATACTCGGATGTTTCATGCAGAAGAGTCTCTCGAACATGCCACTTTTATCTTAGAAGGACAAGCGGAAGCTACTTTACATAATATAAATGGGGATGTTCTTTACCAGCATTTTTATTTAAAGAACGAGATCATAGAACCAAATCTACTTTTTGGACCAAATCCCATTATATCTGTTCCAATTTATGCTTCCAAGAAAACATATCTTGCGGTGGTGGATAAAGCGATTGCTTTTCAATTCATTATTCATCATCCCAAAGCTTGCGAACAATTTTTAACTCAAATCAACACACAATATTCAATGTTGAATCGTCATTTATTTCTAGATCACTCCTTGAGTATTCGCGAAAAATTATTCTTTTATTTTGATAAAGAACGGATAGAACAGCAAAATGATTGTATCCTTTTACCCTTCACAAAAAAAGATCTCGCAAATAAATTAATGATTCAAAGAAGCTCCCTACATAGAGAATTAAAAAACATGGTGGAAGATAAATTGATAACTGTTATTGGGAAAGAAATCATCTTACATTTTGAACCTTTACATTAATGCGAAAGTATTACATAAAATGAGATGGAACTATTCGTCCACCTCTTAGCGTAGTACTTTTTAGAAAAGACTATATTATTTTCAAAAAACAAACCTGAATCCTGCTCTTAAACCCGTCTGATTATACGAACCAGTAAATTTGTTTTTTGTTCCATCAATTCTTTCAATTTCAATAGTAAAGACCGGATACTCCTCTTTTTCAGCCTGTTCATTAGAAACTTTTTCCAAGCTTTCTTCTGCAACAGTCCATATTTTTTCTAGCAAATCATCAACTTATTCAACATCAGAAAGAATCATTTTTATTTCTATCTCTTTATGTGTAGTTCTCTCGAAGTTTAATTGTTTTGAAGAACGAATAATTTCTAGTTTTTCTGTCTTAAACTGGTTCTCCTCTTTTCTATACCCTTGGGAAAACATTCTATGGGAGCAGATTTTTCTTCTATCAAATAGGATCGGATATCTAACAATTTTAAAAGGTGATTCCAGTTTGGGGGATATGAATTATTTCCTGACCATTTTAGACCTCTCATTCCCTGGAAACGTACGACTAAATCCTACTGTGTATCGTCCATAATAAGAGAATCGCTATACTGTTCTTTCCAATTCTGAATTCTAATCTCATTCCATTTTTTTATAATACAGTGCGTTTCTTCCTCTATATAATAAGTCACAACAGTCTCTTCAAAGGATGGGTATATGTCTTAGTAGCTTTCCCATCTTTTATTTCTATCGAATACGCACAGTAACCTTCAAACAAATCTCCTATTTAAAAACAAATATCTCTAACTTGACATTCACTCTGTTTGCTTTCCACATCTTGCAGAACTTCTAGCCATCCAGCTACATTCTTATCTTTTAGCCCAAGATAAGAATCAGAATTAGTTTCTGAATCAGCGGGATGCTTTTCTTTTTTCTGAGAATCATTGGAGTGAATTATGAATTCATCTGGATTTTCTTGCTGCTTAAATTTCATTATGTATTTTTTCAAAAGACTAAATTCTGATTTAGTCAAAGATTCACCAATTGAAATTGCATTGTGTGTAGTTTCTTCAAATGAAGCTGCCTCAAAAAATGCTCCTAGTGTTTGTGGTATCGTTTCTTGGCACATAGGGGCCGCAGAATAACTATCCGGAATATCCTTCAATACAAAATCAAGATCATATTTTTTTCATATGAGAAGAAATATCACTTTTACACGTTCCACGTCGGGCCAAACAGATAGCTTGCGCAACTGCTTCCGCTCCTTTTTTACCCTTCGTCATGATTGTGTGTGATCTGTGTTACGGTTCTTGAAAATTCGATTCCTTCAACTAGGGAGCGAGCACAATCTCCTATCAGACTGATATGCATTGCTTCTCCATTTCCAAAACTATTATATGGTTCCGGTTTATTTGAAAAAATCCATTGACCAAAAAACTCTCCATAACCGGTATCCGGATATGACCTCCCTGGTATTTGCATCCATTCAACCACCTTGCTTTCAATGTGTTCCAAATAATCATCATTTACATCTATTTTACAAATTGACAATTTCAACATTTCTTCTGTTTCCATAATAGCTTTTGCAATTGCAAAGATCATTACTGTATCATCCGTAAAAAAGCATTCTGGTGTAACTAATTCAAATTCTTTCTTACGGTAGTTTGTATATTCAAATCGCGAACCGACAATGTCACCAATTATCACTCCAATCACATTTCGAACCTTCATTCGATAAATCTAAAATAAAAAGATCAATTGTCTAAAGGAAATACCGTATCGTGGAATCCGTTGAGGCTATTTACTTTTGAGCCAGTTTACTAGTGATGGCTTCCATTATTTTAAATGTACAAACTAAAGGGTAATTTCGATCACGATTATCCAATTCTACCTATTGTTTCACTTACTCTTTTTACTTATTGAAAATGAACTCACACTCTAAATATTGGTAACAATCCATAATTTTAAGCGAGTATTATATCTGTATTTCAACACCAAAAATTTTACGTTTTTATATCATTTATTCACCCCACCGGTTGCTCAGATACAATAGATAGCATTGCTACTTTTTCCTATTCTTAAAAAATGCCTTAATCAACTATCCCAACTGTTCGTTTAACGTCTTGAAGAAATATTATCCCATTACCTGGTTTATCCAGATTTAGTTTTTGACGAATCGACTCTATTGTTTGTTCAACAATTTCTTCTTTAACCAAAATCAACACTGTCTCTTTTTCGGGTTCAACTTCCATATTAAACAACCGTATTGTTTCGTTAACACCTGATCCTCGTGCATTGATGATTGTACCTCCTTTAGCACCTACTGCATTAGCTGCTTCCACTACATCTTCTGCATTTCCTTTATTAACAATAGCTACTATTAACTGATACATTGACTCCCTCCTACTTTCTTCTGAATTTTTTTGCCTTTTCATTCTGGATCCTATTACCTGTTCAATAGAAGTAGAAAAAATTATCCCTCGATTGGGTTTATCCAGTTTGAATTTCTTCTGTAATTCAGGCATAACTTTGGTAACTGTTACTGAAGTTGCACCTAGTAGAACTATCTCCTTTTTTTCTTCATAAATCGAAAAAAAGTTAAGACGTTCATCACTTACTGTACCTTTTCCATAAATTACCGTTCCGCCTGGGATTCCTAATTTTTTTGCATGTTGTAAAACTTTGCTTCCCATTCTATTATTAACGATAATATAAAGCAGTTCAAAACAGCTTGATTGTTTCTCACTTCCCAATTTCTTTCTCCTCCTTGTGCTCTAATTTAATTTTATACGTCCACCCTAATAATTGTAAGGTTATAATCGGAGCCATCGCTACCATAGCAATCATTCCAAAACCGTCAATTATCACGTTGGCCCCTTCATATGCATTGGCGGCTCCCTGTATGAATGCCAATATAAAAGTAGCTGTCATTGGACCGGTTGCTACTCCTCCAGCATCAAATGCCATACCTACGAATAGCTTTGGTACAATAAACATCAATCCTAGACTGATTATATAGCCCGGCAACAGAAAGTGCCATAGTTGAATAGATGGAACTAAAATGCGAATTACGGACAACATAACAGCCACTCCTCCTCCTAAAGCTAAAGGAATGAGGACAACTTTTCGTTTTACGTAACCGGTTGTCACTTCTTCAATTTGCTGAGTTAAAACGTAAACAGCTGGCTCAGCTAGGATAGTCACTACACCAAGTAAAAATGAAATACTGATTATATACATCTTATTATCATGTTTGACCAAATTGGTCCCAATATAAGTACCCACATCCATAAATCCAGCATTGATTCCAACTAAAAAAATGATTAATCCAAGAAATGTAAAAATGAATCCGGTGAATATTTGGCGAAATTTCCTTTTCTTTAGATGAAAAGCAAATATGTTAAATAATAGGAAAATAATGAACAAGGGTAATATGGTCTGGATACTTTCTAAAAAGTAGACTGGAAAAATATTGACGAAAGGATAAAATATCTCATTTGAAGAAGATACTCGTGCAATTTCCCCACTACTTAAATCATCAGCATTTGAAATCCTATCTAAAATCAAAACGGCTATAATAGATCCGGTGGAAGCAATTGCTACTAAGCCAAAACTATCTTTCTCAGAAGCCTTACTGTCTTTTTTTAATTTAGATATCCCTGCCGATAAGGATAATATGAAGGGCACAGCTAGAATTCCGGTTGTTGATCCTGAAGCATCGAAGGAAATGGCTAGCATTTCTCGAGAAGAAAATAAAGCCAGCCCAAAAATCAATAAATAAATACTCAACAAGACTTTGTACAAAGGGATATTGTAGAAAATTCTGAAAAAACCCAGAGCAAGCATAATAGCAAGGCCTATAGATACATACAATACTAAGTTAAACGAACTTATTTCTCCAACAGTGACAGCTTCCACTTGATTTGCTAAAACAAGCAATCCCGGTTCAGCAATTGACGTAAAAAATCCAAGGATCGCTCCAATGATTAAAACGATGATAAGTTTATTCGTTTTAGCTAAAGTTGAACCGGTCAGACTTCCTAATGGTGATATACTTAAATCAACTCCCAATAAAAAGAAAGTCAGTCCTATGACTACAAAAAAAGACCCCAAAAGAAATCGGATCAAAATAGATGTTTCTATTGGTATCATAGTAAAATGAACAAGAAAGACTACTGCAGGAATAGGTAATACTGAAAAGAATACCTCTTTAAATTTTCCAATGATATCATTCAATAATTTCCTTCCTTCCACTTAATGATTTGCTCTTTGTTAAGCATGCAATTCAATTATACCATATGTTTATAGATGTTGATCGAACGCGTTTTTTAAACTTGTTCTTTTCCCAATGCTAAAAATTGTTTTCTTGGAGTTCAAAATACGAATAGTGTGTGGATTGAAAAATTATAATTCTATTTATCGATTTAAGTAGATCATCTCTTTGATTTCCACAAAGTATATATTTCTTTGATCACTGTTTAAAAACTTGTGCTACTCAATAATTTTTAGAATGTCACCTTAAAAGATTATCCATTATTCCTATTGATTTTACTAACTAATGGAAAAGTTTTTATAAAGGACCCATCCGATTTTTTGCGTTGATATAGCAGACCATCCTCCAAGCTGACAGCCCCCAAAAATAAGCTAAAGAGATTCAGCTATCCTTACATGTTGTTTATCTTCTCTCACCTATATCTGACAGCAAATTTTTCAATGGGTACTGCAGTCAATTTTGTATCATTAACTACTTGCTGTACATTCTCCAAAAGGCTATATTTTTCAGCAGTATATTCACTTTCTGGAGGTCGGTTCATTTCGAAAAAAACTAGATAGAAAATAAAAATGCCTACGAAACTAACGCCTAATAAGGATACAATTTCCTCCACTACTCATTACGTCATATCTAAAATGCTTCCCAAATTTTCAAACCCCACTCAAGCTCTCTTTAGCAACTGATAAGAAGATCAACAAAAGGATAGATCATTATTCTGTTAAACTATTATTTGGATATTCTTTTATTATATAGTCTACATTTTCTTGTATAAACTCCTTTATTATTTTTTCATCTACTTGATCAATACTTTTAATATAAACACAAGCAACCCCACTCTTGACTTTACCCAACTTGTTCAATAGTTTTTCTCTCGTATCTGGATCCGTAGAAAGATAGAGGCTAAACTGGTTTTTCCGCGGAGAAAATCCTGTGATCATCGCGTCTCCTTCGTGACCAGAAGCATATTTGTAATGGTACGTCCCATAACCGATAATATTTTCTCCCCACATTCTTGGTTCAAGTCCTGTCGCTTCGTTAAAAATGGATACAAGCTTTTTTGTCTCTTCTCTTTTTTTCTCATCTTCAATCGAATCAATAAAATTGCTGACATCTTTATCTGTTTCTTTTGTTTTTAATTTATACATAATTTCGCTCCTTTACATATTCTATCTTAATAAACTATAAACTACCCCGGAAGTTAATAACCCAGCTAAGGGGATACCTAATTTAAACGAAAGATGTTTTGTTTTATGTCTAAAAGCATACATGCTTACCCATGCTCCAACTCCACCTAAAGCAAAAGCAGATAAAAAGAGTGTTTTTTCAGAAATTCTTCTTTTATTCTTTTTAGCTTTTTCTTTATCCAAAAAGAAGAGTACAAATGAAATGCTGTTTAATAATCCTATTGCTAACAAAGTAAATTGTTCTGTCATAGTCAATTCTATCAAAAATAACACTCCTCATTAGTTGTAAAAAAGACTAAAAGCTATACGCATAGTTTAGTTAGCCTCTCTTTCATAACATTTTCTTAATATATTTGTTTAAACAGGTGTATAAGTCTCTCTTAGTTCTATTTTTAATGGATCATTAATTTCTAAATAATTCCTCATAGATTGTACAGCGTGGATCGCTAATTCTTTTCTGTTTCTACCGTATTTTTTCTCTACGCCTTGGTAGGTTATAAATACAGCAGAGTATACTTTGCCGACATCCACTTTTTTATTTCCTACAAACATTGCTTGAACACGATGACCAGCCGGATTTTCAATTTTGATATAAGCTTTGAATCCCAAAGCTCTTTTGACAAATCCTCCCATTTGATTATACGGATTTGAAGAAAATGACCTTTCGAGATTCTCTTCTATCATCTCAATTAACTCTTTTCCAGTAATTTCAACTGTCAGTAATGGTGGATCCATCGGGACAATATTATACAAATCATTTAAGGATACATTTCCTGGCTCAATGGGAGCCCCGTAACGCCATCCATTGGAGAAAGCAAGTTCTGCTCCAGAGGAAGCTAACATGGACTCTAGCAAAAAATTATCCATAGTTGATTCGAGCATAGTCGCACGGTTAAGAGCAGTATCAGTCTTTCCTACTATTACTTCAAGTTTTTCTTTAAACGGGCTCAAGACTTTTTGGATGATTTGTTCCATTTCATCGTCAGGTTTTATCTCTGAACTCACTTCAATTAATTCATGTTCATGATCAACAATTTTTCCATCCATTATTTCTAACTTTAATTTGCCTAAAAACGATCCATGGCATCCTGATTGAATGACCACTGTATTTCCTTGTTTTATCGGCCGTGCTATACGGTTGTGTGTATGTCCACTAAGGCATACATCAATTCCTTCAACTTCAGAAAGTAACTTCATATCTTGAGGGAAACCTAAATGAGAAAGTAATACAATGATATCTACATTTTTATCACTTCTCAATGAACGAATAATTTCAGGTAATTCTTCTTTCCCTAAAGTAAAATAAGTTCCTTCACTGAAATGAGGGGGCATCGTTTTATCAACAATGTTTGAAGCTATTCCAATTATGCCCACTCTTAAATCACCGACAATTTTAACCACAGTAGAGGGGAAGAGCAATTCATCAGTATCCTTATTATAAACGTTGTTTGCCAGAAGAGGAAAATTCAATTTTTCAGATGTTTCAATTAATTTTTTTGGCCCATATCCAAATTCCCAATGCATAGCCATTGCATCTATACCTAATGCATTCACAATCGGCACCACAGCCTGCCCTTCTGTTTCAAAAGCTGGACGGGTACCATTTAACGTATCTCCATTATCTAAAAAAAGTAATCGCTCATTTGATTCTTGTCTTATTTCTTTTACTAAAGTTGCAATTCTTGCATACCCTCCTGCTTTACGATAAGTAAATTGATCTTGTTCCCAAAACCATTCAGAATGCAAATCAAAATATGCATGGCTATCATTCATTTGTAGAATAGTCATTTTTTTGCTTTCTTTCTCCATTTCTAGTTCCTCCTTCTATGATCCTTTATGCTCCACTGACTCGCTATCTCTTTTTCAACTACTTCGATTATAACAATGTGAAAATCAAGAACCTAATTTTTACTCTTGTGAATATTAAATAAAGTCATTGCCTCATGAAGACAATGACTTTATTTCTAACAATCAATTTCATTTTCTATACTCTAAAATATCACCTGGTTGGCAATCTAATGCTTTACATATTTCTTCCAAGGTTGAAAAACGGATGGCTTTTGCTTTCCCATTTTTCAATATAGAAATATTAGCCATAGTTATCCCTACTCTTTGAGATAATTCGGTAACAGTCATCTTTCTTTTTGCTAACATAACATCTAAATTAACAATTATTGCCATTATTACACCTCAAATCGTTAAGTCGTTTTCTTTTTTTATCACTAATGCATTCGTTAATAGTTTTTCTAAAACAGTTGTAAATATTGCAATAACCAATGGTGAGAACACAAACATTCCTCCAACTAATATCACTCCTGGTGCATCATCTACTTCACCAATAACAAAAAATAGTGGCATGCTTATTAGGTATAATATACTAATGCTTGCAGCAAATTTTTTTATTATTTTTAACGAATTTACGGAGTGTTCTGAGAAGGCTTGATTTTTATCTATATAATTTAATAATTGCTTAGTGTGATAGAGCGCACCAAAAAAGGGTATAAAGGTGACAGTCATGATAGTCATTAATGCATATAAAACAATAGCCATTTGAGTGCTCCCCCTACCTGCTTCTTCAAATAAGACTGAAAACACTAGAAGTGCGAACAGCGAAATAATCAACCCCACTAAGAATAGAGATATTTTCAAAAAAAGTGTTTCTTTTTTCATTTTTTACACCTCTCATTTATTTCTTTATGTATAAATAATACTATTCTATTTATTGATAAACAATAAATAAATTGTAAATTTTAAAAAAATTTAACCTTTGCTTCATTTTCTAGAGAGTAAGGAGTTATAATAATTGACCACTACTCAAATGACTTCACATGGTTACTTTACTATTTACCAATCCAATCGTTCTCCCCTATTATTTAGGTTATTTCGCAGGTTTGAGCAATAGTGAATCTTCCTTTTTATGTGGTAAATTTTTTCCCTTTTTTCTGTTGTTATTTATTCTTTAATTTTGAAAAAACGAAAATAGATTTAAAATAATAGTATCCCTTATTTCTAAGAAATCTGGTTCACTCTTTTGCTACACTATACTACTATTTAACATTGACAGCCCTAATCCTCTCATTGCATAAGAATAAATCGAACTGATTTTTTCTGAAGATCCAAAAGACTCGTATCCATCGGAGGAGGCCCATATTAATGAATCAAAAGGAACGCAAAATGTTAATTCAGTATATTTTATTAGCGTATAGTTTTTCTTGGTTATGTTGGGTAATTGTGTTTTTCTTTGGCTATGAAAATTTTACATTTTTGGACATGACTACTATGGAGTTTGCAAATTGGGCTTTGTTTCTCCCCCTTTTTTTAGACTTGGAGCTATATGCGCTATTTGGTATTTTTCTTATGTCCTTTTCTTGTATTATACTAACGGTTTATTTTTTACACTCTTTTCTTTGATCGGCTTTTCTTTATCCATTATTGGTCAAACCTTTATTTTTTCATGGTTATATTTAAAGACGAGAAGTATATTTCTAATGATCCTATTTCATGCCTAGTTAAATACGACAACAACAGTTGTACTTGGAGACATTACAATAGGTAACCCTGTTATGGGAAAACTGTTCACGCTTTAGTCACTTGGGGAATTATTTTCCTTCTGGTCAAATTTGCTCCCATACAAACTATAGAAAAAAGATAATATACAGAGATACAAAGGACTCACATCTGCCTTTCAAGGGTACGTATAGATCTTTATACCAGTAAAAATAATAATTTATCAATTTTATGTTTTGTTTGTTCTATCATTTAACATATTTTCATAGCTATCTGAAATCTGAAATTTGAAATTGGGGCATAAAAAATTAGTCAATGAACACAAAAATGTTTATTGACTTGTGTTTTGGATAATATATATAAAAAGCAGAATGGAATAATTATCCATTCTGCTTTTTATTACTATTTTTTATTACGACAACCCAATTTTTATCATATTTTGATTATTCTTCAAATTGGGAGGAATCCAGATTCATCCTGTTCATTGTTTCCTCGTATGAGGTTTTCATCCGATTAAGGTAATCCTCTGACAAGCTAGAATCATCTAAATGTGCTTCAATCGGCAAAATACGGTAAGTATATGCTGACTGCCCTTCTTCTCTATTACGGTACACCCATGTTGGGACTAAGTCGATACTTTTTAGCTTCGTCTCGCCTGTTTTTTCGCTTTTTTGAATGTCCATATTAATAATTACTCCATCTTCTGTAGCTTCAAAACCAGCGCCTAGCGATTCACGCCTTTGATTTGATACAAAATTCCCCAATGAATAAGCAACAAACGATTTATTGCCGTCTACTTCTAAAAATTCAGTAGGTTGAATTACATGAGGATGACTTCCTAAAATAATATCTACTCCTTCACGTGTTAACAATTCAGCATAAGAAGTTTGCAATTCATTGGGTTCTTTAGCGTATTCATTGCCCCAATGGATATAAGTCATTATTATATCTGGGTCATGACTATTTGCTTCTTCAATATCTGCTAATATTTGTTCTTCGCTAAGAAGATTGATCATTGAACTTAGTTCCTCAGAAGTATATTGTGCTTCCATTCCATTTACATGTTCGGTATATCCTAAAATAGCAACCTTTATTCCCTCAACATCTTTTATTTGAATACGTGATTCAGGATCATCTTCATAGGTCCCTACAGGGTCTAATCCTTTTTCTGTGATAACTTTTGCTGTCCTTTTTAATCCATCAGCTCGAGTATCTAAACTGTGATTATTAGCAGTCGCCAACATATCAAAACCTGCGTAAGCTAGTCCATCAACTATAGCGTCTGGTGTATTAAATAATGGATAACCAATATATGCCCTCGTGGGGCCAGCAAGTGTGGTTTCAAGATTCGCAATTGCTAAATCGGATTCACTTATAAACGGTTTTACATCTTCAAAAACTGCTGAAAAATCATAACTATCTTTTCCTGAATCGTATGCGCTTATGAGTTGATTCCCGTGAGCCATTACATCTCCGACTGCTGAAATTTGAATATCAATAAACGTTTCTTCTTCGACTATTTCTGTTTCTTCTTCCTCTTTCGTGTTGCTTGATAATGCTTCTTCATTGGAAATCTCTTCTGTTTCTGGAGAACTATCACTCTCTCCAAACCATGAATTTGAATTTGCAAAGAAGAAGCCCGCACCGATTAAGAGCGCAAGAATCCCAATAATAACAACTAAAATCTTATTGAACTGTGACTTCTTTTTTCTATTCGTTGATCTCAATTTCTACTCTCCCTTCTTTCAAATACTCTTCATACGTCAAGCCACTTTCGTTTATTTCGAGAGCTAATCCTTCACTAACATAACGTAGATGCCAAGGTTCATATAAATAACCAGTAATCTTTTCTTTTCCTTGAGGGTAACGGATAATAAATCCATATTCATGTGCATGTTCCTTCAACCACAGTCCTTCAGCTGTTTCTCCAAATTCCTCTGTGAGTTGATAATTGACACTTTCACTTGTCACATCCATCGCCAAGCCCGTTTGGTGTTCACTTTCTCCAGGCCGTGCACTGTATCGACTGGCCGCTTCCTCCCCATGCTTAGAAACGTAATTATTGAACAATTGCACCTGAGTTTGATAGGAACGATAGCCTGATCGTGCATGTAATAGGATGTTTTCTTGTATGGCTGCATCAAACATTTCTTTCAACGCCATAGCAGCTTCTTTTCTTAGTTGCTTGATTTCTGGATTTTCTAGCACCGTAGGGACTTCGACCGTTACCAAATCTTCCGGAATATAATCTTCTTCTAAACTATACTCTTTATTAACTAAAACAGCCAAACTTGAATGATTTAATAAATCTTCGTCTAAATCTGGAAGGATGCCTTCTGATTCAGAAATATTTTCTGCAATGGAACTATCGGTTGTATCTGCTTGGTTTTCTTCAGTGTTTTTAGTGCTATCCACATTACTTGAATCAACCGAACCTACTTCGCCCATTTCCTGTGCAGAATCTACTTCATTTAAAGGTTCTTCACTAGTTTCTGAACAAGCCGTAAGCAGTCCCATATTAATCACTATAGCTCCAACTGCAATCCATTTCTTAGCAATCATATATTTCTTACTCCTTTTTTAATATCATAAAATCGATTTTATAAACTCGTTCTATTTTAACATGAATTATTTTTTTTAAAACAATTTTGTGCTAATTATAATCAATCTCTTGTTTCACAGACTCTCCTAAAAATAAACTAATTCTCCCCCATAAAATCCTTATAGTAAATACTATTAACCATAGTAGACATTTTCACATCTTCATTCACTTTTTTCATGGTTGCTCTGTATGATCCTCTTCCACACTAAGCTTGTTATAAAAGATTGTATGTATCAACAGAATATTATATAATATAATTTCGAACTATTTTATATTTTTATTTTAATCTCACAATACTACTATATATCAGGAGGAAAAATTATGTCTGCAAACATACTCGGCTTCGGTTTTTTAATGATTGGTTTATTTTTAATTGTAGGGAAACTTATACGTTTTCATACTGGTTGGATGCGCAATTTATTTTTACCCAGTTCAATTATTGCTGGATTTTTAGCCTTGATTTTAGGGCCAGATGTATTAGGTAAATTTACTGCGACACTATTTGATCCTTCCTCAATACTATACAATGGACTGGTTCCAGATGCCATTTTAGATGTTTGGCGCCCTCTTCCAGGATTGTTTATTAATATTGTTTTTGCTACTTTATTCTTAGGAAAAACTGTTCCTAGCGTAAAAAAAATATGGAGTACTGCTGGGCCGCAAATCATTATGGGACAAGTTGTCTCTTGGGGACAATATGTCATTGGATTGACACTCACGATTTTTGTGCTCACACCCTTTTTCGGTATGAATCCATTAGCAGGCGGGTTGATTGAAATTGCATTTGTAGGTGGCCATGGCACAGCTGCTGGACTCACTGACACATTTCAAGATTTAGGGTTCCCCGAAGGGCTAGATTTAGCGTTAGGTTTAGCAACCGTTGGGATACTAGTTGGTGTCATTGTGGGTATTATATTAATTAATATCGGTTTCAAAAAAGGATTTGCCAAGCACGTTGGCGGACGCTCCTATTTCTCAGATGAGGAACGCGAACAAATCGGAGACACTTATGGTTATGATATAGATAGTAAACTGAAAGAAGCTGAAGCGATTGAACCATTAGCCTTCCATTTTTCGTTAATTGCAATAGCTATTGTTCTAGGTTACGTACTACAACAAGGTCTGATTGCCCTAGAGGCAAACACTTGGGGTCCGAGCACTGGCGTATACTTACTGACCTATGTTCCTCTATTTCCTTTAGCAATGATAGGGGGAATGCTTATTCAATTAATTTTCAGTAAATTGGACCTAGAAGATTATATCAATCCAAATCTTATTAATCTGATTGCTGGATTTGCTTTAGATATTCTCTTATTCTCTGCTTTGGCCACTATTTCTTTAGATGTAATCAGCGATAATTTCATTCCTTTCTTACTATTAGCTATTGTTGGTACAATTTGGAATGTATTAGCCTTCTTATATTTGGGTCCACGAATGATTCCTGATCACTGGTTTGAAAGAGGCTTAGGGGATTTCGGTCAAGCGACTGGTATGGCGGCCACAGGTATTCTTTTAATGAAAATCGCTGATCCGAAACAACAAACACCTGCTCTCGAAAGCTTTGGTTACAAACAAATTCTATTTGAACCTTTCGTAGGTGGTGGACTAGTAACAGCAGCCGCTCTTCCTTTTATTTTCCAATTTGGTCCTCTTGCTTTCTTGATACTATCTGTTATTGTTACACTTTCCTTTACAGTATTTGGTTTGATTTATTTTGGTCGAAAATAGGTCGAACAGTTGTTTTTCTATTTGAATTTATTTAAAACGCTTGTACCTTTTGTAGACAAAAGGTACAAGCATTTTTTATTTTTATTACGAGAATCAATTTCTCCTATTGTTTTTAAAATAGAATGCATAAATAGAAATGAAAGCTCTCGAAAGAAAATAGTTACTGCTCATAAGGACAGGAAAGAAAATAGTATTGTCGTCATAAGATTATAGTGTTGTGTATTGCTTGCGTCAAACTGAACAATGAATCCAATAGTTTAAAGAATGGCTGCGAAATATTGAAACCCTCTATTGCTTTGCTGGTTTTTCACTTGACCACTGTTCTTATCCGTATCTTGCATTTAAGGATACTAAGTATATGCGTTAGAGGATGAGTAAAGTGAAGCCGCTCAAAAACAATACTTTGTCAAAGGATTCAAAAAATGAAATCCAGCATTATCCTATTCAAAGAGAATTGTTGCCTAGATACTAGAGACTGTGAAATAACGCAAGTTATGCTAAAATGAATATATACATACTATTACGCTAACTATTATAAAATAATCTATTTATTTTATAATAAATAGAATCGTAAGGGGGGGATAATTTTTCGTATGTATGAACATTTAGTTAGTGTTCTATAGTATTTCATTTATATGATTAAGGGGTGAACAGCATGTCAAAAGAAATTACGTTCCATTCATTAAAGAAATTTAATACCATTATGGGTTTTTTACATCTTATTCAAGGACTCTTAATGCTCGGTTTTGCACTTTTTATTGAACGAATTGCAGATTTCAGGATACCCATTATGTCCTATTTCCTTACTTTCGACCAAACACAAATGCGCTTAGTTACTGAGCCAAACCAATTAGGTGAAGTACCTTTTGGAATAGCAGTCTCTCTCTTCCTATTTATATCTGCTTTAGCTCATTTTATTATTGTCAGCCCTTGGGGAAACAAAATATATAACCGTGATTTGAGTAATGGAATGAATCGATTCCGCTGGTATGAATATGCCCTCAGTTCCTCTTTAATGATCCTATTGGTTGCTCTATTATTTGGTGTTTATGATATTGGTGCCCTCATACTCATTGTCGTAGTGAATGCTTCTATGAATTTATTTGGATTAGATATGGAAGAAATCAATCAGTATACTAAAAGGACAAATTGGAAGCCGTTCATATTTGGATCCATTGCAGGTTTAGCTCCTTGGATAGTCATCTTGCTTTATGCCTTCGGTAATTCAAATCCGGCAGAAGTTCCTTGGTTTGTTTACGCAATTGTAGGCAGTTACTTTGTGTTTTTCAACCTTTTCCCGATCAATATGATTTTACAATATAAAAAAGTTGGGAAATGGGAAAACTATCTTTATGGTGAGAGAGGATACATTATATTAAGTCTGTTTGCAAAGTCAATTCTCGCATGGCTAGCATTTGCTGGAGTAATGCAGCCCTAATGTCAATTAGTTATGAGAAAGTGGGACAAAAAACGTTCAGATCCGAATAGAGCTCCGCATACTCTATCCGTAAGCCACTAAAGTGTCAACGGATACAGCAACTGGAGCGGATACTCGAAAGATAGTCGTAGACTATCGAAGAGTCTTCGTGAAGTGGATGTCGGATCTGTTTTTTGGAGCACGTTTTAGAAAGTAACCTTTGGAAAATGATTAGAGTCTGGGACTTTTGTCCCAGACTCTTTTTTTTACATCTTATTTTGCTATCGCTATTATGGATCTTCATTTAGAATGATTTGATGTAAATAAGTCTATATACTAATTCATTATCTAGTCGTACACTTTCCATCAATGAAATGCTATTAACCACTATTTCAGCATCAGGAACTTTTATTTTGTCAATGAGGCTCTCAACCGGAATGTTTAAGACCGCCTGACGAACCATGGTAATATGCGGTATATATTCTAGTCCTTCCTTATCGAACCCAACTTTATCTAGTTTATCTTCTATACTTATCTTAAGGTCCTTTAAACAATCTAACTGACCCTTTACTCCTACCCAAATAATTTCTTTCTTTTTTCTGGGAAAATGTCCTACAGTATCAAGAGAAATCGTAAAAGACGTTCCATTTGAAGCTGTTCGATCAATTACCTGTTTGAGTCGGCTTATTTCTTCCTTATCTACCTCTCCTATAAAACGCAAGGTTACATGGAAATTATCTCTAGAAGTATAGTTTCCTTTTTCTACATATTTTTTTATGTTATTTTGTATGCCTTTAAGCTGTTTTTTCGTTCGTTCCTCTATCTCTACCGCAATAAAAACTCTCATAGGACCACCTCCCTGTTCTCCTTACTGCTCAAAATCACTGACACTTATTCAGGATAGCAAAATAAGCCAGCTATGATGTATGCACACTGTTTCACTGAAAGATTGCTTTTTTTACTATACTCATCCTGACCATGAAATAGAGCGCTCCGGTTACATTTGCGGAATGTTTACCCAATCCTCTTTTGTAAACATTATAATTCTACTATATTAATCATTTTAGGTCTTTCATTTCCGGTTTTTCTTTATAGCACACTATTTACTACCTCTACGATTCCAAAACAATCAAGCGAATCTAGTCCGGTTATTGTGTAGCTAGTTTTTGATATTTTTCAGCTTTTTGTAATCCAGTCTTCTCCGGTAACCCACAATTTGTAACATATCTGACCATTATTCTGTCCTTTCTAGCATGAATATAGATTAATTGGGATCCTTATCCACTGAACATGTTCCAAAAGTATATAAAACATTTAAACTTCTCAAAAACAAAAAGTCAATTCCTTTTCTTGACGAGGTATATTTGGATGAAATTGATAGTGTTCTCCCTAACTACCTAATAGCATCAATAGGGTCCCACCTAGAGTATTCACAACTAAATGAGCTACTATAATAATTGTGGTGTTCTCAAGTTTTTGTGCGACAAACGAAGCCGCTAGTGCGCCTGGCAAGAGAAATAGTAAGTTCCACCACCAGAACACATGGAACAACGTCCATAGGAGTCCATGAATGATCCATGTGTATCGACCATGGGCTAATTCTTGCCTAGGTAGTATATACCCCCTCCACCAGAATTCTTCTCCGAAAATATTAAAGAACAAAAAGAATAATTGAAAGACGAGCAGTATGACTATAGGTGTCGTTTCAAATTCAGGTGGTATTCCATTTAATGTTATTTGAGGATTTAAAGTGGATGGTAAATAGGGAGGAGGGTCGAAGTTAACGGTATTAAGAATCCATTTTTGTGTAGGGCTCAAAATGAAATTTCCAAAGACCATGAATAAGGATAAAAAAATTGTCCATATCCATTCTCTTTTTTTCAAAGGCTTGAGTCGGAATCTCATCTTAATTGTATTCCAATTTAAAGTGTATCCATCAATTTTAAGTGCTACAAATGACGAAACAAAGAGCAAGAAAACAGGTCCCATTAATGTTAGAGAATAGTTTATAATTGGGGCGATTCCAGCTTCCCCTAAAGATGGCATAATGACATATATACTGAAGAAAAAAATAACCGTTGGAATAGCAAAAAATACTATTGACTGCCATAATGGCATTGGCTTTAGCTTTCTTATTACAATCATGCCCTCAAACCCCCAATTCTCTTTTATTTTTCGTTATTCTTTAAAGATAAGTTCTTTTAAGAAATAAAAGTAAAACGAATCAACGAAATTGATCCATTCATCTGGATAATAAACTTTGATTTAGTAAATCCCCTGTCTATCTTCGTGGAGATAAACCCCTTCGTCCATAGACTTTTAAATTATGCAATAGGGGGCTCCATGCATTACGGTGAATTCTTGGGTTTTTACCTTTTGCAATCCGTTGTATCTGTTGCTCATAATAAGTAAGACCAATCAGAGAACCCAACTTTTTGTCGAGAGCTTTACAGCCTGTCGTCAGTCTTGGTTCAGCAACAGTTACATAGTGCCCTGTTAAAATATCCTCGGGAATATCTGGATTTAAAGCGAGTGGTCGCGCCATGCCTATCATAGATGTTTCATTATTTTCCAAAGCTCTTTCCATAGTCTCAATACTTCTAAATCCTCCAGTAACAACAAGAGGTGTGTCCACTATGTTTTTTAACTTACGGGTATAATCAATGAAAAATGCTTCTTCATTTTCCTTTGCATCTGAAAACATTTTCGGGTTCTCATAGTTGCCACCAGAAATTTCAATTAAATCAATTCCCAGCTCAGCCAGTTTCATCACTACTTTTAAAGAGTCTTGCTTACTGAATCCACCTTCTTTAAAATCTGATGAATTCAATTTAATTCCTATAGGAAAATCATTACCCAGTTCTCTTCTCATTCCTAAATAGATTTCTACTAAAAATCTCATTCTGTTTTCTATTGGTCCTCCGTATTCATCATTTCTTCTATTATCAAATGGAGATAAAAATTGACTAATTAAATAACCATGAGCTCCATGTATTTGTACTCCTGTAAAACCTGCTTTTTTTGCAATTGCTGCTGTATTTACAAACTTATTGATCAATTCTTTTATTTCTTTGTTAGTTAATGTTCTCGGTTTATTAAAGAAGGCAGCCTGTCTATTACATAATGGAATAGCACTAGGTGCCACAGGTTCTTTTGAAAGTGTCTTTGGAGATTGTTTCCCCGGATGATTGATTTGCATCCAAAGATGAGTACCATTTATAGTTCCTGCTTTTGCCCATCTCTTCAGGCTATCTAAATCACGATCATCTTCAATTACCACATTTCCTGGTTCGCCTAGAGCTCCCCTGTCTATCATCACATTTCCTGTTACAACTAACCCCGATCCACCTTCAGCCCATTTTTTATAAAGATTCACATATAATGATTCTGGGCCATTCTGACTGTTGCCCATAGCTTCACTCATAGCCGATTTACAAAATCGGTTTTTTATTTTTGTTCCATTTGGCAATGTTAATTCTTCTGCTATTTTTAAATTTGCCATCTTTCAAACTCCTTATGTGAGTTATTTCGTAATATCTATTGACTGTTTTTTTATTTTTTAGCCGGATTCATTCATCGATTTTAAAATTAGTTTCAGCTATTGCACTTCTCATATTACGAGTATTTGTTTCTGCTTTGTTTTCAATTAGTTCAACACATTCCGAGCAGAAATTAAATCTATCTTTTAAAAATTTATAATTATGAACAGAAAGATTATGCAATGCCCATCAAAATCAGACGACCAATTATATATACTATCGATACCTTCATAAACAGCATCCATTTCCTCAGGAAAAGAAATATTGTTTGTATACATGACCTTTTTTATATTATATCAAAAATGTACAACAGGGTACTAGTTGTCTGCTGCGGTAGTTCGTCTCAACAGGTCTTCAACTTAATGATTCCATTTACAAATCGAAATACTGTCTCTTTTTCCTGATATATATCCAACCTTCTTAAAACTATTTTACAAAAAAAACACTCTATTAGTTTTATGCTAATAGAGTGCTTTATTGTTAATTTTCAATTTTAAAATGAGATAACATTCATTGCTGCTAAAATATTTGTAATTATAAATAGCAATGGGATTGATACTACAGTTCTGAATATAAAGACCTTAATTACATCCCAGAAATTCAATCCAATTTTTGTATTCACTAAAATCATTCCTGTTTCAGACATGAATACCAATTGAGTAAATGCTAACACTCCAATGAAAAATCTAGAGGCTTCTGAAGCAGATCCACTAATAAACAGAGCCGGTAAATACATGTCTGCGAACCCAGCTACCGAAGCAGGAGCCATTAGAGAAGCTACCTCTGTCGAATACCCCAAATAATCATATACATATACTAGAGGAGCACTAATGATATCGAAAAATGGTGTGTATTCCGCAATAATCAATGAGAATGTCCCAATAGCCATAATAATGGGAAGGAAGCCTACATATATTTTTACGATATTTTTTAAAGCCTCAAATATCGCTTCAAGCACTTTTGTGCTTTCTGCTTGTTCAATAGCAGCATCAAATGCCTGTTCTCCTATACTTCCTTCTTCTGTAATTTCACTTGATTTTGAATCCTGTCCTTTATAATACTCAGGAGGAAACTTTTTGAGTGGTAGACGAGAAGTTATAAATGCCAAAATCAAGGTAACTAACACAATAGAACCATAGAAAATAGGAAAAATACTGCCAAAACCTAATTCATCAGCCACTGCTGCAGCAAAGGCAATTCCAACAATTGAAAAACTAGTTGCGATGATATAGGCTTCTCTCTTGTTGTAATACCCTCTTTGATACTGATTATCTGTTACTACAATACCAATCGTTCCATCACCTACAAAGGAAGCAATCGCATCGATCATAGAATATCCCGGTACTTTAAACAATTTTTCAACTAAAGGACCTAATAAAATCCCAACAAACTCTACAACACCAAAGTGAGTAAGCAACGGAAGTGCAAGAATACCTACAAAAAATGTTATATATAACGTAGTTAGTAGACCACCTGCTCCTGCCATTAATCCTCCTGTATCTGGATCTAAAATCATAGAAGCAAGGTTTGTGTTTTCAAACCATCTATATATGACCATCAGATACAAAAATGAGCCTATTATCCTTAAAGCAACATTTATAGGTGAAGCTTTGAATACCGAATTAATAAACTTGAATTTCGATTTATAGAAAATAAAAACTACAGTTCCAATTAATACAATTCCCGAAACAACAGCCGTGAATGTGATGAACGAATCAAGAATATTCATAGTCACAAAATCAACAATATGAGAAATGCTGATTTTACTTTCACCGTTGATGGGAAAAGGAACTAAGAAAAAAATAAAACCAAGTAAAGATAAAAATATGAACTTAAACTTATTTATCATGTATATAACCCTCCATTAATAACGCTTATTACAATAGCATACAATATGGATTATTACAATTAAAACAGTATAATATAGTAGCTCTAATACTCATTTTTTATGTATAATAATCCAAATTTTGACAACTAGTGATTGCCTAAGTATTTTATTCTATCTTATATTAAATCATCTATTTAGCATAACTATTTTGTTAGAACATACAGCACTTCTTTAGAGAGGCTTGATATATTATTACTTTAACCCCGTTTTTAACCATCTCAAAATAAGATAAATCCGAGAATTTTCTCAAATGCAAGCCTTTATGTCCTTTGGAAAAGTAGGACCTATCTTAGAATAAACTGCAGCGGTTGCTTAAATTTATCCTCCTTCAAATAGATGCTGGACCATACGATTATCTATTCACTTTCTTTTAACTTATACCAATTTTTTTACAATTGTTTATCTTATCAAATTAAACCCTATTCATTGATTTTTTCTATTTTTCTATTTTTCTTCTTGAAGGACACTATACTTACCAATAAAAGCAAATATGATCAGCAGAATACCCGTTATCCATCCTCCTAGGCTAAAAATTTGAGGACCATATAAGGCAAGGTATGTTCCCAAACTTATAAGAAGTGTTGCTAGGACACCAAATATTTTCATTCCATATAAGGTCATGAACGGCAAATAATGAGATCCGACTACAATCATGGCTGCCGGAAAAAACCACATCGGTCTATAAATTGAAATTCCTCCAACCAAAAGAAAGTTTATGGGTACGATGAAAGCTATTTGTGCACCCAATGGCCATAATCCGTTATCTTTATTTACTTTGGGTTTTCGACCTATCATAAACAAAATTAATTGAGTCAGTGGAAAAATACTCATGGATCCAAAAAATAAAACTGCCATACCATATTGTGGTTTGGCCAACACACTTATTCCAGAAGCAAGTAACCATATCAGTCCAGAAATAAGCTGTCCAGCAAATCCGCCCAAGAAAGCTCCACGCATTTCTTTTTGACTTTCGGATAATAGCGTACGTCCACCTTTATGGATCACCTTTTTCCCCTCCTTCATTCATTTTCAAAAAATGCATCAAGTACACTATTAAGACTTTACTGGGCAATTGATATGCAGCCCTATATTAAGAATTTTGTTCTATTTATCAAGATAGTCAAATCATCTTCGTAAATCCGATTTGGCTATCTTGAATTTTTTTCATTAACTTCAAATACAGCAAAAAATCGGACACAATTTGAGAGGTCTTTTACTGTGTCTTCATACAGAAGCAAACTCAACGATTCCTTGCACTACTTTTATCTGACAGAGTTATATTGAAATAGTATCCATCTATATGTTATCAATAATCACTCCTGTTAGTTTCAAAAAAACAACAAGAACTATGAAATTAAGATCTCTGACCTTTTGATATGTAAAAATGAGGACTTGCTACTAAATCGGCTTATATCCACCTTATTATTTTATCACGAACAACTGTATATTCTAGATATTCACACTTTTAAAAAATTCTATATAAAAAAAAAGGTAAGCACATGAACTAACATGTACTTACCTTTATCAAATGTTTTAGGTTATTAAGCCTTAGTAACGTTTGTTGCTTGAAGTCCGCGGTTGCCTTCTTCAATTTCAAAGTTAACTGCTTGGCCTTCGTCTAAAGATTTGAATCCTTCTTCTTGAATTGCTGAGAAATGTACGAATACATCATCTGCACCTTCGCGTTCGATAAATCCAAAACCTTTTTCTGCGTTAAACCATTTTACTGTACCTGTTTCCATATTAAAAATTCCTCCTTGTGCCGTTTTAGCACATATTATTTTTACATTATTGCTTAAAGGCCAATTCGGAATGCATTACACAGTTCGTTGTTTGTCTCTTACAATATGTTAAACCTAGTGTAACACAGACTTGCAAAAAAACCTAATACTAATTTAAAAAGATTTTTATTTTCTCTTCCTATTGTCTTCCTATCTTTTGATTTACATCAAATAAGGTTGATAAGTCAATGTTTCCATAAGCTTTCAGCCTGTTTTTTCCATAAATATAAATTTTAACAAATCACCCCACTGTCTTTATTTGTTTTTCAAACATTAAAAACATAATAATATTACCAATATAGAAGCTTCATTTTTACAAATGTTCTCTGAATTTGGAATCTTTCTTCAGTCCTATCATTGAAACAAACCCATACAATCCTAAATTAGTGTTGTGCATCCCCACACTAAATAGCCTGAATCTTTTAAACATGTAACTAACTGGTAAATAGTCGTTGATCAATTTGCACTCATACATGATGGTGCATTAATTGTAGTTAGATCACTTATTGTTCGACTTTTTTAATCATCGCCTGAACAAGTACATCATCGCGACAATAGTATGTAAAACATAAAATAGAAAGCCTGCATTCTCTGAAAGAGACAGCCAGTTACCCTTGTTTTTTCCTTTCAGTGCAACAACTTTCCTGTCACAATAAATAGCATCTTCAATAACAATGTTCTTGCACGTTACCGTGCTCGCATTTCCTATCTGGTTAACGACGTATATTACACCGTCTAGGCAGCGGGCTTACTTTCAGTGGTTAAATCATTGTGTGCACTCTAATGTTAAACGATAAACAGTTTGATATAATGAATAGGTATAAGTCAATAAAATCTATTTATAAGGAGAGTGTGATTATGAAAGCAATGATAACAGGTATGAACGGAACAGTTGCTCCCTATGTTTATAAAGAATTAAAAAAACGAAATATCGACGTCGTGATTTGGAACCGAGAAGAAGTATCCATCGATAGTGAAAAAGTTGTTTTTGATTTTATTAAAGAGACAAACCCTGACTTATTCTTCCATATTGCAACAGGTCCGGTAGAATGGATAAAGTATATTGCAAAAGCCACAAATGAATTAGGCGTAAAACTATTATTCACTAGTTCAGTTTCAGTTTTTTCTGAAAAAGGTACAGGTCCGTATGATATTCAAAGTGTGCCAAATTCAGAAGAAGACTACGGCCGTTACAAGATTGCCGGTGAGAATAGTGTGAAAGAACATAATCCGGATGCATTCATTACTAGGTTGGGATGGCAAATAGGTTCAACAACTGGATCTAATGATATGTTCGACTTTTTAGAAAAAGAACAGGAAGAAAATGGATTTATTGAGGCTAGTTCAAAATGGTATCCTTCCTGTAGTTTCTTGAAAGACACAGCTAAGACAATTGTTGATGTTGCGTTGGAATATAAACCAGATACCTATCTAGTAAACTCTAATAAAAACTATAGTTTTTATGATATCGTTAATCACCTAAAAGAAAAAAATCGAACAAACTGGGAAATTCATGAGATAATTTCTTTTGTCCGTGATGACCGTATGTATGATAATCGTATCAAAATCAAGGATCTATTTTGATTTAAACGCACACAATTTGTGCAATCGCATATCTTGTTGTACCTTCCTAAAATCTATTCGAAGAAACGCACTCGGAATTTTCAATTCTTTTACCAGACTTTTGAAAAGTTTATAGTTCCGTTTCGTCTATTTCTACTAGTTTCGTATTAATTATTCAAAAAACCTATAGAACGGACAGTGAACACTGCCCATTCTATAGGTTTTTTGAATAGAGATAGAGGAACCCTCTCACTTGCTTTTTAGTTCGCTACATCATTTTTTAAACTTTACACTAAAAGCAATTACGATCCTTTGAAAAACTACCACTAGTATGTTCTTTCATTGGTGCAATTTAGAAGAACTATAAATTTTATATATTCATTTTAAAAAAATAGGCTTTGCTCTAAATACAAACAAAGCCTACTTTTGACCTACTAGTCAATATTCTGATGATAAAACACTCTTGTTTTTCTCTTCCTCATACTCATACTCATAATTAGCTTGAAACTCATCTAACAGCACACGTACATCATCTGTTGTAACAGCTTCCATCAATTGATTTCTTAATCCACTCGCTCCTCGAATTCCGCGAACATAGATTTTAAAGAAACGACGAAGCGGTTTAAATGAATCATGTTCTTCAGAGGAATGCTCATCAAAAAGATCCAAGTGCAGCCTTAATAAATCAAGTAATTCGTCGCTGCTGTGCTCTCTAGATTCTTTTTCAAATGCAAATGGGTTTTTGAAGACTCCACGGCCAATCATCACTCCATCAACACCGTATTTTTCAACAAGCTTCATACCTGTTTCACGATCAGGAATATCACCATTAATTGTCAACAAAGTATCAGGTGCTACCTCGTCACGCAGTTTTTTGATTTCCGGAATCAGTTCCCAATGTGCATCGTACTTGCTCATTTCTTTTTTTGTACGTAAGTGGATAGATAGATTTGCTATATCTTGGTTTAATAAATGTGTGATCCAATCACGCCATTCATCAACATTGATGTAGCCAAGTCTCGTTTTCACGCTGACCGGCAATCCACCTGCTTTGGCTGCTTCTATTAAATCTGCCGCAACATTCGGTCGGCGAATAAGGCCGCTCCCTTTACCTTTTCCAGCAACGTTCGGAACTGGACACCCCATATTGATATCGATCCCGCGGAATCCTTCTTTTGCCATTCCAATACTCATTTCGCGGAAATGTTCGGGTTGGTCTCCCCACACATGGGCAACAAGTGGTTGTTCATCTTCTGTAAACGTCAACCGTCCACGAACACTGTTACGTCCTTCGGGGTGGCAATAACTTACTGTATTTGTAAATTCCGTAAAAAAAACATCCGGCCTTCCAGCTTCACTTATAACGTGCCTAAACACAACGTCTGTAACATCTTCCATAGGTGCCAATATAAAAAATGGTTGTGGCAATTCCTGCCAAAAATTTTTTTCCATTTTTAGTAACTAATCCTTCCATTAAGCAATTACCATTTAAGGTTAGTGCCATTATTATATCTGAAAATTTTATGATAGCTCTATAGATATCTATCGTACTCTCTCACTAATTATTTTAACAAAAAAAATCATTTTGATAAGAGGGAGGATTGGAAGTTTATCTAATCAAACCTAACTCTATCTATTTTATCCATTTGAGCATTTTTGTCAACTATCGGATTGAATAGCTAGTTGATACACTCTGAAGTTGCCTTAGAAAATGGGTAGTGTATACTCTGTAGATTTTTAGTCAAAAGGTTAGTGTTGCCTAGATTACTCCTCTCGAATTCACACCTCCTACGGTAGTTGGTTTCTCTAGAAACTCCACCGACTCATTTGTTTTTGAATTTAATGTTCAGTTAAGCAGCTTGTTTCACATATACTATTTCTTTTTTTTTCTCTTTCAAATATATCCCAAGGAGTGTTACCAAGAATTCAGTAACTACAAATGCTAGCCATACACCCATCATTCCCAAAATGTTGCTTAATATCAAAACTAGGGGAACCATGATCACAAGTCCTCTTGCAATTGTAATAAAAAAAGCATCTTTTGGATTTTCAGTCGCACTCAAAAATATAGCTGTAACGATGTTTACACCAGCAAAAAGAAATCCTATAAAGTACACTTTCAATCCTATTTCAGCTATTCGAGCTATCTCCATATTATTCTCACTGTTAAAAATTTGAATGATGCTGTCAGAAAAAAGCAGGATAAAAATATAGATTATCATTGCTATTGCTACTGAAGTTAGTACAGAGAATTGACGAACTTTCCTTGTCTCGGCATGTTCCTTTAGCCCGTAGTGTTTACTAATCAGCGGTTGTATTCCTTGGGATAACCCGGTAAATACAGCTATTCCCACGAGAGCTAAATTAGCGACTATTCCATAAGCAGCAACCCCTAGATTTCCCTCAATTCCTAGAATTACTAAGTTAAAGGTTATCAAAACTACTGCAGACGAAACCTCAATGATAAAGGCAGACGATCCTAAGCTTAAAATATCAGGAATGAGATTCCATTGTAACTTGCTCTTCCAGAAGGCTAAAGCATTTTTCTTATCAATGAAATGGAGCAGCAAAACAAAAATACTAATCAAAGGTGCAAGAGTGGTCGCAAAAGCTGCCCCAAACATTCCCATATCCAGCGGAAAAATGAGTATGTAATCCAGGATGACGTTTGAAAAACTACCTACTAACATTGCAATCATTGACAATTTAGGGTTGTTATCATTACGCACAAACGCTAGTAAAATATTATTCACTATAAATAACATTGCGAAAAACAGAATCGTAGTCAAATAGGTCTGTGTTAGTGCTAACGTTGCTGAATCTGCCCCAAGAGCAAGTGCTAAATGCTCTGTTCCAAAAACACCCAGTATAGCCAAAAGCATCCCTATTATAATACCCGTTTTGATTGCGGTAGAAAAAACAATGCTGGCTTTTCCTATTTCATTCTGGGATTTCAAAATACTAAATCTGGATGCTCCTCCGATTCCTATCATCAATCCAATACCATGGATCACACTGTAGATTGAAATAGAAAGATTCAATGATGCCAATCCTGTAGGCCCCATCGCTTTCGATACGAAATATGTATCGGCCAATATATAGAGAGATAGCCCCATCATACCCAGTATGTTCAGGCTGGCATACTTTATAAAATTTTTGAATAAAGTTTTTTCCAATTAGGTTTTCTCCTCTCAAAACAAAAAGGTGTTCCAGCAACATTCCTTCCAAGACCTAATGGAATGTTGTGGAACACCTTAAAAACTTCACCCGGTGGTAAAGTTTCGGTTTCTATTTCTTTACTATTGTAGGACAAGTGTAGCTTTAAATCAAGTTTTCCTAATAATCAATTACATGACCACAAAAAGACAACATTTGATTCTAAATCTCTTTACTCATTAATTTTATGCACTTGAGTTACTCCTTGTCCATCCTCAAGAAAATATACTGAAGCTCTGTAGTGATCTAACATAAAAAACTCCTCACTCCTGAATCGAACTATTCAGCTAGTTTCTTTGCAAATTTCTGTTTTAGACTATCCTTTTTAACCTCGGCCCTATTAAGGTTAGTAATGTAATTCTATAAAATCTTATCTTATATTCAGTTAGTCTTATGGATATAAACTTGGATTTTGAAACCCCTTGATCTATCTTCATCCTCATTTTTTAGTTCGACTAAGCCAGCCTTCCAGGAACACGCCATACAAAATCCCTGCCACAAAACTGATAGGATCTTGAAATCCCGTAGAACTGTAGAATGCAAAAGACACCAGTAGTCCCAATAAAGCACCACGAACTAGCGCCTTACTTCTCTCTGTCGCAGCCCATGGAGCGCCTACAGCCAATCCAATGATTACCCGATTATACCACAGTGAAAATACAAAAATAGGGGAGGCGGTAAAATCAGAACGTATATATGCCCCCACCACACAAAAAACTCCTAATACAGCTCCACCAATAAGAGCAACCTTCATTCTTTTTTTCATCTCATTACTCCCTTTAGATCAATTCAGATCTATGAATTTTTTAGTATTCCGCTATCTTTGAGTTCTTATTTATTCTGTCAGTTTAATACTCTCAGTAAATCAATTCTAAGTTAGACGGAGTATACCACATAGTTTAGTTCTTATATGCCTAGCAATTCCAACATACGATTTAGTTGGAATGAACCTATTTCCCCTGAATGTTTCAGAACTTATAGAAACGAATAACTTCCTATACATTTCTAGACAATCGGAATCGAACATTCAAATTCAAATTGAAATCACTCACGTAGTACTGAAGTTTCAACAATAAATATATTCCATAACAAACAATAGGATCCTGAGCCTACCTGAACTGTTTTTGTTCACATAAAAACACTCCCAAAGAATGTATACTTATTTGGAAGTGTTTCCTATTGTCTCACTATGTTACTATTGATCTATTTCTATGAATAATTTTTTATTACCGAAGATTAAACCTGAGAATCGTGTTCCGTTTTTACTATTTGACTTGCCACTTTAATTGCCTCCTCAGTTGTATTAAAGAAACAGTCTCTTCCAACTTTTTCAACGAACCCACTTCTTTCTAAAACTTTCATAGGTTGCGTATTAGTTTCTGAATATAAAATGAGTATGTTTTGAGATTTGCATCTTTTATCTAACTGCTTTACAGCGTTCAGAGCAGTTGCATCCATACTATTAACATTTTTCATTCTTAATATCATGACTCCTGTTGTGCTCTTCATCTCATTAAGCATGTCTAAGAATGTATTCACAACACCATAAAAAAGAGGTCCATTTACTTCATATATTGCAATTTTACTGTCTAAATGGGTTTTTAGTGATGCATCTAAAATATCAGCGCCGTCTTCTTCTTCATTTATATAAATCCCAAGCTCATGACTTACATTCTCTATCAGTTTATTTTCAGACATTCTTCTTACAAACAAAAACATAGCCATAATCATTCCAACTTCAATTGCAACAACAAGGTCGAATAACACAGTTAAAACAAAAGTAGCCAATAACACAGCTACATCACTTTTAGTTGAATTGAAAATCCCCTTAAAGGATCTCCATTCGCTCATGTTGTATGCAACGATAACCAATATCGCTGATAGTGTGGCCATTGGAATGAGTTTTGCTAATGGCATAAAAACCAACATGATCAATAGTAATGTTAATGCATGGACAATTCCTGCTACCGGTGTTCGTCCTCCATTTTTTACATTCGCTGCCGTACGTGCTATTGCACCTGTCACGGGGATGCCCCCAAATAATGCAGATGAAATATTAGCTACACCTTGCGCAATGAGTTCCATATTCGAGTTATGCTTCTTTCCAATCATTCCATCAGCTACGACTGCAGATAACAACGATTCGATACTTGCTAGGAATGCAATTGTAATTGCTGGTCTGATCAGTTTTTCAATTATTGGTAATGATATATTTATCGATGAAAAATCTACAAATTTTATAGAACTGGATATATCTCCAAATCTACTTCCTATGGTTTCCACTGGAATATTGAACATCTTGACACAAATAGTAATTAAAATTAATGCGATTAATGATCCCGGAATTTTTTTATTGATTTTAGGCCAAATAATGATGACAAAAATCGAAGCTAAGCCAACTAATGTTGTTGCCAAATCTATCGTATTGAAATGGTGGATATAAACCTTCCATTTTTCTATGAATTCAGATGGGACCTGATCAATTTCAAGTCCAAAAAAATCCTTGATTTGGGTCGATAATAATACGACAGCAATCCCACTGGTAAACCCGGTTGTAGTTGGATAGGGTATATACTTAATTACACTACCCAACTTCACTGCTCCCATAACGATCATGAATATACCCGCTAAAATTGTCGAAATGAGTAATCCATCTAACCCATATTGTGCAATGATTCCATATATAATAACTACAAAAGCTCCGGTTGGTCCGCCAATTTGAACTCGACTTCCTCCTAATAAAGAAACTAAAAGTCCTCCAATGATAGCCGTTATGAGCCCTTTTTCAGGTGTGACTCCTGAAGCAATTGCTAATGCAACTGATAATGGTAGTGCTATGATAGCAACGATAATACCTGCAACTATGTCATCTTTCAACTGATGTACAGACAATTCTTTTTTTCTGTTCTTTATAATTGAGAAAAATTTTGGCTTTAGCATTTCATTCTTCTTTCTGTAACATTTTTTCGATTATCTGCCACTCTCGATCATAGCGACTTTCAATTATAAGTTTTGAATAAATAATCTCACTCGATAGTAGTCCATGAATAATAGACAGGAACATAACCGTTAATACATCATCGTTTTGCTGCTTATTGCTTTTTAGAGGTGAACCGCTACTTATGAGCTCTTTTACTTTTTTATAGCGTTGCTCTGATAAATCTATTATTTTTTGCCTTATTTCGCTATCCATCGTATCAGGGGGAAACAAAAGCATTCTTTTCCAAAATAAAAGTTTTTGACGTGAACTGCTGTAATAGTTTAAGACTCCGAAAAAAAAATCTTTTAG
This sequence comes from Lacticigenium naphthae DSM 19658, assembly GCF_000425865.1. Lineage (GTDB taxonomy): Bacteria > Bacillota > Bacilli > Lactobacillales > Carnobacteriaceae_A > Lacticigenium > Lacticigenium naphthae. The sequence continues at coordinate 423,584 of NZ_AUEG01000001.1, forward strand.
ACTATTTGATTGATCTTCCACAACAGTAAAGTATTCATCAATCTCTTTATTAAATAATTGAAATAATAGCTCTTCCTTACTTGTGAAATGTGCATAAATCGAGGCCTTTTTTATCCCAACAATAGTAGCGACTTCATTTAAAGAAAACTCCATACCTTTTTCTGCAAACAATCCATAAGTTGCATCTATAATTTTGTTTTTTGTTTCCAAAACCATTTCTCTCCTCCCCTACCTTCCGTTTGGTAGGTAATTAATATCCTACCTATATTTTAGTGAAATGTCAATTAGATATTTACTTAAACGTACTATCATGAAATTATTATGTATAAATATAAAACGGAGGAATCTTGAGATACTACTCTTTCTTATATATCATATTTTTATATCTAATTAAGTAAAATTTATCGTTCCCCCATGATCTTGTACTCCTTCGTTCTTAAATATCCATGTGCTAGTACTAGAGATCCTTCCATATTACTGAAATTGGTAGCTATAGTCGCAAAAAATACCAAAGCCCATTATCGTATGAGCTTTGGTATGCTTGGTAAACAGTGGATATCATTCAGGAAAGACCCTGCAGGGCTAATTTTTATCAAGCCGATCATCTATCTGATATTAATCTATACTTATTGAAGTATCTGGCATGAGATTGTATTGATTTTTATAAAACTGGATTGCTGAAATACCAATCAAAAGCACTATCCCTATCAATGCAATATTTTGCAAGAAGTTGTACTGTCCTTGAAATCCTTCTGGTGCTAATAAATATGTGTAGATCCCGAAATATGCCCATGCTATAGGAATCGGAAACAATGCATTTTTAGTGCTCCACAAAACTATAAAAGTCAGTCCCACTGCAACTAGAAGAATAATAGAGCTCCAAGTATCTACATCTATTCCAAATCTATCCCATTCAATTTTAACAAGCCAGGCGGCTATATTTACTACAGTTGCTATAAAAAGCCACCCTGAATACAAACCAAAAGTGGTGGGAAGCAACCAGCGTCCTCTTGTCTGGATTTTTCCAACTTTTTTTACAATTAAAATCATCACGATTAAAAAAGCAAAGATGAATAGCGTTGACAGACCAATCAAGTTATAAGAAAAGCTTATTATCCAAACACTATTCAAACCACATGATATCCAAAAGAGATAACTGATTTCATCAATAGCTTGTCCATAGTAGGACTTTTTACTTTTAATGATCATGACAATTATAGATACAATCAAAAACGTGTATATTATACTCCATATACTAAAGGTTGAGGGTGCTGGTGTAATCAAAGTTGGGTACATATCTGATACTTCTTTTTGTGAAAGGCCATTAATTAAGCCAAAAGCACCCAGACCATTTATGATTAATGTACCGACCAATAATATTGCATTTATATATGCTTTTGTTTTACTTTTCATTTTCTGCTCCTTTTATATATTTTTACCTTCGCAATCTTTATTGTAGTTTCTCTAAATTATTATTTTTTGTGAATGAACCCCTTTAGCTTATTTTGAAAATTAAAAATGTTGTAAAAGATCAATGCTGAAATTTTAAAGTTTCTTAGCATAAGCAACAAGCGCTTCAATGTGTTTTTTATCAACATAATTAGTCGGATGATAATAACTCTCGATGATTCCTTCCTCATCTTCAGTTTTATTTTTCTTTCTTTCCACATTTTTTATAAATATGTTCAGAAATATTTTAATAATGCCCCTCACCTTAGAGAAATCAATCCCCCCAGGCAAATAAAAAAATGTATGGAATGCTAACTGGTCTTCATTAAAATTATTATTTTTGATGTCAGCAATATCTTTCTCAACATTATTATTACCGGCACAGGCAAAAATAATGATGGGTTTATCTTTGAACCATTCAAGGACTTTTTTAACTTTGTTCATTTTGCCCATGTAAACGCCACTTCCAAAAATAATAGTATCGTAGTCTTTTATTTCTGTTTTTTTAAATTTGGAAAAATCTCTTATCTCCCAATTCAATTCCTCCGCAATCCAACTTGCATACTGAAAAGTGTGTCCATATTTGCTTTTATATAAGACAATATTTTTCATATTTTTTTTCCTTTCTTCAATGTCTTAACTGCTTTATCAGCTGCAATCTTTCCAGTTAAGATGCTGATCGGTAAGCCTGACGGGCTAAATGTCCACTGACCGGCTTGCAGTATATCCGGAATTGGCGTGTGACAAGTTTTTTTGATCTTGGTCATCTTTGTTATAGACGGTATGACATCATTCGTAAAAGCCCAGCCGGTTATTCCACCTTCGTGATTTCCACTTACTCTTTCGATGGTTAGTGGGGAAGAACTAAATTGATGGATCACTTTTTCCTTTAGATTTTCATAAACGCTAGTGTTAAGTACACTGATGATCTTTTCTTCAGCGAAATGCTTAAACTCTTCATAAAATCCTAAAGATTGAATATTACTAATAAAATCATAATCCATTAGAACGCTGACGACTAATCCTGTCTTTCCTTTTGGAGCAAGTTCTTTATTCCGTAATGAGGGGATGGCAATTTCATAGGTAGTATAGTCCAGGTACTCATTCATCCAATCAAAAATTTCTTTTTTTTCAGTTGCTTTCTTTGCAATTTTTAATTTGTTGAAAACTTTGGATTGTCCGATTTTACTGGGGGTATAAAACAAATGGCCACTCGATCTCGTTTGGAAGTATTCTTTCTCCAAATCAACCGTTAAATACACTGAATAAATTGAATCTCCTGCTCTTTTCCCTTTAAGAAGAGTTCTTTTTCCCTCTATTTCCTCTTTGACTTTTCTATCACGGATCGTTTCCCTATCGATTGCTTTATACAGCTGATTAGTATCAGCTGCCCAAATCAACTGATTATATTCATACTCTTGTTCATTCTGATCATGGATTGATTTGTTGAGGGTATCAATTTTTTTGATTTCTGTACCCCTTTTGATAATGCCGTTTGATTTTATAATATACTCTTTTAAATTTTCAGCCAAATCGAAGGTTCCTTTGACTGGATATTCATAATCTAAGTACAGACTAAAATAACTTAAAGCAAATGAAGCGGGAGTTTTTCGAAAAAAATGTTGACTGATTATATCAATCAATGATTGGTTATCAGTTAGCTGACTTAAATAGTCATAAACGGGTATATTAAATTTATTGATTTTACCTGATTTTGCCAAGAATTTAAATACCCACGGAAACAATGTTTTAAAAAGATAATCTTTATCTTTCTTTAAATCTTTGAATAAAGGGTTCTCAATTCCGTATATAACATCCATGTAATCCATAACTGTTTTTATTTCACGAAGTATAACATCAATATCTTTTTCATCTTCAGGATAAAGTTTTACAAGCATTTCTCGATAATCATTCAAACTGTCCACTGTTTCAACTCTAATCAATTCATTTTCGATACCGATAGTCACGACACTTCTGACGAACTCGATATCAATATCCAGCTGCTTTAACATGGGTCTAACGATTCCAGAATCTATAATACCTCTAGCACCGGTATCAAACAAAAAACCGTCATAATAGAATGAATTTACTAAACCACCGACGTTATCCTCTTTTTCACAAAGCATTATTTTATAGCCATTTTTAGCCAAAAAAGCTGCACTTGTCAATCCGGCGATTCCCCCACCGACAATAACCGCATCATATCTCATTCCATCAACCATCCTTTTTTATTAAACCTGTCATTTCTAGACTCTTGTTCCAGATTTCTTCCTGCTTTTTCGTATTCAAAGCATGTTTTGCCGGTTTTTCTTTGATTGTCAAATTGAAGAACACACCACTGACATTGTTCAATTCACTCGCTGAAGCTAGGTAATAGATAGCTTCCCCGGATATTTTCGGATCTTTTAAAAAATGCCAAGTTATATGATGTAAAAACCAGCGATATAATCTGCCATTATTATTGCCTATATTAGTCCTTACACCGCCAGGATGCATTGCATTGATAGTAACACCGGTACCTTTTAATTCTTGTGCAAATTTCCAAACAGTTAATAATTGTGCTGTCTTAGAGGCACCATAACTTCTTAAGCCAGTATACGTTCGTTTTTCCCAGTTTAAGTCATCCACATTCAGCCCGTTAAATCGATGCCCTTCAGAATTCACCTGAATAATCCTAGAAGGCGAAGATTCAATCAGCTTATTCATTAGTAGTTTCGTAATCAAAAAGGTCGCTAAATGATTGACACAAAATACCATTTCATAACCTTCTTCATTCACTATTCTTTTTGTTGAATAAAGTCCGGCGCTATTGATCAAGACATCCACTCTTGGATATTTTTCCGAAATTTCCAAAACTGCTTTTTTGACTTGCTTTAAATCTGAAAAATCAGCGATAAAATAATCGACAAATACCGAATGTTTTTTCTCTATTTCTTCTTTGACGGCTTTAGCTTTATTTTCGTTTCTGACTAACATCACAATATTCGCTTTTCCGGCAGCTAATTTTTTAATAGTTTCATAGCCAACGCCAGAGGTAGCACCAGAAACAACGCATAATTTCCCATTCATCGATTCATCACTATGTTTTTGTACAGCTTTTCTATTTTTCATGAACAGTAATTGTTCTGGAAATTTCATTATCACTTTCCATCTCCTTATCCGAAAAATACTCTCATTAACCAGCGGTAAATTGATCTAACAACAGGGATACCATCACAAATATCTCCCCACAAATCGTAATAATCTCTCTGTTCAATAATCAAACCATCACTGTCAAAAGTTAATCTAGTGGCCCCGTAAATTGGTTTTGTGGGAAAAACACGAAACGACATCGTCATCTTCCATTCCATCATTACACTATTATCGGCTTTAATAATAGTGTAGATATCCATCCTCAAACTTTTACAGCGTTTAGCCAAGCGATTACACATTGCTTCAAATTCAACTTTCCCTTCAATTCTCTGGATTGAATCCTGAAAGATAATATTTTCATGATAAAACGGAAAAATATGTGACCAGTCTGGCTTTCCATCAGCGCTATAGGTTTTTGACCACAATTCTTTAATTTCTTCAATGGACATTATTTTGTTTTGTAGTGAGTCTCTCCCCATAAAAAACACTCCATCTTGATTTATTATTCCCTACTACTATTGTACCAAATCACAACAGAAAACGCTTACAATATAGGTGCCAGTTAACTATTCCTTCAGAATAAGCGCCTTAGAATTTAGTTTTGCTATTCTTTCATTTAATTGAGTTTATTTTATAGAATTAGATCTTACACGACTCATTCTTGGAATAGCTATCCGTTAGTCCATTGGTTAGTTATCATTCAAGATACGATAACTTTTTTGGCTGATACTTTTGGTAATTGGAGACATGCTTTTTAGAGGGTTTAAACTTTTTTTTGGATTTCTTCTGTTCCCAAATCATAATCAGTACTTCTATCCACGTAACCTAGAAAAGTTGAGTGTTCTAATCGGTGAACGGCGTGTCCAGAAAATACTGATTAAAAGAATGGATCCCTTTTATGAATCACGTTATTAGATCCTGATCAGGACTATTTACTTCTTCAAAACAATAAAGCCAGGCTGCTATTATATTACTCGTTACTAGTGTTCTAGCTTTTGTTTGGTGTATTGATTTGTAAATACAATACTATTCCTGTGCAAACGGACACTCCCCATCTCAATATGCATTTATAATATAGTGCACACAAGATTTCAGTGCTATTACCGTAATGATAATATGAAATTCATGAAAATATTATACTGTGTATTTGATAGTTGATGTCCATCAGATGTTTCTACATCATTTTTTGAATCTTATAATAGATACAATTGAATGTTACAAAAAATAAGGCATTCTGCGTTGATTGATTTAGACACCAGAGTGCCTTAGATTTATCGATTTATAATAAACTATTAAGGCTGTGACTCCAATAAATTTTATATCATTCATGTCATTATCCCTGTTCTAACCGGTTCCCGTTTATGCTTTTCTCTCTTCTATATGAATCTCATAGAACAGATTCAAGATCCCCTTTTATACAGTATTTTCAAGTGATGGGCCATAGATAATATAGGGATGCTATTATGGAAATCGCTATAGCATAGTAATGAAACCATGCTTTCTTCATTTTACGAAGAAGAAACAAGCTGATTACAACAGCCAATACCATGAACAAAGCTACTATAATCGGATATTCGAATAGTTGAACTCCAACTGTGGCCATAAAGGTAGTAAGTGAACCAGTAAGCACACTAGCTTTAAGCCATTCACCTATCCTGCTTCGATATATTATAAAACAGAAAACGATCCATATGATTCCATATCCGACTCGTAAGGGTGCTACAAAGTTATATGAATTATTCTGATTTACCATTTTTTGAATAAGCATGAAGGTAATAAAATATAATAAAAAAGCTACTATCAAAATAACAAAGCCACCTACTGTAACAAGTAGTCCCTCCTTGATTATTTCAGATTTTTTATTCATATACTATTCATCTCCTCTTCTCATGATAAATTCAATAAATTTTAAAATTCATCTCTCAGAAGCAATATTAAAAAGCCTTAGTTTTTGTAATCCAAAATATAATACAATCTATTTAATTATAAGTGTACCGCTCTATGTATATTCTCCCTTTCCAATCCCTCTAGACCGCGTGTAATTGTTGCCTTTTCCTTTACTATCTTATTCTCTCTGAGTCTTTCTCTACAATTCTATTAAAATACTCCCATTTTGAACGTATTTCTGTCTTGTCTGATTTGAGAGTAACACTGCCGAATCTCATTAAACAATCAGTATTGGTTTGAACTTATCATTCATACTGTATTTCATATTGATAATTTCCATTTGAACTATAGTATGTTCATACCATGATATGTATAGATATATAGAGATTTTTCCATTTGCTATTTTAAATACCGGTTCTATTTCTTTAAGTAGTGCAATTTATTACGATGTGTTAAGCTGTCCACAACAAGGAGGCGCTTTCATGATCAAAAAGAAATCATCTCTGCCCTTATTAATCTATTTTGTACTCTCCCTTTTCTTTTTGGAGTTTGTTTTAAGACTGCGCGTAGATGGGGATTCCACATTTATTTCTATGAGTCTTTTCATTTCTTTTATATTCTCACTGATTTTAGCCATTGCTCTATTTTTGCTTTCTAGCTTGTTTCGAAATAGAACTAATTATATTTTATCCTTTGTATTTCTAATTATAGCGGGCTCAATCTTTTCAACGCAATTTGTTTATTTTCAGTTCTTTAGAACCTTCTACAGTTTCTATTCGACTGGAAATGTATCTCAAATATTCGAATTTAGACAGGATATCTGGACCGTCATTTCAAATAATTATTCTTTGATAATACTATTTTACCTTCCAGCTTTATTTCTCTTATTTTTTGGAAAAAAACTTTTCCGCTTTAACAAGATAAGCGAACTTTATAGAAGTTTCTTAATTTGTTTAATTATAATCTTTCATATAACTGGCTTGACCACTATTTGGTTCAATGGAAAAAATCAGAATTCTGCATATGATTTATATTTCCAAACGAGGGATCCCATTCTTTCTGTTGACAGGCTTGGATTGATCACTACCATGCGGTTAGATTTTCAAAGATTGGCGACTGGATGGTCTCCTACCCAGACTATCCCTGATATGCCAGTCTCTAACTCAGAGTCTATATATGAGTCTGACAAAGAGGATGATGAAGATGAGCAACTAAAGGAAATTGATGAATCTGAAATTGTAGAAAAAGAAATAGACTATAATATGTTGGATATCGATTTTGATAAATTGATTTCGACTGAAAATGATGAAACGATTAAACAAATGCATAATTACTTTGCTAATGTTGAACCAACAGCAAAAAATGAATATACAGGGAAATATGAAGGTTATAATCTTATATTTTTAACTGCTGAAGGGTTTTCCCCCTATGCTGTAAACGAGGAACTAACGCCAACTCTATTCAAAATGGTTCACGAAGGATACAATTTTACCGACTTTTATGTTCCTCTATGGGATGTAAGTACTTCTGATGGTGAATATGTATCGTTGACAAGTCTTATTCCCAAAAGTGGGATCTGGAGTTTTTCTGCATCGGCCAAAATTGATCTTCCCTTTGTTATGGGGAATCAATTTAAAGAACTCGGGTATAAAACAGTAGCCTATCATAACCACACTTATTCTTACTATGATAGAGATGCCTCCCATCCCAATATGGGCTATGATTACACGGGTGTCGGGAATGGTCTGGATATGAGCGGAGGGTGGCCTGCATCTGATTTGGAAATGATGCAAGAAACAATTCCTCAGTATATAGCTGATGAACCCTTTCATGCTTATTACATGACAGTCAGCGGTCATATGCAGTATTCTTTTTCTGGAAACAATATCGCTTATAAAAATAAAGAATATGTTAAGGATTTGTCTTATTCAGAGCAAGCTCAAGCTTATTTAGCTACTCAAATAGAACTTGATAAAGCCTTAGAGAATATGCTCAATCAGCTGGAAGAAGCCGATATGGCAGAGGAAACATTAATTGTCTTAGCCACAGATCATTACCCTTACGGTCTTGATAACTCAACCATTGATGAGCTAGCTGGACATCCAGTAGACAGAGATTTTGAGCTCTATAAAAGCCCCTTGATTATTTATACAAAGGGTATGGATCCCGTAACTGTAGATAAACCCAGTTCGAATCTTGATATTATTCCTACACTTTCCAATTTGCTCGGATTAGAATTTGACTCCAGACTAGTTATGGGATCCGATATTTTTTCCGATTCCAGTCCCCTTGTCATGTTTAGAAATAAAAGCTTTATTACTGAAAAGGGTAAGTATAATTCTGCAACCAAGCAGTTTTCACCCACTGAAGATAATAGCAATCAGGATTACACTGAGCATATCGACACCATTTCGCTCAGTGTAGACAATAAATTTTATTATTCCGGCAAGATACTCGAAACAGATTACTATAAAGGATTTAAGTGATTTTCTTTTTCAATAGAGACTATTTCTCAACACCTTTATTCCTATAAAAACCAGTATGTAATCTAATACTGGTTTTTTAACTTTATTGCAGTTAGCTATTCCATTAGCCAAATGCTTTTTTTTCAGTATTCTTTATAAAATCAATCACACCCGCAGTTATTCGTTTTATCAATTCAAAAATGGCGTCGAAATCAGACTTTTTAATTAAATGGTTCACACAAAGACGTTTTTCAATTTTTATCGGTTGTTATCCTATTTTTCCTTTTTTAGAATATGTTTTTTGATTTACCTGCCACTATTTGTTTTAGGTTGCTCCTCATCTAACCCTCTTGCAGCTAAACAGGTTTTATCGTAAAGATCTCTAAAGATATTATCCGGATCTGTTCTTTTTTTAACTATTTCATAGTTCTCTTTGTTCCATACGTTCCAAAATTCATTTTTTGAATAAAGATTTGTAGATATCAGCGTTTTTATCGCATTGATTTCTGTTAGTTTATCTTCAATGATTTTGTAGTAGAATTCAGAGTTTTTTATTCGCATCCCATATATGGCAATATCCAAAAATAGTTCATCTGTTACATTGTCAAAGAAGTCTTCTGAGATCCATTCGTATTTGTGAACAATACGATACGGCACACACCATAACGGAAAATGATCGATTTCCTTTATATACCAATCCATAAACTCTTCGATTTTTGAAAATGGAATAAACGTGTCGACAGTAACAGGTATTAATTTTGAAGGAATAAATCGTCTCAGAATAGTCGCCATCCTTAAAGTAGTATTGGCGTTCATTATCCGACCAAATAAGAACCTTAAAAGGCGCGTTTTAGGATGAACATTGGTAACTCCTTTGTTGTAACGAAAGAAATAATCTGGAGTAGTAAGATAGTCTTCTGATCGTTCTGCAGTACTTGTATAGTAAATTCTTGTCCAGTCATAGTTATGGGTATAAGGAGCCTCGTCTACTAAATATCCTTTACTTAGAATAAAAAGATCAGGAGAATGAATGATCCCGTCCATGAAATCAAGATCTTTATTTTCGAAATGTTCCCATATAGCCTTCTTATAATCATCAAGATTTTCAAACCGTTCATAGACCACTCGTACAAATGGCTTAGCAGGTAAAAGCTTAAAAGTCAGCTTCGTGATGATTCCTAAAGTGCCAAAAGTACCATGAATCATCTGAAACAATAAGCTATTCTCATTATCGGGTGTACAGTTCAATACTTCCCCTTTAGCAGTAACAACTTCATACTCCAGACAGTTATCATGAAATCCTCCAACCTTGTAGGACATGGATTCTATCGAACATCCCGCAACAGCTCCACCAATCGTTATAGTCTTAAGTTCCGACACTACAGCTGGGATCAGATCATGTTTTAGAGTCGCTTCAACTAGTTTTTCGAACGTCACACCGGGCTCCGCAACACAAATCCGATTCCTCTGATCAATAGAAAGTATCTCATCGAAGTCGCTGATATCAAGTTTTTCGTCAGTATAAGTCTTACTCTCTGGCTTAGGTACCATATGAGAAACAGTTTTCTTCTTAAGCTTCAAATAGGCTGTTCCTTCTCGTTGCTTCAACTGTTTTACGATCCTATCTAATTTAACTTCATGTGTAGCCTGCATTTCATTCTCTCCTCTAGACGAACTAGGCTTGATCGATATAGTCCCATTTTGTGTGTGCTTGAATTTTTTTATAAAAAAATCAGGCACACGGAATAATGCATCAGGAATAACTTCACTCTCTTTAAATTGATGTTCATTTTTTTAGTAGATAGACATTGTTCCTAGTTATTTCTATATGTATCACTAGTTTCCTTGCTTACACAAATTTTTATACTCATATTTCATTATAAGCGATACTATAAGGTGCATTTATAAGTTGTATTGGTACGATTTTACCACCGTTGTTTTTATTGTCAATTATATCTTATTACTATGCTTTCTTTCGAAACAATCAGACTCTAACCTCGATACTGCGTGGTATGGAACTAGGTGTCGTAGCAATAATCGTTCATCTAGTAATTGAAATGACAAAAGGGGTTCTCAAAAATCGTAATACAATGATATCCTTCCTGATTCCATTAGCCTTTTTCTTAAGTTTCTTCACACAGATAAATGTAGTATTCATTATTATCGGCGGGGCACTTTTAAGTTTTTTGCAAAAATATCTAGTCAAGAGGAGAGCCACTAAATGATCGGAGAATTAATAAATCTGTTTATGACCTTTTTGAAAATTGGACTCCTAAGCATCGGTGGAGGTTACGCAATAATTCCTCTGATACAAGAAAGTGTAGTAGCATCCACTGGTTGGATCACGGTACAAGAGTTTACAGAAATCATTACTATCTCTCAGATGACTCCTGGATCTTTAGCAATAAATATATCCACGTTTATTGGCATGAAAATAGCGGGCATTATGGGGGCACTTGTTTCCACTATCGGGGCAATATTATTTGGTACTCTATTTTCCATATTATTATTTAACTTCTTTGGAAAACATAAAAATATCGCCAGTATTGCCAATGTTTTAAAAGGTCTCAGAGCGACCTCTATTGGATTAATTGCTTCTTCAGCATTAACCATTGCTTTAACTGCATTTTGGGAATCACCATCAATTAATACTGATGTAGCATCGCTAAATTTATCTGGACTATTTATTTTCAGTCTCTCTTTCATCCTCTTGTATAAGTATAAAGCCAATCCTTTAGCAATAATTGCACTTACCGGAATCATCGGTTTATACATTTATTGATTATCAATAAGCGTACGTTCTCTACTCGGCATCTTTAAAAGCATATGTAGGTTAACCTAATAATCCAGATATATTTTCCCAGTTGATTCTACTACTTCTTAGTACAACTTATAGATTTATACCTACTTAATTTAAAGAAACTTAGGAATATCGCTTTTTAAAAGTTAGATTAAACAATCTGATTTTTAGAAGGCGACACTCAATCACTAGTTTGAATCAGTTTTTTATTCAATCGTATCTTTTGTTATTCATTCTAATCTATATTTAATGATCCTCTTTTATCTACAATAAGCCTTTTTCTTTTTATAGCAAGAAATGGAACTAAGCAATTGTACTACTGATAATAATAGAAACTTAGTTTTGAAATTAATTGTCTAAGATAGAGTTTGTGAATACATAACTCAATAGCTTGGAAGTGTTTACCTATAATTGAAATAAACAAAAAAAGCAGAGTAAAATCACTTACTCTGCTTTTTCGTGGAGTTCTTTATTGATATACAGGTTGAAAAATCAATTTCTCTGGAACACCTCATCCCTTAGCTATACATTCAAGAAGAAATCTATTGTAAAAGCCCCGTGGCCTAATCATTGGTCAAATAATTTTTTTCAATATTTTTTATAAAACTTATCACACCTGCATCGATTTGTTTTGTTAATGCAGGTAGATTGTCAAAATCAGGATTTTCAACCAATACAGTTCCAACAATAGATGCCATTCCTTTTTCATCAGAAGTTAAGAAATAGTTTTTCAATTGATACTTGCTAAATTTTTCGTGATATTCAGACATGACAACTCTATTCTTTCCAGAGAGCCAAACTTCAAATTGCATTTTATCATGCTTGAAAACAACAATATATTTTAGGTCTTTTTCCTTTGCTAACTTTGATGTAAGCGAAAAAAATGTTACGTCCATATATCCTTGATAAAAATTTGCTGAAACTTCATATTCCGGATACTTGTCTTTAAAATGCGTCCGCAACAGTTTAACATAGTGCATTAACCCTTTATATGCTTTTTGTAGGTTCGTCTCCTTCAATAGTTTTCCATATTCCGATAGACTTCTATTAAGAGATTCCATACCTGACCTACCTCCTTTTTATCTTACACTACTGTATTTTCTATTCATAAGTTGATTTTATAGTTTGCTTTCCTAAACTTGCTATCAAGAACTGGTCTCTACTTATTCTTCTCCATACCGAATCCCCTTATATAAGGCAGATACAGACTCCCCAAGAGTAATGATGATGATGACTACTGTTATGAATAATATCATTCTTTCAAAGGATATTGGCATATATTCTTCGAAATCCTGCACAAATTCATCATTCCAAATGGTCATGTTATTAATGATAGTGATGGTCAAAGTTGCAGATACTATATTTAACACTGAAACGATGCTAGCTACTTTCTTTGTCCATCTGCCTCTAATGATCTTGATTAATTCTATTAAGATATTCATTATAAATACAAGGAATATAATGACCTTGAACGAAGCAATTTCTCCTGTATTGAAAAGTGGAATCACATTAAACTGGCCATCGATTTTATAATAAATTCCAATCATCTCAAGAAAGTTGAAAAATAAAAGTAGAAATATCGTACTCATGATTATAGAGAATACAGATTCTCCTCGCGATATGTGAGCTTTTTCCTCTGGTGCTACAGGTAGCTGAGAAGGATCCCATTTTTCATCTTCCATTCCAGTTTCAATGGATAGTCCATAGTACTCTAATAAAGCAAAGACTCCAGTCACCCAAGCTGCTCCTTGTAGAATAGCCGAAAACAAAGTTAATAGATAACCTCCAATTACGTCAGCGATGTTCTCAGTAGAGAATAAGACTCCCAGTCCCGATGCTATTGATACCCCGATGAAAACAAATAAAACAACGATTTTCATAACAAATAAATATTTATAGAAGTATTTCGGGCCAATAAGATACCTTTCTTTTCCTCTGTAACTATTTGCCAGTTCTCTTGGGTCTCCAAGCTCTCGCAATACTTTTTCGCTTTTTTCTTCTTCGGAAAGGTCCGGATCCATATCTGCCATCCTATCATCAATTAATACTTTCAATTCGCTAGCAGTTTCTTTCCTGGATTTTTTTGGCAATTCTCTTGTAACTGCATGAATATATTTGATTATCATCATTACCCTCCTCGTCGTTCCATCAGTATCCCACCGATTTTATAAATTTTTCAGTTTCCGTGAAAAAAGGGCATATAGGGAGCTTGATCCCTTCAAAATTTTTCCGTTCATTTCTGTATGTAAATGAGATCCATATTCCAGTTGCTTTGAGTGACTTAATAGTGTCACTTGGAGCAATCCTTTTCGTGATTTCTGAATATTTGTTCTAAACACTGAACTATTCTAACTGTTTCCGCTCATGTCCTCTCCTCACTCTATTATACTGCGCGAAACATAGCATTACCAAAACAAACCATTTACAGATTCGTGCGAAATAAGAACTTGAAGATCCCCGTTATCAATATATTTTCCTGAAGTATAAGCATACTTACTAGGATGGTTTCGATTGGTCGAATGTATCTCTATTTATATAGGAGATGCTCTTGGGTTACGTATGCAGGTATCTCTCGATGAGAAAGTCATTGGATTCGTTATACTTGGTAGTTTTAGTAAAAACTGTGCTGATGTTCATTGTTTGGATGTAAAAAGAGACGAGCATAGACAAGATATAAGCAAAAAAAAGCAGAGCAGAATCATCTGCCCTACTTTTCTACAGAGTTCTATGCTGAGTTATCTCCGTCTTAAAATCATCCTTTAGAATAGCTTGACCCGTTTATCTCATAGAATGATGCTTTTATAACATTAAATCTATGCTAAATCAATATCAAGTACTAAAGGTGTATGGTCTTGTCGTTCTCCCGAATCTAGCATGTCTGATTTCTGCACCTTATCCGCAAGTCTGTCACTTACCAACCAGTAATCGATCCTCCAACCTGAATTATTGATTTTGCTTGTTTTGGCACGCTGATTCCACCAAGAATATCGTCCTGTAGCATCTCCGTGTATATAGCGGAATGTATCTGTAAACCCTTTATCCAATAGTTTTGTAAATGCTTCACGTTCTTCGTCGGTAAAACCGGCTGACCGTTTATTCCTCCCAGGATGAGCTAGATCGATTTCTTTATGGGCTACGTTGAAGTCTCCAGTGACAATAACTGGCTTTTTCTCATCTAAACCAACTAAGTATTCTGCAAATTTCTCATCCCATTCTTGGCGCTCTTTCAATCGCACTAAATTCGATCCAGCATTAGGTGTGTACACCTGCGTTACAAAAAATGTATCAAATTCTAGCGTTATGATTCTCCCCTCTGAATCAAGGGGATCCGGTGCTCCGATTTTTGGAAATGTTGCGGTAGGATTTAGATGGTTTTTATAGAAAAACATTGTCCCCGCATAACTCTTTCTTGCTGGTTCTTGGGATACATTCCATACACACTTGTAGTTGGGAAACATATCCTTTAATATTGCAATATGCTTTTTTGAAGGTCCGGTTCTCGGCAACTTAGTTTCCTGGACAGCAATAATATCTGGGTCCTCCTCTACTATGCTTACCATTACTTCTCGGGACATCAAAGCCCTATCTGAATCACTTGTCAACATTGCATTCAGAGAATCAATATTCCATGTAATAAGTTTCACTTTATTCTCTCCTTTATGACTGACTTTCTATTCTATCTACTCTCTTCATACTAACATTTTATAAGAAACAGAACGATTATTTTGACTAAATTCCAAACAGAATATTAAGATACATTCTCAAAAAATAGTATTTCTTTAGAAAGACATTTACTGCAATCTTAAAAAGTCAATTCATAGATTAAAAAAGTGTTTAATATGTTAATATGAATATAAATTCAACTTTTAGGGTGTTCAATTATATGTATGTAAAAACAATTAATCAAATAAATAATTTCATTACATTTTTAGTCTATGTAACCTATCCTTCAGTTCTAATACTATTAATTTATTCTGGTGATGCTAGATTTTGGAGAGTTCTACTGACTCCTTCCATATCCTTTGTATTAGTCAGTATCTTTCGAAGTTATGTTAATGCTCCTCGTCCCTATGAAATAACAGGTGATATCCCGATTATTAATAAAGTTGCTAAAGGAAAATCTTTCCCCAGCCGACATGTCTTTTCTGCTTTTGTCATTGCTACGACACTCTATTTCATTTCAAAACCTTTGGGCATATTTTTGATACTAGCTGGTAGCCTATTAGCTATTTTGCGCGTGATTGGCGGCGTTCATTTTCCAAAAGATGTCATTGCTGGAGCAATTATTGGTATCGTTTCAGGTATATTAGGCTTTTACCTCTAAGTAGTCTCGGTCGTATTCCTTCTTTTCGGCATTTTTAGAAAAAATAAGCGAAGTTATGTTGGTCATTACTAGACCCGATACTTTGCTTTTTTATTTTTAAAACTCTTATTGTATTAGCTTGATATCATAACAACTCAGTAAAATGCTGCTTTCCAGAATGCAGTGAATTATAGCATCCTGTTGACATTCACCTACACTCCTGTCTTTTCGGACTTGTTTTCCCTACAATACAAAATAATTTCACTGCTTTTTTTTTACATAGTATGTTCTATTTACCCTTTATTTCCATCCACTAATTTTTTTGCTTTTTCTCTTCCGCCACTTTCCCTAATTCTTTTGAAATGGCAGCAGCTGCTTCTTTTTTTCAACTAGCTCTGTGACATTCCAGCAAAACTAAACGGTTATCATTCTTCGAGTACAACTTCCACACTTTCACTCTTTTTTATTTAATTAGCATCACAGATATGCTCAATAGGAGAATATCTGCGATGCTACAATTGATCTGGCAGATTAATTTTTATCATTTTCAGGATCATTCAGTTATTTTAAATACTAACTTTTTCGACTTCAATACAACTTCCTATATATGGAACGAAGAAACAATATTGATGTCACCAATACAAGTTGGATAAGGCTACTTATTCGCAGTCACTTACTTGGACAAACAAAGCTTTAAATTTGTGTTGCAATAAATTCTGCTATTTCAGCGGGGTCACGATTAGATACATCAACTTTTATGCTGTTTATTTCGTCGTAGAGCGAGATTCTATTTAGGCTACGTTTTAATGCTTCCGCTGAGCGAATTCCAGCTTCAATATCTTTATCGATACGTTTGGCTAATGCATCAGCAGAACAAGTCAGTGAAATCACCTTTACTTCATATTCATCCAAATCTAGATTTGATAGGATTTTATCTATGATGGCCTGCTCATGCATTACCCAGCAAAAAACCACGTTATCATAAGCACTACAATGAATGAAACTGTTGAGGAGATGGCAGATGTTGTCCAACACCATTGCTTTGGTCTCTTTTGTAATCTGAAACGGATCTGCATTCCAACACCAGTCACCATCTAGGAATACAGCATTATCTAATTTTTTATTCAATAACTGGGACACTGTTGTCTTTCCAACACCCATGGTACCACCGATCATATATAATGTTTTCATTTTTATCCCCTTAGTTCCATTTATACTGATTTCTAACAAATCTTTCATTGCTCTGTTTAGTATTTCAGCTATTTTATTGCTAAATCCAGTGTTAAATTCTATTTATGATTTTCAATTCCTTTAATGGTTTGATTGGTTACTCCAAAATAATTACTAGATTGCACTGTTTGAGTCTTTGTCTCTTTTTCTAAACGAAACAGTGCCGATAATAAGAGGTATATAAAGTTTCATTAACTATGACGATGAATTAATTCACTATGGAAGTGAAATACAGACGGACAGTCGGATTTAAAGTTTAGCTAATAAATCAAGAGAGAACTGATAGATCATATGATATCCCTAGGTTATACTTTCACCTCAACTATTGATCCTTCTTTGCACTATCCAAGTTTTTTATAATATGGTTCAACATCACTCTCATCACATATACTTTTTGAATGGGCTAATCTTTATATCCCTCTTCCATTAAGGTTTTACCGATTCCAAAGTGCTAATTGTTTTTATTATTACCGACCGTTCCCTTAAGCACTCTGAAACTTATTTAATCTTGAATGGATAAACGATATAGCTTGTCATCAGTTTCGTTCGGGTCGCCCCGTCCATCTGTGTTATTGCTGATGAAATAAAGTTGATCATCTTCGATCAGTACATCTCTGATCCGGCCGAATCCAGAAATTTCTTCTCTTTGCTCACCGGTTTCAAGGTTAAATTCAAAAACAGCTTCCCCTCTTAAACCTGCAACATAAACTGTATCATCATAATAGTCCATCCCGGACGGTGCCCAAGTTTCTGAATTTCCAGAGGTGAAGACGGGTGACTCCATCCCCTCTTGTTCTTCGACTCCTTCAATGATTGGCCAACCGTAATTTTGACCGGCTTCAATCAAGTTGACTTCATCATTTGCTGAATTGCCATGTTCACTTGAATAGAGTTTGCCATCAGTCGACCAGGTAAGTCCCTGTGGGTTTCGGTGTCCATAACTGTATACATAGGAATTAGAAAAGGGATTGCCATCCGGAACTGATCCATCACGATTCATTCTTAAAATTTTCCCACCTAATGAATCAAGATCCTGCGCAATCTCAGGTACAGATGCATCACCAGTCGTTGCATATAGCTTGTTATCAGGTCCAAGTTCTAGTCTCCCACCATGATGAACCCTTCCGCTTGGTATTTCATTGAGGAGTATGTTCTCCTCCTGCCAAATGTCTTCGTTCAAACGCAAAGTTACAATTCGGTTAAATTTTCCATTCCTGTCCTCATACGTATAATAGGCGTATGCTAAGTTGTTTTGCGAAAATTCAGGATCGAGTACGAATCCTAATAAACCAGCTTCTGAAACGGTAGAAAGTTCCTTCGCCAATTCTACTTCCTGTCTTATATTTTCTCCATTTTTAATTTGCATGATAGTTCCAGATCTCTCTGTCAAAAAGAATGTATCTCCCTCTTTTTGAATCGACCAGGGTATCTCAAGGTTTTCAGCAATTATTTCTGGTTCATCACTGATTCCTTCCTGCTCATCCTGTCCACCATTTTCTTGTTCAGTAGTTGAAGTGATGTCCCGGTCAGTCCTTGTAGGGGTTTCATCAGTATCCGCACATCCAGAAACTACAATCACTAAAAACAAATAGAACATACTGAATTTTTTCATTCTTCTTCACCCCATTCTTTTTATTTCTATTTACTTATTTTTTAAACTGTCCTAGTGATGAATCAGTCAAGTTGAGTATAATTGATTATTCTTCAGGAAAAAGGATTTTACTTGAATGCTCTTTTATCTATTGTAAATTATCCCTGAACAATTAGCTATTCAGAGAAATGACACGTAGAAACATGTAGTAATGAGATGGCACGTAGAAACATGTAGTAATGAGATGGCACAAGAGTCGTATTTTAATAAATGTAGAAATGTAAAAATATAATGCAGATAGTAGTAATTCCTATTAAATACTTGGATAAAAGAGTATTAAAAAAACATAATTGTAAAAAAGAGCAGATCGATCTGCTCTTTGAAAGGTTCAGGTTCTTTATCCAACCGCGTTGGTCAGTATTACTCAAGGATAAAATTTGCTGGTTGTCTACTTTCTATTCAAACTATCTTTATAAACCATTCTTACTATTTATTACTATACACACAAGATGATGTTGTGCTTTTAGGCCCAACTGAACCTAGAAAAGTTTATGAATCAAATTAAGCCAAATAAGATAAATCCAACGGTGTTGATTGCAAAATTGGCAAACATATGTACAAGCCACGAGGGATAGATATTTTCAGACTTTTCATTCAAATAATTAAAGATACAGCCACCAGTAAACAATCCTGCCATAGCTAATAGATGTATGCTCCAGTGAAACCATCCACTTGTCATACCAACATGATATAAAGCAAATAGCAAAGCACTGAATACGTAAGCAAAGAGGCGTCCAGTATTTTCCTTCAAAATCAGAAAGGCGAAACCTCGAAAGAAAAATTCTTCCAGCAAAGAATTGACAAAAGAAATATAAATGGCAACATATACAAAATTATGTTCATTGACACCCATATTTGCGGTTAATGACTCACGAATCGAGGACAAATCAATCTGATCTTTCAAAAAGACATAGGCAAATAGGATAACAGAGTAAACCCCCACACCCAGTAAAAATGCAAATTTGACATCTGACTTTCTAGGAACAAACAGCCTTTTCAACCGACTATATTCATCTTTATACCTAAGAAAGTACCCCAAAGGAACAACTGAGAATAGAAAAATTTTCAAAATAGATTTGAACAGATATGGTAGTTGAACAAATCCATCTATTACACTCATACCTAAAGCTGATAGTGTTAGAGTTAGAATTAAAAATACACTTTTTCTGTTTATTTTCATATCATGAAACTCCCTTTACAATAAATCAATCATTTGTAATTGCTATATTTACTGCTCTTTTATAATAGAAATAAAGTCATAGTTTCCGATTCGCGTACTATGAACAGTGTACTGTTTTTATTTTTCTGAAATAAACAGTGTATCAACTGTTGTATTCAAGTTCCTCGCTAAATCAAAAGCAAGTTGTAATGATGGATCGTATTTTTCATTTTCAATTGCATTAACAGTTTGTCTGGTGACTTTGCAGTAATCGGCCAATTCTTGTTGGGAAATCTTCTTTGCTTTGCGAAGTTCTTTAATTTGATTTTTCATCGGCTTACAAACCATCCTGATCCAAGTAAAATCACTGAAAGAATTAAAGCAGCACTAATCATTTTAATGAATTTTTTGTCTTCATTCAATTTAGATAAGTAATATTGTTCAACTGAAACTAGAAAAGTAGTTGAAAGTATAGCAATCAACAGAAGGATACTGCGTTCTCCACTGTTCAACAGACTTTGAATGCCACCTATGATAAACAAAGCTAGAATGGTAACCACCCATGTTATTTTAACAGCCTTGTCTGCTATCTTTTGTTCCATTTCGTCCTTTTTATGCATGTCGGATCCTCCTTTTTGTCAAACATGTTTTACATTACCAGATTATCAAAGCTGAACAATATTGTCAAATACTCTTTACATTTTTAGATTTGCCTATTCACGCTTATAAAATATATCTTCTTCATGTTGGTCTATTATATTATTTTATTAAATACAAGTTCATAGTTTCATTTATTGTACTTATAAACGATACAAGCCTCCTAAAATGTGCAAAAAAAAAGAGTAGAATGATCTACTCTGAAAAAAATCTATTTTTTTTCACAAAAACGGTTTGTTCCTAAAAGCTTTATCTTATTTTCTTGTTAGCAATACAACTGTCTCAACATGCTTGGAGTTGCATTGATAGCTATCAATTAAAATTGTTCCAAGCTCTTTTTTATCAAGGGTCGTTTACGGGAATATATCCAAGAATGAGTGTCGTATAGGGGAACAAATCAACCTATAATACATTTTCAGTTAATCAAACGAGTAGAAGATTATTTAAATTCTTCTACTTACTGATTCTGCTTTCGTATGTTTTAAGCTGATTGGTATTTGAGCTTAATAAATTCAATGTCTCAGTAAAGGCGCAATATTTATCTACCATCAAGGCAACATATGACTCCTTATATCTTGGTAGCCTTAATGTTAATGGCCACATATGTTTTTCAATAATGTCCTTCTCAATATTATTCAGTGCAAAATACTCATTAGCATTTTGCAATGCTATACCAGGATGAACAAGTCCATGTAGCCCATTGTAAGTTTTTTTATCAGCGTGCCAGTCATACAAGAAAAAATCATGAAGCAACCCACCCCTTGCTGCAGAATGGTAGTCCAGCCCCAGTTTCTTGCATAATCGAAAACTTATATACGACACATGTAGACTGTGGGAGTAACAACTAATATCCCCATGTTGCATATAATCTTTCATTGATTTTACCTTTTCGTGATCAATCAAATCATAAACACAATCCCAATATTCCTTTTCAAGGTTGAAATTTATTTTTAAATTCAGTTTTGATTTTATTAACTCTACCATTCAAAATTCTCCTCACATCGCGATTTAAAATGCCCGCATTTAGGAATAGTAATCTAGGAAAGGCAAGAAATATCCTTTTATATTTTATAACCTTATCTTTATATATACGCACCGATAGTTCAGAATAAAGTAAAATTGCTTTTCTTAAATCCAATACATCAACAATAGATTTTGTAGTGTCAATAATAAAATAAACAATGAGAATGATAGCAGCAGAATTTTTTAACTGAACTGGAATGATATGGACTAAATTTGTAACAATTGGATGGATTATCTGAATTAATGCAAAGGCAAGCACTCCCCACAAAATGGAGTATTTAATACATATATACCCTTTTAGGTTCAAAATATTATCGCTGTAATCCCACCATTTTGAATGGAATATTTTTTCCAATGCAAATCCTGTAACAAACTCCAATATCGTAACTAATAATATTGAAACAATCAAATTCATAATCAACAATAAAGATTTACCATCTATAGAAAATGGACTCCAATTAAAATATGAAACGATTAGAACCCCGCCAAATCCATAGATCGGCGTAAAGGGTCCTATCAGGAATCCTCTATTGATAAATTTTCTTTCTATTATACTTGCAAATACAGTTTCAAGTACCCATCCTAAGAACGAATAAATCGTAAAAAAAAGTATTATATCAACTGCCATATTAATTTTTCTCCTCTATAGTTAATTATCATTGATTAGGTTATATTCGTTTTGATCTGAAAATTGCAATAATCAGTGCAACAAAGGTAATTACTGCTAGGATAAGGCTGCCTCTTAGTATTGTACTTGTGACTGCTATAAAATCAGACCCTCCCACATCAGTTAAACTTAATCCAATGATCGTTCCTGCTATTACAATACTTAAAGATAGTAAAACTAGGCTGATTGATAACCGGCTAAATGCCTTATCAAGCTTTTGCGCATATCGGTCTGCCTCTTTAAGTTTAAGTTGCACAGTAAAGTCATCGTGTTCCATTTTATCTAGAAAATTCAAGAAAATAGACGGGAATTTTCGAACAAGATTACCGTAGTCCATGGCACCACCCAGGATTTCCCTGCCAATTTTTTCTGGGGTAATTAATGTAAAAACCAACTTTCCAGCAATAGGTTCGGCAATTTCCAGGACATTTAGCTCTGGATCCAATTTTTCAACCAACCCTTCCAGAGTAATAAGGGATTTGGCAAGCATAGTAAATTCTCCAGGAATCATAATATTATATGAAAATGCTAAATCAAAAATTCCATTAAAAATTTCACCGATTTTAATTTGACTCAATGGAACTGACAATACTTGATCTCTCAATCGATCAATATCTTTTTCCAGGTTTCTCATATTGATTCTTTCTGACATTGCGTCAAGTTCAACAATTGCTTGAACAATCAGTTTACTATCTTTCAGCGTTATCCCCATCAACATTTTCAGGAATTGGTTTTTCCTATGAGTGTTCAATTGTCCTATCATACCTAAATCTAAAAATGCTATTGTATTATTCTCAAGCACCATTATATTTCCTGGATGAGGATCCCCGTGGAAGAAACCATCCCGTAATATCTGATATAAAAGAGAATTAGCTAAATTTCTTGCAATTATCGTTTTATCTAGCCCTAATTGATCTAATGCTTCAAAATTCTTTAACGAAGTCCCTTTGATTTCTTCCATTGTTAAAACACGATTAGTTGTATGAATCCAACTAATCTCTGGAACAATTACATTAGCATCATCCTTGAAATTCACTTTAAAAGTTTCTGCATTTTCTCCTTCTAATCTAAAGTCTAATTCATTCGATAAAGTGGTTTCAAATTCTTCAACCATTTTGCTAAAGCTATAAAGTTTTCCAAACCTAGTTCGATTATCAATAAAATCTGCCAGATCTTTTAATATACCTAAATCAAGCTCAATATTTTTCTCGATATTTGGTCTTTGAACTTTTACTACCACTTCTTTACCCGCTAATAATTTTGCACGATGGACTTGACCAATAGAAGCTGCAGCTATAGGTTCCTCTTTAAACTCTCTGAATATGTTTTCAAGTTTATCTCCCAACTCAAATTCTATTACTTCTCTTACTTCATTTATGGGAAATGGGGCCACTGCATCTTGAAGTTTTTCCAGTTCGTGTATAATGTCACGGGGCAATAAGTCCGGTCTTGTACTCATGATTTGACCTAATTTTATAAATGTCGGTCCCAATTCTTCGAAAGATAATCTCAACCTCTCCCCAACTGATAATTTTGAAATTTCCCTCTCTGTATATTCTTTGGTTTGCTTCTCTATTTTAAGATATTTAAGGATACCCAATCTGTCTATTAAGGTGCCAAATCCATGATTTATAAAAATCGTAACGATTTGCCTGGATCTCTTAAATTTTCTATATTTACCAACCGCCATCATTTATCACCACTCAGTCTAATCTCATTTTTTGTAAAAAGAAATAGCAGATATAGATTGAAAAGACGCCCTGTCATCTATATCTGCTTAAACATTAGTAAGCTAATATACCTTTTTTTAATCTTATTGGAAACGACAACATAACTATCTTTCTTTCCCTAAAAAAAACACACCTACCATGTCTGGTCCTGTATGGGTCCCTATAACTGGCCCTAAACTATTTATTACTATATCTTTGGGCGTTGTCTCACTTAGAATCAGAGATTTTAGATACTCTGCATCCTCTATACAATCACCATGAACGATGTATATCATCTGTTCTTCTGGTTTAATGGCACGAGTTTTATATTCTTCAAATAAAGTCCTAATTGATTTTTTTCTTCCTCTAACTTTTTTTACAACGTTAAGGCTTCCATCACTAGAGACATGTAAAACCGGTTTAACTTCAAGCAATCCACCTATAGCTGCACTGGTGGCTGAAATTCGTCCCCCCCTCTTTAGATGTTCCAAACTATCTATAGTAAACCAGTGATTTACCTTAAGTTTGTTAGCCTCAATCCAATCTACGATTTCTTGTTTAGATTTTCCTTGTTTTAACATCTCGCACGCATAATACACCAATAAGCCCTGACCAGCAGTAGCGCTTTTTGAATCAATCACTGTTATATCTGCTTCTGGTTCCGCTTCCATTATTTCATTTCTAGCTAGAACGGAACCATTAAACGTTTCACTTAGAGCAGATGAGAAACCTATATAGATAACAGAATCTCTTTTTGAAACTAAACTTCTAAACTCATTTTCAAAAGTATATGCAGTAATCTGAGCAGTTGTTGGCATACTTCCATTTCGAATTCCGTCGTAAAATTCCTTGTAACTTAAAGATTTCCCAAAATCATCTGTGTAATTAATCCCATTTAGTACATAGGTAAACGGAATAACATGTACGTTGTTTTGGGAAATATATTCAACAGGCAAATCACAATTTGAGTCGGTAACAATAACTATTCCCATTTCTAACGCCTCCCAATTAATAAATTGCTCAGCTAAAACTTTACCAACATATAAAAACCAACCATTGTTCTGTCTTTTAGCTGACCAATCATAATTTTATTTTTTTAACTCATTTATATCCTTCTTTGTAGCTATTTCTTTCTCTTTTAATATATCAATTAACTCTTCTCTTATAATCTTTCTGAAGTCCTCTTTTTCCATGAGATCTTCTTTACGGGCAATATCTTTCGCATCTAGCGCTTCTAAAATTTCATCCTTGACCATTTTCTTGAAATCATTACGTTGATCTTCGCCTTTTTTTACTAAATCATTAACCAGATCCTTTGCATCTTTCCTAGTAACTTCACCTTTATTCACTAATTCATCAACTA
Source organism: Lacticigenium naphthae DSM 19658 (assembly GCF_000425865.1). GTDB lineage: Bacteria > Bacillota > Bacilli > Lactobacillales > Carnobacteriaceae_A > Lacticigenium > Lacticigenium naphthae. Next base: position 449,079 of record NZ_AUEG01000001.1, read on the forward strand.
CTTCTTCAATTTTTTCTCTAGAGTAAGAAAACAACCCCAACCCTAAATTGACTGACTTTTCAATTAATCCTGACATAATAAATTACCTCACTTTCATATAATTATTCAAATAAAATTTGCATGGCATTTAATGCTTCCGGTAATTCTTCATCTTGGTCAAGTAAAACCTGAATACCTGTACCAAACATCGACCCCAAAATTAAACGAGACAAATTTTTTGTAGAATAGCCTTTTAATTCTTTTAATTGAAGATCTTTAAAAATATACTTTTCAATCATGTCCGATAAATCTTTAAATAATTCACTAAGCAAACTACTGAATACAGGAGACCAAATTGCTAAACCTGTAAAATCATAGAGCAATCTAAAAAGTTCCGGATTGTGCTGCAACATATTTTTAAAGTAATTAATTAAGCCTTTTGCTCTTTTCTGAGGTGAATTTTCCTGCTTTAATGATGCTTCAATCTCCTTTAAATACTTTAAAATCATCATTCTTACAACTTCTTTAAACAGTCCCTCCTTATTTTTAAAATAATAGTTTATCTGGCTTAACACTACTTCCGCTTCATCAGCAATGTCCCTCATCGATACGTTGGCATAACCTCTAGTCGAAATGCACGCATAAGCTGCTGATAATATTTTTTCAGATTGAGTTTGTTCATTTGTTTCGTTAATCACAACACCATCACCTCACAATTCGGTCGTTCGTCCGATTTATATTTTATGATAATATTTTTTGACCAGTTTGTCAACAACTAAAATGATAACCACTAGTTCCCTTTAGCTAAGTAAAACGGGTCAATTCTATAATCCGTTTTTTATACTTCAATTTCAAAGCCAGATTTGAAGCTGATCACAAAGTGTTCTTCGTACACCGTGACGCTTTGGATCAGCTTCCTTACTAGCGTGTCATCATACAGTAGGGTGCGATATTTGTTCCTGCGGATAAATCCTATCAGTTCGTTGATCCGCTTATTCTCACCACTTAAGGATGCATCTTCCACAAGAAGGCTCTGTCGCTCTTCACGGAGCTTATCAATCTCATCAGCTAGGAATTCGTAATCTTTTCCCTTGTTGGCAAGGCTGATTACTTCTTTCTGCTTTTCCTCTAGTAGTTTGTTAATTTCTGAAATCTTATATTCTGTGGTGTCGCCAATTACCGCATGGATGTTTTCTTCCAGTGTTCTTATCATATTATCTCCACCGGCAAGGAGCTTGTTAATGGCAGTCATAACCGCATCATATAAATCACCTTCTTTTACAGTTCGGTTTCTGCATACTTTGGGACCTTGCTCGATTCTTGTAACGCATCGCCAAACAAACTCTTTTCTTCCACGTATGTTCCAGTAGACACGTCTGTAAATGTCACCGCAATCTCCGCAGAAGGTTATGGTACTCAAAGCGTATTTACTGCTATATAGTCTTTTGTTCTTGTCAGCACCTGTGTAAATATTATTCCTGCGATGAAGTTCTTCCTGAGCCTGTAAAAATAATTCCTTTGGTATGATCGCCTCATGGCTATTTTCAACATAATATTGCGGTACATGGCCTTCATTCTTGACTCTTTTCTTTGTAAGAAAATCCACAGTGAAGGTCTTCTGTAATAGGGCATCCCCGATGTACTTTTCGTTCAAGAGAATCTTCTTTATGGTCTCCGGTCGCCATCTTGGTTTTCCTGCAGCTGTCAAAATACCGTCCTTCTCAAGATCCCTTCCAATGCCCGCTAGACTTTTACCTTCAAGGTACTCTCTGTAAATACGTTTTATGATTTCGGCCTCTTCAGGAACAATGATCAGGTTGCCTTCTTCATCTTTCGTGTACCCCATAAAGCGATTGTGGTTGACCTGAACTTTGCCTTGCTGATACCGATACTGAAGTCCAAGTTTAACATTCTGTGAAAGACTCTGACTCTCTTGCTGCGCGAGGGATGCCATAATGGTCAGAAGCACCTCCCCCTTGGCGTCCATTGTATTGATATTCTCTTTCTCGAAAAACACGGATATGTTCTTATCCTTGAGCTGCCTAATATACTTTAGGCAGTCCAGAGTGTTCCGGGCAAATCGACTGATGGATTTTGTAATAACCAGATCGATGTTCCCCTCCATGCACTCGTCAATCATGCGATTGAACTCTTCTCGTTTTTTCGTGTTCGTGCCTGAAATACCGTCATCTGCAAATATGCCTGCAAACTCCCATTCAGCATTTTTCTTTATGAACTCGGTGTAATGAGCCACCTGCACCTCATAGCTTGAATTCTGCTCTTCAGTTTCTGTTGAAACTCGGCAATAAGCAGCAACACGTAGTTTCTTTACTTTTTCTTTTGCGGCTGTACTTCCCACCCTTTTTCGTGCTGGAATTACAGTTATGTTTTTCTCGGCCACTTTACACCTCGCTTTCTATCAGACTATACAGGTACTCCGCTCGCCCTACTGGATCATCTGGAAGCTTACCTTCTGATTTTCTCATTTTAAATCGCTCTATAGGCGGGGGTGCACTAAAAGCTGCAAGCTCTGCAATCCTCCCTAGGTCCTTCGCACGCTTACTTCTAGCTTCCTCAGCTTTATCGAATGTTTCTTTATCGATGATCGCTGGATACACGTCATTACCGAGATAGTTGATGTTTTTCAAAATAAGTCCCATGGATGAATGTGTCTTCTGAATACCCGCCTGTTCACCGGCCACAGCAAGGGAAAGTCCTGAAATGTACTTTTCAAAGAAATCCCTTACTTGATCCGCAGCCCTTTCTTCAACAGTAACAACTCCGTCCGTAATTGCATATCCGTATGGTACATAGGCCATTTACCTCACCACCCTTTCTTTAAGGGAAAGTCCACATTTTAATTTAAATGTCAGTTCATCCCTTGAATTTACAATGATGTTTTCTACAAACTTTTCAAATATCTCGTCTGTATAGTTTCCATCAAACTTATCTTTTGACACATGCTCAAGAATCGCCTTTACCTCATCAGCCTGTGATGTTCCACTTGTAAATGACATGACCAGGTTTGTCATCTCAGTGGTTAGATTTTTTATTTCGCTATCCAGTGCATTTCGTTCCTTGCTAAAAAGTGCTGGTTCAAGAAACCCTTTTGCCATAAGACCAATAAGGGTATTGCGCTCTTCGGTCAATTGCTCCATCCGCTTATCGATGGCATCAATTCTTTCAAGGTCGCACTCTTCTTGGTTTTTACTTATAGCATCATAAAGTGGCCCAAGGATAATCTTTCTACTGTAGGCAAGCTTATTCATCATGGTGGCAAAGGTTGCCTTTATCTCTCCATCCCGAATAAATAGCATGGAGCAGCTGTTCTTGTCTTCAATATGCCCTATGCAGCTCCAGGCGATATAACTTCTGCCAGCAGAGTAGTTTGTTTTTCTCCTAAACGTGGACCCACACTCCCCACAGATGATTCTGCCGCTTAGCACATACCTGTTTTGATAAGCCTTTTTGTTAACAGCCTTAATCTTTGCTCTTTGTGTGATCAGCTTTTGTGCCTTAGAAAACACTTCTTTGCTGACGATGGGCTCATGATGATTCTTGCAGTAGAATTGGTCTTTCTCACCTTTATTAGGTCGTCGATTGTAGTTGTTATCCGTGTAAGTCTTTTGGAAAAGCGCATCACCTTTGTATTTTTCATTTCGTAGCATATCGATCACTGTTCCTGTGCTCCAATGATTACCTCTTCTTGCAGGAATCTTGTCCCTGTTAAGGCCCTTTGCGATCACACTTCCACCTTTACCTGAAAGGCACTCTGAAAAAATGCGCTTAACAACTTCTGCTTCTTCTGGAACGATGACCATCTCACCATTCACATTGGCATAACCATAAGGTGGACTGCCAATAATGAAACTGCCATTTTGAAATTTTTTGCTGATTGACCATGTCATGTTCTGTGAAATGGATGCGGACTCTTCAGCGGCAAACCCAGATAAAATAGAAAGCATTAATTCACTTTCCATATCACCCGTATTCAGATTTTCTTTTTCAAAATAAATATAAACACCGATATTTAAGAGCTGTCTTACCAGCTCTAAGCAATCCGTGGTATTACGTGCAAAACGGCTTATGGATTTGGTGATAATAAAATCAACCCGATCACTTTCACAATCACGAATCATGCGAAGAAGCTCAGGTCGCTTTTCCTTTTTCGTCCCTGATATCCCTTCGTCATAATAAAGCCCGGCAAACTCCCATTCTGGATTGGATTTGATGTAGTTTTCATAGTGTTCCCGCTGTGCTTTAAGGCTTACCATCTGTTCATCACTATCAGTTGAAACCCTGGCATATGCGGCCACTCGAAGCTTGTTTTTCGACAACTGTGATTTTGTCAGTTCATCGATTTTCGTTATTTTTTTCATTGTCTCACCTCGCTTTCTTTCATTACATATATCACTCTAAAAGCCACTAATAGCAAGTGATTTAAGACATAATCTCGGCCAGCTTTGGGGAGAATTTCTGGCGGTTTAACGCTGATATTTTTTGTCGTTCATCCTCTGTAATTTTGCCTTCTTTCTGAAGCATCCTGATAATACTTTCTGCTATATAAAAGTCATACTCTCTTTGCAACTGTTCCTCTGTCATCGGTTCTGTCTCACCCTTGATCGGGCTGCCATCTTTCACTTCAATAATCTTCATAAAAAAACACCTCCTACCTGGTAGCCACGGCAAGAGGTGAAATCTGATGTTTTAACTAATCTTTCTTATAAAATTCGCATTCATAACCATCGGTATCAAGAAGCAACCCCTTTGCCCAAGGAGGGACTCTACTCATCTGCTGGCACACCCTATCAAGTGACATGCTAGGATCCGCCTCAATAATAACTTCATCATGTACATGAGCCACAATGCGGTAAGTGCTCAGTGTCTTTATGGCATGCATCAATAAATCACGAGAGATTGCTTGGACGATGTTTTCCACAAATTTGGGTCCATAGCTTTCAAGTCGATCCCATTTCTTTGTAGCACCGACACCTTCGTAAGTGACCGATTCTCCACCGAAGATATTCTCACCCATTTGAGGTTTAACATAGGCAAGCTGCCTACCAGAAGGAAGAACAATAAAGAGCATTCCACTCCTGTAATGAAACTTGATATTTTGTATTTCTTGAGACTGCTTATCTTTGATACACTTCTTAGCTGCTCTATCCACATCCCACCAGAATTTTACGATGTACGGATTGGCCTGCCTCCAGGCATTAACCAGGGGTTTTAATTCTTCCTCCTCAAGGCCCATCTCCAGCGCACCCATAGCCTTTAAAGCACCCACTGATCCACCATAACCTAGGGCCAGTTCTGCGATCTTGCCTTTCTGCCTTAAATGCCCATTCACACCATGCTTTTCAACAGGGACACCAAACATCTGTGATGCGGATGCACAATAAATGTCACCGCCGCTTGCAAATACTTCACTTCTCCAATCTTCGCCTGCTAGCCATGACAGCACACGAGCCTCAATGGCAGAAAAGTCGGCAACTATAAATTTACAGCCTTTCTTTGGCACAAAAGCGGTTCTAATAAGCTGTGAAAGTGTATCTGGTATGTCTTCATAGAGCATTTCAAGGGTTTCATGATCACCGCTCTTTACTATGCCTCGTGCCTCTTTTAAATCCGGCATATGGTTTTGCGGCAGGTTCTGCAGCTGGACTATTTTTGAGCTGAAGCGTCCAGTCCGATTGGCACCCAGAAAAGTAAACATACCACGAATCCTGCCATCACTGCAGACTGCATTTTCCATTGCCGTATATTTCTTTACGGATGACTTTGCCAGTTGCTGACGGAGTTTAAGAACTTCAGCCAAATGCTCTGGTGTGTCCTTTAATAACTCTACTACTGCTTTTTTACCAAGCGTATCTGTTTCCACACCATTTTCAGAGAGCCAGACTTTCATCTGCTGTACTGAGTTGGGGTTATCAAGTTCTGTTATTTCCTGCATCTGATCCATTAGCTTGGTGTGTGAAATCTCATCCATAGCGATAGCCTGCTTTACGAAGTCCATGTCTACCTTGATGCCTCGATCATTGATTTCCTGATCAAGATGGTACTCATGCCATATTTCATCCGGGACAGGAAACTTACTAAGCCTCTTTTGTATCTCAATTTCCGTTTCAACATCTCGCTTGTTATAGTCCTTAAAACTCTGCCATTTCTCCTCATCGTCACCTGGCAGATTACGAGTTCTTCCACCGTTTGTTTTCGTAGGCGTACACGGTACACAAAAATATCTAATAAGATCTTTACCTTCTGTCAGCTTCTGCTTTTCAAGACCAAGGACTGCACCCACACCTACTAAGGATAACGGAAGCCCCATATAGGCAGACCATACCATTGAGCATTTCCATGCGGATGGATTTAGATATTCTCCACAAGGGTGTCCAAGATATCTGGACAGACAGACACGCTCAAACTGAGCATTAAAAGCCCACTTAGTTACTTTTTCATCGGTCAAGGCATCCAGTATGATCTGTGGTATCTTTTCATCTTTCGCAAGGTCAACCACCATCACCTCTCCACCGTCAACAGAATAACCAAAGAGCAGTATTTCAAAGTCATCCGCCTCCACATAGCGATAAACGCCACTCTTTTGTAGGTTGATCGATGAGTAGGTTTCGATATCAATTTCAAGACTTCTCATAATATACCTCCATTCCTAAAAAAGCAGGTGGTAGAGGAAATACCCCCACCACCGTCAATTGGCCTTTTCTATTAGGCAAGGAAGTCATCTTCTGCAAGAGTTGTAAAATCATCTTCTGCAGAACTCTTTCCACCAAGAGGCTCGCCATCTTTAATCTTTTGAATGTTGCCAAGTCCACAAGCCACACCTTTATTTCCGTTGGAATTGAAGGAGAAAAAATTTAACGAAACCCTAGCAAAGCATCCGCTGTACACCTCACCACGATCCATGATTGGCTTTACGCTCTTGTCCACAATCTGTGGTGGGGTTTTGCTGTTGGCATTGATAAAATAATGCCCCTTATATGCCTCGTCGTCACGCTCCACATCCCCATCACGCAGAGGAATTTTTATAGCAGCCTTGTTGGGCTTCTTACCACCAAACTTAGCAATCCCTTCTTCAATAGCGGCATCAATAGCGGCATTTACTGCGTTAATGGTTTCTGTGTCGTCCTTTGGAATGAGGACAGATACGCTGTATTTTTCAGCACCTCCGTTGACAGAAACCGGCTCCCAGCCGTGGAAGTAAGATAGTCTTGTGTTTACACCTGTAATAACCTTAGTTCTATTCGTATTGTTTTTCATAATGATCAATCCTCCATAATTTCATTAAATTCGTTTTTTGCGTTCGTTACGTTCATAGCCACTCTTTTATCTGTTTTAGGAACAAGCGTTGGCTTTCCTGGTGGTTTTACTATGAGGCTTCCTAGGATTTCCTCAAATTTGGTTTTTCCCATCAGTTTCTGCATCTCTGTCAAAGGGATAAGACTCTTACGGTAAATATCTTTATATCCACTCTCTACAGCTTTTTGTGCTACAGTATCTTCATCTTTGTACTTACGGACTGAGCGACCTTCCACAACTTTAAAACCACTCCACTCTTTCCCATGGTTAACTGCTGCATCTGTGGCATAAGAAGTTATTTCACCCGCCCACTTCGTGAGATCAGGAATAATGTTTAGAATTTCTTCAATCTCACTATCTGTAAGCAGTGGTGGCATCTTAAACTCCTTCTGGGCCAGTTTGAGTTTTTCATCAGCCCTTGCACGGCATCTTATGGATGCTCTGCAGAAAGTACACCACGGGCCAGGGATATATTCACCTTCTCCTTGATAGGCTTTTGCTGCCTTAGGTTTTAGTTCTTCTTCTGCCCAGGCTTTAAGTTCTTCTACAGGAAGAGTCCAGGTGCTGACGTTTTCTCTTCGCGGCTGAAATATTGTCATTGATACTTCTTTGATGTCGTAGAGACTGTCATAGATTTCAAGAGCCCCTAATGCATAGAGTTTCATCTGCGGATTGTTTTCTGCGTCCACAAGGACTCCAATTCCGTATTTGAAATCCACTATATGAAGCCTGTCATCTGAAATGATTACACAATCTCCCGTACCAAATCCATCTGGCACATAGCAAGAGAAGTCAAGACGTTGTTCAATAAGAACGATAGGGTCAGTACAGGACTTTCTTGCAAGTTCTACCTGCTCCATGATGAAGGCAACATAGTCATCTGTGCATTCTTCCATTTCATCTGAATCATACTCTGACACGGGCCTCTTACTTCTGATGCGGAGTGCCTTTTTCAGTTTGTGTTCTGAGAGCTCATGTGCTGCAGTACCTGCTTTCGCCGCCTCTCCGCTTGTGTTTTCAAACTCAAGTTCAAGCCTTGCAGATGGCAAGCAATGGAGCCATCTGTGGGATGAAGATGCAGATAGTATTGCGTGATTACCCATTGCCAAGAACCTCCGCATCTTTCAAGATGTCAGCGTAATATGCCTTGTCAACAGCACTAAGCTTATCAGCGCCATACTTCCCGATAATCTCTCGCACCTGCGCAGTAAAACCAAGCTGGCTTTTTTCAGCAAGGACCATACGCACTTTTTCAAGTGGGATATCCTGCTCTTTTGCTTTGTCTGACTTTGTGGCAGGCACTTCTTCAGGCGCAGCATCGCTTTCGGTCATTGCATTGCAAACCACTTCTATGCTGTCTGCAAGGCTTCGCATGTCACTTACCACATCAAGCAGTAACTTTACTTTGCTCAAGTTCATTTCCTCCTTTCCTAGTCTCACAGATAGCAAGTTCCTGGACGCTATCTCCTGGAATCAGAATTGTTACACGCTGTTTATCTCCAAGGAGGAAACGTAGAATGCGCTCCCTTACGGTGACATTACGGCAAGTAACGATTCCGCCTGTCTGTGGCATTTTTGAAACACTGATCTTCAGGTTATGTTTCATATCCATCACCTCTTTCTGAAGGGTCATTATTTGTTCCCCTCTATTTGGTAGCCATGGGAGGGATGGAAATCTGACGGTTTTGTAAAATTGCAAAAAAATAATGCCCTCAGGAGTTTTTTAGACCTCCAAGGGCATGTGCTTAACTATTCTATTTTAATAAAGGCATCAGTAAAGCCAGCAGCTTTTACTCTGGCCAGCATAGCATCAGCATTGGACTTTTCAATGTAGGCCCCGACCTGAACGCGGTAAAGCTTCTTAGTTTGTGGTGTGGGAACCGTAAGTAGCTTTTTAACGTCAGCCCTGAAAGTATCCATACTCTTACCATGCCTAGAAAACCAGTGCCGAGGATCTCCATGATTGCTGGCGATTTTCTTTTGATAACCTTCGTAGTGCCCAATGATATCTTTCTCCGTCATGTCATAGAGTTTACAAAGATAAGCACAAAGCTCCGCGGCTTCTTTGTAAACCTCGCTGAAGTATGAGACATCGGACAGATTGTCTTCACAGATCTCAAATCCGATATGACTATCGTTTGCGTCACCACCTGCATGCCAGCCTCGATGATCCCATGGTAGCGTCTGGTAAGTTGCAATGGTACCATTCTTAAGCTTTCCAATAAATGCATGGACACAGACTTGTCTACCACTGGGTCTATGCTGATTCCAGTGATTGTTATACTGGTTCTCTCCTAAGATGCCATCATCTGGACCAACATATCTACGAAGATATGGATTATTAGCCCCAGTACTATGGACCATGATGCCTTCGGGTTTGATTTTCCTACCTGCTTTATAGCATTCATTTTCTGTAAAAATAAGTTTTTTAAGGTTCATAGATATTCCCTCCTACGATTTGTTGCAATCTATAGATAAATAAAAACGCCACAGGCTTAGCCTATGACGCTTCTACTAGAACGGGTATTCTTGCTCGGTTATGTCGCTTTTATTTAAATCTCTCGTCTCATTTTCTTTCCCGCAAACCGGGCATGTTCCTTAATAATCTCTAAATGTTAAACTCCCTTCTAAGTGCATTAAATACTTCACTAAGATTAACGTCGCACCACAACGGCATTTAATTTTGGTCACTTTCATCCCCTCCAAAAGCATTATACGAAGGGGATGACATTTTATACAGCTAATCCAGTTTTCCTTCATCAAAAACCTGATCGCTGTTTTCATGCCAATAGAAGTCTAGAGTTTTGTGGCAGCATGGACATTCCTCTTGATAGTTCCTTATCACCATTTTGTCACTGAAGAGCAAATTGTAATTGATGACGCATAATGGTTCTTCGCAATGGCTACAATGAATAAATACCATTTGAACACCTCCATAACTTAACTATGCTGGACATCGTTCAAACGGCAAAACCCTTTTTACTTTGTTCCGTCTTTATCTCCACCGTCTTTAAGCTGTTCCAAAACATCACGGAGCTTTTCTGGAATAGGCAGTCCAAGTCTTGTTGCATTCTCAATGATGCTGATTCCTTCATTAGATAGGTAGAAAAAGATCACTGCTGTTCTGATAACACCACCATCACCGATGATGTTCTGATCAACAATGTGCGCTACCCCCACCAAAGAGAAAATCACCACTTTTTTAAAGATGCCCCGAGCACCCACGTCACTGGATAAACGCTTCTCAATTATGGCGCACATGACACCAAGCATATAGTCAATCACCACAAAGGCAATCAGGGCATATAAAAATCCATCGTAACCTCCAAGAAACCAGCCAAGCCAACCACCGAGGCCAGCAAATACAAATTGAATCACATTCCAAATGTCTTTCATTATTATCCTCACTTTCCTGAAATCAAAAAGCACATCCAGTTGTTTAAATTCTGGTTGTGCCTATGATGTTCAAATTCTAAATATGGAAACGGAAGAATCCATTCCCGCCATAGATTCTGTTACAGTGCCATTCCAATAAAAATCAAGCTCATCACCGGCAGTGCACGATTCAATAACTGAAACGGAATGATTTAGACTGACTGCATTAACCGATGCTGCTCTTTTTAGTCCCGAACCGTTCTTCCTGATCAACAGACTGGCTTCACCGTAAACAGATGCAACCTGGCTGGCTCTAATGCAATACCTACCTGATTCACCAATAATAAGTGATCGGGTATTCGCATCAAAAGTTATGCCATTCCCTACAAATGTTGTATCATCGATCTCCGCTTTGAAATTGCTCCCAGTTATAGCTTTTAGCTCAGATTGAAAAAACACTTCAGGCTTTTCTCTCTCATCAAGAATCAGCTGATTACCTTCTTCATTCACGATGACAATCTTTCCCGGTTCTAAATTCTCAGGTGTATCAACTAAATCTGTAAAGTGATGCTGATGGATGGTGTTGGCCTTATTCAAAAGGAGTGCATTGATTTCATTTGGGGAATATCCACTACTACTGGATGGAGTAACAGATAAGACGTCACTTCCACCACTGTATTGAGAGATTCTCTCCACCTTTTGCGTCAGTTTGATTTCATGCTCCAGCATGGCATTATGAAGATCCAGTGTGTATTTCAGATTTCCTGTATCATTGTCCTCGCTTACTGTTACACCCTTTACTCGTAGTATCCCTTCAAAGCCAATTTCGTCAGAACCTTCTGGCGGGATATGCCATCCAATCCAGTCTCCGATCAGGTAGGACTCAAAAGGTTTGATCTTTCTACCTTCTGTGTCCGTAAAGGTAGTCACCGTTCCCTGAATGCCCCAGGTAGGGAAAGCAGCTCGGCTGAGATATGCCTGTCCATACTCTGAGAGACCTCCAATGAGATTGCTGGCTGAGAGATATCCTTCTCTACGGCCATAGTTTGTCTGACTCAAACTATGAGATGCAACTGCTATGGATTTCTCGCTTCCTTCGATGAGTACTTCATTGACAAGATTTGTTCCGTCGCTCTGGTTCTGATGACTAAGGATTGCCTGTCCTGGTCGGTAGATGATCTCTTCATGAAGATCTTCTCCCTTATTCTTGTAGATTTTCAGTCTCAGATCTGGAGTCATTTCGATATCGAAATAACCCAGGCCATCAGTAAACTTTGTAACAACTTCCGTCAAAGGAGTCCCGACCCTGAATGAAAGATTGATGCTTTCTGTGAAGGTGTTCCCTAAACTGTCCTTGTCATCCTCCCATCCAATGGATACTCCTTTTAGACCGCCTCTTGTTTGTGCTTCCTGTATCAGTTTTCTCAGAACAGTACTAGCAGTTCCTGTGAATTTCCGATCCAGAACCGGTTCTGCGAGATTTTCCGGATAAACGACTGCCCAGCCCAGCATCGATAAAATGCCTCGTCCATTCACTTCAATAATCTGATGCTCTGAAGGGTCCACATAATTCGGCTTCTTTGCTTCAATGATCCATTTAAAGATAGGATTCCCATCCAGTTTTACCAGCACGAAATTCTGATCTCTGATATATTCGTTGTTTCCGCCAAACCTGTCATACCTGCTTATGGAAAAGCTGCCTGATCCGGCATTGTTCTGAACCATCTGAAAGGCTTTATTGAAGGCCCCGTCCAGCTGGCAGAGCACCGTATTCGGATTTTCTCTCGCACAGATGAACAGCTCAATGCCGATATCGTCAGTTGGAACTCCGGCATACACTTCAAATCCCTTCACATTGCTCTCTCTGACTGTCGGCTGTGACAATACGACTTTTATGGGACCGCTTTCCGCTTCAGCTGGAAGCTGCATTACGATCTCATTCCAGGACCAGGAAAGGATGCTGCACATGAGATCATTGATGTATACAGAACCATCATAGCTTCTCAGGAACCGATCGGGATTTGAGACATCCGATTCAAATGAATATCCAAACCCGTTACCATAAAGTGTAAGAACGGATCCGGAAGGCCCACGAGTTGATGAAATTCTTGAAATGTATGGAAATGGTGGATCATCAGTAATGTTTTCATATTGATAGTAGCTTCTCTGGTTACTCCAAAGGGGTCCAAACTTTGCAATATTCTCATACTGAGATAAGGTTCTCTTATCAGTCCAATCAATAGGCGATTTGCCGATGTTTTCATATTGGTATAAGGTTCTTTTATTGGACCAGGGCATTGCCGCCTTGCCTACATTTTCATACTGGTAGAGTGCTCTTTTCATGGTCTTCGAAACAGTAAGAGTCCTGACTTCTGAAACGGATAATCCAGAACTGTTCTCAGCGGTTACTCTCCAATACCACAAGCCAGGTTCCAGTATTAATGAATATCTTACTGTGGAATCACTTGCGACATCGACATATTCAATTCTCTTACGATCCAAGCCATCAAAAGTTGCAACTTTGTCCGCTTCAAACAGAATACGATCTGCAGCAAATGTATCGATTGGGTCGCTGTAGTTTATGTCAAAAAACAGCATTCGATCAATAAAGTTCAAACCATCTTCTGGACTAACAAGCGTCAGTATTGGCATACCCATCCCATTTCACCTCCTATGTCCAGCTTCCGACGGTGATGATGCATCTTCCCGCCTTTGGTCCCAGTATGAGAGGAGGTGCACCTAAAAGATTTCTGATGTAGATTGTGGCGCTTAAGTTATCTGGAGCAATCGATGCAATATCAAGCGTTGCTGTCCAAGGACCGTCTTCAGAAAAAGAAAGCCCAAAGTCACCATGATTGAGCTGGATGTTTACACCTGAAGCGATTCTGTTTGAACTGGCATTTTTCAGTTTGAAAGACTTAATCATTGTAGTGCCTTCAGGTCTGTCTCCCCAATCCAACAGTGCTGTTTTCTCATTGCCGTCTGCATTGCAGATGAGAATGTCATCAGGGGTTTGTCCATATGCTTTTCTTCCATAGAAATGAGCTTTTCTAAAATAGGAGTCCCCATCGTAGGAGGAATACAGTTCAAATTTGATGCGTATGGTTTTATATGTGGTTGAAAAGGAAACAGGTTTGACATAGATTCTCCACCATGATGGCACCGTGTGAGAACCCATAGGTGTTCCAGAAGGAAATACTGCAGTCTCCCAGGTTCCGTCCATACCGTTGGTTGTATCATTGCTGCCTTGCATTTCAAATCTTAAGAGACTTCTAACCCATGATCCAAGCCAGTTGCTCGCTTCAATTTCTCTCGCTTCAGGAAAGAAAAACCACATGCATCTTTGTACAGAACCACCGTATGAACCTTCATTGGACTTCCATAGCGTACTGGTTCCTTCATCGTTTATTGCTGAAAGCTGACTTTCTGAAAGCCAATCCGTTATGCCTTTGGCATAATCTTGACCGATGTTGTAGCCCACAACTGTTCCGTCAATATCATAAGGGATTCGTCTATGATTCAGTTCCTGGTAGGGCATTCTTGCTCACCTCACTTTCAAACTCATCCTGATATTTATGCTCCATTACAATATTCTGGATGAGATGCTCATCTGCCTCCTTCGGAACCCAAAGAGTAATTTCATGACCACTTGTGAAAAGACGTAGATTGACCGTGAGTTCACCTTCTTCTACAACTGGTTCTAGTTCTGGAATGGCATCATACAGTTCCTGCATAAGTTTTACACCATCAACTATCTTGATAAATTTCAGCTCTTTTCTGTCTTTGCAATCCTCAATATTCATACAGTCCTCCTTAAAAATAGCTTGGATGATACCTGAACTCCACGGTACCACCGGTTGTTTCTGTAGTGAGCTTCATATTATTCGTTCCGCTTTCAAATACCATCCAGTATGCGTCTCCTCCATGCTTCACAGTGGTAATAACATTTTCTCCTTCTTTAATGCAGGAGAAATCTCTGGTGTTTAGCACAACACTCTCCCCGGTATTTATGACGCCTAAATACTGCACCCATATCCCGTTGCTGGTATTTTGAAGCATTGGATTAGTCATCGGTCCAGCAAGTTTGATTTCCATAGATATGAGTGGAGCCGTACCCATATATTCATGGATCCAGTTATGGGTTCTAGAATCGATAGTTTCATTAATGATAACTTCATCAGTGCCATAGAAAAAAGGATCCGGCAGCTCAATTTCCAGAGCAAACTTGGCATATCCCGGAGCCTTTCGGACAAAGTTGATATCTGAACTTAGTTCACCTTGTGCTTCTCTGACTTCTCCATTTTTACCAATCCTTCTTAACGTATGGATTCCAGGCTTTGAAATTCCTCGAATAAACGCATCAATATTCTGATCTAACTCTGACCTGTCTTTTCCTTTGATCCACATGGAAAATACCATCTTGCGCCGATCGTATCTTTTCTTGACCCATCTGCTTCCATGCTGAAATGGGACCTGGAGGTTACTTCCTCGAACTTTTGGGATCCCTATCCCTTCGATGACCTCTTCAACATCCCATTTATTATGTTGCGATAGAGTCATTCCGTTAAATAGCCATAATTCTCTGTCCAAAGGTTCACCTCCTATACCAGTCCATATGAATGTTTCAGTAGTGTTGATCGAATACTATCAGAGGACGGTTCAGAGCTCGGATTATTGATCGTGATATTATAATGATTTGTCACACCACCAAGAACTTCGCTTTCACCCTCTCCTCCTGTCATCACACCGAATCCCATCTTCTCAAGCATGCCTTTAAACAGAGCTTCCAAGCCTTCACTCGGCATTGTTCCTGCTACGGCAATGGAAGAGGTATCCGGGATAATATTCTCCACAGCACTGACATCAACCTGAAGTCCATCAAAATCCGTCGGGATGGAATTTTTCATTTCAGCTGCAACGTTTTTCATGGCATTACTGAACCCAACTCCGATTCCCTGACCCATGTTCGATCCGATTCCGGCAAAGACTGTCGAAGGCGAATGGATTCCAAGCAGATTCTTCACGCCTCCGACAATTCCACTCATAGCGCCACCAACTTTTTCTCTTATCCAGCCCACCATGGAAGAAATTCCAGACCAAAGACCCTTGATGATATCTTTTCCTATATCTGTTATGGATGGAATACCCTCTCCAAACCCTCCAACGATTGCCGAGATGATGGCAGGTATTTTGCTTATAAGTAGAGGTATGGCCTGAATTAATCCAGCTCCCAGTTGCACGATCAGGTTGATGCCCATCTTAATTAGTTTCGGATAGTTTTCAATGAGAAAAGTCACGATGCTAGCTATTATCTGTGGTAGTGCTTCAATTAAAGCTGGTAAAGCATTCAGTAGTCCTTGTGCCAGTCCGGTAATTAATGTAAATGCGGCATCTAAGATCAGATCTATATTTTCAATCAAAGTAGTTGCTATGAGAATTACAGCTTCCACCATTGAAGGAATCAGTTCGGGAAGTGCCAGTCCTAATCCTTCTACCAGGGCTGTTATAAGAAGCAGTGCTGCATCAATAAGTAGTGGAAGACTGTCAACTAAAGCTCCGATTATCGTCATGACCGCATCTACCGCCGCTGGAATCAGCTCTGGAAGAAGATTCAATAAGGTCTCAAGAATCTGAGTGAATAAGTCTGTAACCGTACTTAATAGTAGGGGTAATAAATCACCGACAGCTAGTAAAATGCCATCCATGGCTGTCGGCAGTGCAGCAACCACATTCTCTAAAATCGGCACGATATTCACTACAACAGACTGGAATGCATCTACCAGATTCTGTGTGAGATTTTTCATATCCGCATCGGCATTCCCAAGGCCAGCTGTGAAAGAACCCATTGCTGCTTGAAGCAACCCTAATGACCCAGTCACCGTTTGAGTGGATTCTCTTGCGAAGTTACCGGCATACTGTTCCGTATTTTCAAAGAACATCTGCATAGCGACTTCAGCTTTCTCAGCTTGTGTAGCTGAAGCCCAGGTAAAGTCTAAGCCTTTAGCAAGGGCATAGGCTTCCACATTGGTGGCATTCATCGCAACACCCAGGTTGTCCATCATGGTAAAATTACCTTTGGCAGCTCCTGCGACGGAGTCTAGTGCCATCTGCATGTCGATTCCCATAACGGATGCCATATCAGCAGCTCGCTGCATAGCCTTCTCAGTCAGTTCCAGACTTTTCTGCTGTTCAAGTCCGGATCCCTGAAATAGAGCACCCATCTTATTGGCTGTGGCCAGATAATCACTCTGGGATACGCCAAGATTCTTATAAGCTTCTTCTCCTGTTTTCTGAATGGAAGCTGCATATTCTCCAAAAACTGCCTCTGATCCACCCAGGTTCTGTTCCAGTTCTCCGAACTGCTGAACAACTTCTTTTCCGATCTTGATCGCTGCAGCTCCAGCCGCTACAGCTACTGACCCCATTGCTATACCAATACCTTTAAGGATTCCACCAAACTTATCGAATCTGCCCCCTGCATCATCTGCGGACTTACCCGATTCATCCAGAGAATCAGCTAGATTTTCAGCTTCAACCGATGAGTCTTCCAGTTCCTTTTCCATCTTCATGAGATCCGCATTGGCGTTGTTGAGCTGTATCTGCCACGCTTTCGTTCTTTTATCATTCTCGCCGAAGGATTCAGAAGCGTTATTCAGTGCAGATTCCAGCGTCTTTATCTTATCTTTCTGAGTATCAATTTCCCTATTCAGCACTTCGTTTCTTGCAGTGATAGCTTTAATTGATTTATCCTGTTTATCAAATTGGGAGGTAACCAGATTCATTTCAGAACCAAGCACCTTAAAATTTTGATTGATGTCACGAAGAGCGCTTTTGAACTCCTTTTCACCTTCAACACCGATTTTTAAGCCGAAATCCGACATGGTATCACCTCCTTGGGGCATGAAAAATGACACCGATTAAGGTGCCACTTTACATGGTAGTGTTATGAGTATTCCGGGATAATATCGTCAATATTATGGTCTTTTCTCGGTTTTGAAATCCCGATAAACTGCTTGTGACATTCCCATAGATCCATCAAATAGCCGATGGGCAAAAGCCACACTTCATCTTCAAATCTTCTCAGGTGGGCGGTGCCAAAATAGATTAGTCGGGTAAAGAGTTCCTCACTGCTTACCCGACCACCTCGTTTTTTGAGTCGTCACTCTCCACATTCCTTTTTGTACCTTTCATCATACTGGCCATAATGGCATTCTTGTAATTAGCCAGATCAAAGGGTGTGGTAAGAAGCTCCACTTCATCTTCTGTGAGAAGTTCTTTTCTATCATCCTTATTTCTGATGTTATGAATTAAAATGGACTGGTTTGAGAGAAGTGTAATCAACCACACAATCTCATCAAGTGCCATTTCAAAGTTCTCAGTTTTCATGAGCTTATCGCCCAAATTCTCAAGACCACCATAGCGCTTGGCAATTTCCTTTGTAGCTTTAGTGGTAAGAATCATCTTAAACTCCGTGCCGCCAATATCAATGGTGGTGCTTCTTTCTTCACCGGCTTCGTCAATCTTTAATTTTTCATCTGCCATGATCAACCCTCCCATTAAGAAACAACAACAGTAGCCACTGTGGTCGTAACGTTTTCTGCACCACTAGAGCTTAAGACGCAGTAGTAGTAATAGGTATCTGCCAAAAGGTCTGTTGGAATATCAAAGCTCGCAGAAGTTTCTCCATTAATTGCAGTACCGCCAGTGGTGCTGTTGATTGTATTTTCATACCACTGATAAGTTACAGTGTTTGAGGTGTTGGAGCTTGCCACAACAGAAAGGCTTCCAGTAATGCTTCCTTCAGTGACCTCTGTGAGAGTTGCTGGTTGAGTTGTAATAGTTACGGTCGGCGTAACTGGAGTAAAGTCTGGTTCATAAACGGATGTGAACCAACTTGTAATTGTTGATGCAGAAACACCATTATCTCCTTCAGTGGCTTCCGCCTTCCAAGGATGTTTGCTTTCTCCATCCAGTTTATTTCTTCTAAAGACGGTTCCTTCTATGGTGGGACTGCTAAATGTAATGGAGTCGCCTTTGGTAGCAAGACTTGTTGCGGGAACAGAAAAAATAACCCTGTAGAGCCAAAAGTAGCGATATTTTCCATTGGCCTTCTTGGCACGAAACCCAATAGCCACCGGAGACCCACCATCTTCACTTCTTGAAACAACGACGTTATTGCTGTCGATTTTACATCCTGTCAAATCCTGTGCTACCAATGATCCGATATCATCAATACCCAGTGTCAGGGCACCACTCTTAAATTCTTTTACTACCTCGCTGGCACCGTCATCTGCGTAGAGAATGGCTTCAATGAGCTCAATGCTCAGCTCTGCAGTCATGGCTTTAGCCAGTACTTTAGGTGTTCCATAGGTCTCAATGCCGTTTTGATCTTCGGTGATCTTAGCATAATATAATTGATCCAAACCAATCGTTGCCATTTATTCTTCCTCCGTTTCATATTCTTTCATTACGTCAATGGCGTAATGATGAAATTTAGTATCATGTTCATAACCAACATACTGTCTATCTGTGATGGTGACCCCTCCAGATTGAAGCGCTTTCGTTAGTTCTTTCTTGCGCTTCATATAATTCTTCTTCGTGAAAAGAGAAAGCCGAGCTTCTGAAAGAATCATATAGGCCTCATTATCTGCAAAAAGAACAAGCCTATCAGACATGGGGGTAATAACCAGATATTCATCAGGCGGCATATCGGAAAATACTCCGGTCTCCACAGGAATGTTTAGGGGTCCTAGTATGTGGTTTAAATCCGCAAGTAAGCTCATAGCTTTTCAATCTCCTTATCCAGTTCTGATTTCATAGTTTCAATGCATGCCTTCCGAGATGCCGACTTTGCAGGCTTCAAGAAGGGTTTAGGTGGCTGACCTGATTTACCGTATTCAAGGATATTTGCAATCTTAGCATTGGCATCTCCATCACCACGAGGTTCATTAAAGCCAACCTTGACATTGAAGTTTCCATTTCGGTCTAGCTTAGTGGGAGAAATGCCTAGGGAAGATACCATCTCACCGGTTGAACGGCTTTTTTCTTTTGTTCCAGTACCGATAACGCCTTTGAGGTTGGCTTTTACTTTATCCAGAACAACCTCGCCGCCAGCTTCTAAAACTTTCGAGACAATCTCATCTGTCTTATCACCAAGCTTTGTAAGCTTCATTAGAAACTCATCAGGCATTTTCATAGTTCCTTTAGCCACTTGGAACCACCTCCTTGGCCAGTACTTCAATGTACATTCCCCGGCCTTTCACATCCTCAACAGATGTGATTTCAAATCTCTTATCTCTATGGATGAGCACCATAGACGTAGATATGGTTATACCAGGGATGCGGCGAAAGCGAAAAAGGTCTGTGGCTTCAGAAAAGGATGCCCTATTAGCCCATTTTTCATTGCCATGCCGACCTTCACGGTAAGCTCTTACAGAAGCTATAATGTTATCAACTTCAGTTTTAAAGCCTTCGGGATCTTTTATGGTGACGCTCTCAATGATGTCAATAAAGGTATTCATTTTCCCAAAGCTCATGACTACACCTTCCAATCCCGATCAAGTCGCAGCAGGAGATTGACTGTATTCCATACCTGCTGCCCAGCCTGCACATTATCTGAAAAGAAACCACCGGTGCTGCCGTCCCTGGATTCATAAAAGTGGGACGACAGCATAATGATGGCTTGTTGTGTGGTGGCTGGCATAACGGCTTCCACGTAGTGGTTTTCAGGAAGATGCTGATAGCTTTCTGCATACCGCGTGGCGGCGGTGATGTACATCTCAAGCAGCTCATCATCAGCCGAGTGATTAAGAATAAGATTTACTTTTACTTTTTCCAGCAGTGTCATACCGCCACCATCCTTTCATTAGTCTGAAATCATAAGCCCTGCAGCCTTAAGTTTGGTGAGGAGGGCATTAAAATCCGTTACCAAATCTTCAACTGTGGCAGCAGTACTTGCCGCTTGATTATCGAGAATGGGGAGGCCAGTAACGACTGCCCCATCCTTGATTTCAAGAGTTCCACCAATAACGGTTTTTTCGCCACCCTGTTCGGTAAAGTTCTTTGTGTTATAACTCATAGGACACCTCCATTACGCTTTCTGCTGAAGCACTTTAATGGCTTCAGGCAGAATTAGCTTTCCATCCACACGCTGAGTGGCAACAAAGCCCACCTGACCAGTAGCTGCATAGAGCTCATTAAGTCTCTTGAATACTCTGCCTTGACGATCCGCTACCCAGTAGTAGCCAAAGTCACCGAAGATGATGGACTTTGCAGATGCAGCGATGGTAGGAACGTAGGATGAAGTGTAAACAGGTCTATTCAGAATGGTATCTGGTGTTCCAGCCTGAAGTGAAGGCTGCCAGATATACTGACCCTGACCATCTTTTAGCTTTCTAATGGCCTTAATGGTAGCATCGTTCATTACGAACACGGACTTGTTTCTGTAAGGAGACTTAAGAGAGTAGAAGAGGTCCAAAATCTCATCAATGGAAATAGCTGTAGCACTTGCAGCGGTTACACCGATCTGTGCTCCACCAGTGGCAGCAAGAATACCTGTAGGCTTACCAGAACCATCTCCTGTGAAGAAAGCATCTTCTTCCTTGTTTCCGATACGTCTTGCAAACTCCCTGGCGATGTAGTTTTCAAGATTAAAGACGCTGTCATTTAGAAGCTCTTCAGAAACTTTAATCATGGTACCAAGTTTGTAAGCACCAATGGAAACCTGTCCAAAGCTATCATCGCTTTCAGGAATGGCACCTTCTTCATCAATCCAAGAAGCGGTTCCTTTTGAAGCCACTACTGGAATCTTACGATCACCAGAAGAAGTGGAGATGACGTTGGCCAGCTTTCTGAAGATATTCTCTTCATCCAGGGCTTCAATAAGTGTACGTTCGAACTCATCTGGTACAAGGTAACCACCTTCCGTGTCAGTGCCAATCTGCAGTGCGTTCTTAATCACTGGATCAAGCCCTTCACCAGAACGGGTTTTCATGGCATTCCAGAAGGCCTTCTGGTATTCAGCAGAGGCTCTGCCGCCTTTGGATTCCACACCTTGGAAGATAGGCTTTCCGGTAAGTGGAGTGTTCAAGGGCTTTGAAAGCTCGCGGTCAAGTGCTTCTTGCTTTTCAAGACGGTCAATCTCCTTACCAAGGGCAACCACATCAGCTTCCATTTTTTCATAGGTTGCAGTGTCTTCGGCGGATACAATTCCATCTGTACCTCTTTTGGTATCCAGGAAGGCTTTAGCGGCTTCCCAGGACTTTGCTCTTTTTTCACGCAGTTCAAGAATTTTATTCATAATGTTTTCCTCCTAAAATTTAGTGCCCAATCAAAGAAAGCCGCTTTTCTAGCGACTCAATTGGGGTGCAAGTATTCTCTTTTGGTAGTTTGGGTTTTACCTTATCAAGCAGAGAGTTGGTAACAGCTCTGCGGCTAAAGGCATAGGTAAAGTCTTCGGTCTGATTTCTTTTCTTTTCATCCTCCAAGATACCGTCAGCAAAACCAAGCTCGATGGCCTTCTTTGCATTAAGCCAGGTTTCTGCATCCATAAGATGGGATAGCTTTGTCCTTGACTGACCTGTCTTAATTTCATAGGCATTGATGATGCTCTCTTTAACTTCAGAAAGCATAGCGATGGCTTTTTTCATTTCTTCACTGTCTCCAATGGCCACGGTAAGGGGGTTATGGACCATCATAAGGGCTGTTGGTGCCATGAGCACCGTTGTCCCCGCCATAGCGATGACTGAGGCGGCAGAAGCGGCAATGCCATCGATCTTTACGGTAACAGTACCTTTGTAATCCATCAGCATGGCGTAAATCTGACTAGCAGCAATGCAATCACCTCCTGGAGAATTGAGCCAAATAACAATGTCACCCTCGCCGGCAGTAAGCTCTGCTTTAAATGCCTTAGGGGTGACATCATCGTCAAACCATGAATCTTCAGCAATAACGCCGTCTAGGTAGAGTGTTCGGATACCAGTGTTTTCATCTCGTGCCCAGTTCCAAAACTTCTTCATTTAGGTTCCTCCGTTTCTTTGATATTTGCGAACGCGCCTGCGTCCTGTAATTTTGTCATGGCACCGTTGATGAGATAGAGATCGCCACCTAAGGATTCTGGGATTCTATCCAGATTTTCTAGCTCTCTGATATCATTGGCGCTCATCCAACCGTTCTGCCTTGCAGTGGCATATCCACTCATACGACTTACATAATCACCACGCAAGAGACCATCCACATTAAACTTGATAAACACATTGGGTTTTTCACTTTCCATAAGAAGTGCCCTGCACATGGACTGTTCCCAGCGAACCACCCAAGGGTCGAGGGTGTATTTCACAAACTCCAGTGATTGCTGCTCGATGTTACTAAAAGACGACTTCTCAAGGTCAGCTAACATATGTGGTGGGACTCTAAAAATACGAGCAATCTCATTGATCTGAAACTTCCTAGTTTCCAGAAACTGAGCCTGCTCAGGAGAAATGCCTATAGGCTGATACTTCATGCCTTCTTCAAGGACCGCCACCCGGTGGGCATTACCACTTCCTTGGTATGCTGCGTTCCAGGATTCTTTAATCTTCTGAGGATCCTTGATGGTACCGGGGTGTTCCAGGACGCCACCGGGTGATGCGCCATTAGCAAAAAACTTAGCTCCATATTCTTCCGTGGCAATGGCTAGTCCTACAGCGTTTTTCGCCATGGCAATTGGTGAATAGCCTACCAGCCCATCAAAGCCAAGTCCTGGAATATGAAGGACATCTGATGGTGAAAGATAGACCTGATTGTCTCTACCAAGAGTAGGAGCATCTTCACTACCACGCTGGTACAAATAGAAAAGCCGACCACTTGAATCGCGATCGACCGTCATCTTATTTGGCATTAGGGGGTACAGGGAGATCACTTCACCTCGTGCATTTCGAATAATCTGAGCATAGGCATTTCCCCATAATAAAAGATGACTCATCAGCGTTTCTCTAAACGCAAAGGAAGTCATCTCAGGATTTGGTTCATCATGAAGCAGTTTGTATAATGGGTGTTTCAGGTTTTTCTCCTTGCCCCCTGAATCATTGTATTTGTAGACATGTAGCGGGAGACCAGCTAATGTCTCAGATAGGATTCTCACACAGCTATACACCGCGGTCATTTGCATGGCGGTGTGTTCATTAACAGGTTTCCCAGCGCTGGTGCTTCCGAAAAAGAAACTATATCGGCTGCCTCCAAGAGCATCTTGAGGCTTGTTACGTGCCTTGAATAATCCTTGTAGTATTCCCATGGACATCACTCTCCTTAAAAATGGGTATGAAAAAAGCACCTCTTTTGAGATGCTTACTATAGATGCAACTAATTTCATAATAACTGTAGAAATGATACGTCATATAAAAATATTTTTTAACATGGAACTATTCTAAATCTTGAATATTCATTCTGGAAATCTCATTCATGTTTTGTTTTCGATAGAAAAGATAAATACCGCTAAAGATTACAGTAGGAATATTTGTCAAAACAAAAATAAGCACCATAGTCCATTCTTCATACCTTATCCAATGAGGTGCCGTAATTGTCAGAAAAACTGAAAAGCTAAATGATAACAAAGGAAGAATAAGACCCAACCAACTATTTTTTCTTTTGGATAACAATATCTGCAATACAATTAATGCTATACCTATAAGTATTATTGTTATAATGAGTAACAAACTGGTAATATTCATATTATTCATCATCCTTTCTTATTTTTTTATATTCTGAAATTAATAATTTTGCAGTATCAAAATCTATTTTTTCATTTACTGCTAGTTTCTTAATTAATGCAATGTATGGCTCCTTTGCTGATTCTTCATTGATTTGAATTTTCTGAATTAATCTATCTAACCTTAATCTTACTGTAGGATATGTAACTCCATATTGCGAGGCAATCTGCTTTAATGAACCAGATGATAAAATAAATTTTTTAATAAATGCTAGATCTTCATCCTCTAAATTCATCATCCATTCGGGAACTACTTCGATAGCCATAACACACCCCCTTTAACTTTATTAAGTGTATCATTGAATAATATTAAATTCAATAGTAATTATATGGTTTAACAAAATTTATAATTTCTATCATCTAAATAACAGGAGATAATATTTGAAACCTCAGTTACAAATAATCTTAATTTACACTTTTCAGTGTTTACCATGCAGCATAAAAGAATAATTAAGTTAATATTGAAGAATACTTAATTCTTTTAAATACCTCTACAATTCTTCTATAAGCCTTTTCTTACTACACATAAATTTACTTATCTGGAACAAACTTTTGTTTATATCGATTTATTAAACCGTAGGCAAACTAGCACTAGAAGAATAATAGTCCACGATCATCATAAACAGAATTACCAGTTTCTCCACCACAGCGAATCGCTCGGTCAAGAGCCATGATTGTGGCAACAGCACCGTCAATCTTCTCGGTAGATTTTTCTTTGTCTGCTTTGATGTTGCCAGCAGGATCGGTTCTAATAAAAATGTTATCCATCATCCAGCGGAGAACAGGATGACCACCGTGAGCGATTTTCTTCTCTAGTGTGAGTTTCATTAATTCCTTAGTCGGCGGAGACATATCTTTAAATCCCTGACCAAAAGGGACAACGGTGAATCCTAAATTCTCTAGGTTCTGTGTCATCTGAACTGCACCCCAACGGTCAAAGGCAATCTCACGGATGTTATATTTCATCCCAAGTTCCTCAATGAAAGCCTCAATGAATCCGTAGTGGACTACGTTACCTTCGGTAGTAAGAAGGAAGCCTTGTTTTTCCCAAACATCATAATTCACATGATCCCGTCTAACCCTAAGGTCAATGCTGTCTTCCGGTATCCAAAAGTATGGAAGAACCACATACTTGTCATCTTCATCCTGTGGAGGAAAGACAAGTACGAAGGCTGTAATATCAGTGGATGAAGAAAGGTCCAGCCCGCCATAGCAGACGCGACCTTTAAGAGCTTCTGGATTAACCGGGAAAGCACAGGTATCCCATTTATCCATTGGCATCCATCGAATAGCCTGCTTAACCCATTGATTTAACCTAAGCTGCCTGAAGCTGTTTTCTTCAGCAGGGTTTTGTCTTGCTGACTCATAAGCCATTTTTACTTTATCCATGCTGACAGTGATGCCAAGGGATGGGTTTGCTTTCTTCCAGACCTTTGGATCGGACCAGTCATCTTCAAGATCTGCGCCATAAATGACGGGGTAGAAGGTAGGATCGTTCTTTCTTCCTGCCATGATATCCAGTGCTTTTTGATGAACCTCCCAGCAGATACTGTTTTGATTATCTCCAGCAGTGGTGATTAGAAAGTACAAGGGCTGCATCCTGGCATCACCACTACCTTTAGTCATAACATCATAGAGCTTTCGGTTTGGTTGAGTGTGGAGCTCATCGAAGACAACGCCATGGGTGTTGAAGCCGTGCTTGTTTCCAACATCGGCAGAGAGCACTTGATAGATGCTTCCGGTGGGTTGGTAGATCAGTCTTTTCTGTGAGTCCAGAATCTTAACCCTCTTGGATAAGGCAGGGCACATACGAACCATGTCCGCTGCCACATTAAAAACGATAGAGGCTTGGTTACGATCTGCAGCGCAGCCATAAACCTCAGCACGTTCTTCGTTATCTCCACAGGTTAAGAGCAGGGCAACAGCCGCCGCGAGCTCACTTTTTCCCATCTTCTTTGGTATCTCTACATAAGCAGTATTAAATTGACGATAGCCATTTGGTTTTATGGTTCCAAATAAATCCCGGATGATTTTTTCTTGCCAATCTATCAGTTCAAAAGGCTTTCCCGCCCAGGTTCCTTTGGTGTGGGAGAGGCATTCAATAAAACCAACTGCATAGTCCGCCATCTCCTTGCTGTAATGGGAATCTTTCGCCATGTAAGAGGTTGGTTTATACTTCTTTAGTTTTCGGATATGCGGACACCTCCTTTAAAAAGACATAAAAAATAGACCATAAGGTCTTCTGTAACGAGGAAAAGAGCTATGCAGCCCTATTCCGCTATGCGTTTCTATCTTGTTGTTAATTGTATTTCTTCATCAAAGCTTCAAGCGCAGCTTGTGCATTGGCGTCGATGGGTTCAATGTCCCAGCCTCTATCAAAGTTTGCAATGATCTGGCCATCTCGCTTTAGCATCAGTTTTGAAATCCTACCTTCATCAATGCCGTAAGGGGAGCCTAAGTCAAAGCTTTTGATCCAGTAATAAATGGTTTTATTTTCGACTTCGATTTTACCTTCTCTCCACATGGTCTAAACCCTCCTTAAATCCTAACCAAGATTGCCGGTAGCATTTGCTTTTCGCCAGTCTGCCAGTCGGTATAGCTTGTCTTAACCTTTGTAAGTCCGTCCATCTTGCAGCCGTGCTTTTCAAATTCGGCAAGGGTTGCGATCAGCCCTGAGAAGGTGCTTGAAATGGTGATGTGGTCTATTCCATAGGCTCTGCAGGCTTTAACAATGTTTTCAATGTCGTAATCCCAAATGACCTCAGAAAAGTCGATGGTATCGTTTCCTGCTTCCTTGCTTCTTTCGTAGGCCCAGTACATTGTGCTGTTGATTCCAGACTCCTTAAAGTTTGCGCCGGTTGCTTTGGCTTCTTCAAATGCTTTGATTTCTTTCATGTTCTCATCCTCCATTTAGTGTGGTTTTGTTTTGGTATTACATATATCACTCTAAACGAGAATAATAGCAAGTCATTTCTGTAGTTATAGATCAGGTTTCTGGCCTAGAAGCTAATCTTCAATCGCTGTGTACCTCGAATAATCATAGCCTTCTGTACTGGATAATATCTTTTCGCCAGTGTCTTTGTTAATGACCCTGATACATCGAAGCTCACCTTTTTCGTTAGTCCCACCATCTGACTTCTTGATCCATGGCTGATCCTCTAGAAAATCACTGGTGAACTTCTTAAACTCTGAATCACTAAGCTGCACTTCTCGAATCACGGTGTAATCAGAACCAATGACGCCATCTTCTTTTGCATCTTCAGTTGCTTCTTTTAGTTCCTTAAGGTTGTAGAACTTTCGACCAAATAGTGCCTTCATTGCTGTGACTCCTTCCTGGAATTTTCATCGATTAC
Source organism: Lacticigenium naphthae DSM 19658 (assembly GCF_000425865.1). Classification (GTDB taxonomy): domain Bacteria; phylum Bacillota; class Bacilli; order Lactobacillales; family Carnobacteriaceae_A; genus Lacticigenium; species Lacticigenium naphthae. Next base: position 476,844 of record NZ_AUEG01000001.1, read on the forward strand.
TTTGCAGGAATCAATGCCGTAAACCACATTCAAGCTGCTGCCGTTATCCCACTGAACCATGATGGAGCCTGTGTCATCCACGCCCCACACGGTGCCTTTTGTGCCTGTTGGAGGTGCTTGCACATCATCCATCCAAAGGAGCTGAACCCTGGCTCCAGCGGGGTATTGTTTGCGTAGGTGGGCCAGTCTTTCTTTACTGATCGGTTTCACTTGGAGCACCTCCTTTGAAAGCGCTGCTGCCTGAAAGGTTTTGAAGGAGAATCTTTCTATGGGTTTTGAATTCTTCTCCAATAAAGCCGAGGCGGAGAAGGAAGCACCTAAATGCGTACTTTTCATTATCGACTTCTTTCTCTTTTACGGTGATTCTCTTTTGGGTTTTCGCCATCTCACAAAGCTTTGTAATGAACTGGGAGTAGGCTTTTATCTCATCTGGATTTGGCAGCTTAGAAAACCAAGGAAAGCTAATGCGTTCTTCGTCGGATTCAATGGGAAGGGTATCTACATTCAGAGCCTTCTTAATAAGGTTGCCTTTTGCATCTAGCATTTTGGCTAGCTTCTCCAGGTCTTCATCGGAGAGGGAGTCTTTTGGGATCTGGATGATGAGTCCCGTTTCCTCGGTATCCGCTTCAGCATGAGCTGGTTCATCCACCTCAGCTTCAAACCCAGCGCTTTGCAGCTTTTTCATCAGCGCATTGGTATCCTCCTGATCCACTTCGCTGTCAAAGGTTAGCTCACCGTCTTTTCCGATGTGGTAAGGTCCCACCTGGTATGCGCAGGATGGTACTCCCAGGTATTTTGAAGGAACCTCTGTGATTTCGCTGATGAGCTTCACCAGCTTTTTACGTTCGTTACCAGTTACGTTATAATTGATTTTCATGGTATTGACCTCCTTGTTTTTTGCTTACTACATATATCACTCTAAGTGATGTTAATAGCAAGTCTATCTTTCGATAGTTGTGTTATTTATTTTCAGGGAGGTCGCTGTACCGGTATTCTTTGCCATCACGCAGTAGATAGACATCATCTGAAGTCTGTGCTCCAGAAATGAACCTTTCGACTATGACGTCACAGAACTTCTCATCAAGCTCAATGGTGTGACAGATTCGCTGGGTCTGATCGCAGGCAATAAGCGTACTACCAGAACCGCCAAATGGATCGAGGACGATGCAGTTGCTAAGACTTGAGTTGAGAATAGGATGGGCCACAAGAGCCACAGGCTTCATGGTTGGATGAGAGCCATTCTTCTTCGGCTTTTCAAATTCCCAAATGGTCGTTTGCTTTCTATCCGCGTACCAGTTATGCTTGCCTTTCTTCTTCCAGCCAAAGAGCACCGGTTCATGCTGCCACTGGTAAGGAGACCTACCAAGGACCAGTGATTGCTTTTTCCAGATACAGGTGCCGGAGAGGTAGAAGCCTGCTTCAGCAAATGCCTTTCTAAAGTTCAATCCTTCCGTATCTGCATGGAAAACATAGATAGAGGAGTCCTGGGTCATGACAGCTTCCGTATTGGTAAAGGCAGCAAGGAGAAATTCATAGAAGGCAGAATCACCCATATTGTCGTTTTTGATTTTACCGGCAGACCCTTCATAGTTTACATTGTAAGGGGGATCTGTCACCACTAGGTTTGCCAGCTTTCCATCCATAAGCAGCGTGAAGGTTTCTGCCTTTGTAGAATCACCACAGACCAATCTATGGGGACCAAGCTTCCAGACGTCACCCAGTTTTGTCATGGCGGGTTTTTCCAGCTCTGCATCCACATCAAACTCATCATCGTGAATGCCTTCTTTCAGGGAATCTTTAAACAGGTCATCCAGCTCAGAAGGTTCAAAACCAGTAAGGGAGACATCAAAGTCAACACCTTGCAGATCAGCAATGAGTAGGGCTAGCTTATCCTTGTCCCAGTCGCCAGAAACCTTGTTCATTGCGACGTTTAATGCTTTTTCCTGTTCGGTGTTCAGATCTACCACAACGCAGTCCGCTTCCTTTTGGCCTAGATGCTGAAGCACACTAAGCCTCTGATGACCTGAAATCACAGTGTTATCATTATTTGCATTAACGACGATAAGCTCCACATATCCAAAGTTCTCAATGGAGGCTTTTAGCTTTTCAAACTCTGGATCTCCAGGCTTTAGTTCTTTTCTAGGATTGTAGGCTGCCGGATTCAGATCTGATAGTTTTATTTTTTGTATATTCATATCAAACACATCAACCTTTCTTTTATCAATAAGCGAGCTATTTGCCAGTCTCCGATAATTTCATTCACTTTCTTACCCTCATGTTCAACAGTTCTATGACATGAGGAGCATAAGGTCACAAGATTATCGAGGTCTCTCGATCCATTAGCACTAACAGGAATAATATGATGAACATTAAGATTCTTTTTAGTACCACATCGACGACAAACTTGGCCTTGTTTGATTGCGGCACTCAATTTATTCCACTCATAATCATATGGACCATAGGTGCGCTTTTTTATTGCATTATTACGCAGAACATGAATCATTCGTTCACGCTGTTCATCACTATATTCATTCCATCTCAGAGAGGTGGCTTCTCCAATCTTCTTCTTAGTTTCTTTTGAGTGATAGTCAGAGCCTAATCTTTTCTTTCGAGCTTTCAACCCTTCACTCACTTTTTTTCTGAAATGAGGGTCTTTATTTTTCTCAACTATATCTTTACGTGTTTTTTGCCAGATATTCTGACGAGCAACTGAACAAAAGAAGTGTGATGGAATTTTATGTGCAGCATATCTTCTTGAATTTTCCTGCCCACATGTTTCGCAAACATAATGAATCTTCATATCTCTTCACGCTCTACATTGAATTTCTCCGCCACCTTTCTTAAATTTAAATTGAAATCCACGTTCTCCCAAGGGAAGAGTGAGGAGTTGAAATGTCCGTAGGTTGCTGTATCAGAGTAGATTGCATTTCGAAGGCGCAGCTTTTCAATGATGGCCGCTGGTTTCAAGTTAAAGATTTCTTTTACCAGTTCACTTAAATCTTCGTCACTGATTTTCCCTGTACCAAAGGCTGTTACATTTACTGACACTGGATTTGCTTTTCCGATGGCATAAGAAATAGCGACCTCACATTTTTCAGCAAGCCCGCTCCAAACAATATTCTTAGAAATGTACCTGGCCATATAAGCGCCGCTTCTATCAACCTTAGTTGGGTCCTTTCCGCAAAGAGCTCCACCACCGTGAGAAGCTAGACCACCATAGGTGTCCACCATGATCTTTCTTCCAGTAAGTCCCGTATCAGCAGCAGGACCACCTTCAACAAACCTGCCTGAAGGATTGATGAGAATTTCGGTTTCATCATCTAAGGGGAAATCCTCAAAGCACTGCCAGAGTACATTATTTAAGATATCTGATTCTAATCTCTTTTGAGTTTTGTCCTTATGGTGCTGAACAGAAACTACCACGGTCTTTACGCGGATTGGTTTATCCCCATCGTATTCAACGGTCACTTGTGCTTTGCCATCGGGCAGGATGTCCTTGATGATTTTTCCTTTTCTACATTCATCAATACGCTTGACGATTCTATGAGAGAGAAGTAAAGGTAGAGGAAGCAGTTCACGGGTTTCGTTGGTAGCATATCCATAAACAGTGCCTTGATCGCCAGCACCGATGGAACCGTACGGATCAATGATTCCATTTCTTGCTTCAAGTGCTGTATCTACGCCAGCAGCAATATCTACACTTTGATGATGTACAAACACAAAAACTGTAAATTTCCAAGGACTATATCCCACCTCACGAAGTACATTTTTAACGATAAGTCGGATGTTAATTTTTTCGCTGCAGGTGATCTCGCCCGCCACGATGATTATTCCTTTAGTAGCCATGACCTCACAGGCCACACGTGAAGCTTTGTCTTTTCGAAGGCAAGCATCCAAAATGCTGTCAGCGATTAAATCAGAAAGCTTATCAGGATGTCCCTTGCAGACACTTTCTGCAGTTCTATAGTTTTTACTCATATCATTATCTCCCATCTGTTTTTATTTGCCCCTACGAGCAGAAAGAAGTCTTTCCATCACATCATCCTGCGGATTTGCTCCTTTGTAATCGCCGGTACAGTTTTCTTTTACGATCTGGAATATTTCAAACCATAGACGATTGGTTTGGTTCATGTAGTTCTGGCCCATGGATACATAAGGACTTTGAATGGCATTTCCTGTGGTGGGGTGCTTAGCAAGAAAACCATATTCAGTAATGGCTTCTTCACACTGAATCCACCTGGCAACACTCATGGCGTACCTTTCAAGGAGCTGGGGAGAAACCAGAGTAGCGCATCCACGCTGATCCAGCCATTGCCATGTGGCTTTGTAGATTTCACCTGCCACCAGAGCCTTGCCATCTTTTTGTATGGCTTCAAGCATCTTATTGGGTTCAGGCATTTCTTGTCCCTCAAGGTCTGCAGTGTCGGAAAACTCCATCACCGTCAGTTTCCTGCCACTGAGATTGCCTTCGGCTATTTTGTCAGCCAGAGGTTTCTTTTTTGCCCCTGCACCAACACGAGCGCCGCCTCTGTTCGTACCGTCTTTTGCCAATGATCACACCTCCTTTACAAAATGGGGCCTATACCCCCGTTTGAATCTGCGTTTTTTAACACGACACCCCAGCCCGCTGTCCGGATTGTAAGCCTGTAGGGATTTTACCTCCCCCAACGGTCACCACTCTCGGCAGTTATCTTAGAGTGACATGACTTACAAAGGGCCATCAGGTTACTCGTTTCATTGCCACCGCCTTTGGAGAGAGGGAGGAGGTGGTGTACTTCTTCAGCAGCTTTAATCTTTCCGTTCCTATCACACTCCTGGCAAAGAGGGTGGGTTTTGATGTAGCGATCTCTGATGCGCTTCCAGGACCTACCGTAGCGCTTATTGGACTCTGGGTTACGCTGGTACTGGTTGTAGCGTTTGGCGACCACCTTCTTATGCTCAGCGCAGTATTGATCGCTATCAGCAAGAAGACCGCAGCCTGAATAAGCACAAGGACGCTTGGGTTTGTATGGCATCGGTTCACCTCCTTTTGGGCATAAGAAAAGCCCTCGTGGGGTGTTCCCATGAAGGCTTGTTTACATTATTATCTCTCAATTATAGCGTACTAAAAAAAACAACTGCACTCAAGTGGACTTATGTGGACTTTACTATCCTCTTTTAAGTTTTCTGCTTTTAAGCACCGCGTTGATACCAGGGATTAGCTTGGGCACATTCTTATTGATGTTATCTGTTGTAATTCTGATCATCTCCCAACCTTCACCGAGTTTGTTGATGATGACCTCATCTCGGATGCTCTCATATTTTTGTCTGTCTTTCCCATGATAAATCTTGCCATCAATCTCAAGGGCAACTTTCATCTCAGGCAAAATGAAGTCAACAGAGTAGTCGAAGATTTTCACCTGGTGGAACGCTTTAACGTTACGTCGGATAAGTTCAAGTGCCACCATTATTTCTTCAGTACTCTGATACCACCCAGTCCTGCTCAAGCTCTCTTCTACAAGACGGATGGCATCCTTGTAGTGTTCAATGCCAGTGATTTTTGAGATCCTTTTTATGGCGTTTTGTAGCTTCATCTGTTTCTTATCCGTACTGATCACTTCCCCTTCTTCTCGCGCCTGCCGAACCAGTTCAGCCCTGCAGTCCTTGCAGGTATATTTAGTACCACGAGTGTATGTCCAACTATAAACAGGTGTATCGCAGATATGGCAAGGTGGATAATAACAATTGGAATCTCTACCATCCTTACCAATGGTTATTCCGTCTTCTATTGCTTCATGCCATCCCATTCTTATTCTCCCTCCCAGCTAATACAGCATCTACAGCCCTAAGCGCTTTACGATGAAGCTTCAGCACCCAGCTTACAGAATAATCAAGGTCGTAAGCAATATCTTCCCAAGGCTGATATGACAGGTAGCGTTTCTCTAGAATCAGCCTGTATTCAATGTTGTTGACACCTTGGATGATCTCAATAATGTTAATCTTGCACTTCAGAAGTTTGGCAAGATCATCGTTCAAATTGTTTTTAATATCTATAATCTTACAGACAGCATCTGCCATATGAGATACTGATTTGCTGGGGTTATTAGGCATTCCATTTATGGCCGAAGTGCAGTTCATAGCCATATTCTCCAGGGATGCCACTTGCTCAAGCTTACTGTTTATTCTTTGATCCAATCGATAGGCTTTACTGAGATATTCTTTAGCATTCATTGTTTGACCTCCTCTCTCAGTTTTCGGAGAAGTATCTCCGGTTCTACCGCTGTAAGTTCTCTAAACCAATCAGAGCGTAAAAACCTCTCTACTTCAGCTTTTGTGAGTTTTGCAAATTCATGGCGAGGATGCTTCATCAGCTTCTTTAGTGCATCCCTATAGTCCTTGACGGCTAGTAAAACTATGGCATTGGCTAAATCTTCATAAGGATCACTCATCGCTTCACCTCCAATTTAGCTTTTACAGAATCGATTAAAGATGCTTGTGTTTTTTCTTTTTTTGTAAGTGCTGTCATCACATCTTCATCTATGGTGTCCTTGGTAATGATGTGGTGAATGACAACCGTATCCTTTTGCCCTTGTCTGTAGAGGCGAGCATTGGTTTGCTGATAGAGTTCCAATGACCAGGTGAGTCCAAACCAAATAAGTGTGGAACCACCACTTTGAAGGTTAAGTCCATGTCCAGCACTTGCAGGGTGGATCACCGCTACAGGAATTTCACCTTCATTCCACTCTTCAATATCCTTTGATGACTTTAGCTGCCTTACTGGAAATCTCTTCTGAATACGTTCCAGATCATGTTTGTACCAATAGGCTACAAGGACCGGTTTTCCGTTGGCCCCTTCAATTAAATCTTCAAGGGCATCAAGTTTTCTATCGTGAATAACATGCGCTTTATTTTCATCATCATAGACAGCACCGTTTGCCATCTGAAGGAGTTTTCCTGAAAGTACTGCAGCATTTACTGCATCGATTTCTTCTGCTCCCAAACTTGCTACCATATCATCTCTAAATCCAGAATAAATGGCCCGCTCTTTTTCATTTAAATACACAGGCACTGTGTTTATTACGCATTCAGGCATTTTTAGATAATCAATGGACTTCATAGAAATGGTGATATCGGATATCTGACTATAGATCTTTTCTTCAGCTCCTGACTGCAATTTATATGAAAAGATGATCTGACCATTGCGTTTATCCGGTGTGAAGTAGGTATTACGGTAGTGGGTTATGTACCTACCAAGCCTCTGACCCAGATCCAGAATACGAAACTCGGCCCAGAGGTCCATAAGCCCATTACTTGAAGGTGTACCAGTCAGACCAACAACTCTTTTCACTGTTGGCCTAACTTTTAGAAGGCTTTTAAAGCGCTTTGCGCTGTATGATTTGAATGATGACAATTCATCAATAACCACCATATCAAAGTCAAAGGGGATGCCACTTCTATTTACAAGCCAGTCGACATTTTCACGATTGATGATATAAAGTGTGGCTCTTTTCATGAGGGCATCTTTTCTCTCTTTGTCAGTTCCAACGGCTAACGAATAGGATAAGCCTTGTAGATGATCCCATTTATTAATTTCAGAAGGCCACGTATCCCTTGCCACTCTTAATGGAGCAATGATTAATACTTTTCTGATCTCAAACCGATCAAGGCATAAATCAAATATCGCTGATAAGCTTATTACACTCTTCCCAAGACCCATTTCAAGTAAAACTGCAGATACTGGATTGGATATTATAAAATCCGTTGCATAGCTTTGATACTCATGAGGATTGTATTTCATCAAGCACCTCTCCAATCTGTTCTACCCTATCAATGCAGTAGACCAAAAAACCTAACGCTTCCAGTTGCCTTTTTCGTCTTACCTGCAGAGGCCGCATCTTTTTACCTGGTGCTTTTAATTCAACAAAGGCCATTCTTGCCATGGGAAGAAGTACAATCCTATCTGGCACACCATCAAACCCTGGACTTACAAACTTTGGTGCGATGCCTCCCCTCTCTTTCACTGCTCTTACCAGTTTTTGCTCTATATATTTTTCAGTCACTTGTTTACCTCCCATCTGACACAAGAACACAAAATCACAAGCGTTTCCCTATATTTACTAACGCCCGTATACGTGCACAGGTATTCACTATCTACTTATAAGAAAAAGCATTTTTAATATAAGGGAAAAACTTGTGTTGTGTTGTGTTCCCTATTCACCGTAATTGTAAAGTCGCTGCCTACCATAAATCGGCAAACGCTTAATACTGCTGGTACGTTCCCAACCAGGAATCTGAGCCATAAGTGCTGCAATCTGATAACTATCAGTGGTCTTTAATTCTGGGAGATTATGATTAAAGCACTCGCACCAAATTTCAGCATTGCTTACAGAGGTTCGTGTAACAGTTCCTGTATGCTTTGCCCCACCAAATTCACTACCGCTTAGGTAATTTCTACGGGCAAACAAATCCATGCTATCCCAATCATCTGGAAGCAAGGTATTCAGGTACTCTTCAACCATGCCAACACGCTCATCAGCCTCCATGGCACCCTTCTGGGCCTTTTCAGCTTCTTCTAAAATGTCACCCTCCAGATATAGCTTTTCGCCTGAGTTCCATATTTCTTTTGCTTCAGCCCAGAACTGCTGCCTGTATTCTTCCGTAAAGCTCCATGTCTTTTTTTGCTTTTTCTGATGCACCTTGATGATCCAAAAACGACGATTTCCTGTGATATCACGTAAATATCCACGCTCTCCATTTACCGTTGCAATAACAATGCACTGTCTAGGATGGCTTTCAACAACTCTGCCATAAGACGGTCGATACTTATCATCAGAGGTAGAGAGGAATGCTTTCACTTTTTCAATATCGGCTTTCTTCATACCTGCAAGTTCACCGATCTCAACTACCCAGAATCCCTGAAGTTTTTCAGCACCTGACTTGTCGTCCATATCGGTAAGAGATAGAGTTTCAGAATAGAAGTCCGCTGTTACCAGGTCTTTTAAAATTGTGCTTTTGCCAATACCCTGATCGCCATCAAGCACAGGAACGCAGTCAAACTTAATTCCTGGAACATATATCCGCGCAACTGCCGCTGCAAAGGTCTTTCTAGTCACTGTGCGTATATACTCAGTGTCATCAGCCTGAAGATATTTGATGAAAACATCTTCCACACGTTTTACTCCATCCCACGCAGGAAGGGAATCAAGATAATCCCTTATAGGGTGGAATCTCCGATCATCAGCAACCTTGGTAAAAGCAACATCGTGGTTTCTACTTGAGAACGGAAGGTAGCGAATATCCATAATGGACTTAAGCTGGGCTGTGTCGGCGTCTCTCCAAAACACGTTACCTTCCGGTCTTTCCCACGGAAGTGGTCCAGTGACCTGGATACGGTTTGATAACTCGTTGAATGCAAAATTCTTAAAATCAGGATCATGATTCAGGATAAGGTTTAAGTTGTACACGCTGTTTTCGAGCACTTGACTTCGAGGCTGATACTTTAGTTTTTCTTTCCAGTTGTCACCAAAATCTGTAAAGTCCACTTCTGCTTCTGCGAGTTTTTCATTGGTAGCAAAGACTTTCACCTCATCGATCTTCATTACGAAATCACACATACTCTTAAAGGACTTCTTAACATCGTCATCTCCAAACTTATGGATACGGACGATGTCAAAGGCGTTACATAATTTAAGGTAGGCCGGGTCCTTGGCATGATGGCTGTATACGAACTTGCCACCTTCCTTAATTTCAACACCCGCCATACTGCTTGACTCTATAAAATGGTAGCGTTCTTCATTATCTGTTGGCTCGTAGATATCTGATAAAAATACATCGATTGCTTTTGTGACAGGGAAGTAGACTCTATTGAAAAGCCCGACAACACCCTCCTTTTCAAGAGGGTCCTGTACCTTCTGATGCGATACTGTATTTGCCTTGCTCTCCCTCGATGAAGTTGGAAGTCTTGTAGGATCAGTCCATTCAGGATGAGCTGTTAGAATATCATCTGGATTAAGCCAGTCCTTGTCCACTTCCTTATAGATGAAGTTTCCGTTGGATGGCGTACTTGGCCAGTACATCAGCTGGTTTGGGAGATAGGAGCATTCATCGAAATAATCCATACCGAGCATCTGTGCAAGATATCTTGATACTGCCACAAACTCCTCAGAGGTCACATCCCTTGTAAGAGGCAAGATAATGCGAACTCTAGGATTTTCGTCAGTACTACTATGGGTTGAGTAAAGAACTGAGATATACTGGACATTCGATTCATAGTTTTCAAGAAACTCTTTATCAATGCGGTCACCATCTAAGGCAATCATTGAGCGGAGCTCCACAGTGTCGATTTTCCTTCGACCGCCTTTTAATACCCCTGCAACAAAACCACCATGATCTTTTGCATCATCCTTTTGAGCCTTGCTGAATTTGGAGTATTCTTCTGCTGATTCTGTCGTACGGATTGGAGTCTTCAACCTATCTTTTAGCTCATCAAATGTGATTTGTTTGTTGACCCACTTCTTTGCCTGTCGGCTGTTCCCGTAGGCAATGGCTAGTTTTCTCAACTTAATGACCCCCTTTCACCCCATGTTCAAACCTGGCCTGTCTAGCAGCACGATATGCTTTCTCTGTTGCTCTAGAATTCATATCACAAAGATAGTTGCTGTCATCGCCGAAGAGTTCAAATTTCCCTTTGTGGTTTATCCCAGGATATGCCGCAAAGTAATCCCCATCGATAGTTTCAAAGTTGTACTTATTGGGCCACTTGCCGTTGTCATTGTAAGCTTCATTTTCTATGGACCATAGGATGTCATCAATATCTGCACCACTAGGAATATTCACAACCACAAGGATGGCTGTCTGGGACTTTCCGTAAAAATCAGGATCATCTTTTCCTAGCTCGTAGAAACGGTTAATTTTCTCTGCATCAGCATCGGTCATCTGGCCCTTGACCTCAACGTAAAGATCACCACTGGATCTACCGTCTACGCCGTGAAGAAGAAAGTCTGGAAGATAGGTTAACCCATTTCCAAGGTCATATCCTTCAGGTTCATACTCGTAATCAATACCACAGAAATCGGAGAATACAGCCCAACGAGCCTCAAGCCTAGACCTGAAGAGGTAACCTTTATATTCGGTCTCTATTGCTTTTATTTTTTTCATAATGTGTCCACCTCCTCAAAATCTTTGTTGAAGTATCTGATCGGCTGTCTACGTTTCTTGGCCTTTTCAATTTCAATGCTCATACCTTTTGAAATAACATCACCGAGTACCCACACTTCCTGGCATTTGCCCATGAGGATGATGTCCATGAAAATTGCCAGGTCGCGTTCTTTTTCATTGTTATCATCCATAAACTGTGGAAACATAAGATGCGGAGCCAGTGGAATGTTCCCTTTCTCTAGTGCAAACCGGCAGAAGTCCTGCGCTCGTTTAACATTTCCTTCGATGTCCCCACTAAAAGGAGAACAAATATAGACAAGAGGCCTAAAGGCAGCTTTTGATGCTGCCTTTTCCTCGCGAGTGACGTTACTTAGTGCTTCATATGGAGTAGGGTCATAGTATCCTTCAGCATTGAACTTATTTACGCTCATAATACTGCCCTCCGCTCTTGACCTTCTTACTGCATTCATCGCAGAATACTGCTGTACCATAAAGGTCGCTCTCACCATCACTTAAAATTTCACCGATATCTACTGACACCTCAGACCCACACATGGGGCAATGGCAAAACACATTCTCATCTGTTATTTCAATGGATATTTCCATGGAATCATTCACTCTTTCTTTCACATAAAACATTGTTGTAGCCCTCCTTAATTATTTTCTATTTTGGTTTTGTACCATTCCAAGTAACGCTTGCGCTGCTGATAATCTGGGACAGCCACTAACAAGCCAACATCTACTTTTTGTAATGTGTCAATCATCGTAATCTGCTCATCAGACAAATAAGGCCTGATGCTTTTTCCTTTTTCAATTCCGTTTGCTAATCTAAACTGCTTTGCTGTCATTCCAACAACGATGCGATTTAACATATCGCATTCATTACTGAAGTGATATGGCTTAGGGTTTTCATGCAGCAGCTTTATGTTGGCTGTTAACAATGGAAATTCTTGTCTTGCAGAAACAAGCGTTTTAATGAAGCACTCCATCTCGTTGAACCTACGGATGTAAAGCTCTTTGAATTTCATTGCTTTTTGTCCCGAGTATCCCATCACCAGCATCGTGAATCCATCCCGAGTCATGAAATAACAAGGTAGCTTTCTGCCAGTACTGTCCTTATAAGAATCAGATTTAAAGTTAGAATTAATGAAATTTTCACTCAGCCCAGATTTGGGCTCTGTGATTCTTGCAATATCTCGCAGAACGTGTTTGTGTTGTTTTTCAAAGAACTCTGCCACAAACAAACTATCCACTCTTGCCGTATCATTGGTGTCGGCAAATACACCATATTGGTCCTTAGGTATTAATTCTCTCATCAGAATTACCTCCTTAATTTTTTTGAAGGTCTTGACCCTTCTAAGTGGTAGCCTTGGGAAAGGGGCAAATCTGACGATTCTGATATTCTTCTTGTAATTTTTTTGTTGCTCTCTTTAATTTCTGGGTGATGTTATTCTCATCTGCACCTATGGAGTTGGCATATTCACGTATTGGGATTCCGTCGATACGGACTGCAATAAAGGCCTCTGCCCATTCTGGTTTCTTGGAAAGAGTTTTGCGGATCCAATCGCAAATGACCTCGCATTCATAATCTCTACTGCGTGTTTCATCATCAGAGGTGGTACAGAGATAATCCATGATGTTAAAAGACTCATCATCTGGTTCACCCTGAACATATCCCCTCTTGCCATTTGATTTTTTCATCTTGGGATTAGGGTCAATCCGCCTTGTTTCCCTCCGCCAACCGTTATATTCTTTGGAGTTCAACAGGTCAAACATCTCTTGTACAGTTTGACAACGCTTGATTTCTTCTTTCTTCTCAGGCTTAGCCTCCGCAAGACGCTGCTCATAATCGATGTCCAGCATTACGCTGTAATCTCCATCTGGAATTTCAATTGTGGTGTAGTTTTTGTTACCGTTCTTGATGTTGTCCTCATACAATACTTTAATTTTCATTTTGTACTCCTTTCCGTCCTGGCATTGACGGCGGAATACAAAAAGAGCCTGTGGAGAAGATGACCACAGACTCCGCATGTCCTAAAAATGGGCACACGAAATCACGGTGGGTGCATCCTCATTCCAAATACAGTCTTTATCACTGTATTCTGAACTCTTATGCATCCCGCCGTCCGTATGCGCACTAGGACATTGAGATTAATTTTGTTGATTAATACCTTTGAGGAAGATAGGCAGGCTGATTAATCAAATCTTTCTCTGCCTATCGATCAAAGTAAAAAATCTACTTCTTTTTGCTTTGTTTCGTTTGACTTAAAGCACTGCCAGCAACTGATTTAGATTGCTTGCTATAACGTCCATCACTAAGAATTTTGCTTGCTTTTGATGCAACTCTTTTAGATGTTTGCTTTGTATTACGCTTGGCCATTTGCGCTACCTCCTTCCATAATTCTGAATTTGTTCAGAATTTATATTTTCTTTTGAAGATAAATTCAACAATAAACAACAAAATATTTGCTTTTGTGAATTTCTCCTCTGGAAATGTGTGATTTTTCGTGATATAATTCAAGAAATGTTTGTATACTTACAACTCTTTCTTCAACATCACTCAATCACTAATAAAATTGTATAAAAAAAAGCCCTTCCATTAAGGAAGGACTCGGAGAGGTTCGGAAGGATTCGGAAATATAGTTGGAGGTGCTAGATAATGCTCTTTAGTGAATTTGCGAATATACTTTATAAACACAGTGACACGTCATATAAGCCACATGAATTTTTTCTGTCGCTTTTTGATAACATTATGAGAGATCCTCAAACGGTGGAGGAGATAAAACAATCAAAGGAAAGTAAATACAACCCCTTTGACTCTCTTGCTCCGGATTCTTTGGATCGGTATTTTAAAGGTACTCTCCCACTAAGTAAGAGAAATGTACATAAAGTTATTAGCAGAAAAGATACAGATAAATTTGCAGATTACATAAATACAATAAATGAGCATAATCAAATGGCTATTGAAGATGAAATCAAAGCAATGATTCCAAACTTCAATCCTGATGAGGTTTTAGGGTATGCTTGTGCTGATTTATTTCTTCAAATCCTAGATGATATTTATGAAGGTAGAGAATCTAAAGAATCATCTAGCATTAATGTTTCGAATAATCCACCCTCCGCTTCGAAATTAACTTCCTTACCTTCCCAAACTATTTATTATGATGAATCAGATGGAAAATTACATATTGGGGATGTTAAAATATCTATTCCTAAAGAAATTGAACCCCCGCAAGATATTGCTCCAGAAGAAGAAAGATATGTCTGTGAGCTACTTGCAGCTTATGCAGAAGCTATAAAATCTGGTGACTTATCAAAATCTGATTTAGAGTCTTTACCCAGAAAATATAAAAGGAACTTCTCTGATCAACGAATTAATTATTATAGTGCATTACGTATTGACCGTTTTATTAGAGAATCCCTTGATAAAGGTGAGGAGCACTCAAAGAAATGGAAATCTGAAACGCATGATTATATTAAAGATACCTTATGGGATGATTATGACGATGGATACAAGCGGCTGTTAACAGTAATGAAAAAGGTAGTAGATTGCTCTACCACATCTGCTGTCGACAGTATTCAAAATCTTATTGGCCCAAAAGAAAAGAAAGGAACCTGTCACTTATTGGTCAACGACGGTTACGTTCGTTGGGTGGATGAAGATGAATGACAAAGTTTTTAATACTGAATTTGAAATATCTATGAGGTTGTTGCTTGTCTTATCTCAATCTGAAAAGAAAAGGCTCACATTCGATAGCCTAGTAACAGCAGATTTTATTTCAAATTACTCAAAAGAGTTCGGACTATCTCATAGCAATCTTCACGGTGAAAATGAATTTAGTTTTTCTGAATTCTCTGCAAGAAGAGCATTAGCACAAAAAGCTATAAAACAGCTTGTGCTTGAAAACTTAGTAAAGGTTTCTTATTCAAATGATGGCTTTAAATACTCTATCACGGAACGTGGACAGGCCTTAAGTAATTCTTTGGCTTCTGATTATGCCACTGAATATAGATTATATGCTCAAAAAGCTATTGTTTATATGAGTTCAAAAAATGAAAAAGAGCTTCTAAATTTAATTACTCGAGAAGCCTCTAAGTCATTAAGGAAGGGGTAACTTATATGGCATTTTATATTACTAAAGTAACAGCAGCTGGCACAAGTAAGCCTCCCGCTACAATAACTTTTAATAAGGGATTGAACATAATTTGTGGTGTTTCCGATTCTGGAAAGACCTGCGTATTAAAATGCATACAATTTGCTATGGGTGTAATTAAGAAACCTTTTGAAAAAGAACAAACGGGATATGAAAGTGTCAACCTAGATATACTGACTTCAGAAGGCTCTCTCCATATTTCACGAACAGTTGGGAAAAATGCAGTAAATGTAGTTTCCGAAATATCTACAATTGATGGTGGCGACTATGATATTGAATATAAAAGCAACGGGAATAAAAACCCTGTCTTAAATGAACTTTGGCTTAAACTAATTGGCATCGAAAAACTGCCAATGATAATAAAAAATCAAGATTTTGCTAGACAACGTCTCTCCTGGAAAACTCTTTTGAGACTGTTTTGGTTAAAAGAACAAGAAATTGAAAATCCAAAATCGGTGCTTTTACCTTCAACGCCTACTCAAAATCCTTATTTTTTTGCCTCCCTTCTATACCTTCTCACAGGAAATGAATTTCCAGACATGGAGGAACATGATAAGGATGAAATCAGCAAAGCCAAAAAGGATGCTGTTCGTCAATTTGTAAACGGTAGAATTTCTCATATGTCTAAAAAGAGAGAAGAACTACAAAAAGCATTATCGGCCTATGGCGATTTAGATGTTGAAGAGGAAATGCAAAAATTAATTGATAACCTTTCTGCAACAGAATCTGCTATCGCTGCAGCCACAGAAGAAAGTAAAGATTTACTAGGTACTTTACTAAACTTAAAGGAGATAGAAGCAGAAAACCAAGTTACTCATTCTCACTTTCAGTCACTGAAAAGTCAATATACAGCTGATATTAAAAGACTTTCATTTATTGTGGATGGAGAGGTACACTTACACTCTGTTGGTGAGAATAAAAAATGTCCTTTTTGTGAGGGTAATATACGTCCAACAGAGAGAAAGTCTTATATTGAGGCATCAAAAGCTGAACTTAATCGTATTATTACACAATTGCAAGGCTTGTCAGAGAGCGAAAAAGATGTCATTACATCTTTAAATGAAGTTCGTGGAAAAATTAATCATCTTGAAAGCCAAAGATCTGACATTGAAAAATTAATCGAAACCGAGCTTACTCCACAATCCAATAAACTAAGAGAAGGAATACAACAATATCGCTCTTATGTACAATTGCAACAAGAATCGGCTGTACTGCAAAGTGTTTCTCAAGACTGGATTGTGGAGTTACAAAAACAAGAAAGTGATAGTTCAGACAAACTAAAATTCAAACCAAAAGAACATTATCCTGTTGATTTCAATACACGCATAGATGAAATAGCTTATTCAATTTTAGTTGACTGTAAATATGAGAATTTGAATACAGCCCATTTCAATATGGGTACATTTGATTTAGAAATAAACGGCTATGCAAAAGAAGATAGTCACGGTAAAGGTTATTGGGCTTTTATAAATACCATTGTAGGATTAACTTTCAGGCAGTATTTACAAGAAGATGCTGTTTATAAGCCAGGGCTTTTTGTAGTAGATACACCTTTATTAGGTTTAGATCAAGGTGTTGATGATAATGCTCCTAATAGTATGAGAACCGCGTTATTCCAATACTTTATTGACAATCAATCCGAAGGACAGATGATAGTTGTAGAAAACACAAAGGATCTTCCAGAATTGGATTATGAAGCAAGTGGGGCGAAGGTCATAGAATTTACTCAAGACAAGTATAAAAGCAAGTATAAAGAAAGCCGTTATGGTTTTTTACATGATGTATATAGTAATTAGGATGAGAATCCGATAAGGGAGATGGCACAATGCTCAAGATTAGCTACAACAAACTCTGGAAAATGTTAATTGATAAAAATATGAACAAACAAGATTTAAAGAATGCCACCGGGATAAGCTCTGCATCCATAGCAAAGCTTGGTAAAGGAGATAATATCACTACTGATGTCCTGCTTAAGATATGCGAGGCTATGGATTGTAAGTTGGAAGATATCATGGAGACAGTCCGTCAAAAAGAAAAGCCATAATGCCTCTCAAAAGTTATTATTTACATTGCGATTCACCACTACTCAGATAATAATACAACTAACTGATTTAATCGTATTATGACATAATAGGATCTATCATCTTAGAAAAAATGCTCTTCAATTCAGATGATAGATCCTATAGTTATAAAGTAATTAATTCAATCAAAAGTGACAGGTGTTATTCTAGAAGCTTGTTTCCCCACGATATTATACAATGTTCTCTCCTCACAAACTATTTCACTAATTTTCTTATCATGGTTACGATGTCATCTTTTTTCATTTGCTTCTCAAATGATACGTTTAATCCATCTTCCTTTAAAGTTTCGAAGAATTTCTTTGCAGATTGAATCCTCATTTTTTCGTCATTTCTCAATCCACTGTCTTTTTTAACATCTTTTGTTTCTACGATAAAATTAATAATATGTTCTCCTGACGGCTTCTTTAATACATACATAAAGTCGGGGCTTGTAGTTCCTCCATAATATAAAGGCACTCTAATACTGCTTCTTGGTATTTTCCCAAAGACTACGACTTCATCAATCCCGCTATTTTCAATAGTTTCACGTTCCTTGGGTGAGTCATATACAAAGCTTTCATAGAGAAATTTCGCAGGAACTGATAAGCTATCCGAGCGCATAATACCAACAGATCCTTGTGGAATAGCCTTCTTAACATTTCCGTCAATATCCGTTAACGAAGTTTCTGTAGTGCTTACTTCCAGCTTTTTATAGCTAAATCTTTTCATAAAACTAGATTCTAGCCATTCTTGGAATTTCGAGATAAAATTGTGCAGGCTAGTTTTATTGAACAACTTTGCATTAATAGGGTGCTTCAAGTTATACTCGATAATATTACTGTGCATTATTTCCATAGGAATACCCGTATTTGACTGTAGCCGTCTTAAAAACTCTCCATAAGGCATAGAAGAATCAATTACATGGTACCCAGCAGTTGATTCCTTTATTTCAACTAAACCATCTTCACCTTTTGTCGTCCGCTTTTCTTTCGCATGTATAAGCTGTTCTTCAAAGATGTCATTTTCAAGAATTGACTTCACCGCATTTCCCAACTCTTCATCATTGATATCATCTAATGTTAGATAATATTTCTGATTGATTTTGCTCCACAGTTCCTTTATCTCAGAGAATCTCTCTTCTCTAATTTTAACCTCTCCTAGTTTTTTCTTGGTTGCATCAATAACTTTTCCTTGTTGTAGTCCAGTATTAAACTCAGGGTATTTGTCCATCATTTCAAGACGTTTGTCTTCAATAATGTTCTGATCCTTGTCTACATAACCACCAATAAGCAATTCAGCGAAAAGAACATTCTCATCGACCCCTCGGTCTTTCGCAACTTTAGATAAAACTCCACGAATCGAAGTTATGGTTCTTACATCTGCATTTATTTCATTAATAAGATTTTCCGCAAACTTTTTCTCAGTAAAGTCGATAATATAATTTAAATAAAACTGTTCTCCGGATATTCGATTACCAAATTCGTCAACTGGTAACCTTAGACCTCTACCGACTTCTTGTAATTTACTAATCTCACTCCCACTTGAACGCAGCTTAGCAATTGTAAATACATTCGGATTATCCCAACCTTCTCTAAGTGTCCATTTAGAGAAAATAAACCTCATCGTATTCCATTGTTCCTCTTCATTCTTAAAGGATATCAACGACTCTTTGTCACGAAGAATTTTATCAACTTCTTCCTGAATATCTTCGTCAGCTTTTGAGTTATCTTCGGAGAAATAGCCTCCGTTTGTCTTTTTAATATCTTTTAATGAAGCTTCCAGATATTCTTTGTACTCGAGCATTCTTGATGATTTCTTATCTAACTGATCAATCTTTGCACATTCTTCCTGGAGTTTTTGAGTTAGTAGTTTTTCAAATGATATCCTTAATTTACCATCATTATCAGAACCTCGATATGAATAAATGCTATCGATAAAGAACAAACTCAGAGTCTTAATTTTATTTCCCCTAAGAAAATTCTCTTTTTCTTTTACAAAATGGGCATCTATAGCTTGTTTCATCATTAGTTCTTGATAGGTTGTTCCATATATTGAAGAATAGATAATGTCTCCAACTGCAATAACATGACCATTGGAAAGAGTTATACCATTACTTATATCACAATCGTCACTTTTACCAATACTTTCAACACTAATTCCTGTAAAAGACTCGTCTATAATGCCTAAGCTATCTCCAGGTACTAAATCAAATGTTTTTTTAGTCTTCTCATTTCTAAAAACGCATGATTTAGGCCTATGAGACACTTGCATCAATTTAATATTCACATCATCAGCATCAGCATCTTCTAATGTTTGAACGGCTACTCCTTTTACTAGCTGATCATTGAAAGCTTCACATGCACCTAAATTGTAAACCAAATTGTTATAATCTTTTTCCTCACTTTTTCCTACATAAGGAAAAGTAGCACCAAATCTAATGACACACTGTGGTTTAATCTTATCTATTAAGCATTGATAAGCTTTATTCTCCCTTTTAAATCTATGCGGTTCATCAATAATAACGATAGGACGAGTTTCTTCTAGTGCTTTATATGGCTGCGTAAATTCACCCAATAAAGTTTGATCATAATCATCTTTTTCCATCGTTGCCTTTGATAGTAGCATTTTATCGGTTGTAAGTAATACATGTACCCGGTTTTTCTCTAATCTAGTACCTCTTGCATATTCAGCGATTGCACTTGGAAACATCTTTCTTCCTGATGATTTATTCTTTTGAGCATTTAACACTTGAAGTTTTAATGACACATTTGGATAAATGTCAGCAAAATGGATTTTCGAGTAGTTTGCTTCAATAAAATTCTTTGTTCCTTCTTTGATCGGTGTCGATGGTACAAGTAGGATAAACTTATTAAACCCATACTGCCTATTTAATTCATACATTAACCTTGTGTATACATAAGTTTTACCGGTACCAGTTTCTAATTTAGCATCAATACCAAGAATGCCATCCTCTACTGTTCTTTGCATACTTTTAGGGATAGGATTAAGGTCCTCTACGTCACCATTCCAAATTTCTGAAATATTTCTTGAAATAGCCTCATCCTGAATATCAATAATAGGATTTTGATGTATGGCATTAGTGCTAGAAATTCGAACATCTTCCAGCACTTTGCATATTGCATTGATAGCATCAGTTTGATGAGGCAGATGTTTTAATTGTATTTGCATATCAATACCTCTCAATCACTGTAATATTTTTGTTTTGTCTTAAATTTGCTATGTTCTTTTTTAGCTCATGAGACTGATTGAATGGCAAAGAGTAAGGATAAACAACTACTCTTGAAATCATCAGTTCATTGTTCTCAATTTTTTTGATTAACTCCATAATATCTTCAGAAGTGATTCCTTCTTCAATAATGTACAATGAACCATCATGCAAATCAGCTTCATATGTCTTTAGCTTTATCTTCTCAGCTTTTGAACATAGCCCATATCCATCTTCGTTTAACCATGTAGATAGAATGGTTTCTTTTCCTGGAATGTTATCAAATGAAAAAATATCTATCATATCTCCTAAAACTAACTCCTCAACAGGATTAAAATCCACTATCTTATCAAGTGTTTTTTGTTCTGGAGTGTTTAATTTATAAAGCTTATATCCATAATCAATCCCCGCGTTGGTATTGGTTTTGATTTTTTCTGCTGCCTTCTCAATTCTATCCCTGCCAATTTCATCTATTGTACGGTAACCTGCTTGGTATGCTGGTTTATTTTCTTCTATGGCTTCAGGTAACTGAACCATAATAAATTTTCTTTTCCCATTGTCTTCGGCATTCATTTGCATAACAGCATGTGCTGTTGATGCAGATCCAGAGAAAAAATCTATAATAAGTGAGTTTTTATCTAACCCAATAGCTTTAAATAGTAAACATAACAGGTCAACGTCTTTAGGATTAGTAAAATACTTTCCGCCTAATAAATCATTTAATTGGTTAGAGGCTACCCTACCATCCTTGTACTTGATACTTGTTAGACTTTGAAACTGTGTATCTACAAGATACGTTTTATTATTAGGAATAGTTGTCTCATCTTTCCCAAAATGAATTAAATTGTCTTTTACTCTTTGTTTCATCGTTTCTTCTGGATATCTCCACCCACTCGCAGGCTCCTTACAAATTCCTCCAGTATTAGGATGAGTTACGTCATACCTGTATTGCCCATAGTTAGGGCCAGAAATATCTGCTGGAAAATATACACCTCTTTCATCCATCCATGAATAATGTTTACTCGAATAAATAGGATTTGATTCAGGAAACTGCTTATACCACTCAAGAGCCTCCTTATGTATTGCTTCCCAGTCGTCTCCATGTTTCTGTCTAAACCCTTCAAAGGCTTTAAAAATTTCTTCCAATCCTTCTTTTTTTTCTGTCCATTCACCACTGTTCATCGATTTATTTTTCACAAAAGCTATTATATACTCGTGTTGCATAGAGATGTAAGATTGATCATTCTTACTGCTATTCTTCCAAATGATCTCACCCGCAAAGTTTTCTTCACCAAACACTTCGTCACAAATCAACTTCAAATTGCAATGCTCATTTTCATCTATTGAAATGAAAATAACGCCCTCATCCTTTAACAAGTCACGGGCTAGAAGAAGTCTAGGATACATAAATGTAAGCCAAGCAGAATGGGTACTTTTTCCCGCCATATTCAAAATTCTTTCTGCTTCATCTTCTTCGATTCCAGCAGATTTAGCTAAACTCTCTTTGGTAAACTCAAAAGTATCAGGGTAAACGAAATCTTTCTTGCCGGTATTATAAGGTGGATCAATGTATATACAATCCACTTCATTGGAATAAGACTTCAACAAATGTTTTATAGCATCAATGTTATCTCCGACCATATAAACATTCTTACTTTCGGCATTAATTCCCTTTGTGTTATGCTCGATAATAGGTGTAAGCACTGTCTTTGTCTCAGTAGAAGTCAATAATTTAGCATAGCTCTTTCCTAGAAATTTAAGTTCATATCCCTCTTTCCTCATTTCAACATCTGTACTAGATAATAGTTCCTTCAATCGATCAATCATAAAATCCCCATTTTTATCGAAATAATGAGGAAATACTTTTCTTAATTTTTCAATCTCTCTTGTGTTAGGTCCAACTGTATTGTTTTTGGTTAATTGATCTTTAATCATCCCTCTACCTCTTTTCCGCTTTACTATTTTCGTTATGAACATATTCAACTATATCGCCAATATCACAGTGAAACTCTTCACAAATTTTTCCTAAAACTTCCATAGTTACATTTTGATTCTTGCTTAGGCGAGCTAACGTTGATGGAGTAATTTCAACCGCATCTCGCAGTGCAGTTTTGTTCATATTCTTATCGATGAGTATTTTCCAAAGTTTATTATAAGAAAAAGCCATTTTTATCCCTCCCGGAACTAAAAGTATCTTTTAGAGTATATTATATACACTCTATTGTATCATATATTCTCTTTATAATTAAGCTGATTTATAATACTTCTTATAAAATCAAAGTTTACTCTGCTAAACCGTTGAATCGCTATTGATCATGCTGTTACTTTGAACTGTAGTTTTAACAGCAATCTTGTCAACTCACCACGTTTTTGCCAGCAATCGTATCAACTCACCACGTCAATATCCATATCATCTTCTTAATTATCTAACATGCCTATCTTGGATAAGTTCCCACAAAACAAAAAACCGTGATTATCCTTCTGGTATAAAGCCAGATCTCAAATCACGGAAAGTGCTTATTTACTCACATTTCTACACTCTTACTTCTCTACCCTTGACATCAATACTACCGTCTCAACGTGTGTTGTTTGTGGGAACATATCTACTGGTTGTACTTTTTCAACTGTATAGCCGCCTTCGACTAAATATTTCAAGTCGCGTGCTAATGTAGCTGGGTTACAACTTACATAAATGAATTTTTCAGGTTTCAAAGCCAATGTAGATTCAATGAACTGTGGATCCAACCCTTTACGCGGAGGATCGACAACGACTAAATCTGCTGATTTTCCTTCTTTACTCCACTCGAGCATCACTTCTTCTGCGGAACCCTTTTGATAGGTTACATTTTCTACTTCATTTAATTCTGCATTCTTTTTAGCATCTTCTATAGCTTCTGCAACAATTTCAATTCCATAAACATGCTTTGCTTTTTTAGCTAATGATAGGGAAATTGTACCAATACCACAATAAGCATCAATAACTGTTTCTCCACCAGTCAATCCTGCATAGTCTAATACTTTTTGGTACAAGACTTCTGCTTGAGCCGGGTTAACTTGATAAAATGAACGATGCGATATCTTAAACTTGAATCCCATTAAATGGTCAGTATAAGAATCTTCTCCATGGAGAATGATTGCTTGTTCACCCAGAATTTTGTTTGTCCGTTTTGGATTCACATTTTGAATAATACTGACGACTTCAGGAAGTGCTTCTAGAATAGCAGGAAGTATTTTACTTAGTGGGAATAATTTGGCTGTCCGTGTTACCAAGACGATCATCATTTCTCCAGTATGGTATCCTCGTCTGACCATGATGTTTTTAATATTACCGATATTTCGTTTTTCATCATATGGTTTTACGCCATGTTGTCTTAAAATATCTCGGATGATGATGATTGCTTCATCAATTTTCGGATCCTGGATTTTAAAATCTTCCATTGGAATGAGTTCGTGACTATTTCTGCGATAAAATCCTGTTTCTAGTTTATCTTTCATCTTACGTACAGGGACTTGTGCTTTATTCCGATAACCTAGTGGATTTTTCATTCCGAGGGTTTCTTCAACAAGTTCTCCAGGTAATTCAGCTGTTTTTTCTAAGATGTTTTGAACTTGTTTTTGTTTGAACTTTAATTGTTCTGAATATTCCAGATGTTGCAGCGGCATTGTTCCAGTTTGAAAATAAATCGGATCTGCTGATTCAACTCTATGTGGACTTTTTTTATGCGTCGTGATCAGTTTCCCAAAAGCAAATGATTTGCCTACTTTTACAACTTTAAAAGTGACTACTTCTTCTGGTAAGGCTCCTTGAATAAAAATAGGATAGTTATCTATTTTTACAACGCCTAATCCTTCATGGGTCAAGTCTATAACGTTACCTTTATAGTCCTCATTTTTTTCTACTGGTAAAATCGTGTTATTCATTAATCAATTTCCTCTCTTTAACCTAATTTATGGTTACCTCTATCATACAGTATTCACAAAGAAAAAGAAATCCAACCTTCAAAAAAGAGGTGATTGGATTTCTTTCTCTGCGATGCAGTGTATTATCTTATCCATTGGAAGGAAGACTATTCTCCAATTTTTGACTACTTATGCGTATTTTTTCCATTAATTCATCCACCTGAATGATGTTGTCATTTTGCTCATCCATCGTTGCTTGAATCTCCTCAATGGAAGCTGCATGCTCTTCAGAAATATTTGCGATATTTTCAGTTTGATATTCGATGGTTTCAAACTTTCCTGCTAATTGTTTGCTGTTTTCCTCTTGAGTATAGATCAATTTAGCTACAGTCGAAAACGAATGGGATGTCCCTTCTAGACTGTCGTCTACATTGCTCATAAGCTGCATACTCTCCGAGACCGAATCGTATCCCTTTGTAACTTTTTCAATAGCTACTTGCGATTGTTTACCTATCTCTTCCACTATCGTATGCGCTGAAGAAACATTTTCTTTACTCATTTCGGCTAATTTCCTGACTTCTTCAGCAACAACAGCGAATCCTCTTCCGGCATCGCCAGCACGCGCTGCCTCAATTGCCGCATTTAATGCCAATAAATTGGTTTGATCTGAGATGCTGGTGATAGTCGAAAGTAATTGATTTACATTTTCCATACTGCTATCTAAACTTTCAACAGTTCTCTTCGTGAGCTGCATCGATTGTTGTACTTCATTCATCTTTTGACTCAATTCTTTAAATTTCACCAAATTTTTCTGTACTTCCTGATGCGTCAACTCTGTTTCCTTACCCATATTTTGAGAATTTTCCTGAGAATTTTCTGCAATTTCTCCGGCATCCTTAATGAGTATATGAATGTCTTGGATACTGATTGCTTCCTCATTGATCCCTGAAGAAATTTCTGAAACCGCCGTAGTCATTTGCTGGCTGATTTCCTTGGTGTTTTTTAGATGACCAGCTGTATCCGTAATCGAAAAATTTAAATCTTTTGTGTTTTTTTGTATAAGATTGAATACATGTTCTAACTGGGCCGTAGTCTCATTCGCTTGGTTTTCTTTCTCAATAGCTTTGTCGATATATTCGTTCCCCCATTTTGTAATAAAATAAAGGACAAAAGCACTAATGTTAAACAAAAATAAATATGAAATGTATTCTTGTGCTGAACCTGACTCCAAAAGACTAGTAGGCGAGAAAATAAATAGGAGAGCAAACAGACTGTTTGTCGACAATAGATACCATTTGAGTAAGTTCTTATTGAAATAGAGCCCGGTCATCAATAAAGAAATAAAATGAACGAGAAATAATCGTGGCTCTCCATTCATTGAATGGGATACAACTAATCCAATAAAGGTAGCAACTGATCCAATATAATAACTTTTTACTGATCGAGGAAACGGTAGGAAATACAATACTACCGCCACAAGTATAAAGGCTAGACTTGTCCCACCGATAAAAAGAGCGTAACCAAGAGAATAATTAATTGCCGATTGTGCAAAAAGAATAACCAAAATACCAAAAGCTAAAGATAAATTAAACCGATCCACTCGTTTCATTTGTTCAACATCTTGATTATGCATAATAAACCCCTATTCTTTTTTGGAATACCGATAAGATGTAGCTCACGTTATTCTTATCGGCAACTATTCCAAAAAATTAATAGGGGAAAGTGATCTTTATTCGTTTAAAGTAGAATCTATCTCCACATCATCAGGCGACATTGGTTCGGACTCTTCTAATTGTTTTAACTGCTCGATGAAAGCTTCTTCTTTTAGCTCAGCATCCAAGTCCCTTGGGTCGATATCGATCTCCATGCTGTCTGTGTCGGCTACCATCTCGACATGCTGACGCAAGGCTATAAATTCAACTGGCGCATCGCCTCCATATTCACCGTCAACATTGATCATCAAACGATTAGGACCTAAAGTAGTTGCTCGGATATAATCCGTTTTGACATACAGAATTTTAGAACTATTGACATGTTTGCCCCCATTCATTAAGTGGGTGACTAAGCGTAATATTTCTAATAGATTACTGGTTTTTACAATAATCAGTGTGAATTTTCCATCACCGAAGACTTTGTCGGGAGCAATTTCTTCAAATCCTCCCACTGAATTCGTCAAAGCCGCAAAAAACATCGAAGCTTTCCCCTGGTAGACTCCACCTTCATATTCTAAATTTAAATAGACTGGGCGGATACGCGGGAGCATTTCAGCACCTTTTACAAAGTAAGCTAAATTTCCAAAAATGGCTTTCATATTGGCCGGCACTTCATACGTTACCTCCGTTAAATAACCAGCCGCTCCGATATTGACCATATGTCTTTCTTGCTGTTTTGTTTTGACTTTCCCAATGTCCATTTTCACCGTTTGATCTTTATAAATCACTTCAGCAGCTTTTACAAAATCATGGCGAGGAATATGAAGAGCCCGCGCATAATCATTTGTAGTCCCCGCGGGGATAATAGCCATTTTGGGTCTTCTTTCTAATTCAGATATTCCATCTACTACTTCATTGATGGTTCCATCTCCCCCAGCAGCCACTACTAAATCAAATCCAGCTAAGGCGGCACGTCTGGCTTCTTTTTTTGCTGAAAAAGGTTCCGGTTCAGTACAAAATGCACTTGTTTCATACCCGGCTTTCTCATATACACGGAGAATATCTGGCAAAGCTTTTTTGATCAACTCTCTACCTGATACTGGATTATAAATTACACGAGCTCGTTTAGTCATGTTTTGTCCTCTTTTCGTTCTTTACCGTTTGATTAATTCCTGATTCAATAACTTATTGACTACCCCTGGGTTTGCTTGACCATGGGTTTGTTTCATTACTTGGCCAACTAAGAAGCCGATCGCACGATCACGTCCATTTTTAAAATCTTCAATCGACTGCGGATTGTTATCTAATATCGTTGAAATAATAGGCAACAATTTTGCGGGATCACTTAATTGGACCCAACCTTTTTCATGAATCAATTCTTTAGCATTTCCACCATTGATAATTAATTCTCTGAATACTTTTTTTGCTATTTTAGAACTGATCGTTCCATCTTCTATTAACAGAATCATATCTGCTAAATTTGTCGGTGTTAAATTCGTATCATGTAATTCCACATGTTCACTATTCAAATATCCAGATACTTCTCCCATTAACCAGTTTGAAGCTTGTTTAGGATCTGCCCCTTTTTCAACTGTTTCTTCAAAGAAATCTGAAAATTCTTTCGTAGCTGTCAATACTTCAGCATCGTACACTGGAATACCAAATTCTTGACTATACCGAATCTGTCTTTCTTTAGGCATTTCCGGGATGGAAGTACGAACTTTTTCCACCCACTCATCAGAGATACTCAGTGGTGGAATATCTGGTTCAGGGAAATAACGATAGTCGCTCGATCCTTCTTTAACACGCATCAAGACAGTCTGACCTGTAGTATCATCATAACGTCTTGTTTCTTGTTGGATTTCTCCACCAGCTAACAGAATTTTTTCTTGTCTTTGCATTTCATATGCAATCCCTTTACGGACATTGTTAAAGGAATTCAGATTCTTCAACTCTGTTTTTGTTCCAAATTCTTCTTGACCTATCGGACGAATGGAAATATTTGCATCGCAACGCATCGATCCTTCTTCCATTTTCACATCAGACACACCAGTATATTGAATGATTTGTTTTACTGTTTCTAAATAGGCATAAGCTTCTTCTGGAGAACGCATATCCGCTTCGGAAACGATCTCGATCAAAGGAGTCCCTTGCCTATTTAGGTCTACATAAGAAAATCCCGTTTCACCATGCATGTTTTTTCCTGCATCTTCTTCCAAATGGACACGCTCTACACGTATATTTTTTAATTGTCCCTCTACTTCTATTTCAATAAATCCACTCGTACCCAACGGACGATCAAATTGAGAAATTTGATATGCTTTTGGATTATCTGGATAAAAGTAATTTTTGCGATCAAATTTTGTCTCTTGCGTGATTTCGCAGTTCAGGGCTAATGCCGCTCCCATTCCGAATTCAATTGCACGTTTATTTACAACAGGTAGAACTCCTGGATATCCCCAGTCGATCACATTAGTATTTGTGTTCGGTTCAGCCCCAAAATGTGCTGGAGAAGGAGAAAACATTTTTGATTCGGTTTTTAATTCTACGTGAACTTCTAAGCCGATAACTGTCTCAAAATTCATTATTTTACTCCTCCTTCAAAAGTTGGTTGTTTCTTATGGAAATCAGTTGCTTGCTCAAAGGCATAAGCAGCTTGATAAATCGTTTTTTCATCAAAATGTTTCCCGATTAATTGCATCCCGACTGGCAACTCATTTGAAAATCCACATGGTATTGAGATGGACGGTACCCCTGCTAAATTCACTGGCACAGTTAAAATATCAGATAAGTACATTGCGAGCGGATCCTCGATTTTGCCTCCAATGTCAAACGCAGTAGTCGTCGTTGTAGGGCCTAAAATCAAATCGTACTCTTGGAACACTTTATCAAAATCTCTACGGATCAATGTGCGGGCTTGTGCAGCCTTTTTAAAGTGTGCATCATAAAAGCCAGCACTTAAGGAAAATGTACCGAGCATGATTCTCCGCTTTACCTCCATACCGAAACCTTCCGAGCGGGTATTTACGTACAACTCTTCAAGTGTGCGTGCGTTCTCAGTTCGAAAACCATAACGTACACCATCAAATCGTTGTAGGTTACTTGAAGCTTCTGAAGAAGCGATAATGTAATAAGCTGGAATACCATATTTTGAATGAGGTAAGCTGACTTCTTCAACGATCGCTCCCATTTTTTTGAAAGTGTCGATCGCCTCTTTCACAGCTTTTAGAACACCCTCTTCGGTCCCTTCTTCTACCATATATTCCTTTGGTACCCCAATGCGCATACCTTTGACACCTTTTTCGAGCATCTCAGTGAAGTCAACATTCTCTTCTGCATAACTTGTAGAATCTTTTTTATCTTGTCCACTGATTGCATTCAATACTAATGCATTATCTTTTACCGTTTTTGTAAAGGGTCCAATTTGATCAAAGCTTGATCCGAAAGCAATCAGACCATAACGTGATACCCGACCATATGTCGGTTTCATTCCTACTAAACCGGTAAATGCAGCTGGTTCTCGAATGGAACCACCAGTATCGGAACCTAAAGAAACAGGAACCTGACCTGCAGCAACAGTTGCAGCAGATCCGCCAGAAGAACCGCCTGGGACTTTATTTAAATTCCACGGATTCCGTGTGATTTGGAAGGCCGAGTTTTCTGTACTTCCGCCCATAGCAAATTCATCCATGTTCATTTTACCAACGGGAATCATTCCAGCTGCTTCAACCTTTTCCATAACTGTAGCATTATACACAGGAATAAAGTCTTCAAGCATTTTGCTTGCTGCAGTGGTTCGGACTCCTTCAGTAATGATGTTGTCTTTGATACCAATGGGGATTCCTGACAAGACATTTGTTGGATCGATGCCTTGTTTATCTATGGCTCTAGCTTTTTCTAAAGCTTTGTCTTTAGTTAACGTCAAAAACGCACCGATTTGTTCTTCTGTTTCTTCAATACGTAAAAATGTTTTTTCCATTAATGTTTCAGCTGTGATTTCCTTATTCACTAACATTCGATGCAATTCTTCTAAAGTATAATCAAATAGGTTCATCAGGCACCCTCCCCTCCATTATCTAACATTTCTGGAACTTCGATCATTCCATCTTTGGCAGTTTTAACATTTTTAAATAACAATTCTCTGTCTGTTCCTTGTTGAGCTACATCATCTCTCATCACACTGTCAATGGTGATCCCATGATACGTACCCGGTACATCCGTCGTATCCAATTCATTTAATTCTTCTACCATTTCAATGATGCTACCCATTTTTTCCGTAAACTGGCGGACTTCATTTTCTTTAAAACTCAATTTCGCTAATTTCGCTACATGTTTGATCGATTGTTCATCAATATTCATAGTTTACCCCTTCTCTCCAATTCGATTACTTAATATAAAATGTGACCTTCAAATGAATTTCCTCCTGCTTCACGGTACAAAACAGCTTCGGTACCTAACATTGAATCGATGGTTATTTCAATTGGAATATTAGGTGGTAAATACGTGTCTGCCATTTCATTGACAAATTGGGTGAACGCAATCATTTCACCTTGACTATAAAATTGAGTAGTGATTCCTATTTTCAAATGCATCATCACATCATCAGTATAAGAAGCTATGCCGGTTACCCCACTAAGATTCGGGAAAAATGTTTCGACTTCTGATTTGAAATTAGCAAAACTATTCCCTTCATTGCTTTCTGAACCTTCTAATGGAAATACCTTACGATCGTGATTTAAATTCTTCCAATTCGAAATAGTTTTTTCGCCGTTTTGACTCATTCCTTGCTGGAAGTAGACTCCACCTGCAATATCATCTCTGGTCGATTGTTCATAAAACCCGATGACAATGGGAATTGTTGAAAGCCCGTCCATTTCTCGAAGCTGCCTGACAATTTCATTACCCATTGCTTGTCCTTGGGAGATAAGTGTCTCTCTGTCTATTTTCGTTTCAAGAACAGGTCCTCCAATTTCCGTCCGATAGTAATCCACACTATTGAGTGCTAATCCAATAGTCATCCCGCTCAATTGATACCCTTCTGTAGTTTGCTGGTAAAAATTGTGTTCCAAAATACTTTGCAAATAAATTGGATTTCGCTCATCTGGTTTTTCACTTTCATCCGCAATTGGATTTAGTCCCTGAATTTCTCCTTCTTCTAACTCAGGATTTTCTCTACTCAACCAAGCTGTGACAACATTAGAATCAATATATTGCCCTTCTTGGAAGTAATGAGTTTCTGTATCAAATTCTTCCCGGGCTAAATCAAATAATCCTGATTCAAAATACTTTAAATTAACAGTAGAATGAAGATTTTGTGTAATGCCTCTTGACTGGCTGGGTTGATAAGTCCCATCTGTTAGCAGAGGTCTATAGTAATCATTCCTTAATTGCGTTTGAATGGCTTCGGTTTGCTGACTAACTGTTCCTTCTTCTGTTGGAGATTGGGACCCATCTGCAGTTTGATCGTCCTCCACAACTTCTGGACTACATCCCGCTACTAAAAGTGCCATTCCTCCAAGCAACAAAACTTGTTTGATTATTTTCACGTAGACTAACCCTTTCTGTCTAATTCATCCAGTAATTCTTCCTCATTCATAATATGAATAGCCAATTCTTGTGCTTTTTTCATTTTGCTTCCCGCATCTTCTCCTGCGATGAGTATATCTGTTTTTGTTGATACACTGCCAGTTACTTTTGCTCCAAGTAAAATCAGTCTTTCTTTTAATTCCGGTCGGCTGAAGTGTTCCAGTTTTCCTGTTAATACAATTGTTTTTCCATTAAAAAATGTATCTTCAGCTTTTTCTTCTGAAAACTTGGGTCCTGTGTATGCCATATTCAAATTGTATGCTTGCAGTTTACGTATCAATTGTTGAGCCTCTTCTAATTCAAAAAAGGCAAGGATGCTTTCAGCAATCGTATCTCCTAGTCCTTCAATTGCAATGAGTTCTTCTTTGGATGCCGTTTGTAGATTTTCCATAGTTTCAAATCGTTCTGCAAGTATACGAGCAGCTTTTGAACCAACATGTCGAATTCCTAAACCAAATAACAGTCGCTCTAATGATTGCTTCTTGCTATCTTCCACTGCTTCTACCAATTTAGCAGCTGATTTTTCTGCTATTTTATCTAATTGCATTAATTGTTCTTTCGTCAAGCCGTATATATCTGCGACATCTTGTACTAATTCTTTTTCATATACTTGAAGAGCTAATTTCTCTCCAAACCCATCAATGTTCATTGCATTTCGCGAAACAAAATGAACTAATTTTTCAGCTGCTTGAGCCGGACATTTTGGATTCATACATCTCAACGCTACTTCGTCTTCTAAATGGACAAGTTCACTATTGCACGCCGGACAATGTGTAGGAATAGGATACGGGCTACTTTCAGCTGGTCTTTCTGAAAAATCTACTCGAATAACTTCTGGTATGATATCTCCAGCTTTATGAATAAAGACTTTATCGTTTAAGCGGATATCTTTTTCTTTAATCAAATCTACATTGTGTAAGCTAGCACGCTGTACCGTCGTTCCTGCTAAATGAACGGGGTCCATGACCGCTGTCGGTGTGACAGTCCCCGTTCGCCCTACAGACCATTCAATCCCACGTATGGTCGTTTTTGCCTCTTCTGCGGGGAATTTATATGCAATTGCCCATCTAGGCGCTTTTACTGTGTAACCTATTTCATCTTGTACGGATAGCTCGTCTACTTTTATGACAACTCCGTCGATTTCATAGGCTAAATCATTTCTTTTTTCTTGAATCTCTTTAATAAAATCCCAGACTTCTTCAATCGATTGGAATATTTTCTTCTCAGGATTAGTTTTCAATCCTAACTGTTCCATTCGATTCAACGCCTCGCTCTGTGCATCAATGGTTTCTCCTTCGATTACAGGTAATGAATACAGAAAAATATTTAAATTTCTTTGAGCTGTTATCTTAGGATCCAGGTTCCTAAGTGTTCCAGCAGCAGCATTTCGTGGATTGGCAAAGACTGCCTCCCCACTTTCATCTCGTTCTTCATTTAGTTTCTTGAATGATGCTTTAGGCATATATATTTCTCCTCGAGCTTCCAAGTTTACTGGTTCTTGAAGCTTAAGAGGCACAGCTTTGATCGCACGCACATTTGGAGTCACATTTTCACCAGTTGTACCGTCCCCTCGAGTAGCTGCTTGAATATATTTCCCGTTTTCATAACGTAAAGATATAGCTAATCCATCAATTTTCAATTCACATATATAATGAAAAGAATGATTCGTCAGTCGCTTGATTCGCTCATCAAATGCTTTTAACTCATCCAAACTAAAGGCGTTATCTAAACTCAACATCTGTTGATCATGAGTCACTTTCTCAAAACCAGCTAATGCCGGCCCTCCTACCCGTTGAGTAGGAGAATCAGATTGCACTAATCTCGGGTAGGTTTCTTCTAATCCAACTAATTCTTGGTATAGAGTATCGTATTCCGAGTCTGAAATTGTCGGGTTATCTAGCACATAATACTGATAACTGTATTCATTCAACTGATCAGTTAATTCTTCTACCCGTTGTTTTGCTTCTTCAAAACTAATTGATTCGGCCATAACTTTACTCCTTTACTTCGCTTCTTTTTCAATGGGTGCAAAGGCGGCTAGCAACCTCTTGATACCGATATCTGGGAAGGCTACATCTACTTGTAAGTCTTCTTTATCGCCTGTCACTTTTACGACGGTCCCTTTTCCCCATTTTTTATGAATTGCTTTATCTCCGACGTTCCATCCAACTTTTTCAGCTCCAATGGCTCCCGTCGGTGTATAGGTTGTGCTAACAGCACGATCAGCTGCATACTTGTTGTTTTTGGAAAACGGCATTCCCCGATCTAAAGTCCCGACCGGTTGCCCTTTGTCCATCTCAATATTTTCTCCTTTGATTTCTTCAACAAAGCGAGAAGGACGATTGGCTTGCATTTTTCCATATAATACTCTAGAAAATGCATTTGTCAAATATAATTTCCTTTCAGCTCGTGTAATTCCTACATATGCAAGCCGTCTTTCTTCCTCAAGTTCATTTTCATCCATTGCTGCGCGGGAAAGAGGAAAGATCCCCTCTTCCATTCCCACTAAAAATACTATTGGGAATTCTAATCCTTTTGCAGCATGCAACGTCATCATGGTTACTTCACTTTTCTCTTCTTCAACAGTACCAATATCAGATAATAATGCTAAATC
Source organism: Lacticigenium naphthae DSM 19658 (assembly GCF_000425865.1). GTDB lineage: Bacteria > Bacillota > Bacilli > Lactobacillales > Carnobacteriaceae_A > Lacticigenium > Lacticigenium naphthae. Next base: position 511,172 of record NZ_AUEG01000001.1, read on the forward strand.
GGTTAAGAAATTGATCAGTGTGTTTTCTTCTTCACTCTGTTCTCTCTCATCGTCGAACTGTTTCGTTACTGTTAAGAGTTCTTCAATATTTTCCAATCTCGAATCTGCTTCTAGTGTTTTTTCCGCTTTCAAAGCATCTATATATCCTGAACGCTTAAGCACTTCTTCTGTCAATTCTGTCACAGATAGATATTCCGTCATCTCACGAAAATCTCTCAGCATAAATGCAAAACTTTCTAAAGAGCGGGCTGCTTTTCCTCCAATAGGTGTGACAGCCACATTAATGGCTGCTTCATATAGAGAACCGCCCATGAGTTCAGCTGAATCTGTTAATTTAATCAACGTTCCTGGACCGATCCCTCTTTTTGGAACATTTACAACACGATTGAAGCTTAAATTGTCAGCAGGGTTAACAATCAGCGATAAATAAGCTAATATGTCTTTTATTTCTTTCCGGTCGTAGAATTTATGCCCCCCTATCATACGGTAAGGGATCGAGGATTTGACAAACGTTTCTTCAACAATTCGTGATTGTGCATTTGTGCGATATAATACAGCAAAATCATTGAAGCTTAAGGAAGGATCGTTTCCCATCTCTTCCTTAATTTTCGAGACCACAAACCGACTTTCATCATTCTCAGATTGTGCACGATAATAAGTGATTTTTTCGCCTTCTGTATTCTCAGTCCATAAGGCTTTCTTTTTCCGATTGGTATTTCGTTGGATCACATCATTGGCAGCACTTAGTATTTTTTGAGTTGAACGATAATTTTGTTCTAAGAAAACGACTTTCGCTTCTGCATAATCTTTCTCAAAATTCAAGATATTTTCCATATCGGCTCCGCGCCAACCATAAATACTTTGATCTGCGTCACCAACGACACACAGATTTTTAAACCGCGCAGCTAAATATTGAACTAGCTGATATTGGGCGTGATTTGTATCTTGGTATTCATCCACATGAATATATTGAAATTTATGCTGATAGTACTGTAAGGTTTCTGGACTCTCTTTGAATAACCGTACTGTTAGCATGATCAAATCGTCGAAATCAACGGCCTCACTTCTCCGCAACTCCTTTTGGTACTCGTCGTAACAATCCGCAACAATTCGTTGAAAAAACGAGCTCGCTTCTTTACGATAATCTTCTTCCGTCTTCAACTCATTTTTTGCCTGACTGATTTCTCCCAAAATTGCTTTCGGATTGTATTTTTTTGGATCGATATTTAGTTTTTTTAGAATTCTTTTCATTAACGTCCGTTGTTCACCAGGGTCACTAATAGTAAATGCACGATTATACCCTATTTGATCTGCATCTCTTCGTAAAATGCGAACACACATAGAGTGAAAAGTAGATACCCAAACATCTCGACCCCCATTTTCTACTAGCTGAGCGACGCGTTCTTTCATTTCATTTGCAGCTTTATTTGTAAATGTGATGGCCAAGATATTCCACGGATTTACTGCTTTTTCTTTTATTAAATAAGCAATCCGATGAGTCAACACACGGGTTTTCCCACTTCCTGCACCAGCCATTATTAAGAGCGGTCCTTCTGTATGCAAGACCGCCTCTTTTTGTTTTGGATTCATTCCCTTGACGATCGTGTTCTGTTGTCCCACTTCTTTCATCCTTTCTCGATTTCTCACATCTTTTAATTATACCGAAAAGAAGCGCGGCTTTCCACATTTCTCTTTGTCTTAACCTTGAATCACATTCAAATTTAATTGATTGAGAAGGATTCGGATTTCTCTCCGTGCGTAAGGATAGTTTTGTTCTTGTATATACAAGACTAACTGTTTTAGGTGTTTGGTTTTTTGAGAGCGACTCTGTTGCATATCTTCAAAAACGCCACTCTTTTCTGATGTGATTTCCCGAAGCGTTTTGAGTATGAGTAGTTTATTGTATTCATTATCTGCTAACGAAAGAAACGTATACCAAAAGTGAAACTCTTCTTCCTCAAAGAAGGCATTCTCTCCTTTTTCTAAAGCTTCCAAATCCTGCACTTGTTTTTTCAAAATTGACCATTCCATCGTTGATTCATTGACTTGTAATTTATGCAAGTAATGGGTCAACATTAATTCAAGAAAACCGAGTCGCTCTTGAAATTCATGCACGCTCAAACTTTTTTCTAATACGACTGCTCCTTTATAAGGAATCATTTCCACCATATTTTCTGCAGCTAATTTATGCAAGGCTTTTCGCACAGGTGTACGGCTCATATTCAAATAAGAGGCAATTTCTTCCTCTCGTAAGTGGGTATCTTGGGCCCAACGCTGCCCTTCGATCTTTTCACGAATAAACTGATAAGCTTTTGACTCTAATCTCCTACTCTTCGACAAACTGTTCTTCCCCCAATTTCCATAAAAAAAACAGCAAAAGAGTGCCATCCCTCTTACCGCTTATTTTTAATATATCTATACTTCATTCTTTTTTTGATTATGCAAAATTTTTTTCTGAATGAATATGTTCTCACTTATCATCGTACTTGCTAAAATACAAGCTCCTCCAAACATTTGAAGAAGGGATAAGTGCTCACCCAAAACGAGAAACGCTAAGCCTACCGCAGCCAATGGGTCGATATAGCTTAACACAGCCACTGTTTGTGCTTTTAATTCTTTCAAAGCCGAGAAATATAAAGCATAGGCTACTCCTGTATGAATGACTCCTACACTTACTAGCAGAAGGACTTCCACCATGGTTAGTCCACTTAGATTTACGAACCATTCGTTCCCACTACCCAATACGAAAGGAAGTAACACGATGGCTGATAATCCTAATTGACTAACTGTTCGGCTAGTATTGTCAATATCTTTCAAAAATTTATTTGCCAACATCACCATTGTATAAAATAAAGCCGCCAACAAGCCATAACCAATTCCCAGTGTGTCTTCTGAAAAACCACCCCACTGAATGTTCCCATTGGATAACAGGAATACGCCGAATAATGCGAGTGCGGTAGCTATTCTATTGTACTTTGATACGGATTCTTTTAAAAACACTGGGGCCAAAAGCGCTACCCAAATTGGTGCTGTATAGTAACTAAGTGTAGCGGCAGCAATGGTCGTGGTTTGAAACGCCTTGAAGAGGAATACCCAATTCAATCCTAAAGCTGTCCCAGAAACGAGCAAAGGCATTCTATTAGCCTTTATCTGTTGAAAGGAAAAACTTTGTTTTCTTACGAGTGAATAGATCCCAATAAAAAGTGCGCCTATAAAGGCACGGTAAAAAGCAATGTCTAAAGAAGACAACGGAATGTAACGGACAAACAAACCGATCGATCCAAAAATGAGCATAGTACTGATCGCTTTCATTTTGGCTTGTTTCTCCATTTGTTCCACTCCCATTTTTCTCGTTTCTATTCTTTCCATAAATCCATGTCAGCTATAATTTTCAGCGTTTCTTCCACTTTAGAAGTTTGAATTGCAAAATGTCCTGTCCATGCACCTGTATTTTCTTTGTCTGGATAAAATTGAATAAACCAATTTGGATTCTTTTGGAGGCGGATGAGTACTTTTCCTTGTTGCTTCTTCGTAAACGGTACAAGAAGCGTCTGACCCTTCAACTCTATCTTGGGAAGGGGCCAGCCACATAAAGCGCGCACTTGCATTTCATATTGAGAAATATTTGTTGTGTGCAGAGAATATGCAGCTGCCATATGAGGAAATGCCAGCACTTCATTGACGTAAATGGTTCCTGTCGAAGCTACAAATACTTCTACTCCAAAAACTCCTCTAAAGGTCAACCCTTCGCCGACTCGTTTAATAACTGCCTGCATTTCTCTTTCCATTTCTTCTTCGATTCTTGCCGGAGTAATTGTTTGGGAAAGTTTCCCATCTCTATGAAAGGTCTCTGTAACAGGATAAAAGTGAATTGTCCCTCCAGAATCTTTGACTGCTGTGAGTGTACATTCTCTTTCAGCAGGTATCCAGGCCTCTAAAACACAGGTCCCCTTATTAAGTAATTTCCGAGCTTTTCCAATATCCTCTTCTCCATATAAAACTTGCGAGTCAAAATCAAATGGTGCTTGCTGGTTTCTTTTTAAAATACAAGGATAACCGATACCTTCGATAGCTTCAGCTATATCTTCAATAGTTACTATTGTAGCAAAAGGTGCTATATTGATACTCTGATTTTCGAGATAAGATTTTTGAAGCATACGGTCTTGGGCTACAGAAAGAAGCTCATCTCCTTGAGGTACAGATACTGTTCGCATCATCTGTACTAAAATATCGGTACTCATTTGTTCGTCTTCGTAAAAGACAACGTCACTTTTATACGCTAATTCAATCAATTTTGCCTCATCGTCCAAATCACTTTCTATCATCCAATCACTTATAGAAGCTATTGGACAATTTGGATCAGGATCGATCGATCCAATGCGGTAGCCTAATCGTTTTGCTGCGAGTGCAGTCAAATAGGCTTGATTCCCGCCTCCGATCATACCAATCGTTCTTCCTGGTTCAATCCAATTTGTCATGATTCTCCCTCGTTTCTTTAACTGGACCTTCCTTTTCTGATGATTGCGCTCCGTACTGACTTGCTTCCTCTTGGTATTTTTTGGTATCGTCCGCCTCTTGTTGAACTCTATTTTTTTCACTTTCTTTCAAAGATTGCTCTACTTCGGATGAAAGTTTCTTTTTCTTTTCACCTAAATTCAGATGGTTTTTACGCACACGCTTTGTCCAGAAACCGCCACTGATATATTTCGGTTCATATGAAATGACAAATGCTTTGGGTTCAATTACACTTATCTCTTTGTATAGTTTTCGTTCATTCGATCGCGGAGTGAGGATCTCTAAGACATAACGATTCCCTTCTTTTCCATATGCATGACTAGTGGTGACTCCATATCCTCTATTTCTCAACTCTTCAGATACATTCACATTCTCTTCTGGCACGATAGCCGTCACCATGATGTGACCCAAAGCCAGTCGGTCTTCTATTTTCATTCCTGTATAAATTCCGACTCCGTAACCTAAAGCGTAGGCTACTATATTCCATACATTATCCAATCTGTCTAATACTAATCCCAGTCCGATTACATATATAGTCACTTCAATCATAGCAATAATGGGGGCAACCGATTGATACCCTTTCATCGTTAACATCATCCGGATAGTACTGAGGGTAACGTACACAACATTGATCATAAAAATCAATAACAATAATGGCCAATCCAAAGACAAACTTATTCCTCCTAATATAATATGATTTGAGTGAAATTGAGAATAAAAGGAAACACACAAAATTGAGCAAGGCCCAAAATTGTGTGTTTCAATTATTCAGGCACTACTTCTTTCACTCAATTTCTTTCAATTTAAACTGAATGCCATTTTATTATTCTTCAAGACTTCTTCTTTTCTTCTCCATTAGCACTTTCTTGTTCAGTTTGATTCTCTTCATCTGATTTTTCAACGAATATATTGAGGATCCGTGTTCCTTCTATTGCGTTTACCTGCAATAAATAGTTGTCTATTTTGATAAACACATCTTCGTTTTCTTGAGGAATATTTCCATATTCGGTTATAAAGAATCCTGCAATCGTATCGACATCTTCAGAATAGATTTTTGTACCAAAGAAATCATTGAATTTATCTATCGGAGTCGACCCTTCCACCAAATAACGGTTCTCTTCCAATTGTTCGATCAAGTTACTTGTTTCATCGTATTCATCATCAATTTCTCCAACGATTTCTTCTAATAGATCCTCGAGAGTGACGATTCCAACAACTCCACCATATTCATCATTTAATATAGCCATTTGATTTCTGGTTCGTTTCAGTTCGTACAGTAAATCATCGATATAAATCGTTTCAGGAACAAACAAAGCTTCATTCATGACATCTTTCAAGTCGATGTCGTGCAAGAATTTTTCTTTGGATGCTTTCAAAAGGTTTTTAACATGCACGATCCCTAAGATATTATCTTTATCTTCGAAATAAACGGGTACTCTTGAATATTGGATATCCAATAATTTATCAATATTTTCTTCATTTCCATCATCATAGTCGAGCATATAGGTGTCAGTCCTCGGTACCATGACCTCGCGGGCAATTTTATTATCCAAGGAAAGAACTCCTTTTAACATAGAAAATTCTTCAATATCGATCACTTCATGCTGTCTGCTTTGCTCTATATAAGCACGAAATTCATCTCGTGTCATCGTTTCCTCTTTTGCTTCAAAATCGATTGGTGTTATTTTTTTAAGAATGTCCACAGAACCGGACAATAACCAAATAAAGGGTTTAGCTATCCTTTGGACAAATAAAATCATCCCACCAGTAGCTAGAGCGACTTTTTCCGGCATTTGTAAGGCAATGGCTTTAGGGAAGAGTTCCCCAAACACTAAAGTAACATAAGAAATAATGATCGTAATCGACACAACAGATAATGTATATGCCCCGGTAATTCCGCCAAATAATGGCTCGATCCGCGAAGCTACACTAGTAGCTGCGGCAGCACTGTTTAAGAACCCAGCTAATGTGATCGCTACTTGGATAGTAGATAAGAAGTCATCAGCTTCATCCAATAAATGCATGACTCTGCGTGCTTTCTTATTTCCTTCCGTTGCCATCTGTTCAACTTTTCTTTGGTTCAATGCAACAAAAGCCATTTCAGCTGCTGCAAACAATGCGTTGATAAGTGTCAATATGATGATGAGAATAATTTGCCCAGTCAAGGGCGACGTACTCCCAGGGTCTGCGTTCATTTATTTACCTACTCCTTTTTCTATTTCCATTCAAATTTTATTTTATTTTCTTTTACATTTTATCACAAACAACCAAAAATAGCAGTTTTTCTTGTTTTCTACAAAGCTGTTTATTTTAATTCTTATTATCTAGTTCGACCAATGAATCTTTAAACAATTCGGCCACTTCACCGCCAGAATAACCTTCTACAAATCCAACAAACATAAAGTCTGCTTCCTCGGCATCAAATACGGTGACGAATCCATTAATGGCATTCTCATCCATTTCAGCATCAAAGTATTCTCCCGTACCCGTTTTGGCCGCAAAGTTTCTATTTAATCCATCGAGAGTTTTCGCCGTTCCATTGTCGGAGGTAATGACTTTTTTCAAGGCTTCTTTCACCCATTCAGCAGCTTCACTAGAAACAACTTGTTTGGATTCAGATTCCTCTGATCCTTGCAACAATTTCGGGTACACTAGTTTGCCCTTATTCCCAATAGAACTATAAAAGACAGCTTGGTGAATCGGACTCATTAATAGCTCTCCCTGGCCATATGCTGTATTGACCAATAACAATTCGGTATCCAAACTGCCTGAATTTGACAGCTGAGCTGCTTCCATGGATAGAGGCAAATCAACTGTTTCTTTGAATGGGTAACGTTGTAGTCCTTCTGACAGTGTTTCTGCTCCCATTTCGATCGCTTGTTTGGCAAAATAGATGTTATCCGAATAAATTAAAGCATCTTCTAAATTTACTTGAGTAGGTGTTGCATTGACCCGCGCAACTGCATAATCTCCCCAAGTTTCATCTTTTGTCCACTGGCTTCCTTCAATGGTCAGCGCCTCTTTTGGGTCGATCGTCTGACTGTCCAGTCCGATTGCAGCTGTTACCATTTTAAATGTTGAAGCTGGTGCATAGAGTGAGGTAAATCGATTGAGGAAAGGTTGTCCTTCATCTTCTAGATATTCAGTGTATTCATCTTGTGTCAGTCCACGCATCATTTTTGTCGGATCGTAAGCCGGTGAACTGGTCAGAACCATTAATTCTCCCGTCTGGGGATGGCTGACAACAGCTGCTCCTCTTTCCCCTTCTAATTGTTGATACGCTAATCTCTGTTTCTCTGCATCGATTGTGAGTGCAATTGTTTCTCCATTTTCAACTTCGCGAGAAATCAAAGTATTTTTGACTTCGCCTTCTTCATCAAGGATAACGATAGAGCCACCTTCTTGACTGGACAAACGATCATTTAATTGAAATTCTAAACCAGATTTCCCAATTTGATCTGTTTCAGTCAAAGACGGATTTTTTTCGATATCTTCAGCAGTCACATTCCCTATGTATCCAATCAGATGGGCTCCTGCCTCTTGCAGTGGATACACACGGGTCGTGGTTTCTTGATATATAATGCCATTTAACTCGGGTGTGTTTCCTTCCTCTACAATAGTAACAGGCACAAAACTATCGTCAGTGACCCAACTTTGTTCGAGAAGTCTTTCCAATTCTTCCCTGTCAACAAGAAGTTCTTCACTGATAGTCGCCAAGGCCTCTCCTTTTTCATCGCCTGTTCCCAGTTGCCCCGGATAAAGACCTGCTTGATAAGCGTTCCCCTCTCCTGCCAGCAAATTTCCATTGCGATCGAGAAGTTCTCCTCTTTTTCCTTTTTCTTTGTTCAATCGAACAGTGTCTCCTGTTTTCATTTCCGGAAACAACAAATTCGGATTCCAATTTATGAAATAGCCTTCTTCTTGTTCGATCAACTGGCTCTCAAAGGTAACCCCTTCTATTTCCCCTAGAGCCGTTTCAAAGGTGGCTTTGTACTGGAAAGTCAAGGGGAGGTTTTCCCCAGTTAGTTCGATATCTTCATCGATCCTGATTTCAGATACCCCAATACCGTCATAAATCGTGGATATTCTTTCACTGACTGCCTCGGGGGTTGTTTCGTTTCCCTGAAGGGAATCCTCAGAAAAAAACTGGCCCAGCTCATCATATTTACGCTCTTCCAATACCGAAACGAAATGGGCAATTCTTTCTTTTTGTTCTTGTTCTTTACGTGATTCGCTCCACTGGAAAAACAAAAAGACAATGAGTAGGAGGAGCAAGATCACTCCTGCGACTTTTACAAAAACATTGGTTTGCTTTTTATTTCTATTTTTTTTGACCACTTCATCGGCTCCCTTAACTATTTGTCTGTTCTTCGATAAAAATTTTCTCTTCTGCTTCACGATAGTAATCCATTTTTTGACTAAATAATTGCCCGTTTTCAGGTGGTGTATACGTAATTGCGTTTGCACCTGCTTCGATTGTTTCTAAAATGGAAGATTCCGTCGGTCCGCCAGTTGCAATAATAGGTAAATCAGGATATTTTTTACGAATCGCTCTTACTATTCCTGCGGTCTCTTTTCCGCCGCTTATGTTAACAATATCTACTCCTGCTTCTAACCGTTCTTCTATATTAGTATATTCTGAGACCACTGAACAAATGATTGGTATATCTATTGTCTCTTCGATTGCACGAATCGTTTCAATTGGAGTTGGTGCATTCACAACTACGGCCATGCATCCATGGGCTTCAGCAAATAATGCGATATTGGCCGACCGTACTCCATGAGTTAACCCGCCTCCTACGCCAGCCATAACAGGTGTGGTAGATACTGAAGTGATTGCCTGGATGATTCCTGGGTGCGGCGTGAAAGGATAAACAGCCATTATGCCGTGAGCGTCATTATTCATAATGATCGCCACATCTGTAGTAAACAACAATGATTTAAATCGTTTTCCATTGATAACGATCCCACTTGCATTCTTGATTGCTTCAGGAACAGCAATGTATCCTTTCCGTAAAGCAGTCGTAATGACCGGTGTCCTTCTTTTTTCCATTTTTTAACCTCCATTACATTCCTTTATTACACTCAATCGTATTGATTCAATGAATTTTGTTCAATGATTTCAATGATTTTTTCGGCATAAATTGGGTCGGTAGCGTAACCGGATGCAACTAATCCATAGGCAGCCTCTTTATAATTTTCAGATTCAAGAACTGCTTGATATTGCTTTGCATTCCACTGCGTACCATTTACAATCAAGTCCGCATAATCCCACATGGATTCACGCCAGTTATCATAACTGCGAAATTCAGATTTAATTTCGATCCATCCTTCTTCAGTATATTCTTTTGTGGTGAATAGACGTTCATTAGTGTTTGAATACCCTTTAATTCCGTAATAATTATTTTCTTCTTGAGAAAGAGAGCTTTTTCCCCAGTTAGATTCTAGAATTGCCTGGGCAATGGTCACACTAGGAAATAGCCCGTGTTGAATTTGAATTCTTTTTGCTTCTTCGCTGAACTTATCAATGAAGTCACTCTCACTAACCGATTCTTCCCGTTCATTCGAATGAATGGAATCAATACCGACCAGCGCAATAAAAAAAATGACCAGAAATAAAAATAAATAAATCAAACCATTTGGTTGGTTTCTTTTTTTCTTTTTAATAAACATTTCCTCCACACCATTTAAAAATACTTGAAGTCCTTATTATACTATTTATTTTAAATTATTAAAGTAGTCCTTACTATCTACTTAGACAAAGATTTAAATAAGCTAAAACCCCATACAAAAAAGAACGCTCCAAAAGGCGAACAGACCCGAATCCCTGGGCGGATACACGTAGGATAGTCGTAGACTGTCGAAGAGTATTCGTGAAGTGGACGTCGGGTCTGCCTTTTGGAGCCTGTTCCAGAAAATAATAGGTATTTAAAATCGAGAGTCCTGAAATTTTTCCTCACTCTCTTCGTTTTTGATTGGGGGACGCTTATTTTATTATAGTTAATTCAAAGAGGTTTTCATTTATCCATTCCAACAACTCTTTTTTCTTCATCTCTAATGGTTTGCGTTCAATATTAGCTAGTCTAAATTCAATGCGATCTTTGTAACTCCAAAAGTCGTAATTTACCTCAATTCGGAGTAGTTGACTAGATTCTCTTCTGCTTGATGATTCTTCTTCATCTTCTTGAATAAATTCCACGTGAGCAATTCCGTTCTTTATCCATTTTTGTGCAACATGGACTTTCATGTTTACAAATTCCTCTATAGGATTCATTTTGACTTCAGGAATTATATCAGCATTCCGTGCGACTTTCTTCACCAACATCCCCTCATAATCAGTAAATAGCGTCATTATCTTTTCGATGTTCTCATTTCTTAAACCTTGCTCTCCTTTTTTCCAACGATCCCAACTTTGAGGGGAAATATTTAATTGCGATTGATAGAAAGCTTTTTCGGAAGTATATTTTTCTTTTATCGTGTAAACGACTATAGCTACAAAAGCTTCATTCATGATCCTCACTCCTAAACTGGTTTCTTTTCTTTTATTTTACACCTAATACGTGTATAGTCAATCGGATTGTTTCCCCTTTCAATCTATTTTGGTAAGATGTAAATGACATGAGAAATTTAAGTAGGAGGAAAAGAAAAATGAGAAAAATCAAATGGGGAATAATTGGGTTAGGAGATATCGCTCATAGTTTTGCTGAAAATTTTTCAGTTGAAAATGCAGAACTCGTCGCAGTCGGTTCTAGAAATCTCCAAAAGGCGCAGGATTTTGCAGAAAAACATGCAATACCTAAGGCTTACGGAAGCTATGAAGGGTGTTTTTATGATCCTGACATTGATGTTATCTACATTGCTACACCCAATAGTTTTCACTACGAACATATTCTAGCAGCATTAAAACAGAAGAAACATGTTTTTAGCGAAAAAGCGATGATGGTCAATTACAGTGAGTTTACGGAAGCTATCAACTGTGCAAAGGAAAATAATGTTCTATTAGCAGAAGCTATGACAATTTACCATATGCCTCTGTATCAATTGTTGAAAAAGAAAATCCAACAAAATGATTTCGGCAAACTGAAAATGGTGCATGCTTTATTTGGTAGCTACAAACCTGCTGATGAGAACAATCGTTTCTTCAATCCGGATTTAGGTGGGGGAGCTTTACTTGATATTGGCGTTTATGCACTCAGTTTCATTCGTTACTTCATGAGTAGTAATCCAGATATCTTATCTACGACGGTTGATTTATACCCTACAGGTGTGGATGAGCAATCTAGTACTTTACTAAAAAACAAAGAAAATGAAGTGGGGACCCTGTCTTTATCTTTCCGAGCAAAGATGCCCAAACAAGGTGTAATCGTTTGTGAAGATGCATACATCACTATCACTGATTATCCACGTGCAGACAAAGCTACTATTACCTATTCAAACGGAAAATCCGAAACTATCACTGCGGGAGATACTAAAGAAGCTATGAAATATGAAATACAAGCATTCACGGATGCAGTTGCAAACGATTCTTCCGGACCTTATATGGATTTGACTGAAGATGTAACTAAAATAATGGATACACTTTCTCGGGAGTGGGACATGAATTTAAGTAAGCACAAACCCTTTTAACAAAGATAAAAAGGCTGGGGAAAAAGTCCCAGCCTCTAATCATTTCACATACTTTACTTTCTAAAACGTGCTCAAAAAAACAGACCCGACTGCCACTTCACGGATAAAATATGTGGAGCTCTATTCGGGTCTGAACGTTTTTTTCCACTCTCTTTTTTCTTCTTCCAAGCACTATTCTTTGTCTACTGGTGTAGTTGCAATAGAATTTTTAACTGAATACCCTTCATAACGTAATAATTCTTCAATTTCACTTGCGTCCTCAGTATCTAGTTGAATGGTCACCTCAGAAAAATCCTTGGCAATACGATGAACATAAATATGCGTAATACTCGTATTTGATTCAGCTAAAATATTAGTTATATCTTCTAATATCCCAGGATGATCTTCAGGAATATCCAAGATCAAACGTGAGCCTCGTTCATTGTAGCCAGTCAAATCAATAAAAGCTTTAAAGACATCTTTATCTGTGATAATACCAATCACATGATTTTCTTCATCTACAACTGGTAAAACGCCTATATTGTTATCACTCATAATAGTTGCTGCTTCTTCTATTAAGGTATCTTTTGAAACAGTCTTCACATCTTTAGTCATGATTTGAGAAACCGTTGTTTTCGTAAGTAGATAATTTATTTCATGGATACTCATTTTATTCGCACGGGCAGGAGAATTTTCCAAAACTATTCCTTCTGATATCAAGCCAATTAATTTCCCATCACGAACTATTGGCAACCGATGAAAGTTATTCCCTTCCATGATATCTAAAGCATCCAGTACCCTAGTATCCTCACTAACAGTGATAACATCTTTTGTCATATAGTGTTCCACATACATACTATTACCTCCAATTAAAAGAAAACTTCTCTTTTATATTTTTTGTAATTCCTCATTTCACTTTTGTTCATCCTGTAAACGGCAAAAACAGTTTACTCCCCATCGAATTCCGTTTTGTACACTATTTAACGATTCATCGAACGTGAAATTGGTTGAATGGCATGTCGATCTCAACGAATAGCTCTAGATAATTCTAAACTATTTAAATATAGAGCGACCCCTCTATATCCGGTATCTACAATATGTTGAATATCGACTCCAACTTTTTTATTCCCTCCCTCTTTTTATTGTTTTCACTGATCGATCACCTGAAGCAATATCACTCAGTTTATTTACCTGTTCTTGTTTGCCTAAAACAATTAGTGTATCTTTGTCTTTTAATATTTCTGCAGAGCTCGGATTAAAAATCATTTTGCCATCTTGTTTTTTCTCTATCGCAATCACAATTAGTCCAGTCTTTTCCGGTATTTGTGCGGTACGTAAGCTTTGATCGATCAAATTAGATCCAGTCAGAATTTGAATCTCTTCCAAATCTAATTCGATTTCCCCAGCATAAGTAATGGTGTCTAAAAAGGCCATAACTGATGGTCTCAATAACATAGAAACCATTCGTCTCCCACCAATTTCATCTGGTAAAACTGTTTTATTCGCTCCCGCTCTTAATATCTTATCATTTGATCTTCTGTCTAGAGCTTTAGAAACAATGGTGATTTTTTCGTTTAATTCTCTCACCGTGAGAACAGTAAATAAATTATCCGCATCTGAAGATAAGGCTGACACCAGTCCCTTTGCTTTTTTAACATTTGCATTTATTAAAGCTTCATCTGTTGTGGCGTCTGCCAAAATCACAGGAATATCCCTCGCCATCAATTGTTCGACTACATCACTTTCTCGCTCGACAACAATGAAATCTTCCCCTTTTTCAATGAGTTCCTCTATCACATAAGAGCCAGTTTTCCCTGCACCGCAAACGATATAGTGATTATTCATCTTTTCAATTCTTTCTTTCATTTTTCTTTTCCTCCAAACTTCTCGCATGTTTCCTTCAAATATAAAACTTGCAAGGGTAGTAATTCCATAACCTATAATGGCCATGCTGAAGAGAATCAACAAAATCGAAAAGATTTTCCCATCTGTTGTCAGAGGAGCAACTTCTCCATATCCTACAGTAGAAATTGTGATGATCGTCATGTATAACGCATCGATCCAATTTACATTTAGCAAATTCCGATATCCTATTGTTCCAACGACGAATAGGAGAACAACAAATAGGATCACTACTTTTTTTTTCCTTATTGACTGCAATCTCGGATCCTCCTTTAACCGCTTTCACACAAGTTTATTTTATCATACATCCCTTTAAAGACCCATAACAAGAAGCCTATTTCATAAAAATAAAAAAGGTGAACGGGGTAGGCACCCCCGTTCACCTTTGTTTATATAGTCTATTTAATCGATAGTTTTCAATGCTTCGATCATATCCACATGTTTTAATTTATAATGCATGGCAATCATCACTATGGACGAAAATAAGAAGGTTAAGATTGAAGAATAAATAAAACTTGAATAATTTATTATTCGACTAAACATCATTTGATCCAATTCTGCGGTTTTCAAAACATATTGATGGAGAAGTACACCTAATCCTAGCCCAGCTACAGTACCCATCAAAGTTAACATGAGGTTTTCTCTGTAGATATACAAAGTGACCTCCTTGTCATAAAATCCAAGCACTTTAATTGTAGACAATTCACGGATTCTTTCGGACACATTTATATTTGTAAGATTATATAAAACAACAAAGGCTAATGAAGCAGCTGAAACAATCAAGACGATCGTAACGACTCCTAAGCTATCTAACGTGCCTATAAATACATCAGATACCATTGAAATAAAAGTTATGCCAAGTATTGAGTCTAAACTCGAAATGCTTTCTCCCAGTTCATCCTCATTCACGTTATCATTCAAAAGCAATAGATCAGTGTTCCATTCTGGCTCTTCTTCATTTAATTCATTATAAAGAGTAGGATGGACATAAACCAAGTGACCTAAATAGTTTTCAAATATACCTTCTATCTGGTAGTTAGTTGCTTGATTATCTGCATTGGTTATTGTGAGTTCGTCTCCTTTAGAGTACCCATGAAGTTCAGCTATTTTTTGTGAAATAAGCACTCCTTCTGTAGTCAGTTCATATTCTTCGTCGGTTTCAATATCACTCAACGAGATAAATTGTGATAAATCATTCGGATTCTTGGGGACGATGAGCGTTCCTTCTTGGTTTGTTTCTGTTTCATTTTCTATTGTAATAGAGTTTTGATAAGTCGAGAATTTTTCTTCAAACGAATCATTTTGGTTTAATTTTTCTTCGTATTCAGTTAATTCTTCCTCAGTTGCATCTGTATTTAAGGCAACGATGGCATCGTATTGATTGATTTTCCCATATTGTAGATCTGCGATATCTGATATCGAATCTGATAACCCAAATCCTGTCAAAATCAATCCAGTACACCCAGCTACTCCAAAGATTGTCATTAGCATTCTTCTTTTATAACGGAACAGATTCCGGGCAGCAACTTTCCTTGTAAAACTCAAATGATTCCAGATAAAAGGAATACGTTCTAAGAATATCCGCTTTCCTTTTTTGGGGGCTTTCGGACGCAATAAGGTTGCTGCGTTTGCTCTTAAAGCTACTCTAACAGCTACTATTGTAGCCCCACCCGTGGCTAATAACGCACCAAAAACGGAAATGAGCGAGTAATTTAAAAAGAAATTGATTTCTACGGATGGTAAGTTGTATAAGGACCCATACGCGTCAAAAATAACTGAAGGGAACAGATAATAACCGATCCCCAGTCCAATTAGTGATCCCATTATAGTTGCAACGAAAGCATAGACAAAGTATTTTGTTGCTATGGCCCCATTTGAATAACCTAAAGCTTTCAACGTTCCAATGTGGTTTCTTCCTTCATCGACCATTCTTGTCATGGTAGTCAGCGAAATCAACGCGGCTAATAAAAAGAAAAACACTGGAAATACCTGAGCAATAGAAGCAATCCGGTTGGAATTATCCTCGAATTCAGAGTAGCCTGGATTTGAGGTGCGATCCAAAACATAAAATTCTGCTTCCGGTACATCAGCCATTTCTTCTCTGGCCTTCTCTAAGTCTTCTTCTGCTTCACTGATTTCTATTCTTGCTTCTTCTGCTTCAGTATCAAACTCTGCTTTACCTTCTGAATATTCTTGTTCACCTTCTTCTAAGTCTTGGCGCGCATTTTCCAATTCAGTTTTAGCCTGTGCTATTTCAAAGTTTAATTGTGCTTGTGCATTAGTCAACTCTTGTTCACGTTGAAGAATTTCAGCTTTCCCTTGTTGAATTTGATTTAACCCTTGGCGAACAGAAATTTCTCTAGCATTCAATTCTTCTTCAAGTTGTTGTATTTCAGGAGTCGATCCTCCTAAAGCTAGCTTTGTTTCCTCTAGCTCTTCCCTTCCAGATTCAATTTCTGCTAGTGCTTGGTTCAGCTCAGACTCTTGTTGGTCGAGTTCTCGCTTATTTTCTTCAATTTGTACTTTCCCCTGATCTAATTCAGTTTGTCCTGCATCTCTTTCGTTTTCTAATTCATCCATTCCATCTTCGTAGTCTTGCCAACCCTGATCTAATTCTTCACGTGCATCTTGAAGTTCTTTTTCAGCATTTTCTAATTCTTCTTTTGCTTCGTTTAATTCATTCTGACCTTTTGTTATTTCTTCTTGAATCTCATCTCTAATTTCTTGTTGTCGGCCAGCTTGTCGTGGTTCCAGTTGTTTTTCTATCTCTGCTTGTTTCTTTTCAATACTTTCCTCATATCCTGTACTATAGGCTAGCTGGCTTTCACTTGGCTGATCAAATTGAATAAAGGCTTCTGTTTTTACGTCCATTGAAAAATTGTCTTCATGAATTACTCCAAATCCATCCAAAGACCCGCTTCCTACCTGGGTATTTCCTCGTGCTATGTTTTCTATATACAAGGGAGATTTTATAAACCCGACAATTTCATAAGATAAGTAATTTAAATTTTCTGTCGGATCTTCTGGGATATCTTCAGTCTTGAAAGAAAGAGTTTCACCGATAATAAAATTTTCCTGATTCTCTAACGATGCATCTAAAGCTATTTCACCAACTTTTGTCGGTAATTTCCCTTCTTCTACACTATATTGATTTATTTCTTGAGCAGAAGAGTTAAAGCTAAACAACTTTACTGCATCTCCAGTATCCGATATAATTACATCTTGCGTAAAATGTGTTTGAAGAGTTGCATCCGGTATATTGGCTAATACCTCTTCATCCTTACTTGCCAATCCCAAGGAAGATTGTACTCTCAAATCCATTAGTTCATACTTAGCATAGTAAGTACGCGCAGTATCCAACATATCTGGGCCTGTTGCACTTATTCCTGCGAAAAAAGCAGTTCCTAATAACGTTATTGCAAATATCGATAAAAACCGTGTTTTTGTATTCGTGATTTCTCTCCAAGTATCTTTCCACAATGTTTTTTTATTCATAACCTGTCTCCCTTTCTTACCATTCAATTTCTGCAACTGGAAGAGGTTGTTTGTTCAATTTAACATCTCTGACCTTGGCATTATTGATATCTATGACCCGATCAGCCATTGGGGCTATTGCCCGGTTATGAGTGATAACAATAACTGTTGCTCCATAGTTCTCTTTCGATTCATTTAGCAATTTCAAAACCTGTTTTCCTGTTTCAAAATCTAAGGCTCCTGTAGGCTCATCACATAATAAAAGTTTGGGCTGTTTCGCGAGTGCTCTAGCAATAGCTACCCTCTGCTGTTCTCCTCCTGATAATTGAGCCGGAAAATTATCCATCCGATGCTCCAAACCGACTTCTTTTAATATAGTCTCTGCATCCAAAGCATGAGCAGAAATTTCTGCAGCCATTTCAACATTTTCTTTGGCGGTTAGATTAGCAATTAAATTATAGTTTTGAAAAACAAACCCCACATCGTTTCTTCTATAGGTAGTTAATCCTTTTTCATTAAATCCTACAATATTCGTCCCGTCAATAATTACTTCTCCTTCATCGGCAGAATCCATACCTCCTAATATATTTAAGACGGTTGTTTTCCCTGCTCCACTTGGTCCCACTATAACTACAAATTCACCTTTTTCAACTTCAAAAGTAATACCATCATTAGCCACGACGATCGTCTCACCTGATTTATACCGTTTGTATTCATTTTTCACTTCTATATACGCCATTATTTCCACCTAAACTTTCTCGTAATATTCTCTTCACCTTATTTTAGCATAAGCTTAGTGGAGATAGGAGATTCAAATTTATTATTGCTTCTCTTTTTATTTTTTGATTTCTTCCGTTATAATTAGAAAAAAGAATAAAGGAGACCATTATGCCCAAAAAAATCATTGCTGTAGATATGGACCAAGTTTTAGCAGACATGGAAGTTCCATTTGTTGAATTATTCAAAAGAGAATACGAAGTAGAATTTGATGATGCCGAGGCTTATCTTGTCGATCATCCTGAAGTTGATTTAAATATGACTATCCGGGAACTCTATCCGTATATAAATACGTACGAATTTGTACGGAATTTACCAGTCATAAAAAATGCTCAAATGGTACTCAAAGAATTACAGGAAGACTATATTGTTTACATTGCAACAGCGGCCATGGATATACCTAAAACTTTTTCTGCCAAGTATGAATGGTTGGAGGAACATTTCCCTTTCATTCACCCACAACAGTTTGTATTCTGTGGCAATAAAGAAATAATACAAGCAGACTATTTGATTGATGATTCTATCCGTCAATTGAAACGATTCAATGGAACAGGCTTACTGTTTTCTTCTTCTTTAAACCAAAAAAACACCGAATTTATCCGTGTCAACAATTGGGAAGACGTAAGAGAATACTTTCAGTCACAGAAGCAATAAAAAAAAGAAGCTAAGAAAACATTCTTAGCTTCTTTTTTGTTTATTCTATTATGATAATTTTCTTATAAACATCACTTTCAAATAATCTCCATAAGAGTAATACGGATTGGTTCTGAAATCTTCAGGTAAGCTAAATTGTTCTTCAATCTCATATCTTGCATTTTGATTGTGGAAAGCTTCTTCAATAAATGATTCAAAGGTTTCGCTTTTTAGTTTCCAAGAATTTGTGGAAGCAATGATCACTCCATCTTTTTCTGTAACTTGAATAGCTTCTTCGATTAATTTCACATAATCTTTTTCGACACTAAACGTTTTTTTCTTAGAACGTGCAAATGTTGGTGGATCTAAAACAACAACATCAAATGTCATTTTATGGCGCTTTGCGTAATTGAAATAATCAAATACATCCATTACACGTATAAAATGATCAGCAGGGTCCAGTCCATTTACTTCGAATTGTTCTGTAGTTCTTTCTAAACTTCTATTAGCTAGATCGACACTAGTAGTCTGAGTAGCACCAGCCATTGCAGCGGCTACTGAAAACGCTCCAGTGTAACTAAATGTATTTAAAAAGGTTTTACCTACAGCGTATTCTTCCATGATTTTCCTTCTAACATTGCGTTGATCAAGAAAAATCCCAGTCATTTGCCCTTCATTCAGGTAAACAGCATATTTGATTCCATTTTCTTTAATAATCAACGGTGTCTCTGCTTTTTTCCCAGTTACAAAATCTTCGGGTTTTTCTTCCATTGAAAAGCGTATTTTTTGGTAAATACCTTTGAAGTCAGGAACGGATTTAGTGAAAGCTTCTATTATGGTATCTTTCCACTTGTAAATTCCTTCATTGTACCAAGAAAATACATAAAAACCGGCGTAATTATCAATAGTCAACCCACCTAAGCCATCACCTTCTGCATTCAAAAAACGATAGGCATTGGTATCCTCATTTAACTCAAATGCTTGGCGGTTTCCTTTTGCCCTTTTGAATACACGTACGAAAAAGTCTGTATCTATTTCTTCTGTTTGATCTTTAGTTAGAATCCATCCGGCATGTTTACTTTCTGCTCCAATATATCCTTTTGCTACAAATTGGTTAGCTTGGTCAAATAGGGAAACGATTGTCCCCTCAGTTCTTTCAACTTTTTTTGCGAAATCAAGAGGTTCTATAACAGGCGAACCACTTAAAATTCTTTGTGCTCCAATTTTTCTGATTTTTACTTTATTCATAATTATTCTCCTCATATAAACTGTTTATAGTTATCAATTTCAGAAACTCTTTCGATTCACCAAAAAATACTACTTAAGAAGTATAGCATACTTTTACCATTCCTTTTATAATAAAGATATAGTGCCATTTACACTATTTTTATAAATCGCCCTTAGTATGAATTAATTGTAAAATATGTTACACTACTTAAACAGTAAAATTTGGAGGTCTACCTTAAAATGAGAACAATACATCATTATATAAAAAACAAAACAGGCTTTGTCCTGTTCGCTGCGGTGCTTTTTTGGTTAAAAACTTACCTTAGTTATCAACTTGAATTCAACTTAGGAGTACAAGGAACTCTGCAAGAATTAATACTATTTATTAATCCTCTAAGCATACCACTCCTGCTTTTTTCCTTTACTTTATTTATTAAAGGTGAGAAAAAAAGTAAACTGACACTTTTATTCATTTATTTACTGCTCACTCTATTGCTCTATTCAAATATCATGTATTACCGCGAGTTTACTGACTTTCTAACGGTTGGAACGATAGTTGGATCCGGAAATGTTTCCGGTGGATTATTTGCTTCTTCTCTAGCACTTTTCAAACCACAGGATTTGCTATACTGGGGCGACTTTCTATTCTTAGCAGTTTATGCATTTAAAACAAAAAGAAGTGACTCAACTGAAAAGGCAACGAAGCTTAAGCCCATACTAGTTCTTACAAGTGCAATTCTGTTATTTGTAGGTAATTTAACTTTAGCTGAAATTGATAGACCTCAGCTTCTAACACGCACATTTGATAGGAACTACATCGTGAAATACCTAGGCATAAATTTTTATGCAGGGTATGACAGTTACAAAACACTTCAAAATAATCAAATCAAAGCAAGTGCAGATGAATCTGATATGAGTACTGTTCTTAATTATGTACAGGAGCATCACGCTCAACCTGACCCAGACATGTTTGGTTCTATAGCTGGAAAAAATCTAATCTACATTGAATTGGAAAGTATACAGCAATTCTTGATCGATTATCAATTAGAAGATGAAAATGGCGAACTCCAAGAAGTCATGCCTTTTGTCAATCAATTATTTAATGATGAAGCTACTCATAGTTTCAATAACTTTTTCCACCAAACAGGCCAAGGGAAAACTTCTGATGCTGAAATGTTAGCTGAGAACTCTTTATACGGATTAGCTCAGGGTGGTGCTTTCAGTCAAGTAGGTTCTGAAAACACATTTCAATCAGCTTCAAAGATATTAGAAGCTGAACAGGACTACACTTCAGCAGTTTTTCATGGCAACGTAGGATCTTTCTGGAATAGAAACGATACCTATCAATCAATGGGTGTAGATTACTTTTTTGACTCAGGTTTCTATAACATGGATGAAGGTCGTACAATGGAGTACGGACTAAAAGACAAATTATTCTTCCAAGAATCTGTTCAGTATTTAGAACAATTGCCACAACCTTTTTACACTAAATTTTTAACTGTTACACATCACTTTCCTTTCCCGTTAGACGAAGCAAATGCTACATTCCCTAAAGCAGATACTAACGATGAAACTATTAACAACTTCTTCGTAACAGCACATTACATGGACGAAGCTATAGAAGAGTTTTTCAATTATTTAAAAGAATCAGGTTTATATGAAGACTCAGTTTTTGTTTTATATGGTGACCATTATGGTATATCAGATATGAGAAATCCATCTTTAGCTCCTTTATTGGATAAATATTCTATGAATTGGGATGCTTACGATAATGCTATGATGCAAAGAGTCCCTTTTATGATCCATATACCCGGTGAAACTAATGGACAAATACATGAAGAATTCGCTTCTCAAACCGATATATTACCGACTGTTTTACATTTGTTAGGTATCGAAACCCAGGATTATACTTTTATGGGAACGGATGTCTTTTCTCCGGAACATGATCCAATTGTTCCTTTAAGAAACGGCAATATCATCACCCCGAAATATACTATTATAGGACAGACAATTTACAACACAGAAACTGGCGAGCTACTTCGAAACTTATCAGGTGAAGAATTAAAAGAAATCGATGATATTAAAACGCATGCTAGTGCTGAACTAGCTGCTTCTGACAGTATATTAATGAAAGATTTACTCAGATTTTATACTCCAGAAGTTTTGAAAACTGCTGAAGAGACTGAATATAGTTATATCAATCAACTTTCTCATTTAAGAAATGAATTAAATCAGTCAACAACATTGATCGAACAAAATAATGGACAAACGACTGCTCCTTTATATGAAACGAATGCACCCGAAAATAACAATGAAGAATTGGATCAACCAGTTGACTTAGAAAACCAAATGATTGAAAAGATACAACCATAATAATAATAAAAAAAGCAGGAATACTGTCTAATTCACAAGGTGAATGAGCAGTATTCCCGCTTTTTTTTTAACGCCAATCTTTTTCATTCTCTCCTCTTCCAATTTGCATCTCAATAAATTCAGATATTGTTTGCTTTTCGGATTGGTTTATTCGCTTGATCAGGAGTCAATAAAAAAGGAATTATTTTAATTATCCTTTTTTTTGAGATGAATTATAAAGGTTGTGCCTTTCTGCAACTCACTTTCTACCTGTATTTTTCCATCATGCAATGAAATCAATTGTTGAACAATAGAAAGACCTAATCCGGATTCACCGAATCTAGTATTTCTCCTTGATAAATCAGCTTTGTAATATCTATCCCAAATATTTTTTTGTTCGTCTTCGCTCATACCTAGTCCATTGTCTTGTATACATATAATCGTATACTCCTCTTGTTCTTTTGCTTTTAAAATTATTGTTCCATTTGAAGTAAATTGGATCGAATTTTTCACTAAATTGAAAACAATTTGTATCAACCGATCATAATCAGCATAAACAACTAAATTATCTTCTGCATCGACCACTATTTTATTTCCTGATTCTTCCGCTTGTTCCGATAGTTGTGAAGCCACTGTATGAAAAACTTCTTTGACTCGAATAGTTTGTTTGTGTAATTGAATTTTATTCGCTCGTATATTCTCGTAGTCTAAATTTTCATTCACCAATCGAATTAAACGGGCTGTCTCCTTTCTCATTAGTTGAATACTGCGTTTTTTTTGTGTTTCAGGAATGATTTCATATTCCATTCCTTCTAACAATCCATTGATGGTCGTTAACGGGGTTCGCATCTCGTGAGCAGCATCTGCCATAAAGTTTTTCCGTCGTTCTTCTTGCCTTTCAATTTCAATCGTGGATTCTTCTAATGAGTTGATCATTGTATTGAAATCTGCCGCAAGTTCATCGACCTCATCGCGATCTTTATGATCAAGCCGGATTGAAAAGTTCCCTTCAGTAACTTCATGTGTAGCTGTTCTCAATTTATTGATTCGTTTCACTTGATATTGAGCAAATAACAAACTGATTACTATAGACCCAATTGCAGAAATAAGTAAAGTATACATTAGGTTCTCTCGTAATTCCGTCATCTCTTCATCTATCCATGTAACAGGAGCACTCACAGCAACGTACCCAGAAAAATCGCGATTTCCACTCTGAAAAAAAGGTAAATAAATAATAGCACTTTCTTGACTATTTCCTAAAATATCATTTTGGTAAATTGCCAATGAAAGTCTTTCCCCTTTTTTTAAATTGTTGAGACTTTCTTCGTTTAAACTAGGAGCATCATAATTGGGTAGTTGGGGATAAATCATTGCCTGTTCTTCATTAAATACTGTAATCATTACATCTTGATTGGATAAAAGATTTTGAGCCCTTCCAAGTTCAATTAACGTTAAATTTTCTTCAACTAGTGCTTCTGCATAAGAAAATAAAGTTTCTTCCGTATCGTTGAGTGCTGTATTTCGTGCAAATTGTAATAGAAAAAAACCGGTTATTATTAGCATTGTAAAAATGACTGCAAGGAATCCTAGCATTTGTTGATAAAAATAGGGCAATCTCATCTTTCTACACCCGAATCATCAAATTTGTATCCCACACCCCAAACAGTTTGAATAACTTGTGGTCCGATTGTATCAATTTTTTGTCTTAATTTTTTTATATGCGCATCTACGGTTCTTTCATCTCCAAAATACTCATAATTCCATACTATTTGCAATAATTGCTCCCGCGAAAAGACTTGCTTCGGACTTTTCGCCATTGTATACAGTAAGTCAAACTCTTTAGGCGTCAAATTATCCAGTGCCTTATCATATAGGGTTGTCTCGTGTGTTTTTACGCTCATTGTCAAAAATGTCGTTTGAACTATATCATCTGACAACTCCTTGTTTTCTTCGGACTGTTTATAAAACTGGTTGGTCCTTCTCATAAGTGCTTTGATTTTTGCTACTAAAGTTAACGGGCTAAATGGTTTTGTGACGTAATCATCTGCTCCAATTTCTAACCCGATTACTTGGTCGCTCTCCGTATCTCTAGCGGTCAACATAATGATTGGGACCGTGCTTTTTGATTTTCTTATTTCTTTACATACATTTATTCCATCTAAAGTAGGAAGCATCAAATCTAAGATGACTAAATCCCATTTCTCAGGATCCGCAAAATATATATCTAAGCCTTTTTTACCATCGTGACTAAAGACTACTTGCCATTCTTCTTTCAAAAAAAACATTTCGATCATTTCACATACTGATTCGTTATCTTCTATCATTAAAATTTCCATGATTATCTCCTCATATATCACTATTTTCATTTGTTCAATAAAGCAGTTACTTTAATTTGACAGGATTATATTATTCATATGATGCTTCTCATTTATTTTAGTACCAAACGAAATAGAGTAAGCACAGTATTATTTTCTCTACCTTGATTATAAAACAAAAAGACCTGGAATAATCCAAGTCTTTTTGTTTTATCCAAATGAGTGAAAAAGGAATTATCTAAAAAACTAATGCTTGCTTTTCTTTTTTTGTTTGTAAAAATTGGATTTCTTCTACAGCCATTTCGATCACATAAACTTTTTCCTCAGTTTTGTTTGTATAGGAACGTGATTGCATTCTTCCTGTTAATCCGATTAAATCACCTTTAGAACAATGGGCAGAAATTAACTCGGCTGTTTTATTCCATGCTGTAAACGGAATAAAATCAGCTTGGTCTTCTCCGTTTGTTTTGTAAAGTCGTTGCACTGCAATCGTATTATTCAGAACTTGATGGTTATCACCAATATCCTTTATATCCACTTCTCTGACGATTCTACCAATTACACAAGTTTTGTTCATATCCTTCTCTCCTTTATTTGATCTATCTTTAGATACGCAAAGAAGAGAAGAAAGTATTTTTATGGAATAAAATAATTATATATTTGTTGCCATACTTCAGATTTGAGTATATTTGTGGGTTCGCCCCCACCTAAAATCCCATAGCCTAGCATTAGTCCTCCAACGAATACAAGTGTCGTAATCAGCAAAATCCCAACAAATTTCAGTAAAAAAAATCCCATTTTACGCACAATATCCTTTGAGTCCATTCTTTTCACCTCATTTAAATCTCACTATTTCCCACTATATGTTACCACTTAAAATTTATTTTTTTTGTTTTTTGAAATAGTTTCTAATAAAATCCCAGTTCCCAAAGCAACTGAATCGAGTGGGTTTTCTGCTACAAATACAGGAACTTTTAATTCCGCAGAAAACAGCAAATCTATTCCATCTATCAATGCTCCTCCACCTGTCAAGATTATTCCACGATCGATTATGTCTGCAGACAACTCCGGTGGTGTTTGTTCCAATACATCTTTTGCATATTGAACGACCAACATCATAGATTCTCTCGTTGCTTCTAGAACTTCTTTAGAAGTTATCGGAACAGTCCGAGGTAGTCCAGAAACCATATCGCGCCCACGAACTTCCATTTCTTCATCTTTGCCACTATCATAAATAGTTCCGATCTCTTTTTTTATGGTTTCAGCTGTTCTTTCTCCTATTAACAATCCATGTTTTTTCTTCACATATTGAATAATATCATTATCTAACACATCTCCAGCAACTTTTAAAGAGCGACTCGTTACAATTCCTCCCATTGAAAGCACAGCTATATCACTAGTTCCACCGCCAATGTCGATAACCATATTTCCTGAAGGCTGAAAAATATCCATACCCGCTCCAATTGCAGCAACTTTTGGTTCTTCTTCTAGAAAGATATTTTTACCACCACTTTTTTCGGCAACTTCTATTATTGCTTTTTGCTCAATAGCAGTGATGTTAGTTGGACAACATATCAAAATACTTGGTTTTGATAGAAATCCTTTTACATTTAGTTTGTTAATAAAGTGAGTGAGCATAGCCTCAGTGATATCAAAATCAGCTATTACTCCTCCGTGTAGAGGACGAATTGCACGAATATTCCCAGGAGTACGTCCAACCATTTTATATGCTTCTTCTCCTACGGCTAATACTTCATTCGTTTTAGTATTTACTGCTACCACTGAAGGTTCATTTAGGACGATTCCTTTACCTTTAACGTGAATAAGCACATTGGCTGTACCCAAGTCGATTCCAATATCTCTAGCCATTTATTGTTCTCCTTCCAAACTCTGACAATCTCTAATATTATAGCATAGTCAAAATAAATAAATATATTTTATTTGAAATTTTCATATTATTTATTACCCTCTTCTATCATACTGAACACAGAAAAAAAGAGCAACAATTCTTTCTGTTGCTCTTTGCTACAATTACTATTCTTTAATTAGTTTTTTCTTTAAATAGAATGCTATAATTATCTTTTTCGATGATTTCTTTTTGATCATCGATACGCTCAATATCTGCTCCTAAGCTAGATAGTTTTTTATGGAATTTATAATAGCCTCGATCTAAATGATTTAAGTTCGTTACTCTTGTGTACCCTTCAGCAACGAGTCCTGCTAAAATCAGAGCCGCTGACGCTCTTAAATCGGTTGAAGCAACTTCTGCACCTTGAAGATTTCCCCCACCTTGAATGATCAACGATTGTCCATCAATGGTAAATTGCGCATTCATACGTCTTAATTCTTCCATATGCATGAATCGATTTTCAAAAACGGTTTCTTTCATTACACTTGTTCCATTAGCAACGGCCTGAGCAATAGTCATTTGCGCTTGCATGTCTGTTGGGAAGCCAGGATGGGGCATAGTTTTTACATCAGTAGAACGCAAGGATGTTGGACCTATAACTCTCAATCCTTCTTTTCCTTCAATAAATTTCACGCCCATTTCAGCTAATTTAGAAACAAGTGGTTTATTATGTTCACTTACACAATCTTGAATCAGGACATCCCCTTGTGTAATAGCAGCCGCGACCATAAATGTTCCGGATTCAATTCTGTCTGGAATGATTGAATGATCAGCACCTTCAAGTTCTTCCACACCTTCAATTCGGATTGTTTCCGTACCTGCTCCGACAACTTTTGCTCCCATTTTGTTCAAAAAGTTTGCTAGGTCTACAATTTCTGGCTCTCTCGCAACGTTTTCGATTGTGGTTGTTCCCTCAGCCAATGTTGCTGCCATCATTATATTTTGAGTAGCTCCTACACTAGGAAAATCTAAATAAATATGTGCACCGTGTAATTTTTCAGCAGTTGCTTCAATATATCCTTTTTCAATTTTAGTTTTGACTCCCATTGCTTCAAACCCTTTTAAGTGTAAGTCGATCGGGCGAGAGCCAATAGCGCACCCTCCTGGTAAAGCAACTTTAGCATAACCGTTTCGAGCTAATAATGGACCCATCACAACAATGGAAGCACGCATTTGACTCATAAACTGAAATGGAGTATTAGAATGCAATGGTTTTGATGCATCAACCTCCATCATTTTTTTTTCTTGATTAAAATTGATTTCAACATTCAAGTGATCCAGCACTTTTTCCATAGTGAAAATGTCAGATAAAATCGGTACATTTTCCAATACGATTGACCCTTTGCTAGCGAGTATAGTTGCAGCTAGAATTGGCAGTGCAGCATTTTTGGCCCCTTCTGCTTTCACATTCCCTACCAGTTTTTTTCCTCCACGAACAATTATCTTTTCCATCACGAACCTCCAAGTTTCCTAACCAAGTCTTTTTGTAATTTTTAGTAAGCAATTTTCAATGTCATTTATAATTTTTGCAAACAATGTTAACAAGTATAACAGATTGTCTTTAGTTAGAATAGTGGAAACCGTCGTAAAATACATTACAATCCTGTGACAAATTTTACGCATTTCTGTCGTATACTGTTAAAATAGATATAAAAGATTTTGAGATTGAACAACTAATTCAATGAAAAATTGGCTAACTGTAAACCCAATAGTGATTGCCACAAACAAATATAAAATTCTTCCTTGAGAAATATGGTGTTTTTTCAACCATTTATCTATTCTGATTCCCTGTAGAGCCCAGAAAGTTAAAAATATAAAAAAGAAATGTGAAACTAAAGATATAAGTGCAAACATTCCCCACTCATTCATTATTCTATCTCCTATTCTACTTTAATATTATCACAAAACTAATGTACTATTCATCTACTTTGCTTTTAATATAAAACATTTTATTTTAACATTAAAAGCAAAAAAAGAAAACGTTCTCTTTGCCCACGGTTGAGAAAAACCTAAAATCATGCAATAAATGTTCATTTTTTGTACACATTTTTTAAATGACCTTATATTTTCGATGGAATCAATCTACTTTGGCTACGAACTACATTCAGATTCTCATTAAATGTGATACAAAACAAGGTGTCGGTCTTTGGAGATCTCTTTTAATTTCTACGGAAAAGTCAATTTCCTTCCCATATAAGGTGAAATGTCACTTCTAAATAAAAAAATACATATTTTGACATAGTAGTAATAGTCAAAATATGTATTTACTAAACGTACTACGCTTATAAAGTCCCGAACAACCTATCTCCTGCGTCTCCTAAGCCAG
This sequence comes from Lacticigenium naphthae DSM 19658, assembly GCF_000425865.1. GTDB lineage: Bacteria > Bacillota > Bacilli > Lactobacillales > Carnobacteriaceae_A > Lacticigenium > Lacticigenium naphthae. The sequence continues at coordinate 540,207 of NZ_AUEG01000001.1, forward strand.
GTAAAATATAGCCTTTTTCATTTAATTTTTCATCTAAAGCTGCGGTATAAATATCAACGTCTGGATGAGCTTCTTGTAAAAATTTTATTCCTTCGGGAGCGGCAACTAAACAAACAAATTTAATTGAATGTGCTCCTCTTTTTTTCAACGCATCAATTGCGGCTACGGCTGAACCACCAGTAGCTAACATAGGGTCTACAACTAGTAGTTGTCTTTCGCTAATATCGGAAGGAAGTTTCACAAAATACTCAACTGGTTCCATAGTTTCATGATCACGGTACATACCTATATGTCCTACTTTTGCGGCAGGAATTAAATCAAGCATTCCATCGACCATTCCTAAACCAGCTCTTAAAATGGGGATAATAGCGACTTTCTTCCCACTTAATTGTTTTTGTACACTTTTAATTAGTGGCGTTTCAATCTCAACATCTTCTACAGGCATATCTCTTGATACTTCATATGCCATCAATCGTGCAATTTCGTTGACTACCTCACGAAAATACTTGGTTCCCGTGCTCTTGTCTCGAATAATTGTTAATTTGTGCTGGATTAATGGATGATTCATTACTTGAACAGTTCCCATTCCGCCTCACTCCTTCGATTATTTTATTTCAAACATCTTTATTATATAGGATTTTGGTTAAAGAATCCATATTTTTTTAAAGATACTTATTTCCTGCCGCTTTTTTCAATCGATTCATATAGGCTTTTCCAATTCCAACTTCAGCATAACTTTCTGCTAATATAACTGAACTTTCTAAGTTTTCAAAATAACGTAACCCTGCATATAGTAGTCGACTAGCAGAGTGAATATCACTCCCCAATGAGAACGTATTCGTAACTCTTTTTTCATATTGTTGAATAATTTCTTCGCTTGCTAATAGGCCGACTTTTTCACCTTGTTTTTCAAAAAGTTGAATCGCTTTTTCCCATCCGATACCATCTTTTTGGATAATATAAACAGGCTCTGTTGGAGAATAATGTGTATATTTCATGCCTGGGGATTTTGGTGCTTCATCTTCATTTAACAAATGTTCATCAAAAGTAACATTCGGTATAAAGGGTTGGAGGTCTTCCATCCCTATAGCACCAGGCCTCAAAATAATGGGGTTTTTCTCATCTGTCAAGTCCAATACAGTCGACTCTAGTCCCAGACCGGTTTCTCCATTATCCACGATAGCCGCAATTCTATTTTTCATATCATGATACACATGATGTGCGCTCGTAGGACTTGGCCTACCAGAGGTATTTGCACTTGGACCAACAATAGGTTTGGAAACTTTTTCAATCAGTTTGAGGGTTATACTATTATTTGGCATACGTAGACCCACTGATTTTAAATCGGCAGTTACATTAGATGCGAATAGGCCATTGTGTTCTAAAACTAGTGTAAGTGGCCCCGGCCAAAACTCTTCCATCAATCCAAGGATTAAAGGTGTCGTATTTTTAACATAATGAAGTGCCTGTGATACGGAACTTACATGAGCTATCAGTGGGTTGTCCGCAGGCCTACCTTTGGCTTCAAAAACTTTATTCACCGCTTCTTCATCTGTAGCATCGGCTCCTAAACCGTACACAGTTTCAGTTGGAAATGCCACAACTTCACCATTCCTCAATAAGTCGGCTGCCTCTTCTAATTCATTTGGAGATAATATTTTAGTTTCCACAAAAAAACTTCCTTTCATTTCAAAACAAACCCTTTAGAAAGCAATTTCATCGTAGTTATTCACAATCTGTGGATAAAATTATTTCGTCTTGTGGATATCTCTGTGGATATTCCCGTCTTTTAATCCTTGCTAAATCAACTGATATCTTTTTTATCCACACTTGTCCACAAATTATACACACTCTTTTTTCAAAATATGTGCAGGATACGATCTTTTCCGGCCAAGTCCTTTACGAGAACAATATTCTTATCAGGAAACTGTTTTTTGAATAGTTCTTTTAGGAGAGACCCTTGGCTATATCCTATTTCTAAGAATATTTCACCGTTATCTGATAATATTTTTGGAAGTTTTTGAGCTAAGAGACGGTAAATACTTATGCCCTCTTCTTCAGCAAACAAAGCAAGCCAGGGTTCAAATTTCAAAACCCCTTCATCCATCTCTTCTATTTCATTTTCGCCTATATATGGCGGGTTACTGATTATAATATCAAATTTTCTATCTTTTACTGGATCGATTAAATCACCCTGTAGTAACTCTATATCAGCTTGATGGTAGCTTCTATTTCTTTTCGCTACTTCTAAGGCTTCTGAACTAATGTCCGTCGCGACGACTTTAGCGAAATCTTTTTCTAATTTGATTGTTGTTGCAATAATCCCAGTACCAGTACCAATATCCAATACATCGTTTTTCTCAGGTGTAATTGACTGTAGTGCCAATTGAACAAGTTCTTCAGTTTCAGGTCTGGGTATTAGTGTAAATTTATTTACAAAGAATTTCCTATCGAAGAACCACTCGTGCCCAACAATATACTGCGGAGGAATTCCTTGTGCAGCATCGGAGACCATTGACTTGTATAATTCACAATCTTTTTCATCGATAGGTGAGGATAATTTCCGAATCAATCCTGTTTTATCAACGTTTAACATTTCCTTCATAAGCCATTCAGCTATCGCCGCTTCTTTCTCTTTGGATTCTAAAAAAGAAGAAGCCCAACGAAGGACTTCTCTATAAGTTTTGTTTTGGAAGTTAGGGATTATATCAGGATTCATTTTGAAGTTTCTCCATTTTTTGAGTTTGTTCATGCAGGATAAGAGCTTCAATAATTATATCTAATTTCCCAGATAAAATTTGATCCAGTTGCTGAATGGTTAAACCAATTCGATGATCCGATACGCGATTTTGAGGAAAATTATACGTTCGAATTCTTTCTGAGCGGTCTCCAGTGCCTACTGCGGATTTCCTTTCCGCATCATATTCACTTTGAGCTTCCTGTTGGAGTTTATCATATATCCTAGCTCTTAAAATCTTCATGGCTTTATCTCTATTTTTTAATTGAGAGCGTTGATCCTGCATTGCCACAACAATACCTGTAGGTTCGTGAGTTAACCGCACTGCTGAAGCAGTTTTATTGACATGTTGTCCACCCGCTCCACTAGCATGGTAAATATCAACACGAATATCTTTTTCATCAATATCCAATTCTACTTCTTCTGCTTCGGGCATGACTACAACTGTCGCTGTGGAAGTATGAATTCGCCCTTGCGATTCTGTTTGCGGCACGCGTTGGACTCGGTGTGCTCCGTTTTCATATTTTAATTTCGAATAGACATTTTGACCAGAAATCATTAGTGTAACTTCTTTATATCCACCAATATCTGTTATATTTGCATCTAACACTTCTGTTTTCCATCCTTGAGAATCAGCGTAACGTTGATACATTTCAAACAAATCACCCGCAAATAATTGGGCTTCGTCTCCACCAGCTGCACCTCGGATTTCCATAATAATATTTTTATCATCATTTTCATCTTTAGGAAGCAACAACAGTTTCATTTCTTCTTCCATCTTCTCTTTTTCATCTCTAAGAGAACTACTTTCTTCTTTAGCTAATTCTTCCATTTCTTTTTCTAAATTTTCACTGAGCATATCCTCTGTGGCTTCAAGTTCTTCTTTTACTTCTTTATATTTCCTGTAAAGGGCGACTTTATCTCTTAAATCTCCTTCTTCTTTGCTAAGCTTCATAAATCTTTCCATATCATTCATTACAGATGGATCACTGAGCATCTCATTGATTTCATTGTATCGGTCTTCTATTTGTTGTAAACGCTCAAACATATTGATCTCCTACACTTTCTCTATTTGATTCTTGAACCGGAGGGTGAAAATAATGCTTTCGACACACAGGAAAATAACTTTCATTTCCACCTATCTGAATTTGCTCACCTGAATACACCGGTTTACCATTCTGCATGCGCATATTCATAATGGCTTTCTTATGACAAAACCAACAGATGGTTTTCATTTCTTCAATCTTATCAGCATACAGCAATAAATATTTTGAACCTTCAAATAATTCATTGCGAAAATCATTTTTCAGTCCGAATGCCATAGCGGGGATATTCAGCTCATCAACGATTTTTGCCAATTCAAAAACATGATGTTTTTTTAAAAACTGTGCTTCGTCAATCAATACACATGCAGGAGTATAATTTAACTTTTTTATTGTTTCCAGAATATCCGTTTCGTTATATATAGGCATTCCTTGCCTTTTTAACCCTATTCTACTAGAAACCATCCCAACATCTTCCCGATCATCTACTGCGCTTGTAAGCAAAACGACGGGTTTTCCTTGCTCTTCATAGTTGTGAGCTACTTTTAAAATTTCAATTGATTTTCCACTATTCATTGCCCCGTATTTAAAAAATAGTTGAGCCATTCTTCTGCACCTACTTTCTCTGTGAATCCCATAAAAATTATACGGCAACACCTTTAAAATGACAAGTTCATAAATCTTTCTTTGTTCATCCAACTAACCTACTCTATACTCGCTGTTAACAGTTCTTTTAATGACTACTTTGCACTTAATCTACTTTTACAGCCATCGAACAAATTGCTTGAATATTTCCACTTATAGTCCATTCCTTGATGTCATTCGGTAAAATGAAATGGGTTCCTTTGGAAATTTCATAAGACTGATCATCAATTATGATTTCTCCTTTACCTTCCAATACACTGACTAAAGTATATGGAGCTTGCGAAGTAAAAGAATGTTTCCCATTTATCGACCATTCTTGAACGGTAAAGAAAGAATTACTTACAAATGTTTTTATTTTTGCATCTGAATATTCTTCAACTTCATTTTTCAACTCAGGAATTTCATGTGGTACGGTAGTCACTTCAATAGATTTATCAATATGCAAGTCTCTTTTGATTCCTTTGTCATCCGTACGATCATAGTCATATACACGATAAGTCGTATCGCTTGACTGTTGTGTTTCTAAAATCATAACGCCGCTGCCAATTGCATGAATCGTCCCACTTGGAACATAATAAAAATCACCTTTATTTACTTTTACTCTTCGTAACAAATGATCCCAGTCACCACTTTGAATCCATTTCGCTAACTGTTCTTTTGTTTGCGCATGATGGCCATAAATAATCTCGGCATTTTCTTCAGCATCAATTATATACCAGCATTCCGTCTTTCCTAATTCGCCCTCAACCCGTAGACTATATTCATCATCTGGATGCACCTGAACAGATAAATCATTTTTTGCATCTAAAATTTTTGTTAACAATGGGAAAACTTTTTCTTTTGGATTCCCAAATAAATTGGGATGCTCTTTCCACACTTCGCTCAATTTTTTTCCTTTTAACTCTCCGTTTTTTATAATCGATTCGCCATTTTTGTGGGCACTAATAGCCCAATACTCTCCGATAGTATTAGTAGGAGCATCGTAACCAAAAATCTCTTTCAGTTTTTCTCCGCCCCAAATTTTATCTTGCATTACGCCTTCTAAAAATAATGGTATACTCATATATTAAAAAGTCTCCCTTCCTATTTATCTTTTCTATTTTACCATAGCAATGTTACCTAGGTAGCGGAAAATCAAAAAGAAGCCACAATTAATTTGTGACTTCTTTTTGATCAAACAATCACACTGGTTCTTCTAGACTGCCGGATGTAAATTGACTATTATATAAATCAGCATAAAAACCATCTTGTTCCATTAATTCATGATGATTACCTGTTTCCACAACATCACCATGGTTCATGACAATGATATTGTCTGCATCACGAATCGTTGATAATCTATGGGCTACAACAAAACTTGTTCTACCCTTTAGTAACCGGTTCATCGCTCTTTGAATGAGGATTTCAGTTCGCGTATCAACACTAGAAGTTGCTTCATCCAATATCAAAACTTCTGGATCTGCCAAAAATGCGCGCGCAATTGTGATCAACTGTCTTTGACCTTGAGAGATATTCGTTCCTTCTTCATTTAGAACAGTATCATATCCATGGGGCAAGCGACGAACAAAATCATCAACATGGGCTGCCTTTGCAGCAGTCATTATTTTTTCTTTGTCATCTCTAACTTTCTCATTCCCATAAGCTATATTTTCCCAAATTGTACCACTAAATAACCACGTATCTTGAAGAACCATTGAAAAGTGTTGTCTTAGTTTTGAACGGTCGATATCTCGAATATCTGTCCCCTCAAAGCGGATAGAACCTCCTTTGACATCATAAAAGCGTTCAAGCAAGTTGATCAGCGTTGATTTCCCTGCTCCAGTGGGTCCAACCACAGCTACCACATTTCCTTCTTTAACAGTCAAGTTAAAGTCGTTCATTAAAAGTTCCTCTTCTCCATACCCAAACTGAACATGGTCAAAAGCTACTTTGTAAGGTGTATCCATAATTGGTTCAACGTTGGATTCAACTTCCTGCATTTCTTCTTCATCTAATATTTCAAAGACACGTTCAGCAGAGGCGATAGTGACTTGAATAGTATTAGATAAATTTGCCAGTTGACGCATAGGTTGTGCAAATTGGTTAACGTATTGTAGAAATGCCTGCACATTACCAATAGCAATTGTTCCATTTGCTACTCCTATCCCACCTACTAACGCTACACCTAGATAACCTAAATCTCTTGAAAAGCTCATCAGAGGCATCATGATCCCAGTATAGAATTGAGCTTTCCAAGAAGCTTCATTTAATTTATCGCTTTGTTTTTCAAATTTTTCTATTTCAGTATTTTCTCTATTAAAAGTTTTAACCACTGTATGACCTGAATATGTTTCTTCCACTTGATTATTCAGTACTCCCAATTCTTTTTGTTGTCTACCAAACTCTCTTTGAGATTTTGGAGCAATAAAAGCAATCATTGCCAAACTTAGTGGAACAGTTAGAATTGTAATCAAAGAAAGCTGAATATTTAAAGAAACCATAACAATTAAAACAGTAACAAATTGAACTACACTTATAATGAATTGAGTTAAAGATTGCTGCAATGTATTCGCAATTTGATCCATATCGTTGATAGCTCGAGACATAATATCTCCATTAGAATGAGAATCATAATAACTAATAGGCAATCGACCCATTTTTTCTTTTAAATCTTTTCTTAAATCATATACTGTGCGCTGCGCAACTCTAGCAGTTATAAATTGTTGTAAAAACCTGAAAACTGCAGCTGAAAGATAAACAATGATAACTGTCACTAAAATATCCATAATCAAATCGAAATTGATGGGATAAGTCGATACCGTTTCACCAGCTTCTCTCAGTGCATTTCCTTCTTGGATACCACGATAAATTTCCGTAGTAGCTTGTCCCATAATTCTTGGGGCTTGTGTTTGGAGAACAGTAGCAGCAATCGCAAAAATAATTGTAAACAGCATAGCCCAAGATCGAGAAGCCATATATTTTACCAACCTAGCTGTCGTACCCCAAAAATCAGTTGCTTTTTGGGCTCGTATCGAATTTTTCTTTTTATGATTTTCCTTTTTCATTTATATGTCCTCTCCTTTCAACTGAGATTCCATAATTTCTTTATATATTTCACTTGATTCTTTCAGCTCATCATGGGTTCCTTTACCCACCATTTTACCATTGTCTAAAACCAATATTAAATCAGCATCAACCACGGTGCTAATTCTTTGAGCAATAATGATAACTATAGAGTCTTTAGTTTCGGGTTTTAGGGCTTCTCTTAGTTTTGCGTCTGTCTTAAAGTCTAACGCAGAAAAAGAATCATCAAACACATAAATATCTGCAAAAGTAAGAAGAGCGCGTGCAATACTTAATCTTTGACGTTGTCCTCCAGAGAAATTACCACCACTTTGTTCGACAGGGGCATCCAACTTTTTAGGTAATCCAGAGACAAATTCTTTTCCTTGAGCAATTTCTAATGCATGCCAAATGACTTCATCGGTTGCATCGGGATTCCCATATTGCATATTTTCGCGAATCGTTCCCTTGAATAGCAACGCTTTTTGGGGAGCAAACCCGATTAAGTCTCTTAATTCTTTTTGTTTTAATTCTTTCACATTTGTTCCATTGACCTTAACGGCTCCACTTGTTACTTCAAATAATCGCGGAATAAGATTAGCCAGAGTCGTTTTCCCAGAACCAGTCCCTCCTATAATAGCCACTGTTTCTCCTTTGTTCACTTTGAAATCAATACCACTAATAGCTTCTTCCTCAGCTCCGGTGTATTGCAAGCCAACATTTTCAAACTCAAGTGATATATTTTTTTCTGTTTCCAACGGTTTGGGATTTTCAGGATCTTTAATTTCATTCGGAGTATCCAACACCTCATTTATCCGTTGTGCTGATACTTGACCTCTAGGAACAAAGAAAAGCACCATAGATAGATTCATGATACCTATCAAAATTTGCATGGCATACGTTAAAAAAGCCACCATGTTCCCAACTTGCATATCACCAGTACTAATCAATTGAGAACCAAACCAGATGATCATGACATTCGTAATACTGATTGCAAACGTCATTGACGGCATAACTAAGCCCATGATGGTAAACGCTCTTATAGCCGTATCAGAATAATCGGTATTTGCCTCATCAAATCTATTTTCTTCATAACCGCTTTTGTTAAAAGCACGTATGACTCGTATCCCTGTTAATCCTTCTCTAAAAATCAGATTTAATCGGTCTGTTTTCTTTTGCATAGATTTAAAAATTGGACTAGCAAATTTTAAAATGACTCCTAAAATAATAGCGAGCAAAGGCATAGATATTAGAAATACAAAAGCAAGTTGTGGTTCTCTTGAAAAAGCCATATAAGCTGCACCTATCATTAAGAATGGAGCAAGCAACATCATTCTTAAAACCAACATCATTACGAATTGTATTTGCATTACATCGTTTGTAGAACGTGTAATGAGTGTCGCAGTTCCAAACTTATCCATTTCTTCATTAGTCAAATGTGAAATAAGCGCAAAAATTTTCTTTCGGATTTTATTTCCCAATCCTTGCGACTCGATTGCAGCGAAACGAACATTTATAAAAGCAGATCCAATAGTCATGAAAGAAATGGCTAACATGATCAGTCCTGTTCGCGCAATATAGTCTATATCCCCTTGTGCTACTCCATAATCAATAATATTAGCAGTCAAGGTTGGCATGGCCAGCATTCCAGCAACCTGTGTAGCCATAAAAATAACTGTGATCGCCACATGCCATTGATTCATTAATTTCGATAATCGTATCATATCTTACTCTCCTTCATTCAATTCTTTTTTCATTACACCAAAGGTTAACCAATCCATTTTTTTTCTAAATTCTATCTGTGTATCTTTAATGGATCTTTCTTTTGAAAAACCTTCCATAATCGTTTGATTAAGCATATTGATGATAAATTTTGTTAACTCTCTTAATTCTTCATCTGTTTGAATTCGCAATGTGTCTCGCTTGATCACATCTATTACACGTTTACCATCTTTGGGCATAGCTGCTTTGATTGAACTGACAATATCCCCACCAACTTGTTGACTAATTTGATGATTCATATTCAAATACATATGTTTAAAAAAACCTACTTTTTCTGATTCCATAATGGACTGAATATATTTATCACCAAACAGCTGGTAACCTTCAATAAACACTCCATCTTTTTCTTGAAATGATTGGAGCATTAATTGTGTCGTGTTTCTTCGGAAAATCCCAATTAAATAAAAATAAAGATCGCTTTTCCCGTCGAAATACTGATAAAAACTACCACGTGAAATATTTGCATTCTTTATTATGTTAGCTATTGATGCATCATTTAAACAATAGTGCGCAAATTCTTTCATTGCTCCAGAAATCAATCGTTCCCGTTTTTCTTCAGACAAATTAAAAAAAGTCTGTGTTGGCATTTTTTCACCTCCGACAAACATATGACATCGTGTCATATGTGCTCAAACTATTATATGTGACACGGTGTCATATTACAAGTATTTTATTTCTTTTTTTTATTTTTATCGCAATACTAAGAACTGGCAACTCTAAAAAACTCTTCTTATCCTATTCAAAATAGTATAGAAAGTACTAATTGAGTCAATTAGTACTTATGAAATCCAATACACGAAATAAAAAACGAAGGAGAAATTTCTCCTTCGTTTTTTTCAAGATGGTTTTCTTAAAAACGCGATTCATCATATAATCCTGAATAATTTTTATACCATTCGAATAAATGGGTAAAGATAATTTTTAAAATAGCATAACCTGGTATTCCTAAAATAATTCCCATTACTCCAAATAACCGTCCAGCAGTTAACAATAGAAATATGATAGTAATTGGATGAATCTTCAAATTATTTCCAAGTATTTGAGGAGAAACCAGTCTTCCTTCTAATAATTGTTCTATTCCGAATACCAATAATACTTTTAGCAGCATAAATGGTGAAGCAACAATTCCAATAATAAGGGCTGGGATAGTTGCAAGTGCTGATCCTAAATAAGGGATTAAATTCAGGATTCCAGCTAATACGCCTATGGAAAGTGCATAATCCAATCCGATGATACTAAATCCGATCCAAAACATAAGTGCCACAAAAAAGGCTACGACTAACTGTCCTCTTACATAAGAACTTACTTGCTGGTTCATTTCTTTAAATACTTGAACCGATTTTTCTCGGAAAGGAACAGGAATAAACTTTATAAAGAAGGAAGCAAATTTGTCTCCATCCTTCAACAAATAGTATAAAATAAAGGGAGTAGTAAACAATGTAATAAAAAAGCTTGTCACTGTTCCAATTACACTTCCTATTCCACCGACAGTAGCGTTCAGAATATTAGAGATTTGTTCACTCAAAGCACTCATAAAGTCAGTTTGGAAAAATTGATTGGATAACCCCGAGAAAATCTGGGTGTTTGAATATGTGTCGACTTGTGTAACGATCCTACGCCAATATTCCGGCCATTCCCTTACAAATGTTTGCGTTTGTTCTCTTAAAATAGGAAAAAGGAAATTAATTCCTAAAACAATCAAAAGTACTAACCCCATAGTCAACACCATTATTGCAGAAATCCTTGTGAATTTTCGTTCCTCTAGCCAATCAACTACGGGATTTAATAAGTAATAAAAGATACCTGCAAAAAGTATAGGAGGACCAACAGTATCTACAATTATACTTATTGGGCTAAAAAGATAAGCAATTTTAGTAAATACAAGAATTGTTAAAAAAACAATGAGTAACGTTATAAAAAAAGACATAAATTTATTGTTTAGGATGACTTTCCACAAACGTGACTGATTCAATTCTGTTGAATCCCCTTCATTACTACCTTTCTCCATGCTTCTTCCTCCTCTTTAGCAAGATATACATCCATTTTAGCACACTTTTAAATAAACAAACTTAATTTCAATCCAAATAAATTCTTTCTATATAAGGCTAAAGAGCATGTTGCTTGTACACTACTGAATTGATATGATGGATAGCATATGAAAGTTTTATTAAATTGGAGGTCAACAGCGTGAGCAGCAATCCTGGAATCAATAATAGGTTTTCAAAACTATCCATCAATATCAACAATAAATCAGTGGTTTTTACTATCACTGATGAAGATGAAGAGTTAATTTATTCCGACATCATTATTAGTGGCACTCATGAACAAAAAAAATTTAAATCCATTCGAAATGAATCAGAGGTCTCTTATACGCTAACGTGGAAAGAAGTATCACAGTTCGTCCAATCAAAGGATAGTTCTCCTTTCTCATTTTCTATGAGTAATTTCCCTTCAAAAGACTCTTCCGCTATTTTATCTACAGACTCGTTTAAAAGTATACAAATCAATTCAATGGATCCTGTAAAATTCGAAAAAAATACATTTACTGTTGCCATTGACCCTTTTTCAAATAATATTAACTTACATGTAAATTTTATACCTTCCCGTGAGAAAGCAGTACTAAGCAATGAAATCACCGAATTCATCGTCGAAAATAACAGTTTTAAAGTTGAAGGTCTTCTAACGTTACATACTTTTCATTGTAAAAAAATGGAGTTGCTGATTAAAAATAATAGTGAGACAGTCACACTGATTCAACCTGTAGACTTTACACACTATAACCAAGAAAACACACAAACCACTTACTCTTATTCAAGTTCAATTAATCTTGATTATTTAAACAAACAAGTGCGTATTTTGAGCGAAGGTGATGAAGTTTTCACTATTCAAATGCGTATTGAATTAAATGAAAGTATCAATCCTTTGGTGGATAGTCTAACATTTCCCAATCCATTAAGTTATTCAAAACCATTACCTCAAAAAATTATGTATTACGGAAAACAGGGGTATCTTTTTTCATTAGGATTCTCCTCCCAAGGGTTGATAGAAATGCATGCTTTGTTTTATGAAAAAGAAACCTTGATTTATAAAAAAGAACGAGAACAAACCATTCACCTAACGCGACCTTTTAATCAGCAAAAGTCGATTTGGTTATTTGGAGGAGAGACACCTTATCAAATAACCAAAAATACTTGGGCGATTTTTTTAGAAGTTTTGGAAAAATATCCCGATAAAGAAATTTACTATATTTTAGACTCTTCTTCCGAAGATTGGGAGTGGGCCAATTCACTCATACCTGATCGCATATTATCTTACAAATCGAAACAATACATCTGGAATCTACTCCTTGCTGAAAAGATTGTCACAAGTGGCCCCACTTTCTATCATCTACCTTCACGGAGTCCAGTTGAAATGAACTTAATCCGAGCCGAAAAAATCATGATACCAGAAGGGATCATTGGTTTATCTAATGAACAGTGGCGTCTTAACCAAAACAATAATTTTCTTAAATTAAATAAAATAGTGGTCGGAACAACCGTCGAAAAAAGATTCTTATTAGAATCATTAAATTTCAAACCAGATCAAATAATAGTAAACGGCCTCCCTAACCAAGAAGAATTAGTGAATAGTAAACCAATCGAGTCTTCACGTCTTGTTCTATTTCCCAAATCTATGCAGTATAGATTTCAAAGTCCTTTGGAGAAAACAGAAAATCCATGGAAATCATTAGCAACAAATTCTTCTTTCATTGATTTTTGTTCAGCTAATCGATTAAATCCCACAATTATCTTAAGTAACCAGGATAATTCACTGGATAAGGACGAAATATTTTTCAATGAAAAATCCATTGAAACTATCCTATTAGAAGAATGTGATTTGTCAGAAATTTTACAGTCAACAAGAATATTAGTCACTGACTATCAGAGCGAAGCTTTAAATTTCACATTATTGAAGCGGCCCATATTCTTTCTACAAATAGAAAGTTACAGTATCAACTCGATTCATACTAAAGAATATAAGATTCCAGGATTACAAAATGACCTCCCTGGAGAGATTGTAACAAATGAAACTGATTTATTATTTTTAATGCATCAATCTCAAAAAAATGATTTTGCTTTATCCAGAAGTCAAACGAAAAAAGCAGCGCATTTAACACCTGCTTCTCTTCAAAATACTTCTTCTCTTATTTTAGATGCACTTTTTTAACAAATAATTCAATCTGTTTTTAACATTTTATTTCTATGGTATACTTTATGTAATCGTTTGAATTATGAGGAGGTTCGTATATGAAACAGTCAATTTATTTAGGTACGTATACAAAAAGAGAAAGCAAAGGTGTTTACCGCATCACTTTAGATACAGAAAAAAAAGAACTCCAAGATCTCTCATTGGTAGCCGAAGTTGGGAGTCCAACCTACCTAACTTTTGATAAAAGTGGCAGTATCCTTTATTCAGTAGTTAAAGTTGATGGTGAACACGGTGGGATTGTTTCATTCGAAAAGTCTGCAAATGGAAATTTCAATGAAGTTGATCGCGTTATACATGAGGGTTCTTCACCATGTTATGTAGGATATGATGATGATAGGAATCTACTTTATACAGCTAACTACCATAAGGGACAAGTAGATGTCTACTCTAGTGATGAAAAGGGTCATTTGTCACACCTTGATACGGTTAAACATTCTGGACAAAGCACTAATGAAAATCAAGATAAACCCCATACACATTATAGTGACCTAACACCTGATAAAAAGTACGTTATCGCTTGCGATTTGGGTACTGATGAAGTCTACACTTACAAAGTTGATTCGGAAGGGAAATTAGTTGAGGTTAGTCGCATTAAAGTGGACGCGGGTACTGGTCCTCGTCACATTACTTTCCATCCTAATTTATCAGTTGCCTATGTTTTTGGAGAATTAAGTAGTGATGTAATTGCTTTCCATTATGATTCAGATACAGGCGCACTCTCACCATTTCAAACCATTTCGACAATACCTGAAAGTCACACCTCTTTTAACGGTGGCGCCGCCATTCGTGTTACAAAAGATGGGAAATTTTTATATGCTTCAAATAGAGGGCATGACTCTCTAGCTATTTATTCTATTGATCAAAAAACTGGTGTTTTAGAATTAATGGAATGGGTCTCAACGGAAGGTGAAATTCCAAGAGACTTCAATTTTGACCAAACAGAAAATTTTATCATCGTAGGCCATCAAGAAAGTGATAATTTAACTTTGTTCGAAAGAGATGTTGTAACTGGAAAAATTATTTTACTTCAAAAAGATGTTTATGCTCCTGAAGCAATTTGTGTAGCAATTTTACCAGAATAAACACTAATAAAGAGGCAACGTGAATAATATTCACGTTGCCTCTTTATCTACATAATTACATTACTTTCATATTATGCTTTAGCTTCTACTGAACCTAATTCAGTTCCCACGGTCGATTGACCTGTAGTATTTAGGGTGTAATTTTCAACCTTATCCATATTCGTGAAGACGATGATCACAGTATTTTCTTTGCCGGCTTCTTCTAAACCAGCTAAATCAACTGTTGAAATTTTAGTTTCTGGGGTAACTCTATCTCCTTCTTTAACAGTAGTATTGAAGGGTCCCCCTTCAAGTTCGACAGTATCAATACCAATATGAACAAGAACTTCAATTCCATTATCTAATTCCAACCCGACTGCATGTTGTGTGGGAAAAACACTCACAACTTTTCCAGATGCTGGTGCATAAATATCTCCATCAGTAGGTACTATCCCAAATCCGTCTCCCATCATTTTTTGTGAAAAAACTGGATCCGCAACTTCTTCGATTGGAATTACTTTGCCGTTTACTGGAGAATACAAAGTTACTTTTGTTTCTCCCTTGCTTTTATCGCCTTTCAAGAAATCAAACATTCCCATTCCTATCCCTACTTTCTTTAAGTATTATTATAGTTTTCAAGAAAAATATGGCCGCTATTCTTCTTCTCTCTATTATATAGTTTAACACAGTCTTGTTTGATCTGATATTAAAAAGCATTAATGGCCCTTGGATTATTGGAAAATTCATTAATTTCATGATTTTTTTCTCAAAATACTATATACTGAAAATTGATTGTTTTAACTGAAGGGAGAAAAATATGTTAATTGAAATTATAAAATCCATTATTTTGGGGATCGTCCAAGGTATCTCAGAATGGTTGCCTATTAGTAGCACAGGACACATGATCCTTGTCGAAGAATTTATCACCTTGAATGTCTCCGCTGAATTTAAAGAAATGTTTTTTGTAGTAATTCAACTTGCATCTATACTTGCTGTTATTCTCATTTTTTTTCACAAATTAAATCCTTTTTCACCTACCAAAGATGATAGTGAGAAAAAAGAGACTTGGGACATTTGGAAAAAAGTTATTATCGGGGTAATTCCAGCCGGAGTTTTTGGACTGTTGTTCGAGGATGTAATCAATGAAAAATTTTATAATTGGCAAACTGTTGCTTTTACCCTTATTCTGTACGGGGTTTTATTTATAATAATTGAAAACAAAAACGAAGGACGAGAACCAAAGATTCAAACATTTGCAGATTTAACATATAAAACTGCTTTGATCATTGGGCTGTTCCAAGTCCTCGCCTTAATACCCGGTACATCACGTTCTGGTGCAACTATTGTTGGGGCTATTTTAATAGGTACGGCACGTCCAATAGCTGCTGAGTATTCATTCTTTTTGTCTATTCCAGTAATGGTCGGCGCAAGTGCTTTAAAACTTCTTGGATTCGGTTTTAGTTTTACAAGTTTAGAATTAGCTGTCCTTATTAGTGGAATGCTCGTTTCGTTTTTCGTATCCGTTTTTGCTATTACATTCTTAATGAATTATATTCGCAAAAATGATTTTAAAGTGTTTGGCTGGTACAGGATCGGTTTGGGCGTTCTCCTCTTTGCTTATTTCTTCATAATCGGATAAGAATATAAATCTAGACTGAAAAATTCTAAGTAGTCTTTAAAATTGGATACCTCAAAAGAGAGCGGGACAAAAAACGTTTAGACCCGAATAGAGCTCCGCATACTCTATCCGTGAAGTGGCCGTCAGGTCTGTTTTTTGGAGCTCGTTTTAGAAAGTAAAGTTTGGAAAAAAAAGGTAAGGCTGGGACTTTTGTCCCAGCCTTACCTTTTTTTCCAAAGAACCTAAAGTAAACTATCTATCTATTTATTATTGACCAATCAGTTTGTTCCTACTTTCAGTAGATACTACCCTAGATCTATTTGCTGTCAAATTAGGTTTTGCCTATGCCTGTACAAAGGTTTGACTCAACCTTTGTATTTTGATTAAGTACAAATTGTGTATGTTGAAATCTGTTCTCATTCTCAATTAGGTCTTATGTATTCTCAATTAGCTGATGTATGTGCTACAGTATGGTTAAGATATCAGCATATTTCTAGGAAGGAAATGTCTATGTATACATTATTCAAAGAAAACAAACCCATGATCGCTACAATAATAAGTGGAATTCTCATTTTATTCGGAATCTTTTTAAGTTATGTAATTTCATCAAATTTAGCTCCTTTCATTTTCGTTCTTTCTTTCATCATAGGAGGCTACCATCAAGCTAAAGAAGGCTTCTATGAAACGTTTAAAGAAAAACGTTTGAACGTAGATATATTAATGGTTCTTGCCGCTATTGGTGCTTCAATCATAGGCTATTGGATGGAAGGAGCTCTTCTTATCTTTATCTTTTCATTGAGTGGATCTCTGGAAATTATGGCAACAAATAAAAGTACCCAGGCAATTACGGATCTAATGAATGTAACTCCTAATACTGCCAAACTTATTTTACCCGATCAAACTATTAAAGAAGTTTCCACCGAATCATTAGAAGTTGGAAATAAAATTCTGGTTCCAAAAGGGAGTACTATCCCAATTGACAGCTATCTTATCAAAGGAGACGGCTTGATCGATGAATCTTCTATCACTGGAGAATCTATTCCTTCTCAAAAAAAAATCGGAGATGAATTAATTGGTGGAACATTAAATTTAAGCCATGCTCTGACATTAGAAGTAGCAGTTGACTCTTCCAACACTTTATTTGCAAAGATAATTCGCATGGTAGAAGAAGCACAAGGAACTCCTTCAAAAACAGCAACTCTAATTGAAAAAATCGAAAATAAATATGTGGTAGGCGTCTTGATTTTGGTCCCTCTCATGATTGCTTTGTTTTATTTTGGTTTGAACTGGACATGGAATGAATCTTTTTATCGTGGTATGGTCCTCCTTACTGTTGCATCTCCATGCGCCTTAGTTGCTTCAGCCACCCCGGCAACTCTGTCAGCAATATCAAATGGGGCTAAAAAAGGTATTTTATTCAAAGGGGGAGCATACCTAGAAAATTTCAGTCAAATAAAAGCTATTGCATTCGACAAAACTGGTACTTTAACCAAAGGAGAACCATCCGTCACAGATAGTAACTATCTATCAGACGAAAATGTACTTGAGGTTGATAAGCTAGTACTTGCCCTTGAAAAAACCACTACCCACCCATTGGGACACGCTATTGTCACTTATTTAATCGATAAAAAAACGGTCAACATCGAGTTAGAATCAAGCCAGGAAGTCACCGGTAAGGGAATTGAAGGGTTTTATAAAGGAAATCAATGGAAAATTGGGAAACTTGACTATATTTCACCTGAAAAAAACCATCCGCTCTTGAAAGAAGCACATGAAAAACAAAAAGAAGGAAAAACGGTAACTTTCGTCAGTAAAAATAACGCATTAGTCGCTTTCTTTGCCTTGATGGATGTGCCGAAAAATAATGCTAAAGAAACAGTTGCTTTTTTCAAATCAAAGAACATTCGGACAATTCTGATCACTGGAGATAATGAAGCAACCGGGAAATCTGTAGGAGAAACGTTAGGTGTGGATGAAACATATGCAAATTATTTACCCGACCAAAAAGCTGATTTAATCAAAGAATTAAAAGATAAGTATGAAATTATCGCAATGGTCGGTGATGGAACAAATGACGCACCGGCTTTAGCGAACGCCTCAATTGGAGTAGCCATGGGAGCTGGGACGGATATAGCTATAGATGTAGCGGATGTAGTGTTGATGCAAGATGACATCAGTCAATTGCCTTATAGCTTCAATCTTTCAAATCGTTTAAGAAGGATTACACTACAAAATATTGTTTTTTCTTTAGCTGTTATTTTCATATTGATCACTGCTAATTTAATTCAAGTTATTAATTTACCGCTAGGGGTAATTGGACATGAGGGCAGTACAATATTGGTAATATTAAATGGACTACGTCTTCTAAAAAAGAAATAATGTGTTGAGAATCCTTGTCATTAGAAAACATTCTAATTGTAATCTGCCTGTTACTGATTCGATACTTGAGCATTGTATACTAAAGTAACATCAAGAAAAGTAATATTGTCAAAGATATAGGGGGGCAAGATGTGTCAAGACATATGAAGAAAGATGAAAAGTCAAATGAATACATGCATCCCACAAAGATTTCAGCTATTCATATGCTCACTGGTAAATGGACCTTATATTCTTTAAAAACACATAAGAACTCATCTTTAGTGATCACTTATAATGGAAATTTATATTTAAACGAAAAAAGATTACGTGGTAAAATTAGTGAGGTCTCACATCATAATTTGATTTTTACGGATTGTTATGACTATCAATTGATTTTCAAAAAGAAGCAATCAGGTACTTACCAATTATATGATGAACTGGGCGAACAAATTTACACTGCCTATAGAGATTCACTTTAAAAATGGTGTTCTTGAGAATTCGAAATAAAAAGAAGAAGCTGAGAATTAATCTCAGCTTCTTCTTTTTTATAACTCTATCGTTTCATTTTCTGTAATGACTAAACTACTGTATGCTTTCAAACAAAATGCTTCCACTTCAAAATCTATTAGTTGATCTTTTATTTCTAATATTTTAAACAAAGTCGATGGTAAAGTTATTTTTTTTATTTCATTCGTTTCGTTGAATAACATAATGGCCCACTCGCCATCACTTATATAACGCACAAAACCAAAAATGTTTGCCATAGAAAAAGGATAAAAAGTTCCCTTTTGTAAACTTTCCAATGAGTTTCTCAAACTGGTAAGTTTCTTAACATGAGCGAGTAAATTCTTGTCTTCTTTTCCCCAAGGATACATCCGCCGATTATCAGGATCTTGGGCTCCCTCTAAACCGACTTCATCACCGTAATAAATACAAGGAACTCCAGGAAGAGTAAATAATAACACAAAAGCTAATTCAATTTTTTCTTTCTGCATTCCCAAACTGGTAGCTATACGTGCCGTATCATGACTTCCAATGTTATTGAGATTATTCAATAAAATATCTTTTGGATAATTCTCAGCAAAATGTGTAAACTGTTTTGCAACTTCATAAGGTGTTTGTTTTTGATTTAAATAGTGAATAATCAAACTCCTGAAAGGGTAATTCATCGTACCGTGAAGAACATCACCTTCAATATAGTGTCTTCTTTTCCCATACGCTATTTTGTTTGATGCGTCTTCCCAAACTTCTCCAATCAAAACTGGTGGAAATAGTGCCTCTTCTTCTAATGCTTGCCTCATTCCAAACAAAAACGTATCCGATAATTCATCAGCAACATCCAGACGCCATCCACCTATTCCCATCCGTGTCCAATAACGAACGACACTATCGGGACTTTTATAGATAAATGACTTCACTTCTTCTACTTCTGTATTTAAAGCTGGTAAGTCTTTAATGCCCCACCAAGAATTATAACTGTCAGGAAAATTATTGAACGTATACCAATTGGCATATGCACTATCTTTGCTTTGGTAAGCTCCTACCTCTTCATAACTTCCAAATGCATTGAAATACCGGCTATCTGCACCAGTATGGTTGAAGACTCCATCTAGAATTATATGAATATTTCTTTTGCCTGCTTCCGTTACTAACCGTTTGAAATCTTCCTCAGTCCCAAACATAGGATCGACTTGAAAGTAATCTCCAGTATCATACTTATGATTACTACGAGCTTCAAAAATAGGACTCAAATATAAAATTGAAATTCCTAATTTATCTAAATAAGATAACTTTTTTATTATACCTAAAAGGTTTCCACCATAAAATTCCCACCGGACAATATCCCCATTTTTATTTTTTATATAATATGGTAAATCCTCAGGTGAAGCATACAAGAAAGAATTTTTCTTTGGATTCATTATTTTTCCTTCTTCATTTCCGTTGTTAAATCTTTCCACAAAAATATGGTATGCAACACCTTTACGATACCAGTTAGGTGCAGGATCACTTTTTTTATAAACGGTTAATTGATACTCACGTATATCCTCCAACTCGTAGATCCAAGCTCCTTTTCCACCGATAGCCTCTGAATTGTTGCCATAAAATATCGTATCTCCTTCTTGTGTGAGCACTCTGAAGTGATAAAAGTACAATCCAGCATCGTCTTGAGGTTTAAAGTCTGTTGTAAATCGTTCATCCTCTTTGTTCATTTCGATTTCGTAGCTCGATCCAAAATCTTTGTGTATCACAAGTGTGACTTGTCTATAGAAAGAACCTAAAAAATTCAATTTTACAGATTCGCCATAGGAAATTGCTCCGAAAGGATTTTTGTATGCCGTCCTCCAAGAATGGAACGGAATCAATTGACTTTTTTTCCTCATACTTTACCTTCTTTCAATCCCATTGCAAAATTAGATAGGTTCATCAAATGAATGCACTCCTTCATTTAGTTTTTTCTGCGGATTAGTTTTCCAGATTTCTTCTGAATAGCGTTTAATTGTATAATCTGCAGAAAATGGCCCTGAAGAAGCAATATTGATCAACGATTTTTGGTTCCATTTTTTCTTATTGGAATAAAGCTCATCAGCTTTCTCATGTGCTTTAACGTAGCTGTCAAAGTCTTTCAATACAAAATATTCATCATTATAATGAACGAGTGAATCAAAGACAACTCTTCCCTCTTCATATAGACCTGGAATCGTTCCATCAATTAATGAATCAAGCACTCTTTTTAAACGCTTATTTTTTTCATATAATTTTTTGGATGAGTAATTTCCCTTTTTATAAAACTCAGAAACTTCATCTATATTTAGACCAAATATGAACATGTTTTCTTCGCCTACATAATCTCTTATCTCTATATTCGCACCATCTAATGTCGCTAAGGTTAAAGCACCGTTTAACATCAATTTCATATTGCTAGTTCCAGAAGCCTCTTTTCCAGCTAACGATATCTGTTCACTGATTTCAGCTGCAGGTATTATTTTTTCTGCTAAAGAGACACCATAGTTTTCAAAGAAGACAACTTTTAACTTATCTCCAACTTCGGGATCATTGTTGACCATGTCAGCTATACTATTGATCAATTTAATAATTTGTTTTGCATATAAATAGCTCGGTGCAGCTTTAGCACCAAAAATGAATACTCGGGGTTGAATATCAATAGCCGGATTTTCTTTAATGCGCAAATAGCGGTCTAGTATATGCAAGGCATTCAAATGCTGTCGTTTGTATGCATGTAATCTTTTGATTTGTACATCAAATAATGCATTTGGGTTGATTTCCAATCCCAAATTTTCTTTAATATATTCAGCCAAGTGTTCTTTATTTTTCAATTTTACTTGAGCTAACTCTTCCAAAACTTCCTCGCTTGTTTCAAACCCTTTAAATACTTTTAACTCAGCTGGATTCGTTTTCCATTCTTCTCCTATTTGTTTAGTTATTAACTTTGTTAAATCCGGATTAGCAATATGAAGCCAGCGACGCTGTGTGATCCCATTTGTTTTATTGTTAAATTTATACGGATACATTTCATAAAAATCATGCAGCACATCATTTTTTAAAATATTCGTATGCAATTGTGCCACACCATTTACACTATGACTACCTATAACAGCTAAATGAGCCATATTGATCTGACCATCTTTAATAATACTTGTGGCGTAAGTCAATCGCTCTCCATAAAGAGGCAATTTCTTTTCGATATGGTGTTGATTGATTGCTTCAATAATTTGATACATTCTTGGGAGTAAAGATTTCACCATATCAACAGGCCACTTTTCCATAGCTTCTTTTAGTATTGTGTGGTTAGTATAACTGCATGTTTTTTTAGTGATTTCCCAAGCTTTCTCCCAACTTAAATGTTCTTCATCCAATAATATCCTCATTAATTCAGGTACAACTAAAGCTGGATGGGTGTCGTTAATATGAATAGCAATTTTTTCAGGTAACTGATGTCTCGGGATATTGTATTTATAAAATTGTTGGATAATACTTTGGACTCCAGCAGAAACCATGAAGTATTCTTGTTTCAGTCTCAACAATCTACCCTCATAATTGGAATCGTCTGGGTACAATACTTCCGTGATCCCTTTGATTTTTTCGGCACTTTCAATTGTTTGGTATTGTTCTTCTTCCTCTGGGGGAACTTCAGCTGACCATAAGCGCATATTATTTATAGTGATATTTTTGTATCCTACCATAGGTGTATCGTAAGGCACTGCCAAAATATTTTCAGTATTTTCATAAAATGGAATAAAATTCCCATTCCCATCCGGTTCGACCCAAACATTGCCTCCAAATCTAACGGTTACCGCGGAATTCATATTTCTGATTTCCCAAACATTCCCATTTCTCAACCAATTTTCTGGTAGTTCAACTTGATAACCATCCACAAATTTTTGTCTGAACAGACCATACCGGTAACGTATTCCATTTCCATGTCCCGGCAATCCAAGAGAAGCTAAAGAATCCATAAAACAAGACGCCAATCTACCTAACCCACCATTTCCAAGTGCAGGATCAACTTCAGCATTTTCTACTTCTTCAAACTCGATTTCAAGACCTTTTAATCCTTCTTTTACGGTTTCCAGTATATCCATATTGTACAAATTACTTTTCAATTGTCTGCCTGGAAGAAATTCCATTGAAAAATAAAAAACCTGTTTAGCTTTAGATTCTATATAATGATGTCTAGATTGACTCCACTCATCTGCTAAATAATTACGAACGAGATGCCCTAAAGCAAAATACTGTTGTTCAATTGACCCATCTTTAAAATCAAAAGCATAAATATTTTCAAATGTTTTTTTATAATCCCTCTTAAATTGTTTTACAGTTAATGTCATAAGTATTCCTCCAAAAACAAAAATCTCTTGAGTAAATCTAATTTCGCCCAAGAGATCCTGTTTATTTATAATGCGATTTTTTTATAGTTATCAATATATTTTGAAGCTGATTTTTCCCAACTGAAATCTTTCTTCATTGCTTGCTTCATTAACTCTTTCCAATTTTGCGGATTATCATAGTATTCTGTTAACGCATGATCAATAGTTTTGAGCATAGTTAGCGGATTATAATCATAAAAACTAAATCCGGTTCCTTTACCACTAACAGGATTAAATGGTTCTACAGTATCAACTAACCCTCCTGTTTCATGCACAAGGGGTAAAGTCCCATAGCGCAATGAATTTAGTTGGGACAATCCACAAGGTTCAAAAGCAGACGGCATTAGAAAGATATCCGCACCTGCATAAATCTGTTGAGCAAGCTCCACATCGAAATCAATTATAGCTTTGAATTTATCCGAATGGTGCTGATTGAAAGATGCAAAGCTATTTTCAAATCGAGGGTCCCCTGTTCCTAGAATGAGAACTTGAACGTCCCGGTACATTAATTCTCCTAAAGTCTGCTCGATCAAGTCCGCCCCTTTTTGCTCGGTTAATCTACCTACCATCCCTATTAAAGCGATTTCTGGAGAAACAGGTAACCCCACACGCTCTTGTAAAGCTGTTTTATTGTCAACTTTTTTATCCAGAGAATCTATGGAGTAATTGACCACAAGCGAAGGATCTGTCTGAGGATTATAAATATCTGTATCGATTCCATTTAGTATTCCAACTAATTTATCCCCGACATCTTGCAAAACGCCTTCCAGTCCATAGCCAAATTCAGCCGTTTTGATCTCTTCTGCGTAAGTTGGACTGACCGTGGTCACCAGGTCAGAATAGTAAATTCCTCCCTTAAGAACATTAACATTATCAAAAAACTCTAATCCGTGATCATGAAAAGCATTATATCCGATTCCATATAAATCTGAAAGAGTGGATTGATCAAAAATCCCTTGGAATTGCAAGTTATGAATCGTTAATACTGTTTTAATATCTCTATATTTTTCAACCCAATGATACTTATCCTTTAATAGAACTGGGACGATTGCGGTATGCCAGTCATTTAAATGGAGTACATCAGGTATAAAGTCGACTTTTTCCATCATCTCTATCAGAGCTTGCGAGAAGAACGCATATCGTTCTCCATCATCGCCCTCACCATAGAGTTGATCACGATCAAAATAATACAGGCTATCAATAAAATAATAGGTTATGTCATTCAAATCTAAAGTTTTGACCCCACAGTATTGACTTCTCCAACCAACTTTTACTTCAAATTGAGCAATTTCTTTTAATTTTTCTTTATATTTAGCCGGCAATTTGGAATGAAGCGGCAATACTACGCGAATATCTAATCCTTGTTTTTTCATTTCTTTAGGTAGAGCTCCCGCTACGTCACCTAAACCGCCAGATTTGAAAAAAGGAGCAGCTTCAGATGAAGCAAATAGAACCTTCATATCTTAGATCCCTCTCTTATCACTTTTCCCGATTCAATAGTATCTCCTTTTTTGAACACAAGCGGTTTTTCTCTCGTGCCTTCCAAGTGAACATTATCGCCCACCTTAATGTTTTTATCTAAAATCACATATTTCAAATAACAATTCTTCCCGATTTTTGTCCCATGCATAATAATTGAGCATGACACTTCGGTATCTTCTCGAATTTTAGTTTGACGATAAAGGAGAGAGTTTTCAACTTTTCCATAAATTTCACAATCACTTGCTATTAAAGCATTATTTACTACTGCATTAGGTCCGTAGTATGTTGGCGCTCCATGTCGAGGACGTGTAATGATTGGGTCATTTCTATAAAATAATGCATTGAAATTTTTTTCCTCGAGAATTTCCATGTTTGCCTCAAAATAACTAGGAATGTCTTCGATGCTTTTTAGATAGCCAGTATATTCATACCCATAGGCTTTATCTCCATTTTCAAGACTATACCTTAAAAATGTATTGCCATCGATACGAGAATTTCCTTCTTCTGCTTTTTTTAAATAACGATTGAATACCTCTTTGCCCATTATGACATAATTCATTCCCAGAGAGACCGTTTTATCTTCATAAGGAACTTCACTCATCTTTTCCATTTTTGAAAGATAGTCATCTTCATTCCCATCAAAATAATACGCAAAGGTCTCAGTATCTTTTTTTAATGCTTTCCGACTTACTTTTTTAAACGCAGCTGTAATATCAGCATTTTTTTCCTGATGATATTGTAAGATTGCATTTAGACTGATATTACTTAACATATTGCTTCCACAGAGAAGCACGTAGTCTGCTTTTGATTTTTGTACATATTTCCTGTGATTGTCAAAATAGGTTATGTTAAATTCTTCATCTCTCTCAGCTCTTAAGGTTTTTAATTCAATTTGCGAATGGGTGAAGACTCCTCCACCTACTGGAGAATCTAATCCCCAATTGGCTCCACTCCGAATATGATCATAAAGGGAATGGCCACTTTCAGATATAAACAAAGCAGCCGAATTCACCTCAGCATTATAAAGAGCAGAGAAGGGGAAATCTATAAGCCTATAGCGACAAGCAAAAGGTAGCGAAGCAACCGGTCTATTTTGAGTTAAAGGTCTTAAATCTTTTGAATCTTCAACTAAATTCAGTATTGCTGCAATTTTATTCCTCATGAGTAAGTCCTCCGATCTCTTCATTATATCCGAGTACGGCAATGTCTTTATCTTTACCGATTACTTGTCCGCCATCATAAATCCGAGCGCCTTCACCTATGATTGCTTTTTCAATGTGGACATTTTCTCCAATAACTACATCGGCCATGACAAAGCTATCTTTGACTACGGATCCTTTTCCTACACGTACGTTATGCGATAAAATCGAATGTTCAACTTCTCCAGACACATAACATCCATCCGTAATCATTGAATTTGTTACCTTCCCAGTTTTCGATATAAATTGCGGTGGACAATCTGGAGTACGCGAATAGATACGCCAGTTGGTGTCCCGAATATTTAAGTCATGATCGGGATTAATAAACTCCATATTAGCTTCCCATAAACTTTCAATTGTCCCTACGTCTTTCCAGTAATCCTCAAAAGCATATGCAAAAACTTGCTCACTATTATCTAAATAAGCTGGGATAACATCTCCACCGAAATCAAGCATGTTCCGTGTTTTAGACTGATTGTCTTGTAAGTATTGTTTTAATCTAGGCCAATTAAAAATATAAATCCCCATTGAAGCCAGATTGCTTTTTGGCTTAGCTGGTTTTTCATCAAATTCGATGATGCGATTTGTTAAATCTGTATTCATAATGCCAAATCGAGGTGCTTCATCCCAAGAAACTGGCAAAACGCCCACAGTTAATGAAGCAGCTTTTTCTTTATGAAAATTCAACATTTTTTCATAATCCATTTTGTAAATGTGATCTCCCGAAAGAACAAGTACATAGTCTGGATTATATTGATCTATATAATCAATGTTTTGATAAATGGCGTGTGCAGTTCCCTTAAACCATTTTTCGCCGTCAACACTTGAATAGGGTTGTAAAATTGTTGCACCACCGTTGTGCCTGTTTAGTCCCCAAGGTGCTCCATCCCCTACATGTTCATTTAATATTAGTGGTTGATATTGAGTAACTACTCCAACATTAGTTATTCCTGAATTTGCACAATTACTTAAAGCAAAATCGATTATCCTATATTTTCCACCAAAAGGAACAGCTGGCTTAGCAATCTGTTTTGTTAATTTCCCAAGTCGACTCCCTTGTCCCCCGGCTAAAACCATACCTAGTATTTCAGTTTTCATACACGCGGAAGTTTTCGAAATACTTCCTTCCCTCCATTTCCATTAATATATTTTTGGAACATTATACACTCTTTTGGGTTTTATAACTGTGACGCTCATCGCAGGGGCCATTACTTCGATAGAATGATTCATTCCTTGGTGGCCGATCGGGTTACTGGAAAAATCTTCTTGACCAGCGCTCCAAGTCCCTCCAAATTCTTCCATTTCAGTATTCAATATTTCAGTGTATTTCCCTGCATAAGGGACTCCAACGCGAACATTTTGTCTTTCAACTGGAACAAAGTTACACACAACTATCACAAAATCACGTGGCCTTTTTCCTTTCCGCATGAATATGAGTATACTTTCTTGTGCATTGCTGGCATCTAAAAGGTGTAATCCCTCTGGAGAATGATCGATTTCCCATAGTGCTCTTTCTGACTTGTAAAGCCTGTTCAACTGCTCCATAAAATGAGCATGTGATCTATTTGCTGGATCATTAAGGTTCTCCCATTCTAAGCCGGAATGAACTCGCCATTCTAAAAATTGACCAAACTCTGTTCCCATGAAATGAAGTTTTTTTCCAGGATGCATTAATCTGTATGCCTCAATAGTTCGAAGACCAGCAAATTGATTGTATCTGTCTCCAAACATTTTATGCATCATTGATTTTTTCCCGTGTACAACTTCATCATGAGAAAATGGAAGAACAAAATTTTCATTGAAAGTATACATAAATGAAAAGGTAATTAGATTAAAGTGATCTTTTCTAAATAGTGGATCCATTTCGAAAAATTTTAAAGTGTCATTCATCCATCCCATATTCCATTTGTAATTAAATCCCAATCCGCCCTCGTGTATTGGAGAAGTAACTTTTGACCAGGCTGTACTTTCCTCAGCAATCATCAAAATTTCTTCATGACGTTCAAAGATATTTTTATTCATTTTTTGAATGAACTCAACACCAAACTGATTGTGATTACTTCCATCATCGTTTGGTATCCATTCTCCTTCATCATAATCTAAATAAAGCATATTACTGACAGCGTCGACTCTCAATCCATCTAAATGAAATTGCTCAATCCAAAACAACGCATTCGATATAAGAAAGCTATGGATTTGGGGTTTACTCAAGTCAAAATTGAGGGTTCCCCATCGTACATTTTCAGCTTGAATTGGATTGTCGTATTCAAATTGTGAAGTCCCATCAAAATAAGCCATCCCGTAATCATTTTTATTGAAATGACCGGGAACCCAATCCATGATAACGCCAATGTTTTCCTGATGAGCTGTATCTACGAATTCTTGAAACTCTTCCATAGTTCCGAACTTAGAAGAAATTGCAAAATACCCCGTTGCTTGATAACCCCAGGAAGCATCTAATGGATGTTCGACTAATGGCAAGAATTCAATATGGGTATATCCCATCGATTTAACATATGGTATCAATTCATTCTTTAAGTCCGTAATAGAATACCAAGAACCATCTTCATGGTGTTTCCAAGAACTCATATGAACTTCATAAATGTTAAGTGGCCGTTCATAAACAGTTAATCTTTTACGATTTGCTAGCCAAATACCATCATTCCATTTTTTTTGAGGTAGGAATTTTATTACTGATGAATCTTTCGGTCTCACTTCAAACTCGTGAGCAAAAGGATCGATTTTCAACTTAATTGTTCCATCCGCTTGGACCATTCTGTATTTGTAACAATCTCCCTCTTTTGCCTCTGAAGAAAACCCCGTCCACGTTCCAGTCTCCCCAATTTTTTTTAATTCAAAATTATCCTGCCATTGATTAAAATCTCCAACCACGTAAATGTTTCTTGCATGTGGAGCCCAAACAGTGAATTGAACTCCTTTTTCACCTTCAATAATTTCTTCTTTCACGCCGTACCGATAATAACTTTCAAAAGAGACTCCTGTATTAAATAAATAAGCATCTTTTTCTATTGCTTTAAATCGCTCATCAAAATGATTATTCAAAAAAGTCAACCTCCCTTGCAAAAAATATAACACTTTTGTCTATTCTATATCTTTCACATCATTTTTTCATCTTTTATTTCTATTTTTTCCTACGAACATTTCATTGTTATAAAAACACTGAATTTTTTGTTAAAAAAAAAATGAGATAACTAAATTTCCGCGCAATCCCATCCAATAAATGTTTTTTTTAAAACATTAGTTTACATGGGATGAAAACGATTAAATGAAGATTGGTCTGGTTGAAAAAAATAAAAAAAATCAATTGCTCTATATACTCAGTGTAACTTTATTTAATTATTTATGAAAGACAAATGCATCAATTAAAAATGAGAATCTGTTGTGAAAATGGTTTGATTGCCCTGTTTTTCTCTCGGTTTTCAATGACTTCTTGCTCCGATAGATGTATACTTATAATATATCAACCGCACCCTTAAGCAATTTTTTTCATGAAAAAGGAGGGAATTTATATGGAAGGATTATTATTAGGTATCGGTTTTATAGGATTAGTATTAGCGTTATTAACACCTCGTTCAAAAATTGGTGCGGCAATCACTTTAATTAGTTTTAGTGCCTATTTTTTTCTTATTGGAATGAATCAATGGTTCCCTATAGCTTTGTTTGTCTTGGGTCTCGTGCTTCTAATAATCGAAGTGTTTATTCCAGACTTTGGATTAGTAGGAATCAGTGGCATTCTGCTCATCGTTGGGGGAATATATCTCACGATTGGAGATGTTGGCCAGACTATTAGAGATCTTAGTTTAGCCATACTTGTTACCGCGAGTTTGGTCTATTATTTAATTAAAAAAGGTTATTCTTTTGAAAATCTTAATCAAATAATTTTACAAACGAATCTAGAGGCAAAGGAAGAAAAAGCACCTCATCCTATTCTTGAAAGTGGTACAAAAGCTATTGCAAGCACAGACCTACGTCCTTCAGGAAAAGCGATAGTGAAAAATGGACATGAAATGGAATTAGATGTTCTCAGTATCAGTGGGCATATTGCAAAAGGTGAAGAAATAATTATAGAAAAAGTTTCAGGCTCTAAAATAACTGTTAGGAGAGAAAATACATGAATATAGAAAATTGGATTGGAATTGCTATAGTAGCAGTCATCATTCTCATCATCCTCAGTGTATTCTTACGTTTTGTACCTGTAGGATTATGGATCACTGCTTACTTCTCTGGAGTAAAAGTAAAAATTGGTACATTAATTGGAATGAGATTGCGACGGGTTATCCCTCATCAAATCATAAGACCCTTGATAAAAGCTACTAAAGCTGGGTTAGATTTAAAAATTGATGAATTAGAAGCTCACTATTTAGCTGGTGGGAATATAAATACGGTAATTGATGCTTTAATTGCCGCTCACCGTGCAAATATTGAATTAGAGTTTACACAAGCAGCAGCAATTGATTTAGCTGGAAGAAATGTTTTTGAAGCTGTCCAAGTTTCAGTTAATCCAAAAGTAATAGTTACTCCTGATATTGCAGCTGTTGCTAAGGATGGTATCGAAATTATCGCAAAAGCTAAAGTAACCGTTCGTGCTAATATTGAGCGTTTAGTTGGTGGTGCTGGTGAAGATACCATTATTGCCCGTGTTGGTGAAGGAATAGTAACCACTGTCGGTAGTGCGAACAAACATTCAGACGTATTAGAAAATCCCGACTTGATTTCTCGTACTGTATTAGGTAAAGGGTTAGATGCGGGAACAGCATTTGAAATTCTTTCCATTGACATTGCGGATGTCGATGTTGGTAGAAATATTGGAGCAAAATTACAAACAGAGCAAGCTGAGGCAGATAAAAACATTGCTCAAGCTAAAGCCGAAGAAAGACGCTCTATGGCTATCGCACAAGAGCAAGAAATGCGTGCTGAAACTCAAAAAATGCGTGCACGTGTGGTAGAAGCTGAAGCTGAAGTACCTCTCGCTATGGCTCAAGCCCTACGATCTGGAAACTTAGGTGTTATGGATTATTACAAGATGCAAAATATAAATGCAGATACAGATATGAGAAGTTCAATTTCTGACCAAGCCAACGGCGAAAGCGAAGAGTGATTTTTATGTTTGAATTATTAAGTTTTCTACCTCTTCTCATTCTATTCGGAATCGTTTATTCTGTGTTTTATACTTTCAAAGAACTCGAGCAAGCAAATAGAAGGAAAAAATCTGGAAACACAGATAAAAAACCATATGAAGATACCGTTTTTTCATGGGGTGAGGTAATTCAACCAAAAGAGGCTAGTGATCCCGAGTTTTCTTCAAAACAAAGAAATGCCGGTAAACAGAGTGAAGAAAAACCAGATTTTTCTCGCTCGAGAATTGAAGATCGCAGAAGTATGGAGCGTATCCAACGAGGAACAGAGCGTAGGCGTTTAACTACCGCTGAGAGAAAAGCGTCCTTCGGAAAGGCAGCTTCTGGCTTAGTCAAGAAGGAGTATCAGCAAACAAATATCACAAGAATGGCTCCTTTATCTCGTAAGAACAAAAAGAAAAGAACTAGTGATCAACTCGTTTCAACAAATTCAAAATGGGTAGCTGGTATGATTATGAAAGAGGTACTTGATAAACCCAAAAGCCTAAAATAAAAAAATCGAATGGGGTTTAAACCCATTCGATTTTTTATTTTTTTTCATGTAATTGCTTTTTTAAAAATTTATCAATTAACGGGCTCAACACAGGCGCTAAAATTATATAAAAACCAATATTCCCTAACGCATGCATAGTATCAAAGGGAATTCCGGCTAGATAGTAGGCCCAAAAGTTTTGTATACCAAAAAAAGGAGCCTGAACTAGCGAAATAATAAATCCGTAAGCATAACCCAAAAAACCTGCCAAAGCTGCTTTTGCAAACAACGGAAAATCATACTTTACTAGTCTCAAAAGTCCGATTATGATTACGATCATACTGTAAGAAACAATCTGAGCGATCGTCCATACACCCATCCCCATAGACATATTTGATAATAAAATAGATAAAACAGTTACAATCAGTCCTTCTTTGATTCCCAATGCAAGAGTTAAAATCATTAATATTACGGTTACCGGTTGTACATTTGGTAAAAATTGAAAGGCTAATCTGCTAACATGTGTTAAGGCAGTCAGCAAAGAAAGCAATGTGAGTTTTTTTATTGATAAACTAGATTTTAGGGTATTATTCCAATTCATTTAATATCCATCTAATTTCATCTTGGTCTTCTACCTCATATTCATTTGCACCAATCATTACTTGCTCATTATTAACTTCATACAACCACCATTGATTGGTATCGGGATTTTGCTCATATTCTTCTATTTTAGTCAAAAACCCATCTTCTATGTCTATATCATATGCAGACTGCATTACATCTAAAAGGATATCTCCTTCTTCGACATCGACTTCCTTATGCAAATCATCTATTTCTTCTTCATCTATTTCCACACTGATTGAAATTGACAAATCCCCTGAGTCTACTGATTCAGTTTGTTTATCAACTTCCTGTTCCCTTCCACATGCACTTAGCAAAAAAAAGGTTACAAACAGTCCATATTTTAAATTGCCTTTCATCACAAATCCTCCTTAATAATATTGGAGGCATAAAAATAACCACTGAGACATGCTCACTGGTTTCTGCACCGATTATTTTGCCTCGAAATAATCGGTGGAAAAATAATCAAGAGAAAGATCTGACTTAAAGCGCATAGCTTATCACAGTGGCGGGACCGTCCCGGATTCTAACCGGATTCCATCTCATGGATTATTTTAAATTAACTATTTATAGCATAATCCTTCTAGGGCATTATGTCTATATTTATTTATCGGGGTGAAAAACCTTTCCTCCTCTTTCATAAATAGGCTCTTCAACTTTCATCTTGAAGTTGATGTACCGTGATAGAACAAATAAATAATCTGATAGTCGATTAATAAAAATCAATACTTCTGAATCTAATTCAACTTCTTCGTGTAATCGAACGATGACTCTTTCTGCTCTTCTAGTTACCGTGCGTACAATGTGTAGTGACGCTGCAGCGGGATGCCCTCCAGGCAAAATAAACGCTTCAATAGGTGGTGTTTTTTCAGAATACATGTCAATTCGTTTTTCCAACCATTCAATTTCTTCATCCGTTATTTTTTTATCTAATTTTTTTCTTATATCTGCAATATCTGTGCCTAAATCAAATAAATAATGCTGGATTTCAATCAATTCAACTTTTATTTCTTCATTATCAGATTCCAATCGCGCAATGCTATCTCCTAAAAATGCATTTACTTCATCTAAAGATCCTATTGCTTCAATTAAGACATCTGTTTTTTTAACGGTTCTTCCTCCAATGACGTTTGTGTTTCCATTGTCTCCTCGTTTTGTATACCATTTCATTTTATCACTTCTTCCTTTTTATGTATTCATTTTTCAATTCCAAAAATCTTTTCAGATCATGTAAGATCAAATACAAAACAGCTCTACTTTCAAATTCAGCTCTAGTTTGCGGAAGTTTCATTTTTTTATAAGATTGATGAAGTTCGTCAACATTACGTAGAAGATCAGCTGCTGTATTTTTTTCGTGAAGTTGTGAAGCGGTTAAGTAGAATAATCCACCTAACAATTTATTCTGTTCGGTAGATAACTGAATCAAATCTAAATTCTCACTTATTTCTTCTAACCTTTCCATTTGTTCTTTCCTCATTATAAAGTAAAGTAAATACTCGTTTTCTTGATTAAATAACTGATTATCCTGCTCCACTATTGCTGCTGATTGGGCTTCAGAAATTTTCTGATTAACCATTTTTATAATAGGCAGGAGGTTCTCCTGTTTGTCTTCTTTTCGCAGTACTCGGTCTATTGAAAATAATGATTTTTGCATATCCATTTCAATTTGAGTTTTATATTGATCTAACTTACCTGATTGGGAAGGCATATAGAGATTGAAAATAAGCGCAACAGAAACGCCGATCAACATAAGTAAAAATTCATTCATCAATAAATTCAATGAAGTACTTTCGGCTAGTATTAAATGTGTGACTAAAACTGAACACGGAGCTAAGCCTGCTTGCAGTCTCAATCGATATGCAAGTGGTACATACAGCAATAGATATAATCCGAATACAATTACGGAATATCCAAAAAGATTAAAAACTAAAGTAGCGATCGTTAAAGCTATTATTGTTGAAAGAATTCTTTCAACCGCAATGATTATCGATGCTTTCTTTGTGTCTAGAATACTCAGAATGGCAATGATCCCAGCAGCTAAACTACTCTCTAAATGTAATATTTCTGCTAACCAAATAGACAGGAGCGTAGCTAATACAATTTTAATTGTTTTTTGAGTATTGGACATAGTTACCACCTATTTCATTCACTGAATTCTAACAAATCCTTATTCAGTACTCTGATTTCTTTTTTTGTTATTTGTTTTATCCAGCCTGCTTCTTCAAATTTTTTGAGCTTTCTGCTAAAAGTTTCTGGAGTTGTCCCTAGATAAGAGGCAAGATCTTTTCTGCTCATAGGTAGCTGTAAATAATAATTACCTTCATCCATTAACTCTAGCAAATAAATCGCTATTCTTCGTTCAACACTCTGTGAAGTAAAACTAGCAGAATTTTTTTCTGATTCTGCTAATCTCGAAGAAAATTCTTCTAAAATCTTTAGAGATATGGATGGGTATTTTTGAAGTAAAGAGTAGATATCTTTTTGATGAATAACACAAAAGCTTGTATCTAAAATAGCTTCTGCATAATTTTCATATGTGTGCTGTCTAAATATAGCTAATTCTCCTGTGAAATCGCCCCGTTTTAAAATCCGAACCAATTGTTCTTTACCATTTTCAGCAATCCGACTGATCTTTACCTTTCCTCTATTCACAATATATAAAGAATCGGCTGATTCCCCTGCTCTAAAAATGATTTCCCCTTTTTTATACTGCTGTTGTTTAGCTACATTCATAACCTCGGCCATTTGTTCTTCTTTTAAATGATTAAATATAGGAACATTCTGTACACATTGTATATGAGATTCAATGATTGTTTTCAACTCTGGTTCTTGATTCATAAATTTCATCCTTCTCTATCGATCTGCTAATTTTCAAACTATATCTACGCTCCAGTTCACCAAGATGAATACTCATTTCCCAGTGATATAGTGAACAACTATTTTCCCTGTGACTTCAACAACACATGAATTGAAAAAAAGACAGCTATCTGCCTTTTTTCTTCAAGATCAACTATACTTTGATCACAAAGTGCCCGATTTTATTATTGAAACAAGTAGCCATAATCCCATTAACCCAGCACCTAAGAATATAATAATTGCAAAGAATGAAAAACCAGCACCTTCAGCTAGTGCTATTATGATAGCGGAAGATAAAATTAAAGAAGCAATAATAACAGCGAAAACTACACGATTGACCATTTTATTTAAGCCAGTCCATTTATCATCGAAATTTGCTAATTCTACATAAAACTTTGTCCGTCCACTTGTTATATTATCCAATACTTTCTTTAAAGAAGTAGGTAAACCAATCGAATCATTAAGAAACTGAGAAGATTGAATAATTAATTTTTCTTTAGAAATTGGATCCACTAACTGAATAGAATCACTCACCTTAACATATTCTTTTGATATTTCCATTATATTAATTTCAGGATATAGTTCTGTGACTACTCCTTCCATTACAGTAAAGGATTTGACCAAAATAATAAAATCATTTGGCATCGTCATTTTGTGTTTGCGAGTAATTTGCAAGATATCACTAAATAGAACGCTAATATTGATTTGACTGAAACTTCTCGATATATATGCATCGAAAATATAAGTAAGATCTTCATAGAGCTCCAAACGCTTGATTTTTTCTTTTGTAATTGCCATTTGCAATAGCAAATTCATTATTCCATCAATATCTTTATAAATTACATTCTTTAACAAAGCTACTAAGTTATCTTTGTTGCTACTTGATAAATTGCCTACTATCCCAAAATCAATAAAATGAATTTTTTTATCTCCAATTAAAATGTTTCCTGGGTGTGGATCTCCATGAAAAAAACCATCTTTAAACACTTGGGAAAGGAACGCCAAAATCAGTTTTTCAGCGATATCTTTAAGGATATATCCCTCTTGTATCAAATCTGTTTGATTTAATCCTTTTATACCTTCTACATATTCTTCTACTAATATTCTTTTAGATGTATAGGCTAAAAAAGGCTTTGGAGCCGAAACAGCCGCTATATGCTTATTCAATTCCTTAAATTGAATAATTGCATTTGCTTCATTTCGGAAATCTAGCTCTCTTTTTGTAGTGAGCTTAATTTCTTTGAATGCTTCTTCAGGATCCACTAATATTTCTTTGACCGTCCCAGGTGCCATGGAAACAACTCTTGAAAATAGTTGAATATCTCTTAATAGATTTTCCTCTATTTCAGGGCGTTGTACTTTTAAAATGACCTCTTCACCTGTTATTAATCGTGCACGATGGACTTGTGCTACGGAAGCACTGGCAAGTGGGTGTGTATCAATCGAAAGAAACACTTCATCAAGTGCTAAATGTAAATCTTCTTCAAATATTTTTTTTACCTTCTCAAATGGAAAAGCCGGTGCGCGATCTTGTAAGTGAGACAATTCTTTAATATAATCTTCTGGCAGCAAATCACGTCTAGTAGATACAATTTGGCCAATTTTTATAAAACTAGGCCCTAGTTCTTCAAAAGCTTTACGAAAGTTTACTGCATCTTGTATTTGACTGTCTTTAGAACGAATCCGGGTACGATAAATATGGCCAAAACCATAAGATGCTAATACGGCAACAATTTCACGCAAGCGTTCTCGATTAGATTTGA
This sequence comes from Lacticigenium naphthae DSM 19658, assembly GCF_000425865.1. Taxonomy (GTDB): domain Bacteria; phylum Bacillota; class Bacilli; order Lactobacillales; family Carnobacteriaceae_A; genus Lacticigenium; species Lacticigenium naphthae. The sequence goes on from NZ_AUEG01000001.1 coordinate 577,176, forward strand.
CCACATTTATCCCCCCTCTACTTCATTATTGAGAAAGTTCTTCTATTTTCTTAGCTAAATCATTTATTCTTTCCTCTAAATCTTCTATATCTTTTCTTTGTGCTACATTCATTTCAATTAACATTGCTTGCAATTCTTCACGATCAGTATTTTCGGTGTTTTTTTCACCTTTTACTTTTTGTACGAGCTCTTCACTTAATTTTTTTCCTTCATCTACTGTTAATTTACCTCTTGAAACTAAACGATTGATCATCTCTTGGGTTTTATCTAGGGTTAATGCAGTACCACCAACACCTGCGAGAAGTAGCTTTTTTAATTCTTCAATCATCTTACATTCTCCTTCCAGATTTTCGTTCAGTCATATATTTCTACTGACATGACAAGTATATCATGAAAAAAAAATGAGAGGTACTTATCCGAATGGTTTCTTTTAAATAATTAACTTGAAAACAGTCTGCAGAACAATTAAACTTTAGATATACCAAACATGAATTTCACTATAGAAAAGAGGATAAGAATGAAAAAAAAGGATAACAAGAAAACAACATCGTTAATCGCACTCTTTACTCTCTTGATTGGTTTTGCTCAATTTATCTTATCTCTTTTATTTACTCGAATACTCTATAAAAAAAGCAAAAAATGAATAAAGAATTTAGATAAATAAAGGAGCGATTTCTATTGCCGGAGGTCTTGATTCAAGCTTTTAGTTTTCTTTTAGTTATCCTTATTGGGTATCTTTTTAAGCGAAGAGGTATTTTATCTACCAAAGATGGACATTCTATTTCACAAATTATTATTCGCTTAACCTTACCTGCCACAATTATTATCGGTTTTAACGGAACAGCAATAACCACAAATCTTCTTATTATGGCTTTCACTGGTATGTTTTTGAATATTACCTTGATTATTTTTGGAGGTTATATTTGGAAAAACAAACAACGGACGGATAAAGCTTTGATTATGTTTGGGCAAGCTGGTTATAATATTGGAAACTTTACAATACCTTTTGTTCAGGGTTTTCTTCCTCAGGCTATTCCCTATATTGGGAGTTTTGATATTGGAAATGCCTTAATGATATTTGGAGGATCTCCTGTTTTAGTTGATAAATATACTGATCAAAATAGAGAATCTCTAAGCGTTGGTCGTATTTTATTAAAGCTATTTCACTCACCACCGTTTTCAACATATGTTGTGATGTTTACGTTAGCGAGTTTCTCGATCACACTTCCCCATACAGCTATACAAGTGATCGATCTATTTGCTAAAGGTAACGCATTTTTAGCAATGTTTATGGTTGGATTATATCTAGAAATACTCATACCTAAAGTAGACATGCATAAAATATCTATTATTTTACTTACTCGCTACAGTCTGGCCATGCTTCTGGCTTTGTTTTTTTATTTTTTCCTACCTCTGAGTCCCATTGTGCGCTTGGCTCTTATATTGATAGCTTTTGCTCCCATTGGAACAGTTTCAACCATCAATATGGTTACTTACGGGAATAAAGAATCCACTGCAGCTCAACTTTCTTCTATTAGTATTCTCATTTCTTTAATATTAATGACTGCAGCACTTAGCTTTCTACTATAAAAAAAAAGACCAATGTAATTTATATAATTACATTGGTCTTTTTTTATTTATGGTTAAGGAACGATATTCCCTGCAGCTCTATAAATTTCATACCAGTCTTCTCTTGAGATAGATACTTCTGAAGCAGAAGCATAGTTCTTGATTCTTTCAGGATTCATTGTTCCTAAAATAACTTGCATCTGTGCAGGATGTCTAAGTAACCAAGCTATAGACATTGCTTCATTATCAAGTCCGTATTTCTCACCAATTTCACTAAGTTTTTCATTTATTATAGGGTACTCAGGGTTGTTCAAGAATACACCTTTTTCAGCATGAACAGGTGACCACGGTTGGATAGTCATTTTATTTAAACGACTATATTCTAGAACTCCATGATCTCTATCGATTGCATTAGGATGTTTTGTATTAACATTGATTCCTGCATCAATCATGCCTGTATGCATTACACCTAACTGGAGTTGATTAGCTATTAAGTCTTGTTTTACTGCAGTATTTAGTAGTTCAATTTGTTGCGGGCTATGATTGCTCACACCAAAATGTTTAACTTTACCAGATTTTTCTAATTCATTAAACGCTTCAGCCACTTCTTCTGGTTCCATGAGCGTATCAGGGCGATGAAGTAGAAAAACATCGACATAGTCAGTATTCAATCTTTTTAAACTTTTTTCGACTCCTTCAATAATATGTTTTTTTGAGAAATCATAGTAGCCATTTCGAATAGCAATTTTAGTTTGAATTATCATTTTTTCTCTTATGGAACTATTCATTTTTATTGATTCTGAAAATCTCTTCTCTGATTCACCTTTGCCATAAATGTCTGCATGGTCAAAGAAATTCATTCCTACATCAAGAGCTGTACGAATAACTTTTTCAGCTTCTTTATTGTCTAAAGCATTCATTCGCATACATCCCAAGGAAACATTGGGGACTTGCAAAGAAGACGTTCCGAGTTGAATCTTTTTCATAACATCTCTCCTCTTTTTTTTTTAAAACTCCATAGTAATTGTAACGCTTACAATGTGAAAACACAACCTGTCTCCCCTTTTTAATGAATTTTTTTCAATAAAAAAACAGATTCTTCTACTAGTCCATAGATCTAGTAGAAGAATCCTTGTATGATAAATAACCTTCCTATTCTAATCTTCTAGTAAGTTTCCCATTTGAGTCTGATTAGTTCTAAATATTCTCTGCAGATAATTTGGATTCCATTTTATTTCTCCGATAAATATCCCCAATAAAATCAAACTAGCTCCTACTATCATTTGGTTGGATATTGATTCCTTTAATAAAACTGCAGAAAATAGCATACCCCAAAATGACTCCAGTGAGAGAATCAAAGAAGTTTCGGTATCACTCGCGTATTGTTGTGCAATCGACTGCATTCCGAAACTAAACAATGTGCCAAATAAAGCTAAATACAGAAGGCTCAAATCCACTGCAACTATCCCTCCAGTGTAAACGTCTCCTCTAATTAAATTTATACTGATCCCTAAAAAACTAGCAACTCCCATTTGAACCAACATTAATGTTCTCGGATCATTCAATTTTACATATTTTCCCAAATAGACCAGTTGAAGTGCAAAGAAAACAGCGCATAGTAAAGAGAGCATGTCTCCTAGATTCATCATTCCGAAGCCGTTCAAAGACATAAATCCAACTCCCAACAGGGTAGAAAAGATAGCAAAAAATGTTTTCGGTTTGATTGTTTGTTTTGAAATCAAGAAACTAAATAATGGGACCATAACTACACTCGTTGCAGTTAAAAATGCGTTTTTACTCGGAGTAGTATACTGCAATCCCACAGTTTGAAGAACAAAAGCAAAATACAATAGACTCCCTAGTATACTTCCATGAAAAACAACTTTTTTAGACAATAATTTATAACTTTTCCTAAAAATGATGCTAAGTACAAAGAATGTAATAAAAAAACGTGTTGTCAATAATTGATAAGGATTTACATGTCCTAAAATCATATCATTCACAACGTAACCAGAACCCCAAATAATTGTAACAAATAATAGCAAGAAACGAGCGCTCTTTCTATTCACTTTATAGTCCTCCTCTTCTTTCGCATAAGAACGACTATAGCATTATTCAACTACTACGTAAACCATGTTTTTTAAAGATTTAGCATATAGAATAAGGATTCTAAACACCTGTTGAGAATTTATACATTTTAAATTTGTCCCTATAAAATTCTCCCTGGGTTTTTACTAAGTACGTTTGTTTGTTTCCTCATTTTTTCAATAAAATTGCCCCAGTCTATGTGACAATTTCATGACAATTATTAAAAATATGAAATTGTGTCGGTTTTTTGACGATGTCTATTGTTTTTTTATATAAAATCCCTTACAATAAATTTATACAAGAAGTTCACAAAATGTTCAATAAATTGATTGAAGTGGAAGGAGAGATCTTGATGATTACTTTATACGTTTCCCCTAGTTGTACGTCTTGCAGAAAAGCGAAAGCCTGGTTAGAAGAAAACAATCTTGAATACGTTGAAAAAAACATCTACCATGAACCTCTCACAATAGGTGAAATCAAATCCATTTTAGGTTTGACTGAAGAAGGGACTAGCGAAATCATCTCTTATCGTTCACAAGCTTATCAAGATTTAGAGGTGGATATCAACGAACTCTCACTTCAACAATTACTTATATTATTTCAAGAAAATCCAACATTGATCCGTCGACCTATTATTAAAGACGAGAGACGGTTGCAAATAGGTTACAATGAAGAAGAGATCCGTTGTTTCTTACCCCGTGCTGTTCGAAAAGTTGAACTGGCCGAAATACACAGACAATTATCAGTAGGATTTTAAAAAAACAGTCAGCTATTTTAATAGCTGACTGTTTTTAATCTTTTGTAATATATATTTTAGGTTCTATAATTAATCGTGTTGGTGAGTTCTAACGAACTCGCTGATACGATTTTTTATTTTGTATAGAAAAAGGCCAGTAGATTCCCTTATAATTAAGTCGACCAAAACCAATCAAAGGAGAATCTACATGACCCACTCTCATATTATACGAAATTCGTTGAATATTAAAGATGAAAATATTCTTTTTGATCTAAATAATTACGTATGCCCAGAAGAAACGCTTAAAGGAACCACTTACCTTGTTTATCAAGGGACATTGACTTACAAGCCGAAGGCCTGTCATCACTGTGGATCTGTTAATCAAAACTATTCAGTGACTAAAAACGGAACAAAAACATCTACGCTCAA
>NZ_AUEG01000002.1 GCF_000425865.1 Lacticigenium naphthae DSM 19658
CTTCCCACAAGCACGTTTCATCTTCATAGATGACGGCATAACTTTTCCCCATAGAAACATCTAAAGCTAGTACATAAGTCATATTATTCCTCGCTTTCTTTTGTATTGAAAGACCATCACTGCTTCATTTCGTGTCTTATTTCCTGTACTCGGACTCATGGTCCCACATACTTAAACCTGATTTAGAAATGACAGTGAGGGAGCTCAGTTTTTGTTTCGGACTCATAGTCCCTGAGGCTTCAGTCGAGCTTCCTTTCACCCTTACTATACCTCTATAAAAGAAAAATAGTAGGTAAAAACCACCGTCGTGGTCTTTACCTACTAATCTTAGTATGTTTTCTTTTCGTATTTCAATGAAAGTATCGTGCATCCTTTTTCAAGACAAATTTCCTTGTGGATATATACAGTCTTTTCATTATCTGATTCATGGATTATAACAAGTCACACAATCAATGCTCTATTTCTTATTGTAACGGACGCATAGTAGGAAATAATAAAACATCGCGAATAGATTGAGAATCTGTTAAAAGCATAACAAACCGATCGATTCCTATTCCTAAACCACCCGTTGGAGGCATTCCATATTCTAATGCTTCAATGAAGTCTTCATCAATTTGCTGCGCTTCATCATTACCTTGTGCACGTTCTTGCATTTGTTGTTCGAATCGTTGTCTTTGATCGATTGGATCATTCAATTCACTAAAGGCATTCGCATATTCATTGCGAGCAATAAACAGTTCAAAACGATCTGTAAAGCGTGGATCATCTTCACTTTTCTTTGCTAAAGGAGAAATTTCAACCGGGTGTCCATAAATAAATGTTGGCTGAATTAATTTATCTTCAACATAGTATTCAAAGAACTCATTCACAACATGGCCAAATGTGCTATATTTTTCCATGTCTATATTGTGTTCTGTTGCTAATTTCCGTGCTTCTTCATCTGACATTTCTTTTCTGAAATCAATGCCGACATATTCTTTGATTGCATCTACCATATGCACGCGATCCCATGATGATGAAATATCAATTACGTCATCACCGTAACGAATTTTGCCTGTCCCCATAACTTTTTCTGTCACAGAGCGAATAAGATCTTCAGTCAAATCCATTACGTCATTCATATCATGATACGCAGTATACAATTCCATCATTGTAAACTCTGGATTATGCGTCGTATCAATTCCTTCATTTCTAAATACTCGTCCAATTTCATAAACTTTTTCTAGTCCACCTACAATTAATCGCTTCAAGTGGAGTTCAATTGCAATACGTAAATATAATTCCATATCTAGCGCATTATGATGTGTAATAAATGGACGTGCAGCTGCCCCACCAGCAATATTATGCAAGAGTGGTGTTTCTACCTCCAAATAATCTTTTTCGTTTAAATATGTTCTGATTTCTTGAATGATTTGGCTCCGCTTGACAAATGTATCAAAACTTTCATCATTACTAATTAAATCCAAGTAACGTTGACGATAACGTTGTTCTACATTTGTTAGGCCGTGGTATTTATCCGGTAATGGGCGTAAAGCTTTAGTGAGAAAAGTCATTTTTTCCGCTTTAATTGAGACTTCGCCTGTGTTTGTTTTCATAACTGGGCCTTCTATTCCTACAAAGTCACCTAAATCAGCTGATTTAAATACTTCATACATTTCATCGCCCACAGTATCTTTGCGTACATAAATTTGTATACGCCCCTTGCGATCTTTGAGATGAGCAAAACCAGCTTTTCCCTTACCACGCTTAGTTACTATTCTTCCTGCAACGATCGCTCTCTCTTCTTTTTCAGCAATCTCTTCCTTGGTAAATTCATCAAATTTATCATGTAACTGTTGAGACAAATCGGTTCTTTCAAATCTGCCGCCGAAAGGATCGATCCCCTTATTTCTCAAATCTTCCATTTTTTCACGACGTACAATAAGTTGATCATTTAAATTTTCTACTGGTGTATGCTCTTGAGTCATTCTCTGTTCTCCATTCTTAGTTAATTTTTTCACTTCTTTTTATAGCAATCAATTTTTCTTTTGATTGTTTTGCGAAATCATCCATGATCTTCGTCGTATCTATCAGACTAGTCGTTCCATCCATTCTCTTTGCAACTTTCGAATTCGTTTCAAACAACACTTTACTTGTATTAAATACCATCTTATCTGCTGACTGATCCTATTTTTGAAGTTATCCTATTATTCATAACGGTTCAAGATTCAGTATAGTCTTAACTTTCCAAAAAGAAATTGTGGAAAACTCACTACCATCTTATCCATCGCCGTTTAGCGATCTTTTTTGCTCAAACTTTTGCAACAGCTAAAGTAATTTCTACTACATACGTATCTTTCATTTTACCATATCCTTTTTACTCTATAAAGACTATTTTGTCAACCTTCTTATTTTCTTGAGGTGTTTTTGCTTTTTTAGAGACTACACTATAGACAATCAGAACAATAAAAAAGGAGACCGGAGTCCCCTTTTAACTATTCGATGATATTGTTTCCTTTTATGTTTTTTTACTCTTCGGAAAATAGTGGAGTAGATAAATAACGTTCCCCATTATCTGGAGCGATGGTCACTGTTTTGCTATTTCGGCCTAATCTTTCTGCTATTTTAATGGCTGCTGCAACGTTTGCTCCTGCAGAAATACCCACCAACAAACCTTCTTCTTTTGCTAAGCGTCTTGCCATTTTCAAAGCTTCATCACTTGTAATTGTAATCACTTCGTCATAAATAGAAGTGTCTAAAACATCTGGAATAAATCCTGCCCCAATACCTTGGATTTTATGCTTCCCTTTTTCTTTTCCACTCAAAACAGCAGATTCTGCTGGTTCAACTGCGATAATTTTAGTTTCAGGATTATTCTGACGCATTACCTTTCCTACTCCTGTAATTGTCCCACCTGTTCCAACGCTTGCCACAAATGCATCCGGGGCTTCTCCATTCAAAGCATCTAATATTTCTGGTCCTGTTGTTGCTACATGCACAGCAGGATTGGCTAGATTTTCAAATTGTCTTGCCATAAAATATCCAGGTTGAGACGCTATTTCTTCAGCACGAGCACCCGCTCCGTTCATCCCTTCAGATCCTGGAGTCAATTCTAATTTAGCCCCATACGCTTTCATTAGATTGCGTCTTTCAGTACTCATGGTATCAGGCATAACAAAAATGGCTTTGTATCCTTTAGCTGCCGCGACCATTGCTAAACCTACCCCAGTATTTCCGCTGGTAGCTTCAACGATTGTATCCCCAGGATTTAATTTCCCTTCTTGTTCAGCTACTTCGATCATATTTAATGCAACACGGTCTTTGATACTGCCTCCAACGTTAAATGATTCTATTTTGACGTATATTTCGCCAGCATTAGCTGGAACAACATTTCGTAAACGAAGTAATGGTGTTTCTCCAATTAATTGAGCTACAGAATCTACTACACGCAAATTATTTTTTCTAGTATCTACCACTTTTTATTCCCCTTTCAGTACTTACCACATTTCAAGTTTAGTTTTTTCTTATTTCTATTGCAAGCAATATCCATTCTCAGTCGTTTTCAAGTCTCGCAAATAAAGATCCTATGCCATTAAGAACAGGCATAGGATCTAACATATCATTTTGCGCTAATTGAACTATCTACTTTGTTTTTTTATTTGTTCAAGTTCCTCTTCATCAAAATGATATTTTTCACCACAAAAATGACAGACAGCTTCTGCTCCTTGATCTTTTTCAATCATTTCGTTTATATCTGCATCAGGTAATGTCACCAACGCTTCTGCAAATCTCTCTTTGGAGCATCCGCAATGGAATTGAACAGGAAGTGTTTCCAATATCTTAGAATTCCCTTTTCCTACTAGTCTATCAAGAATTTCTTCTGGTTTTTCTCCACTATCCATTAGTTTTGATACCAGTGGGATGGATTGTAATCTTTCTTCTAATTCATCAATAGTGCTTTCCTCTGCTCCGGGCATAACTTGAATCATGAATCCTCCTGCTGATTTTACGGTTTCGTCAGGATTCACCAATACACTGACGCCGACAGCAGACGGAGTCTGTTCTGAAGTTGCCATATAGTACGTGAAGTCTTCACCAATTTCACCACTGACCAGCGGTACTTGTCCGGAAAAGGGTTCTTTCATTCCTAGGTCTTTCGTCACTGTTAGTGAACCTTCTGTCCCAACAGCGCCTTTAACGTCAATTTTCCCTTGATCGTTTAGGGGTAAACTCACATGCGGATTCACGATGTACCCTTTCACCTGACCTTTGCCATTACTGTCAACGACAATATACCCAACAGGTCCGTTCCCTGTTAATCGAACAGTTAATTTTTCGTCTCCCTTGAGCATGGCACCTAACATAATGCTTCCAATCATTGTTCTTCCTAAAGCTGCCGTAGAAGCACTCCATGTATCGTGCCGTTCTTGTGCTTCCCTAATTGTTTCTGTTGCATCTAAAACATAAATACGTAATTGTCCCTCATACGCAACACTTTTTATTAAATAATCTGACATCCAAAGCATCCTCCCATTTCGTTTATCCTATAAAAAACAAGGAAGGGTCAAGACACGGTGTCTCGACCCTTAACCTTTACCTTCTTACTTCAAAGAATCTTCGTCGTTGTCTTGTTTTGATTCTTGATCTGATTCTTTATCGCTATTTTCTTCTTCCTCAGAATGTTCGTAAAATTCTTCTCCACCCTCAATACCTAAATCCTCTTTCACTTTTTTAACTGGATTGGATTCATCGGTATCGTCACGTGATTCATCAAATTTTCGTTCGCGCTCTTTTTCTTTTTCTTCTCGTGACTGTTTGACTTCATCAAAAGAGGTTCCCACCTTTTTAGCTTCTTCTTCACGAGGAAATTCTCTTTTTTTATAGTCTTCAGCTGTTGGCATCTTGCCATCTTCGAATAGAGTCTTGATTTGTCTTTCATCAAGTGTTTCTACTTCTAAGAGTTTTTCGGCAATTAATTTATGTTGTTCTTTATGCTCTTCTAAAATTCGTCTTGCTTCATCATGTGCTTCGTTTAAGATGCTCAATACTTCTTGGTCAATCTGGAACGCAAACTGTTCGGAATAAGCTTTGGATTGAGAGTAATCTCTTCCAAGGAACACTTGTCCCCCACCTTCATATTGAACAGGGCCGAGTTTCTCGCTCATTCCGTATTCAGTAACCATACTACGTGCCAATTGAGTAGCTTGTTGGAAGTCATTGCTTGCTCCACTTGATTGAGAATCAAATACCATTTCTTCAGCAACACGACCACCTAACAGTCCCACAATTTGTTCAAACATTTCTTTTTTCGTCATCAAGAAACGATCTTCTCTAGGCAACATGATTGCATAACCGCCCGCACGACCTCTTGGAACGATCGTAACTTTATGAACGATTCGTGCATCATTTAATACCATTCCGACTATCGTATGTCCTGCTTCATGATAGGCAACCATTGAGCGCTCGGTTTCGCTGATCACGCGGTCTTTTTTCGCTGGTCCAGCAATAACACGATCATGAGCTTCGTCTAAATCGACTTCTTCAATCACCTTATTATTTCTTCTAGCCGCAACTAAAGCTGATTCATTTAGCAAGTTTTCTAAATCTGCTCCCGTAAACCCTGGAGTTTGTCTCGCAATAACTTTTAAGTCTACATCATCAGATAATGGTTTGTTTTTAGCATGAACACGTAAAATAGCTTCCCGACCTTTAACATCTGGTCTACCCACCATAACTCTACGGTCAAAACGACCTGGACGTAATAAAGCAGGGTCTAATACGTCTGAACGGTTAGTAGCAGCAATGACGATAACTCCTTCATTTCCTGTAAAGCCATCCATTTCAACTAACAATTGGTTAAGGGTTTGTTCGCGTTCATCGTGTCCACCACCCATTCCGGCTCCACGCTGGCGACCAACCGCATCAATTTCATCAATAAATATAATAGATGGAGAATTTTTCTTCGCATTTTCAAACAGATCACGTACTCTACTAGCTCCTACCCCAACAAACATTTCCACAAATTCCGAACCTGAAATTGAGAAGAATGGTACTCCTGCTTCTCCAGCTACAGCTTTTGCAAGCAATGTTTTCCCTGTTCCGGGTGGTCCCTCTAATAAGACACCTGCGGGAATGCGGGCACCAAGATTAACAAATCTTCTTGGTTCTTTTAAGAATTCTACAATTTCTACCAATTCTTCTTTTTCTTCGTCAGCACCGGCTACATCTGAAAAACGTACTTTGCTCGTTTTTACATCTGCTTCTTTGGCTTTAGACTTGCCGAAATTCATAACACCTCGGCCGCCACCACCACCGGCTCCACCTTGTCCTGCTTGACCCATCATAAAGTAGATGAATCCAACAAAAAGTAATAAAGGCAAGAATGAAATGAGTAATGATCCCCAAATACTTCCTTGATCTTCAGGTACAGAGGTAATATCCACACCTTGTTCTTCGGCTAATCGATTGATTTCACTTACTACAGAATCATTTTGAAGAATTGCTGCTGTGAATTGATTTGTTTCACTTTCAACTGTACCAAATATACTAATATTTTCTTCAGTCTCTACTTGGATTTCTTCTCCATCACGATACTCGCCTGTAATAACATAAACTCCAGCTTCTGGCTGAATAGTAAATGTTTTGATTCGGTCTTCTTCTAAATGTTGAACAAACTCGCTAGAAGAAATTCCTTTAGCTTGTTCGGTATTATTCCCACCGGTTGCCCACGAAGCAATTCCGATGATGGCAATAAAAACGATCACATAGAAGAGGCCATTTTTGAAAAATCCTTTTTTCATGTCTGTCCTCCTGTAATTTCTCTGGTATTTTTAAATAGCATAAATAAAACAAAATTCAGTATACCATATTTGACCTTGCTTGACTATTTATTTATCTTGATAAATTTCTGTCTTGAGTACCCCTACATAGGGCAAATTTCTGTAGTTTTCAATATAATCAAGACCATATCCGACTACAAATTTGTGCGGCACATTAAAGCCAACCCAGTCAGCTTCCATTTTGATCACTCTACCGCTTGGCTTGTCCAAAAGTGTCACGATTTTCACAGAAGCTGCTTTTCTATATTCAAACATCTTCTTTAAATAATCTAATGTTCTACCAGTATCTATGATGTCCTCCACAAATAGAACATGCCGACCCTCTACATTCGTGTCTAAATCTTTAAGGATCTTCACTTCCCCAGATGACTCCAATTCTGTGCCATAACTAGAAACGTCCATGAAATCAATTTCTAGGTAAATCTCCATTCTTTTAATCAAATCAGCCATAAAAGGCAATCCACCTTTTAAAACACCTACCAATAGTGGGTTTTTATCTTTATATTCTTCAGTTAATATTGCTCCTAATTCAACAACTTTAGCTTGAATCTCTTCTTCCGAAATCAAAATTTCTTTTATATCATTATGCATGTCAATTTCTCCTTTTTAAGAGTCACTCCGTTTAGCTTCATAATGGAGTATGTAGTGTATTGTATCAGTTTCTGGCTGAATAGACAACGCTGATTCTTTGATTCCCGCTACCCAAAGTATAATCCCATTTTTGTCCGTTACTATTGGGACTCTTTCCCTTTTTTCCACAGGTATCTTTTTATCAATAAATATTTTTTTTACTTTTTTTGTGCCCGTCTCTTTCCCTTTTAAAGACATGCGATCACCAGTCCGTCTATTTCGGACTGTTAATGGCAAAATGATATCTTCGGGATTCACATAAATACTGTGAGAAAATGGAGAAGCAGGTAACATAGACTCTTCTGAAGAGTAAAGGCCCATTTTCCCTCCATTTGGTAAGGAAATTGTTTCGTCAAGATTGAGCGTCATCTCATAATTTTCAACTTTTTTTCCATATCCAATAGCTGCTGTATGTTTTTTGAAATAAGCCCATTCATAAGACTTTTGAATAATTAAACTCCCTGGAAAATCAACTTGACTATTAGGACCACTTTGAATAAGCCATCGTCTAATTTGTTCAATTTGACTTGATTTAAATGTTCGATTTTCTCTTTTATAATAATCATTCAATAAATATAATAAAATTTGCCTCTGCAAGGCAGGTGAATGTTTTTCAAACCGTGGAAGAAGCAGCTTTTCTTGACCGTTTTCCACTGCGTGACATTCTTCCAAAGCTTCCTTAACAATAGGAGAAACGAGCTCCAACACATCTTGTAGATCTTGTGCAAATTGAACGATGTGTTCTTCCACGTTCGGATTTTCCTGTTTAATTAGCGGGATAATTGTATTTCGATAACGATTTCGGGTATAACTTCCACTGATGTTCGTTTCGTCTTCAAAATACATTAATTCTTGATGATTCGCATACTCATACAACTCTTCTTTTGTGTAATTTAATAATGGGCGAATGAGTTTGCCTCTATTAAAAGATCGAATTCTATTTATTCCAGTTAAACGATTAAACTGACCACCTCTTACAAAGCGCATTAAGATTGTTTCTACTTGGTCAGCGCGATGATGAGCAGTTACCAAAAATTGAGCGTTCGTTTGAAGCATGATCTCCTCAAAAAAATCATAGCGAAAAGCTCGAGCGGCTTCTTCCATGCCTGCTTGTGGGTGTTTTTTTTTAGACCATTTCTTTGAATAAAAAGGGACATCTCTTTTTTTACACCATAAGCTTAATTCGGCTTCTTCCTTTGCCGAAATTGGACGCAATTGGTGATTAATATGCGCAACAACAACCTGTGGCCTTAGATTTTGAGGCAAATTTAAAATCAAAGAGAGTAAACTCATCGAATCTACCCCACCCGACACAGCTACAACGAGATTGGTCTCTGTATTCCAACTTTGATCTCTTTTACATTCTTGATTGAATTTTTCCTGTAACTGCATGAGCTTTCCCTCATTTCATCCGCTTCTTTATTAATGATTTAATAAAAAAAAAGGGACTCAGACTGACCGAGACCCCTTTAAAATTGATTGTTTACTTTACAGTAAAGCTTTAGTCGCGACGACCTCCACGACCTCCACGTTTATTTTCGGTGCTTCTTTTTAAGGACGTAAGACGATCTTCACTATCCTTTAAGAAAGAACTCATCAATGAGTCAAAATCCTCTTTTTTATTTCCTCCACTGCTTCGATTACCTTGTGAAGGGCGGCTAGCTGGACGATAACTACTTCCAGATTTCCCGCGATCAGTAGTGGTTGCTCTCGGTTTAGATGGAGCAGCTTCAGCTGGTTTGTCTTCGGCTTTACGTATAGACAACCCGATTTTCCCATCATCCCCTATACTTAATACTTTAACGGTGATAACTTGACCGACTTCTAATTCTTCGTTTATATCTTTGATATAGCGATCAGATACTTCACTAATGTGAACAAGCCCTGTTTTACCTTCTCCTAAATCAACAAATGCACCAAAATTTGTAATCCCAGTAATTTTACCTTCTACTTTATTTCCAATTTCAATTGACATATTAACTAGTTTTCCTCCCAAAAAAAATATAGATTAAGTATACCACGCATCTCTAGATTAGAAAAGACTACTTAGTTAATTTCGTGTATCTTATCAAACACCCTCTTATTCAGCCTTTTCTTTCGCTTCTTGAGTCACTTCAACAAATTCAGCTGTTTTATCATCTGGGAAACTAAAAACTATTTCGTTTTCTTTTGTCATGTAATATTCACTTCTTGCTAATTTAACAATGTAGTCTTCATCTTCTAATAGGTTCGCATAATAATCTAAATCATCTTGATACTGTTTGACAGAAGCAAGTTCGATTTTTGCTTCTCCTTTTTCAGTTGTTAACTCATCTACTTTGTTGTTATTGTCTAGAATTTTACTTGCTAGAAAGATAATAAAGAAAAAACCGATAGAAAAAATGAAAAGCGCTCTTTTTTGAACTGTACGTTTTATTTTACGTTGTCTATGCGCTTGAAGAGTTTTCTCTTTGATAAACTCATTATCTAAGCGGATGATTTCCGCTATTCTTTCTTTCATCAATCTTTATCACCCTTCCCTTGAAAACATAGTCTCATTATAGCAATATTAAACAACGTTTGTCTAACAACTTCTTCGATTTTTCACAATAATTTTAATCGCTTTCATTCGCATAGGATTCATCAAGAATAGTATACAACTCTTTCACTTCTTCTTTTTTTGTCGAATCCTTTATTTTTTCAACTTTTACTGTAATTGTTTTATTCCCAAATTTGATTTTGATTTCATCATTTTCTTTTATATTTGTAGAAGATTTCGCTGTGATACCATTCACTTCAATGCGTCCTTTGTCTGCTATTTCTTTTGCTACAGTCCTTCTCTTTATGATCCTGGAGACCTTTAAAAATTTATCTAATCTCATTATTGCTTCTCCTTCCTTTCTTTTCGTTTGATTTCTTGCCACAATTTATCAACTTCTTCGGGGGTAGTAGCTGTGATACCGTCAAAGACATGTGGATGCCGTCTTTTTAATTTGTTGTTTAGAGTTTCTATTATATCTTCCATAAAAAAGTATCCTGTTTTTTCTCCGATTGAAGCGTGATAAAGTACTTGCATTAATATATCGCCCAATTCTTCTATCATGTTTTCAATATCCTCAGATTCTACAGCTTCTTTAAACTCCTGAGTCTCTTCCAGTAGGTAGGGCACTAATGATGTGTGACTCTGTTGCCGAATCCATGCATCCCCATTTTCTCCAGTGATTTTATCCATATTATCTTGGAGCATAGAGAAACTTTTAGTTCTTTTCTCCATTGGAAGAGGCGGAATATACAGGGACAGAAGATTGTATATGCCCTCTAGTCTATCTAGTTCGTAAAGAGGAATCCAGCGAACAGTTTCCTTTTTCCCTCCTGCTTCATTTACTAGTGCAACTAAAAAATCATCTGGATAAATTTCCATTAAAGATAGTTTTACTTCGCTTGCAATATAATCATTAAAAACTTGCATGATGACAATTTGCTGACTAGAATTGATTTCATCAGGATTTAAGTCAAATGAATCAAGCAGTTGAAACCCGTCAATTGGGTCTTTTTTTACTGCTTGAAATAAATCATCCAGAAAGCTCTTTCCTCCTAAAATATTAACTTTCACATCATTCGGTTGGGATAAAAGTAGCTGCACCGTTTTTTCAGCAACCATCGGATGGCCCGGGACAGCATAAACAATATCTTCTGTCTTAGTACGTTCCAGTAGATCTTCTACGATTGCTTGGTAAACTTTGTCAAAGTCTTTTTCTTCTGCTTCATAAAATGAATCATAGAAATGAAAGTGAACACCTTCATTCTCCAGTTCTTCTACAGCCGGATGCAATTTTGTTCGTGCAAAAAGTTTTTTGTCTGTTTCTTTGAGTAATCGGTATACATTCAAAGGCATTTGATCTAAGTTGCTCGGACCCAGACCTATTATTGTGATTTCATTCATTTTTTAAATCCTTTCACTATTTTTTCCCAAAAGGCAATCGGATTCGCTCTCTTAGCTATTCTTTACTTCCCATTTCCTTATCCACTTGGAACTGACTGATATTTTTTGAAAATATGAGGAGATAATCCATCCAACTCGCAGATTCCATCTGTGGTCGGATTTTTAAGATAACCGATAGTTGTTTATTATCCGTATTCATATCTACTTTCAAGGGAATGTCTTGTAAAGCTTTAAACACTTCTTGAAGAGGTAATTGGCTGGTTCCTACTTCCGAGAATTTCACGAACAACGATCGTTCAGTCCGTTTGATTGTTTCAATCAAAGCTTGCTCGCTGTACATTTTTAGTAACCCTATATTTAATAAATCCGTTACTTCTTGAGGATAATCTCCAAAACGATCAACTAAATCTTCTTGGATTTCCCAGTATTCTTCTTCGGAACTGAATTCCCTAATTCTCTTATAAATTTCAATTTTTTGTCTTTCGTCTTCAATATAATTGCTCGGAATATACGCATCTAATCCTAAATCGATTTCAACTGTCGTTTTTTCTTTTGGATTATCGCCTTTTTTACGAGCGACAGCCTCAGACAACATTTGCGAGTATAAATCAAACCCAACAGAATCGATAAATCCATGTTGTTGTTTCCCCAACAAATTTCCTGCACCACGTATGGACAAGTCTCTCATAGCAATTTTGAAGCCCGATCCTAGTTCCGTAAAGTCTTTGATAGCTTGCAACCTTTTTTCGCTTACTTCAGTTAACACTTTACTCGGTTGATACATAAAATACGCATAAGCAACACGATTACTACGTCCTACTCTTCCACGCAACTGGTAAAGTTGCGAAAGCCCCATATAATCAGCATCTTCTACTAAGAGTGTATTCACATTGGGCATGTCCACACCCGTTTCAATGATGGTGGTGGTAACAAGTATATCGTATTCACCTTGAACAAATTCGAAAAGCACATTCTCTAATTGTCCCTCACTCATTTGGCCATGGGCATAAGCGATACGCGCCTCAGGAATCAATTGTTGGAGTTCATCTACTCTTTTTTCAATTGTGGCAACACGATTATAGAGATAAAACACCTGCCCGTTTCGAGCAATTTCACGCTCAATTGCTTCACGAATAGCACCTGCGTTCATTTCCATTACATAAGTTTGAACAGGATATCGGTTAGCTGGTGGGGTTTCGATAACTGAAAGATCTCTTACCCCTAACATAGACATGTGCAGCGTCCTTGGTATAGGAGTAGCGGTCAGTGTCAATACGTCCACTTCTTCTTTTAGTTGCTTCAATCTCTCTTTGTGTTTTACTCCAAATCGCTGTTCTTCATCTACAATGAGCAACCCCAGGTTTTGAAATTTAACATCCTTTGATAAGACGCGATGTGTACCTACTACAATATCCACATAACCTTTTTCTATTCCTTTAAGGGTTTCAGTTTGCTGTTTACGGGTTCGAAAACGACTTAGCAATCCTATCCCTACAGGAAAGTCCTGAAACCTTTCTAACATTGTTTCGTAATGTTGTTGAGCGAGAACAGTTGTTGGAACCAGAAAAGCAACTTGCTTTTGATCTTGTATTGCTTTAAAAGCAGCTCGCATAGCCACTTCTGTTTTACCATATCCAACATCCCCTACGATCAGTCTATCCATAGGTTTTGCTTTTTCCATATCTCTTTTTACTTCTTCAATACTACGTAGTTGATCTTCTGTTTCTCTATATGGGAAAGCTTCTTCAAATTCTTGCTGATAACCGTTATCTTTTGAAAACCCATATCCGACTTCTTGCTCTCTGATTGCATAAAGCTCAATTAATTCATCGGCAATATCTTCGACGCGACTTTCAACCTTGCGTTTAGTTTTAGCCCATTCTGTACCACCTAATTTGTTGATACGTGGAGTTTTCCCTTCAGAAGCCACATATTTCTGGAGTAAATCCAATTGAGTTACGGGTATGAATAATTTAGAATCATTTTTATAGACTATAGAGAGATAATCTTGGTGTACCCCATCCACTTCTAATGTTTCCATACCCGTATACCGACCGATACCATGGTGGATATGCACAACAAAATCGCCCGCTTTTAATTCAGAATAACTCTTTAGCCTTTCGGCATTGGACAGATTTGTCCTTCTGACCTTCTTTTTCTTTACTCGATTAAACAATTCTTTTTCTGTTATAACAGCTAATTTTTCTTCTGGAAGCTCGAATCCCGTTTGTATTGTACTTGGTATAACTTGTATTTCTCTTTCTTTGATGTCTCCATTTTTCGAAAGCTGTGCTTCCATTTCAAAATCCTTTAATGTTTGTTGTACCTTTTCGGCTCTTTCATCATCAACAGTCATAACAACGACTGTATAGTTTTGCTTTTTCCAACGATCCATTTCTGTTTTCAACAAATGCATTTGGCCAAAAAATTGTTGCATTGCTCTAAACTGAAAAGGATGAATGGAGTCAAACCGTAAATTCCCCATGCCTTTTTGAAAAATTGCAAAGTAAATCAGATTCTGATTTACTTTTTTAATTTCAGTACGAAAATCATTTGAAAAAATTTGGGTGGAAAGAATTCTTCGATCTTGAAGTCGGCTGGCAACCCACTCGGATTCTTCTTCTTCCAATCGTCTATTTGTTTCTATTATACGCGGGTATTCATCTATCAATACAATGGAATCTTCACTTAAGTAATCCACAATAGACGAGTATTCCGGATAGATAAAATCGACAAACAGACCTAAATCGTCATGCATCTCTCCTTCCTGCATCAAACGGATCATTTCATTCATATATTGAGAGAGCATTTTTTTTTCTTCATCTGTTTTTATTTTTTTTAATTCTTTGGCTAAGCTTTTTTCTAAGTTGAGTGCTGCGTTTTTCAATAACGATGGCGAATAAATTTGCTCAGAAGCTGGAACAATAGTTATTTCTTCAATGTTTCTTATTGAACGTTGTTTTTCTGCATCAAAAAAGCGTAATGAATCAACTTCTGTATCAAATAATTCAATACGAACAGGGTTTTCTTCCGTTAAAGGATAAATATCGATAATTCCACCGCGGATGCTGAACTCTCCAGGGGAAGCTACTATTTGTTCTCTGGCGTATCCCATCTCAACTAAGTGAGTCAAAAGATCGTGTGGTTCTACTTCTCCACCTATTCTGATTTTTAATTGAGCATCTTCAAACAAAGTTTTGGGTGGTAAAATTTTTCGTAAACCAGCAACAGGTGTAACCACAATTCCTGGTTGATTGTTTATGATGAAATTGAGTGTCTCCACTCTTTCTGCACGGGCTTCCGGAGAGGCAAATGCCATTTCAGCATGGATCATTTCATCAACGGGAAATAATTTGACTTTTTCTTCTGGAAGAAGCCCCATCAAATCTTCGACTAACTGATTCGCATGAAACAAATTTTGAGTAACAACCACAATTTGTTTCTCTTTTCGTTCTACTAGTGAGGCCATAAATACAGTACGAGCAGACCCAGATAGTCCCGTGATCAATTGAGTAGTAGCTTGATCCATATTGTCAACAATTTTTTGGACTTGAGGCAATTGTCCAATGTATTCTGTTATAGTTCCCACAGTCCTCCTCCTTTCCTCGTTAATTAAACTTCGTCATTGTGTCCACAAAACTATGTTGATCTATCCAGTAAGTTAAGGCTTCCGCACTTTGCTTAACAGAACTTAACATCTCGTCATGCGTATTTTTCAAAAAGGGGCTCAATACATGTGAAACTACCGATTGATTCGTTAGCGGGCGTCCGATCCCTATACGAATACGGTTAAAGTTTTGCGTTCCAATGTGCTGAATCACACTTTTTATGCCATTGTGTCCACCCGCGCTCCCTTTTTGTCTTAGCCGTATTTTACCTGTTGGAAGATCCATATCATCATATATAATGACTAAATCGCTCACTTCAATATCAAAATAATCCATCAAAGAACGAACGGCTCTTCCTGAGTCATTCATAAAGGTCTGTGGTTTAACGATTATTACTTTTTCATTTCCAATAAATCCTTCTCCGTAAACTGATTCAAATTTCGTCTTATTTAGACCGATTCCATGTTGATGAACAAACTCGTCTATTGTGATAAATCCAATATTGTGTTTTGTTTCTCGATACTTAGCACCTGGATTTCCTAGTCCAACAATCATTTTCACCATATATATACCCCTTTAGTTTTTCTTTCCACCAGAAAAAGCTGAGCAAAGTTTTTGCCCAGTTTTTCTCTTTTTATAGTTATTTAGGTAAAAGTATACCATAATGAGGTCTAAAAAACCTGACTCGATGACCCGGTTAACAATTCCCTATTAGGTTTTCTTTATAAACTGTGCTTGACAATTGGGACAAGTAATTTTGACCTTGTTTTTTCCTTTTGGCACTCGTATTTTTTGTTTGCATTCAGGACAACTATAGTATTTATATATCTTTCTCTGCATCCATTTGATTTTTAGTGTGTTGAACACGTTCCCCATTTTTTTAGATTTACGTTGGACTTTCCCTTTCACTTTCCGGTAAAACTGTAATTCTTTGTATCGTCCCAGGTGATTGCGAGACAGTGCGCGCATGTAAGCATATATCATTAACGTGAATCCAACTGTTGAAAATAAGGTGATTTGAGTTATCAAGGCACTTAACATGAAACCTGCGCTGGAATACATCAAGAATTTAGAAAAAACATCGAATCCGTAGCGACCACGCATGAATTCCATGACTTTCTCTGCACTTTTTAGAAATTTTGTCTGCACTTTCTTTCCTACTCTCTTTTAAATATCTTTAATTAATTTTATGCATTCTACGCCATCTTCTATAAACCGAGTAGAGTTTTGTACATATCCTATTTTTTCATAAAAAGGAACAGCTGTCATTTCACCATGAATGAGAGACTGCCGGCACCCCGCATCCTTACCTATTTTTTCGATTTCTTCTACAATTACTTTACCTAACCCTTTTTTACGTTGCGAAGCTAGGACTGCAATCCTTCCTGGACGGATCACTCCCCCTTTCATGGAGTATCTTCCCGTTGCAATCGGATGATTTTCGTCATAAATGACAATATAATTTGGTTTTTTTTCGTCTACTGAGTCAAATTCTTCTTGAAGAGCAATTCCTCTTTCCACAACAAAAACTGCCATTCTTACTGAAAATGCCCCAGCTTGATTCCATATTTCATTTCCAAGATGTATTTTCATTTTTTTCGCTCCTTTAACCCTAATTATAGATAAAATAAGCGGAAATTAAAGAGAATGTTCAAAAAAAGCTCACTTCAACTAAGAAGTGAGCTCTTTCCTGAATTAGTCAGTTTTTATTGTTTTGGTTCCAAATCTTCTATTGAATCAATATCCATATAAGTTGGAACAACCATTCCGATTTTTGCTCCTGTTAAATTCGGACCTAAATCTACTAGATTTTCTTTATGATTGTTTAAGAAAGCCTCATGAGTGAGAGGTAACCATGCAGCTAATGATGCATCTGCTTCTTGAGTTGCAAGAGCTTCAAACATAATTGCTGGATCTACAGTAGAAACTTTAACTTCAAATCCGTGACTTTCAAGAACATTTTGAATCACAGAGGCAGAAGAACGTTCAGTATCCCATGGTGTCGACACCAAAGAAATAGTTTCACCGTTTCCTTCTTCAACGCCTTCAGTCCATTCAGTTACGATTTCTTGATTGTCATCTATCCAGTTTTGAGCAGCCACTTCAAAGGAAACATCTTGTGCCTCTAGCATGACGCTTTCCATATCTGAGGTTTCCCACTCAAATGCATCTAAAATTTGAACTGCATTCGGCATATCTTCTTCAAGTCCTAATCGGGTAAGTGTATTAATTCCTTCAGATTCGCCCATTGCATTTTTAGGATCTTCTAAATATTTCAAATCATATTCTTGGAACATCCAGTGAGGAGTCCACCCTGTTACTATGATTGGTTCTTCATTCGAATATGCTTGATCAAGTAAAGTAACCATTCCTGCTGTAGAACTTTCATCTAACTCCCAACCTTCTAAGTTGTCGTACGCTTCAATCGTATCATGAGCTTTAGCTGTAGTACCTGCGCCAGGCTCGATCCCTGTAATAGTGTAATCTAGTTCTTCACTTATACTTGCTCCATCACCATTTGAATCTGCTTCTTCACCATTTCCACAAGCTCCTAGTAACAACGCTGCTGAAACACCCATACTTAATTGCAATTTTCTTCCTTTTAACATCCAATTCCTCCTATTTTTTTAACTATACATACTATCTGTGATTCGCGATTTGCTGTAAAAATTTCCGCTTAGTAAAATTTGTTATTCACCCTAATCTTTTTAGCACGAAAAAGCAAATGAGTGAATTCTCATTTTTTCTTAGTTGAAATTCTTGGGATTCTGTCAAAATCCCGGCACGACACACTCTTGCCGAAAAAACTCACTTTCATAACCCTATCACACATAACCAAACCATGCAAATTTACGATACTTTCATTAGCTTGTTCTTATGTTACGGATGTTATATTATGAATTTATTATCCCGGTAATTGAATAAAAAAGCCAAATTGTTGTGATTGGAAAATCCTTTATATATAATCATGGTAGAGCTTACAATTCATAAGGATCGGAGGGTAGCGTTTCGCATTTTTATTCGGTTTAAAAAATCTTATGCAAGATGAGGAGAAATAGCATGAAAAAAATTGGTGTATCCATTTATCCAGCTAAATCAACATTTGAAGAGAATAAAAGGTATCTAGATCAAGCGAAAAAGTATGGCTTTTCAAGAATCTTTACAAGTCTTTTAGAAATTGAAGGAGATACTCAAGAGGTCATCGCTATGTTTAAAGAGATTATTCGCTATGGAAATTCGATTGATATGGAAACCGTTTTGGATATCAATCCAAATTTATTTGGACAGTTAAATATCAGTTACGATGATTTATCTTTTTTCCATGATATGGGGGCATCAGGAATTCGATTGGACCTGGGCTTTAGCGGTGCGGAAGAATCTTTAATGTCAAAAAATAACTATCAACTCCAAATTGAAGTAAACATGAGTAGTGGAACTAATTATATAGATCAAGTAATGAGTTTTCACCCGAATATAGAATTACTTACTGCTTCCCATAACTTTTATCCTCAACGTTATTCAGGATTAGCTCAGGATCATTTTGAAAGAACTACTCAACAATTCAATCAACACCGATTGCATACTGCGGCTTTCGTAACATCCCAAGAAGGAGAATTAGGTCCTTGGCCAGTACAGTCTGGACTTTGTACGCTTGAAGCCCACCGTGATTTACCTATTGCTACCCAAGTTAGTCACTATCAATTAATGAATTCGATCGATGATTTACTGATTGGGAATGCCTTTGCCTCTGAAGAAGAACTAGAAGCAATGTCTAAAGCCTTCTTTAGTGCACATCCTCAAATTCCGATTCAGTTTAATGACCAGGTATCAGCCGTAGAGAAAGAAGTCATCTCAAAAGAAATCCATCAATATCGTGGTGATCGGTCTGCTTACATGATTCGTTCGTCTCAAACAAGAGTCAAGTATAAAAACAGTGATTTCAGTCCTCATTCTACAGGTCCGATCGCTAAGGGCGATGTTCTTATATGTAACGACACCATGGGTCAATATAAAGGTGAAACACAAATTGCTTTAAAAGAAATAAGCGACGACGGGTCTCGAAATATCGTTGCTAAAATCCCCGCAGAGTCTTTATTTTTACTTGATTATGTCAAACCTTGGTCTACCTTTGTTTTTGTAGAAAAATAAATATAATTTAATGGAGGTCAGTGTATGTTAGAAAAAGTTGAAGCTTGGGCAGCAAAGGTTGCCGGGCAACGCCATTTAAAAGCATTACGTGATGGAATCGTTCTAGCTATGCCTTTAATCATAATTGGATCTGTTTTTCTAGTATTGGGAAACTTACCTATACCTGGATATATTGAATTACTACAAGAATTAGGAATTACCGCATGGTTTGGAAAAATCGTCAGTGCCTCATTCGGAATTATGGCATTGGTTGCTGTCTTTGGGATCGCCAACAGTTTAGCGCGTGATTACGATGTCGACGGCATCTCTTCTGGTATCATTGCCATATCAGCTTATATTCTGGTCACTCCCGATTTAATAGCAGAAACAGGCTCAGGAGTAAATTATACTTATCTTGGAAGTACTGGACTATTCGTAGCTATCGTCGTGGGCCTCATTTCAACTGAAATTTTCACATTCTTCATCCGTAAAAATTGGATCATTCGGATGCCTGAAGGTGTCCCACCGGCAGTTAGTCAGTCTTTCGCGGCACTTTTACCCGGTTTTATGGTTATTCTTTTCTGGGCGGTAACCTATATTCTCCTCGAGCTTTTGGGAATTGAAAATATACATGATTTGTTAACGAATACTTTAGGACGTCCATTGAGCTTCATAGGCAGTAGCATCTGGGGAACGCTATTCATGGTCGGTTTGAATTCTTTCTTTTGGTTTCTGGGTATTCATGGGGCGAATACAACAAATCCTATTATTCAACCCGTGTGGCTTCAAAATACAGATGCAAATCGGATGGCATTCGAAGCTGGTGAGGAATTACCAAATATCATCACGAATGAATTCATGTTGAATTTTGTCTGGATGGGTGGTGGCGGCGCCACTATTGGTTTAGTTATTGTGCTTTTCTTCATGAGTAAGAGCAAACAGAACAAAGCAATGGGTCAACTTTCATTCTTTCCTGGAATCTTCAATATTAATGAACCCGTCCTGTTTGGTCTACCAGTCGTATTAAATTTCAAATTACTTATCCCTTTCATTTTAGCTCCAATGGCAACAGCTCTAATTACTTACTACGCAATGCTTTTAGGCCTTGTAGCAAAACCTGCAGGGATCGTTGTTCCTTGGACGATGCCCCCCATCATCAGTGGTTATTTAGCAACCGGTGGCAAATTGAGCGGAGCTGTTATTCAAGTAATCACAGTCACCGTTTCAACGATCATATACTATCCTTTTGTTCGCTTAACTGATCAGGAAAAATATAAAGCAGAACAAAAAACTGATGACTCAGCATCTTAAACTGTCCTTCTTGTCTTCTATGTTACATTGTTGTTATCTGACTTTATGAAAAGGGGGAGCATATGGAAATTCAATACAATCATGTCCGTGAAAAAAGTAGAATCTTCGCTGAAACCGATTCAGGAGAAACAGTTGGGCGTATAGAATATAAGGAAAGTTCAGACAATACATTCACTATTCTTCATACTGTGGTAAATAAAGAATACAGTGGCCAAGGAATTGCACGCCAGCTAGTTGATCATATGGTAGCCTTTGCCCGAGCTGAAGACAGAAAAATCATTTCTGAATGTTCCTATGCTAAACACGTTATCGATAAAAATCCCGAATACCATTCAGTAAAGTACACTAAATGATGTTATTCAAAAAGCGACTCTTCAAGAAAAACTTGAAGAGTCGCTTTTTGTTTTTATTTAACTTCTACATCTAAAGACAAATCTTTCCCGTTTGATTCAATTACATTTTTGTACCAGTAGAATGATTTTTTCTTCGAACGTTCTAGGGTACCCTTTCCGTAATTATCTCTATCTACATAGATGAATCCGTAACGTTTTTTCATTTCGCCTGTACTTGCACTTACTAGGTCGATACATCCCCAGGTTGTATACCCCCATACTTCTACTCCATCTTTGTTAATTGCATCACGCATAGCTTCAATATGCTCAGCTAGATACTTGATGCGATAGTCATCTTCTACATAACCATTTTCATCTGGTGTATCTACTGCACCCAATCCATTCTCAACGATGAACAGTGGTTTTTGATAGCGATCGTACATTGCATTCATCGTGATCCGCATTCCTAGTGGATCAATTTGCCATCCCCATTCGGAAGCCTCAAGATAAGGATTTTTAACTGTGCCCATTAAGTTTCCATCTGTAGCATCTTCTTTTACAGGTTCAGCAGAAGCAATACGGGAAGCATAATATGAAAACGAAATAAAGTCGACTGTGTTAGCTTTCAATATTTCAGCATCCTCTGGCTCCATTTTTATTTCTACGCCTTCTCTTTCCAACTCTTTTAATGCGTAAGCTGGATATTCTCCTCGAGATTGTACGTCAATAAAGAAGTAGTTTTCACGGTCTTTCTGCATTGCTTCAAACACATCTTCTGGTTTTGGTGTCAATGGGTAATATTGACCCGCTGCAAGCATACATCCTACTTTATTTTCAGGATCCACTTCATGTGCTATTCTTGTAGCAATTGCACTAGCAACTAATTCATGATGAGCTGCTTGATACTTTACTTGCATTTCATTCTCGCCTTCTTTGAAATACAGACCGGCTCCCATAAAAGGTGCATGTAGAATCACATTTATTTCATTAAAAGTTAACCAATACTTTACTAAACCCTTGTAGCGGTTAAACAATACTGTTACAAGATTTTCATAAAAGTCGACCATTTTACGATTTCTCCAGCCACCATATTCTTCAATTAAGTGCATCGGAACATCAAAGTGAGTAATGGTAACCAATGGTTCAATATTATGTTTATGGCATTCTTTAAATAAGTTTTCGTAAAATTTTAGTCCTTCTTCATTCGGCTCTTTTTCATCACCTTTAGGAAAAATCCTTGACCATGCAATCGATAAACGATAGGTCTTGAATCCCATTTCTCCAAATAAAGCAATGTCTTCTTTATAGCGATGGTACATATCAATAGCTTCTTTAGCAGGATAAAAATGATCTTCATCAAATTCAATATGTTTTTGCTTCCCTGTTATAATTGGATAACGATCTTCTCCAATTGGAACGACATCGACGTTAGCTAATCCACGTCCACCTTCATCGTATCCACCTTCACATTGGTTAGCAGCTGTTGCTCCCCCCCATAAAAAACCTTTAGGAAATCCTTTTGTTTCTATCATATTATTTGTCCTCCTATTAATTTTTGGTTAAAAAAGCAAAATGTGGAAACCTTTTCATTAACTGTCAAATTTTTTAACTCGCTCTAAAATTTTATACAATTAATGAAATTAATTTTCAATTTGACCAAATCTTACCACAGGAACATTTTTCCTGCAAGCCTTTTCTTTACTTATGACTCTCGTTTAGAGTCGAATTCCGGTATTTTTTTTGGTACACTATTACAGAAAAAAGAAAGGGAGGCCATTATGAACTGTAAGATTTGTCAATCTCCTACCATTGAAAAAGTAGACCCTCATCACGGGACTGTTTTTCATGAATGTAGTGCCTGTTTATTTATCAGTCGTGATTCCACAGCTTATATTAGCCAGGAAGAAGAGTTCCAAATTTACGAGAATCATAATAATTCAATCGATGATCCTCGCTACGTCGATTTTTTTATGAAATTTCTGACAGCAGCTGTTTTCCCTTATTTAAAAAATGATCAAAGACAGGCTCTTGACTTTGGGAGTGGTCCTTCACCTGTCTTGGCTCAATTAATGGAAAGAGACTTTGAATTTCTCTATACACTCTATGACAAGTTTTATGAGCCCGATCCACATTATTCCAATCAAAAATATGATTTGATCACCACGACGGAAGTAGTCGAACATATTGCTGACCCTATTCCAATTTTCAAAGAGCTCACATCCTTACTAAAAGAAGATGGAATCTTTGCTGTGATGACTTTGTTTCACAAAAAAGATCCGGAAAAATTCTTTGGATGGCACTATATGCGTGACTTATCTCATGTTTCTTTTTTCACTCCTGAAGCAATGGAAATTATCGCTGAAAAATGTGGATTACAGATCATCTACTGTGACAACTATCGCTATACAACGTTCAAAAAGAAGTAACTTTTTAAGAAGAGGGGACAACTGGTTTTTTAATGCGGATTTTCTCCCCCTAAGTTGTTTCCGCATCAATGACTACAGCATCATGAAATAGATATCGGCTCTAGCTTTTAGAGTCCGTTACAAAAGAATTAAAAAGAGTAGAAGCTAGAACAAAAAAGTTCCGGCCTCTACTCTTTTTAATAAAGTGTTACCGCTAACAACGCTAACGTCATTCTCATTTCAAGAGGAAAGTGCTAAAGTGAATTGAGTAATGTTAAAACAAATCCCACTCTGCTGGGTATTGCTGAAGTTTTTTATTGTGATAGTAAATAAATAAGCTAATGTATAAGGAGGAAAGTGATGAGGCAATGGATCAGATCCTGGTCTGATTTGTTTCTCCAATAATTATGAAACTAGCTATACTACCTTTAATGAGCACACTACTACTATTAGCGTCCTGTTCTTCACCCGAGACGAAACAGGAGTCCTTTGATCCTTTTGAACAAGAAAGTTTTACCCTTTCTCCAACAGAGGGAACAATTCGTGATCACTTTGTCATAACCGTTGAAAAAAAACTACTGAATGACACTGTTGAAGAAATCAGTATTGATGCTCAAGAATTAGGTATTGAAGAACCGTACATAATGGATCTAGAATTAAATCAATTTTCATTAGCTGTTTCTGATACTATCGGACCCGGTGAAAAAACAATTACACTTACCGTTTTGGATACTGCCGGGGATAGCATATCTTATTCGGATTCTGTCCTGATAACCGAATCGGATAACCAGCAGATGGACGATTTTGATTGGGACGAAGCTGTCATTTACTTTGCGTTAACAGACCGTTTTCACGATGGTAATTCAACTAATAATGACCCTCAAAATATTGGCTACGATCCTTCCCATTTGGAAACCTATCACGGCGGTGATTTTCAAGGACTGATCGATAAAATGGAATATTTAAAAGAACTGGGTGTGAACACGTTATGGATAACACCTATTGTTGATAATATCGACTGGAATTTAAGGGGACAAGTTGGTGACGATCAATACGGTTATCATGGCTATTGGGCCAAAAATTTCACGCAACTGGATGAGCATCTAGGAGATATAGAAACATTCAAAAGATTGATTGATACAGCGCATGACCATGGAATAAAGTTGATGGTAGATGTCGTGTTGAACCATAGCGGATACGGTTTGAAAGAAATCGATCAAAATCCAGCTATAGAAAACTTTCCGACAGAAAAAGAACAGCAACGGTTTGCAGGCATGTTGCGACTAAATCCAATTGTTGATCACCCTATAGAAGGGGAGCTCTCCGGTCTTCCCGACTTTCGAACGGAAGATCCTGCTGTCCGTCAGCAATTGATTGAATGGCAAAGTGATTGGATCGAGCGAACCCGTACGACGAGTGGAAATACGATTGATTATTTCCGAGTAGATACCGTAAAACATGTAGAAGATACAACTTGGAAAGCCTTTAAGAATATGCTTGTTTCCATCCAACCTGACTTTAAAATTTTGGGAGAATATTATGGTGCAAGTTTGAACGATACAGGAGGCTATTTATTGGATGGAGAAATGGACAGTTTACTCGATTTCGAATTCAAGCATTTAGCGGCTCAATTTATTAACTGGGACGTTGAGGGAGTGAACGAAGAATTGATTAGACGGAATGAAACGATCGACTCCACTCACACTTTTGCGCAATTTTTATCTAGTCATGACGAAGACGGATTTTTATATAGGTATGCCGGTCACGATGAAAGCAAATTAAAAGTAGCGGCTTCACTACAATTGACGGCAAAAGGACAGCCTGTAATTTACTATGGTGAAGAAATCGGGCAAACTGGAGCAGCAGCAGGAAATATGGACGAGGGTGAATATGGAGAAAATCGTTATGATTTTGACTGGGATAAAATAGAAACAAATGATTTGCTTGATCATTATAAGCAGTTGCTGTCAATTCGCAAAAAACATTCACTCGTATTTGCAAAAGGAAACCGGTCTACTGTACTTGGGAGTAACGATGAAGGGTATGTTGTTTTTTCCAGAGAATTTGAAGGAGAAAAAGTAGTGGTTGCCTTGAACACTAGAGAAAATGCTAAAAAAATTAGTATCCCGTTACCAGAAAACACTTCTGGAAAATGGACAGATAGCTATTCGAACATTTCTTATTCATCCGATAAAGTAGGTGCAATTGAATTCCTACTACCGGGTCGTCAAGATGGAGGGACCGCTATTTTAGTAAATGAGGAATGAAACATTGCAAATCATGATCAAGAGCTATGAATCCATTCCAAAAAACCCCATTAGCTTTTTTCAAGCTAACGGGGTTTTTATGTATAATTATTCTGTGGTTAAAGTAATCGGTTCTACTCGACTCAGACCTTCAATATCTATATCTGTCTGTCCAGCTTCTAGCGATTCATCAACTGCTAAATAAATTTGTTTTTCTTCCAAAACAGCAGAAACGTATTCAAAGTCACCTGCATCGGTTAACTCTAATTCTTCCGTTACTTCTCCGTTTTCTATTACATATAAAGACTCTGCATTTTCGACATATCCTGTGATCGTTGCATTACCTGATTCATCTGCAACAGCTGTATATCCTTGTTCCATCCATGAAACGCCGGAACTAAAATCTAAAGTAGGTTTAGGTGCTTCATCATTTTCTGAATCTTCTTTAATTTTATTAATAATGTCATTTGGATCTTCTACTTCTGATTCGGCTGTTACCGATGTGTCCATTTGTGCGGTTGTATCTTCCCCTTCTTCTGTTGCAGTATCTTCACCACAAGCAAAAAGAGTTAAAGAAACAAGAGCCAATGGGCCCACTAATTTTTTGAACATGATACATCCCTCCATTTTTCTATCGACTAAATTATAGCACAATAAGAAAGGAGGAGCTTACAAAACCACTAGAAAATGTTTTTTTTTTACTATTCTCTCATATACATTCATTATACTTTAATAAATACTTAGAATGAAAGTTTTTCGGGCTCTGGACCATATTTGTTCGCTTTAGAATCTCCTGAACGGATAAGGAATATAAGCAATGCAATTTGTCCAAAAATGGGAATGAAAAAGTATAGTAAGTGCCATGCGCTTCGATTAGTATCATGCAAACGCCTGATCATCATACTTGCTGATGGAATGATCAGAATAAGCACCCAGACAAAAGCGACTTTTTCTATAAACGGAAACAGGGTACCAAATAAATTGAGTGTAAATTCTAATCCCCACAATACTAAATGAGTCATCCAATAAACAGACGGGCTTGTTCTTCCTTTAAATTTGAAGCTTTTTTTAAAAAAACTTAGAAATAAATGCTTGGCCACGATGTTCTTCCTCTCTTGATTCAACTGAAACCATTGTACCAAATCCTATACAAATTTGTAACCGGATTATTGATCTTGATCTCCAAAAACCGAATTACGCCATTGATCTACTTATATGATTTCTCATCTCTGATTTTTTCTACTTCTTCGGCAGGATTATCCGGTTCATTCTGAATTCTTCTTTCTTCCGTATGATACTGTATTGACTCAAGCAATGGAATCAGGACCGCAGCTACAAAACCAGCAGCAAATCCATTATTATACAAATTTACTCCTCCGTGTAAAAAAGAAGTATTCGTTACAACGGATAGATGTATCGCTCCTGCAACCATCCCAACGAGCATTCCGTATTTCCCGGCAATCGGGGCAAGCGTGGTGCCAAATAAACCAGCTATCATGATAGCAGTACTGCTCATATCATACTGATTTAAAATACCCATAAGAGAGATTCCAATTAATATGGGCAATACATTTTTTACATGCTTTCCAAAAGCACCAAATCCCACTACAGTTAAAATACCTCCAATTACAGGTCCATTCAACTCCCCACCGTGAAAGTAGACATACCCTAAAGATACATAACCTAAAAATGCCATATTGATCAGTGTAATTCTAAATCCATCCAAATCAATAAAATCAGTAGAAAGTTTTCCAGATCGCTGCAACAATTTTTTGTATCCCGTTAATGACCATGAATTCATAATCAAACCTACAAGAAACATTATTGTAAACAAAAAAATTAACAGTGGGTATAGCGAATCATTATAGCCTTCTGCCAAAAGTGAAACAAGTTCTATGTCATAACCAAAAGCCCGAATAATAGAGGTGAAAATAGTTCCCACTACTCCACTAGTAAAACCGACATTATAGACACTATATCCTTCTGTAAAACGAACACTGTGATTTGCTAACGGAGGGAGAATAAATCCGACCATAAACCCTACAGTACTACCTAATAGAATTCCGAGAGCCAGTGGCAAATTCAAATTAAAAGATATTTCACTTACCAGAGGTCCTAAAGCAGTTCCAAAAAGAGCAGATAATAATGATTTTTCTGCAGGCATTCTGACATATTTCGCGTAAGAAAATGCTCCTAAAACAATTGGCATAGAATTATATAAATTTTTTCCAAAAAAAGCAAAAGCCGAAACTGTCAACACACCTGCAATCACTGGTCCGTTAATTTTCGCTTTAGTCAATCGGACAATACCTATAGCATGGAGAACCATCAAGGCAGAATTGAAAAAAGTAGCTCCAACACTCGTTAATGCGAAATAGTCCGTGATCAGGTTGGCTGGAGAAATTAGAATGGTCCACTGACCATGAAGTATTTCAGAAGGCGAATTAAATAAAAAAGCAACGGCGAACAAAAAGAAAGCGTATGCAATCAAAAACAAGACTTTTGTGTTTTCGGAAATTAATCTACCAATATAAATTTGGTTCAAACTGGTTTCTCTTTGCTTCACGCAAGCCCCCCTTTATTCTATTGTGTAGCAATTTTATATTCATCTAAATTTTTATTATAGTTTAGATAGTATAACAAAAAAAAATCGTCATGAAAACACTTTTTTTAGAGTCTGTTTACTTGCTACTGGACTCCTTTTTTATACTTTACTATTTTTATGATTCACTCTTATATAATCTCAATCAACAGAATCCGATTAAACTAGACTGCAAGAAAACTGATCGATTCCCTTGATTTTGTTTGTAGACGTTGCTACCTTATTCCTATAGAATATATAGTGGAGTCTTTAAAAATCTTTCTCCTGATTTAGTAAACTGAACCATGTCTTTCAAAGTAGGTGGATTTTTTGAACAAACAATTTCCCATTTTTTCTTTTTTGAATAAAGAATTATTCTCTCATATATCTTTTAGCTTAGTGAGTATGGTCGGCTTATCTTTTTACATTGTTGTAGACACTTTATTTATAGCCAATGGAATAGGAAAAGATGGCTTGGCTGCTCTCAATATAGTCATTCCAGCTTATAACGTTATCAATGGCATAGGGATTCTATTGGGTGTAGGAGGGGCTACACTTTTTTCTATCAATCGAGCACGCAGTCAACATATAAAAAGTGCCACTTATTTTACTTTTTCTCTATTGCTCTCATTCTTAATTGGATTGGTATTTACATTCGTTGGGAGATCCTTTTCAGTAGAATTAGTCCGTCTATTAGGCGGTACTGGTTCTCTCGTTCTCATGGCTGCAACATATTTGCGAACATTTCTTTCTTTTTCCATTTTTTTTATGTTAAATCAAGTAATGATCAGTTTTCTGCGGAATGATGGCAACCCCAAGCTGGCAATGATTGCGATGATTACGGGGAATCTTTTGAATGTCATTTTAGATTATGTATTTATCTATCTTTTTTCTTGGGGAATGTTCGGGGCAGCCCTTGCAAGTGGACTGAGTCCTACGATAAGTACTCTTCTTACTCTTCTGCACTTCTTTCGCAAGAATCACCATTTGTCCTTTGCTAAACCAACAAGCTTCTTTTCCACACTTAGAGAAATATTTTCTTTTGGATTCCCTTCTTCATTTACGGACTTCTCATCCGGGTTGGTCATTTTTTTGTTCAACAGTGTATTTCTTACCTTATCCGGAAACACAAGCATTGCTGCATACGGGATCATAGCAAATTTATCATTAATTGCAGTTGCTTTATTTTCGGGGATCGGACAAGGACTTCAACCATTACTAAGTAGAGAATACAGCACGGGCAATCATAAAAACAGCAAATATCTCATCAAAACTGTGCTCTTTATAAGTATGGGAATGGGACTCTTTTTTTATTTAGCCGGAGTTCTCTTTACAGATACTCTCATTACTTTTTTTAACGCTGAAAATAATTTAGAATTATATTCAATTGCTGAACGAGGCATAAACTTGTATTTCCTTGCATTCCCAATAATGGGTATAAATATAGTTGCTATTTCTATCTTTTCAGCTACTGCTAAACCACGGCATGCATTCTTTTTATCCCTCATGCGTGGTATCGTAGCCGTTGTTCCTCTCCTGTTCATTTTATCAGTTTTTTTGAAAATGGACGGTGTTTGGTTAACAGTTCTGATGAGTGAATTCATTACTCTTTTCTTTACAATTTCTTTTCTGCATCCTTTGATTAAGTGAACCCTAAACATACTGTCGCTTTTTTCAAAAGGAAAGTTTTCCTTTTGAATTTTTTTTGGTATACTTTTAGAGGGTATGGAGAACAAATTTAGCTTTTTTCAATAATCGAGGCAATTGCATGAAGATATTAAAAAATGTTATTCAAAAAAATGATTTTATTTTCCATCATTTTTTTGAAACAAATTTATTTTATGAACTTAACAGTGAGGAACTGGACCGCTTTTAGGCGGCTCTTTTATTCTGTTTTTATTTATACTTAGGAGTGAAAAAATGAAAGTAGATTTTTACAACTTAACCAAACAAGACTCTTTGTTTAATAATATGGTTGAGGCAATGATTATTCATAAAAAACCAGAGCAGACCTTAGAAAATTGTCTGCAAACGTATACAAAAAAGGATATGTTAGTCATTGCTGAATATCAGGCCGCATCTGTTAAAAAAAGTTACCCCAAGGCAGATGTAGCTGCCGATTTGTCAGCTCATATGATTTCTTTATTTAAAGATGCTATCCCATATTTGACTAAAGATGAAACGGATATTCTTGAGTCCTTGTCAGAAAATACTTCTTTTGAGAATATTGAGAGTTTACCTTATTCTTTACGTACTTTATATTCTTTCATTCTCAATGGGATATTGTATTTATATTATTCAAACGGTACATTCTCATTAGTTTTTCCAGAAGAATTAAAAACACTCTACACTAATGAAAGTCATAAACAAGAGGTTAGCAAAAGCCTCTTGACAAACCAACAGTTGGACACATATTTAGTTGCTTTCACTAAGCTATATGGCGTGTTCGACTTGGATCATCTTCATTCAGTCTGGAATCGCAATCACAAAGATCAGCTCCTCACACTTGAAGATATTCAAGAAAAAATTGTAGAACTTGCCAAACGTTCAGATATTTATTCTTTATCTTATAAATTGGTTTTTTCTACCCACTATCTTGATATTTACCAAGCAAAAAAGCTTTACCAAGAAGCCCGCGGTTACCGTTACTTCACACCAAAAGAAGTATACATTCGTAAATGGGCCGAAGAAGAAAGTAATAAACGGTCAACTTACTTCAAAGAAATGCAAAAGTTCCTGCAAGAGGTCGTTCCAAATAAATTAGTTGATAAAATGGCTCATTCTATTGCGATAAGCTGTAAATTTGAAAATCAACTACAGGATGTACTAAACGAACTTAAAAATGCCTATCATTTCGAATTTCTAACTCAAGAAGAGATAGAAGCTTTTGCCGGACGATACATGGCTTTAGCAAGTAATACTCGAAAATGGATTTATCGTGGGCATACACCTATGGAAATTAATCGATCTAAAAAAGAGAAGAAAGCTTCTCAACCATTAGACACAAGTCAACCTGTTCATGTACCAAAAGTAGGAAGAAATGATCCTTGTCCATGTGGCAGCGGAAAAAAATACAAAAAATGTCATGGCAGATAATATTCTTAGCGTACAAGACGAGTTTAGTTTTTTGAAATGGTGAGAGTACCTTTGACACTATTGAGAAACCTTTATTCCTGTAGTAAAAAGAGCGTGAGTCAAAAGGCGTTCAGACTCGAATAGAGCTCCGTATACTCTATCCATAAGTTGCTGAAACATACCGACTATGGCATTGTGAAGCGGATGTCGGGTCTGCTTTTTGATGCACGTTTTTGAAAGAGAAGTTCGTTAAATGAGTAGAGGCTGGGACTTTTGTCCCAGCCTCTTAACTATATTCTTTTACTCTATTTGAAAAAAATTATTCCATACTTTTGTGAACGGGTGCAGGTGATAAAAAGCTGGCTATACTTGCAAATACCGGCAACGCGATGGAAACAAGTAATATCTGATTGTAACTACCTAAATAATCATAAGCCACCCCATATGGGAATGGTCCTAGAGCAGAACCAATAACCATTGCTGCCATTGTCAATCCTCTAATTTTACCTAAATGCATCCTGCCAAAATAGTTCGGCCATAAAACACCAGTACTTACCGTATCAAATGCCATGAAGAATCCTTGTAAAATTGCGAACCCGATCAGATAAATATCATTATTAGCGAATATCAACAGGAAAATAACTCCTGCATAAAGTATATAGTTAAACCCTTTCACTATATGAACAGGGACTCTTTCCACTGTATAGCCAGCAAACACCGTGAGCACCATTTGAGTAATTGCAATCGTACTCAGTAAGAAAGCAGCGAATGTGGCTCCATATCCTTTCTCACCGATGATCGAAACGATATGGAAAGTGATAGCTGTATTTAATAAGGATGGCACAGCCGATACAAATAACATCAGCCAAAATGATCGTGTTTGTTTTGCCTCTTGCAAAGTCCAGGAAACAGCCTCCGAGGCAGGTTTCGCTTTACTTTTATTCAGTTCACTTAATTTTTCAGCCCCATCCGGTAACAGCCCAATATCTTCAGGTCGGTTCTTCATAAAGAAGAACGCAATTGGAAGAAGAATGAAAAACATCATTGCCGCCCAAAACAACCAAGCTATAGAAAGGCTATAGTTTTGAATAAGATAATTATTTAAGGGAGGGATAAACGCCGCACCCATTACCCCACCGTAAGATATAAAAGACAAAGCTCGGCCTCGCTTAGACACAAACCACTGGGGAATAAGTACGTTTGGTATCAGAGTAAGTGATCCTTGACCAAACATTCGAATAAATAGGAATCCGATAAGAATCATCCAAGGTGCTTGGATCATGCTCATCCAGATCAACGTAAGTCCAAATAATAAAGCCACCGTTATAGTTGCTTTGCGTTGTCCTTTTTTATCGATCAAGTTTCCGACAACGGGCATAAAAAATCCAGATATCAATGTTGCAATCGAGTAAAAACTAGATATTTGGCTTCTGCTCCATCCGAATTCTTCAATGTAGAAATCTATAAAAATAGAGACCGAATAAGTTTGGCCGGGTCCCGAAAAGAAAATGCTCAAGGCACCAATAAAAACAATGATCCATCCATAATAAAATTGTATTCCTATTTTTTTCATAACCGTCCTCCGTTTTTTGCATTCTAAAAAATCATACGGGAAACCACTCCATTCCACAAGGAAATTCGTTTTTCCAAACACAAAACCTTGTCTGCTTTGAAGATAGCAGACAAGGTTTTGCATATATCCATTGATTTTTCGTGTTCACACTATTTTGTGTCCCCGTGTTCACTGAACCATTGTTCGATTGCCTCTAAGCGTTTCATGCGCAAATTAGGTAATCCATTTCGCGATAGACCATGGCTAGATTTTGGAAATGTCATCATTTTTGTCTCTATTTTCTGGCGTTTCATTGCGATATAAAATTGTTCCCCTTGTTCAAGAGGGCAACGCAAGTCTTCCTGACCGTGTATAAGAAGCAATGGGGTTGTTGCATCTTGTGCATAAGCTAATGGCGACATTTTCCAGAGAGCATCTGTATCTGTTAAATCGGCTCCGAGTTGATAAGGGACGAAGAACGGTCCTATGTCACTCGTTCCATAAAAACTGATCCAATTTGAAATCGACCGTTGCGTTACGGCTGCTCTAAATCGATTCGTATGTCCGACGATCCAATTCGTCATGAATCCTCCATAACTTCCCCCTGTTACAAAGAGTTTCTCTCTATCGATATTTGAATGATCGGCGAGCACAGCGTCCGTTCCTAACATCAAATCTTCATAGTCTTTGTCACCATATGCATTGAGTATGGAAGCTACAAATTCTTGTCCATAACTGTTTCCGCCGCGTGGATTGATCATGATCACGCCGTAACCTTTGTGGACTAAAGTTTGCATTTCATGGAAAAATGTTTCCCCATAAGCCACTTGCGGTCCTCCATGAATATAAAGGATAGCTGGGTGTTTTTTTGTATCATCGACTGGAGAAAGATACCAGCCTTCAATGTCCCAATCGTCTGCACCTTTGAACCAGAATCGCTCAGGTTCAACTAACTGATGGGAGGCCATATACTCTTCATTTGGATTGTACAAAGAGCGCATAATCGGATTTGCCAAATCTATTTCAGCTAACTCACTTGGATTTGAAAATGTTGAATAACCGACTACCAATTTCATGGAATTTCTGTCGAGTGATGCATCTGTTAGATGGACAGGTTCATCAAATAATAGCTCCTGAGCACCCTGTATTTCCCCTTTATAGAGTTGCAATTTCCCCTGATGGGAGACAGGATAAAGATATGTTTTATCTGTTAACCACTCGATTTCTACTCCCTTTGTTTGTTGTTGAAAATCTCCAACGAGGACATCTCCAATTTCTCGATCCAATTCGGTCGTCAGACAGCTAAGTTGATTCGTCTGTAAATTATATCCGTATATTTTCGTTTGAGTAACAAAACCATAAGTATAATCATGTCCCGCTAATAGCAAGTAATCTTCAGAAGCATTCATCGCGCCATAACTAAATTCACCGTGTGGTATACTTTCGGATAAAGAGCGTTGTTTTTTTGTTTCTGTATCCAACCAGTAAACCGTTCCTCCAAAATCCCATTCATCTTCTTTGTTTCTTTCATCTGAAATGATTACAAAACTTTCATCTTTTCCTACATAATTTAATTGGACAGATTTTTCTGTTTCATATATTAATTCACTGCTTTTTGTAGACAGCATAATTTTTTTGAGCTGGAATACTTTTTCTCTATCTAAAATTCCCTGACCATCCAATTTATACGTTACTTCATCATATATTGCTGGTTCTGGAAGCTCTTTTTTTTCTGAATCTTTTTCTTTGTTTTTGGTAGATTTACTTGTCTGAAAGTAGATACTCGAGCTATTTGGTGTCCATTTAAAAGATTGGACACCCTCTTCTTCATCTGTTAAGGAAAAAGCTTTTCCTCCTTCTACAGACATCACTTTCAATTGCATTTTCTTTTCTGTTTTTTCATTAGATAAAAAAGCTAACCATTTTTTATTCGGAGATAATTGAATCGCTGTATTAACTGAGCCAGAGTCTCCCCATTCCTTTCGTTTTTTTGTTTGCTTATTCAAGCTAAAAATTTTGGTTTCATACCGGTTCTTTTCTTGATTTATCTGTGTCTCTAAATAAAAAATCTCTTTATCTCCACTTACAGGTTGAGAAATGTTTTTTAACTCCATTAAGTCCTCTTTAGTAACTGCTCCCACTCTATCTCCTCCATTACACTATTTTTCTCCTGTTCAACTCATAGTAGTATCATTTTCTCATTTTCTCATTTTTCATTCTTTTGAGCAAGTTTCTTTTCAAGACTGAAAGAGTTTAGAATAGCAGAAATTTGATATTTATGAGAAAATACAGTCAACGAAATAAAGAAACAAACAGTGGTCCGGTTCCTAATAGTAAACGGGGTGTATACGAATGCATATTGGAATGATCATTCAGTCATATAGTGGAAACACATTAGACGTTGCCAATCTATATAAACAAGTATTAGAAAAAAACAATCACCATGTGACATTGGAAGTGATCACTACAAAAAATAAAAATGCACAGGGAAATGAACCGATCGAACTAAATCACACACCTGATCCTTCACTTTACGATTGCTTGATTTTTGGAGCTCCAGTAAAGGGATTATCTCTTTCACCGATCATGATAGCATACTTGACTAAAATGCCTTCATTAAAGAAGAAAAAAGCTGGTATATTTATTACGGAATACCTACCTTTTGCTTGGATGGGTGGAGCTAAGTCCTTAGACCAACTATCTCAATTAATTGAAGAACACCAAGGGACAGTTGTTTATAAACACGTAATCAATCTTGAAACTCGCCGTCAACCTGAAAAGATAATCGAGTTGATTGCCCGTTGTACTGATGATTTTTAATTTTCAAGAAATTTTCAGAAAATAAATGATTTTGCCTTTTTGATTCTCTAAAAATGGAGTATACTATATTTGTCAGAATAAAGGAGGAACTACAATGGAACTTCAGAAAAATCGCAAACATCAAAAGATCATATTAATTGGGGATGGTGCAGTTGGTTCTAGCTATGCTTATTCATTAGTTAATCAAAATATCGGTCAAGAATTGGGCATTATCGACGTCAATCGAGATAGGGTCGAGGGCGACGTGATGGACTTAAATAGTGCATTAGCTTTTACTGCTCCCAAGAAATTGTATGCCGCTGAATATGAAGATTGCCATGACGCAGACCTAGTTGTTTTAACTGCAGGTGCTGCTCAAAAACCTGGTGAAACTCGTCTAGACTTAACTGAAAAAAATTTATTGATTACTAAACAAATTACCAAAAAGGTTATGGAAAGTGGATTTGATGGAATCTTTTTAGTTGCTAGTAACCCTGTAGATATTTTAACTTATGCAGTATGGAAATATTCTGGTCTTCCTTCCAATCGCGTAATTGGCTCGGGAACTTCATTGGACAGCGCCCGTTTCCGTCATGAATTAGCTAAGTTATTAAACGTAGATGTTCGAAATGTTCACGGATATATATTAGGCGAACATGGCGATACAGAATTTCTCGTCTGGTCCCATGCGAATATTGCTGGTCTGAATATCACTGAATGGATTCGAAACAATCCTGAAATCAATGAAGAAGCCCTTGTTGATATTTATTTTTCTGTACGTGATGCAGCCTATAGAATCATAGAGAAAAAGGGAGCTACTTTTTATGGAATCGGTGTTTCTTTAGCAAGGATCACACGTGCAATCTTAAACAACGAAAATGCGGTGCTCCCTCTCTCTGTTTATTTACAAGGAGAGTATGGTGAAGAAAATATATACATTGGAACTCCGGCAATTATTGGAAGAAATGGTATGGAAAAAGTTATTGAAATCCCTCTAAATGATGCAGAAAAAGATCGAATGGCTCATTCTGCTGATACTTTGAGAAGTGCTATCAAAGCTGTTGCAGAAAGAAATACAGAACTCAGTGACTTGCTTCCTATTTAATCTAATGACATTCTAAAAATCAGATGGACTCTATTTCACTAATCATATACAGTATATAAATTTCTTGTCCTAAAAAAAACCAAGGATGAACAATGGAAGTAAAATTCCCTAGTTCACTCTTGGTTTATTTTTTGCATTTCTATCCGTACTAATCGTTTCACTAAGTCTGCATCAAATTTTATTCCTGCTTGGTTCATTAGCAGGTTTTGGACTTCCTCCGCTGTTTTTCCTGATTCTAGCGATTCTATATAAAATTCAAGTAAGCTTAGAATTCTTGAAGCAAGTGGGATTTCTTCTCCTATCAATCCTTCCGGGTTACCTGATCCATCTATATATTCATGATGATACAATACCCATTTAGCAAAAGGTAAATACTCATCTATATTTTTTATCAATGTAAACCCTGAAACAGTATGCTTTTTCAACCACTCATTAGATTGTTCCCTCGACAGTTTT
Source organism: Lacticigenium naphthae DSM 19658 (assembly GCF_000425865.1). Lineage (GTDB taxonomy): Bacteria > Bacillota > Bacilli > Lactobacillales > Carnobacteriaceae_A > Lacticigenium > Lacticigenium naphthae. The sequence continues at coordinate 36,969 of NZ_AUEG01000002.1, forward strand.
TGTTTTTCAGGAAGGACTATTTTACCGATATCGTGAAAGAGAGCTGCTTTCTCTAAATTCTCAATTTCATCAACAGTCCATTGTAAATCGATAGCCATTGCGACCGCTAGTTTCCCCATCCGTTGACCGTGCATATGGGCTTCTTCTTTCCCATCCTTGAATGGGGAAAAGATATCTGTGTGTATCCTTTGAATCAGTTGTTTTCGACTAGTCAGCTTGTTCATGTACATTTGCTGATCCGCCCGATTCATAACTGCTTGAATATTTTGCTTCGAACTAGTCTTTGTAGCCGCACCGATAGCAACCGATAAATATATCGGGAACCGTGATAACGAATTGCATTCGTCCTCAATGTCCATCATTAGTTTGGCAGTTTCTTGCTTAGAAGTATTTGGAAGCAGTAACGCAAACTCATCTCCTCCATAGCGGCAAAATATGCCTCTATCTCCAGCACGATCATGAATGATTTTTGCGATCGCAATTAACAGTTCGTCTCCTTTTTGATGACCAAAGACATCATTAGTGAATTTCAATCCATTCAAATCAAAGTAAATAATTGAAAGCGGAAAACAGTTCTTTTTATTCCACTCTTTTAATTTTTCACTAAAGAAACGGCGGTTGTATAATCCGGTTAACATATCGTGTGAACTTAGGTAGTCAATATCTTTTTTCCGCTTCTCTTGATCTGTGATGTCTCTACCGGAAGCAAATATCTTATTGTCATGGGTACTTGCTTTCCATTCGATCGAACGAATTCCCCTTTTTTTTGAATGGTAGTGATTTATGAAAGATCCCTTTCTTTTTGTTTTTAAACCAGCAATGATTTTTTTGGTTTCTTCTTTATCTTCATCCACTATAAACTGCATAAAAGACTTCCCTAATAAGTCCTCTTCTTTATATCCCAAAATTTTCTTCCACGTTGGATTGGCCTTTAGAATATTTCCATTTTCATCAGAAATAGCAAATAGATCCATTGTGACCGAAAAAAATCTTTCGAGTTCTTGCTTGTGCTTCTTTATTTGCAGATTGGATTCGTAAATCTCGTTTACATCGTGTACTACGCCAATTATCTCGATGACCTTCTCATTTTCGTCCAGGACAGGTTCAGCTTTCGTAGTGAACCACTTCCATTTTTCATTTAGTGTTTTCAATCGAAAGTTGACTACTTCCTGTTTCTTCTTACTTGCCAGAAGTTTTTGAAAAGAACCTTGGACTTTTATTTTATCTTTTGGATGAATAAAATCCGAAAAATACACTTTTTCTGCTTTTACAAGATTAGAATCGATGACTTTTTCCCATCTTGGAGAAACAAATTTCACTTCTCCATTAGAAGATATCCGATAAACTAAATCATACGTATTTTCGATCAATAGCTGATATTCCTTACTTTCTCTTTGGGCTTCCTTTTCTACTTCTCTTAAATGTGTGATATCTCGATGCGTCCCGAACATCAATAGCGGGTCTCCATTTTCTGACCACTCGACAACAATTCCGCGGTCCTCGATCCATATCCAATGTCCTTTTTTGTGTTGCATCCGAATTTCTATTTCATAGACGCCCTCTTTTTTCTCAAAAACGTTCTTCAATTTTTGTTGAACGCGATCCTTATCTTGCGGATGCAGAAACTGATAAAAGGTGTGAATGGATATATCTGGGAACTCATCTAATGAATAGCCAATGAGCTGGGCCCAGCCTTCATTATAAAAAGATTTTCCAGTCTCTACGTTCCACTCCCAGGCTCCCATGCCTGTTTTTTCAAAAATTTCTTTGTATCTTATCAGTTTTGGGGGGGACACTTGCTTAGAGTTTTTTGTTCTCGAATCCCTGATCCTTCTGTTTATCATTTGGCTAGAGCGCTGACTACTCGATGTGGGACCGCCCTTCTCTTTAAAAGTTTTTCGTTTGAATCGAGAGTCTCTTCCATTACTCATCCCCAGTTCCCCCTTCAGTATTGTTCTGTCCTATTTATTCTATGTAAAGCGAAATAGACCGAGGATTAGCCGTTTTGTATTTGGCTGGGATCTCCCGGTCATTTTCTATAAAGGAATAATTACCTCTTCTTCAGGGCTTTCTTCTGAATTGATGGCTTTTATTTCTATAATCAATCGATGTGGAAGGACTACCGCCGTATCTCCAGGTCGACTTATCCAGCCTTTTCTTACACCCAATTGGTCTGGACTGTTGTCTTCTTTATTTCGTATGCGTGTTCCATCTACCTCGATCACGTTATATTGGTCTTTTGACGGGTAAAGCGTGAACTCTTCATGCACAGTATCTTCCGACAATTCCACACTGTATACTTCTTCACCGTCAATAGAAACGATTGCAATAATACGTGCTTCTTCTCCAATGGATCGAGACTGCACCCCGTATACAATATGAGGAATAAAAGAGGCAACCATCAACGTCACTACGATTATAATATCGAGTATTTTGACGAGTTCGAGCTGCTTTTTAATTTTTTCAAACATAGGCATTCTCCATTTGTAAATAAGCTCGCCTTCTGCAGAAAGCGAGCTCTAACTTAGTTTACATTTATTCTATAGTTTCTTCTGAATGAGCCACAAATTTCTTTTCAAATAGCGGACTTACAGATTTATTTTCATGAATTCGCTTGATCGCATCACCTAGTAGTTCTCCAACACTGACTTGAAGAATTTTGTCAATCTGCTTTTCTTCAGGAAGATAGATTGAATCTGTAACGATCAGTTTTTCAATTGCTGAATTTTCTAATCGTTCAATAGCTGGTCCTGACAATACAGGATGTGTTCCACAAGCATAAACGTGTTTAGCCCCTGCATCCTTCAATGCATTTGCTGCTAAAGTTATCGTTCCAGCAGTATCAATCATATCATCGATCAATACACAAGTTTTCCCTTCAACATTTCCAACAATGTTCATGACTTCCGATACATTTGCTTTTGGCCTTCTCTTATCGATAATAGCGATAGATGATTTTAAAAATTCAGCCATTTTACGTGCCCGTGTTACTCCACCATGATCTGGAGAAACTACAACCACATCATCTCCACACAATCCGTTATCTAAAAAGTAGTTAGCTAATAGAGAGGCCCCAAGTAAATGATCCACTGGGATATCGAAAAACCCCTGAATCTGAGAAGCGTGTAAGTCAAGTGTGAGAATCCTATGCGCTCCTGCAGCAGTAAGCATATTAGCTACTAATTTCGCTGTAATAGGTTCTCTTGAGCGTGCTTTCCTATCTTGACGAGCATAACCATAATAAGGAATAACTACATTAATTGTTTTGGCGCTAGCACGTTTTAAGGCGTCAATCATGATCAATGTTTCCATCAAGTTGTCATTGACTGGTGCTGATGTCGATTGGATAACATACACATGATCTCCACGAATACTTTCTTCGATGTTAATACGTATTTCTCCATCACTAAATTTAGTTACTGCAACATCCCCTAATTCGACACCTACGTCTTTTGCAATTTCCTCTGCTAAAGGTCTATTTGAGCTAAGTGCAAACAACTTCAATTTTGGATCGGAATAATTTTGTGTCATGATGTCCTCCATGTCCTTTTTTAATTAATTCATACTACCTTTTATCCTATGCAAGATTGTGAAAAAAAGCAATAGTTCACAAAAATTTTTCCATTTATTCTCATTTATGTGGCATATTTTTGAAATAATCTTCTTTATTCACTTGTCTTGCACGTGCGATAGCTAAGGCTTTCGAAGGTACGTTATCTGTGATTGTTGAACCTGCTGCAATATAAGTGTTCTCTTCGACTGTTACAGGAGCAATTAAATTTGTATTGCATCCAATAAAAGAATTATCTTTCACAATGGCTTTATGCTTATCTTTTCCATCATAATTCACAAAGACAGTTCCACAGCCAACATTGATATTCTCACCCAATTCTGCATCGCCCACATAAGTTAAATGACCGATTTTGGTGTTTTTCCCGATGCTAGCTTTCTTGATTTCTACATAATTTCCTATATGGACGTCCTCTTTTAAATCTGAACCCGGACGTAAATGACTATTTGGACCAATGTCTGATCCATTTGCTATGGTAGATTCTTCAATTGTGGAGCTAGTAATGGACACACCATTGGCAATACGACTATCACGAATAACAGAGTGTGCACCAATGAAGCAATCTTCTCCGATAAGAGTCTTTCCTTTTAAATAAACATTTGGCTCGATCACAGTATCTGCACCGATTTGTACATCTCTTTCGATGTAGGTTGCTACTGGATCTATAATGGACACACCATTTTTCATATGCGCATGGTTGATTCGGGCCCGCATTACTCGATTCGCTTCAGCTAATGCCACACGATCATTTACACCAAGCGCTTCTTCTTTATTTTCCAATTGATAAGCGGAGACTATACCGCCCTCATTTTTCAGGATTTCGATTACATCCGGGAGATAATACTCTCCTTGTGCATTCTCATTTCCAACTTTTTCTAACGTTGCAAACAATGCTTCATTGTCAAAGCAATACGTTCCTGTATTTATTTCTTTTACAGCAGCTTCTTCTGTTGACGCATCTTTTTGCTCAACGATTTTTTCCACTGCCCCCGATTCTCCTCGGATAACTCTTCCATATCCTGTAGGGTCTTGTGCATATGCAGTGAGGACCGTTGCTTTCGCTTTGTTCATTTCATGGTGCATGGCTAGTTGATTCAATGTATCGGCTGTTAGTAAAGGAGTATCTCCGCATATAACAAGCGTAGTTCCTTGTTTGTCAGCCAGTTGCTCTTTTGCTTGCATCACCGCGTGAGCCGTCCCTAATTGTTCTTCCTGTATAACATATTCAGAACGCTCGCCTAAGTACTCTTGTACTTTCTCCGCGCCGACACCGACCACTGTCACAATTCGGTCCATCTTAGCCTCTTCTGCTTGATCCACTACATGTCCCACCATTGGCTTTCCAGCAACGGGGTGAAGGACTTTATACAATTTTGATTTCATTCGCGTTCCTTGACCAGCTGCAAGAACTACGGCATATTTTGGATTCATCTAATTCTCCTTACTTTTTTTTTACGAAATTTCTCACTCAAACTCTTTTAATAATAGCCCACACCGATGCTCTTTTCAAGACCAATCACACCGAAATCATGCATCTCTTTACTCTGGTTCTTTTTGTAAAAAATTCCCCGGTTTCACTTGGATCGTTTTATCCGCCACGCTGACATCTTCGATCAATAATAGCGAGCGATAATTGTGTACTGCCCGCTTACCGTGAAACACACTTTCTGCAAATACTGTGGCTCCAACTAGCTCAGCTTCAAATTCTTCAATTAAACTACGCATACCATTTAAAGTACCGCCGCCTTTCATAAAGTCATCCACAATGACCACACGGGCACCTTTTTTCAAACTTCTACGTGAAAGCTCCATTTTTTCTACACGCTGAGAAGAACCGGACACGTAATTCACACTTACGGTAGCTCCCTCTGTTATTTTAGAGTCTTTGCGCACGATAACAAACGGAACATTTAAATAATTCGCTACTGTTTGTGCGATAGGAATTCCTTTTGTTGCTACGGTCATTACTGCATCGACCTTTTGATCAATAAATTGACTGGCAATGATTTTCCCTAACGGTTTCAATACTTCCGGCGAGCCTAACAAGTCGGATAAGAAAACATAGCCACCTGGTAACAGTCTTTCCGAATCAGATAGTTTTTCACAAAGCCATAAGATAAATTCTTCTGCATCTTTTTCACTCACTTGTGGGATGTAGCGGACTCCTCCTGTAGCACCAGGAACGGTTTCGATCAGTCCGATATGTTGTTCCTTAAACGTTCCTTTAATAATCGTTAAATCCTCACTAATTGAAGATTTCGCTGCTTCATATCGTTCTGAGAACAATGTCAAAGGAATCAATGTATGGGGATGTTCAAGTAAATAGTATGTCATATCGATCATTCGTTCACTTCGTTTATATTTCACCTAGTTCACCTCTTCTACTTTTTGATTCACATTTGTGCATACGGATTCTTTCATTTCTAATTATACGCTTTTAAGGGCAAAAGTAACAGACATTTGCCACCAACTTTAACAGAACGTTCGTATTTCCTCTTTATATTTCGCCAATTCAGCTCTGCACGATAAGAAACTGCTTCCATATATATTTTAAAAAAACACGGACTTCTTTAAAAAGTGCAAAGAAGTCCGTGTTTTTTCTGATTTCTATTCTGTGCTTATGCTTTCTTACTTGCAAACTGTTTAAATACGGTCACAAATATAAAAATACCAATAAAAATAAGCGCGATGGTGGCACCTGGAGGTGTTCCATAATAGTAAGAGACGACAAGCCCTGAGAACATCCCGATCAAGGAAATTCCAATTCCATAAAGGATGACCCCTGTGAAGCTTTTACTTAAGCGCAAGGAGATCGCTGCCGGAAGAATCAGGATCGCTGAGACAAGTAATGCGCCGAGAATCGGCATGATCAAAGCAATCGTCAACCCTGTCAACAAATTAAATAAAATGGACATCCATTTTATAGGTAATCCTGAAGTAAATGCTGCTTCTTCATCAAACGTCAACACGTACATTGGTTTTCTAAAGAAAATATATAACAGCAGAATGAGGCTCGTCAAACCGGCTATCATATATACTTGTAATGATGTGATCGTGACGATCGAACCGAATAAATATTGTTGGATGCTGACAGTAGAGCCTCCTTCATTCAGACTCATTAAAACGAGTGCGACAGCCATACCACCAGCCATCAGCATGGCGATTCCTACTTCGGAATATGTTTTATAAATCAGTCTCAAGTATTCAAGTAAAACAGCAATGATTGCTACGACCAATAAAGTAGTCAATGTGGGATTGACCCCTAAGAGGAAACCTAGGGCTACCCCAGCAAGAGAAACGTGAGAAAGAGTATCTGCCATCAAGGATTGTCTACGTAAAATCAAGAACAGTCCAAGTATGGGAGCTGCCAGTGAAATCAGCAGGGATGCTTGGAATGCTCGCTGCATGAATCCATAGAGAAACATCTCCACGGTGACCCCTCCTTTCTCACCAATTGAATTTGTTTATCGGCATATTTTTTGATTTCGTCATGATCGTGTGTCACCATGAGAATACCTTTTTTATGAACTTCACTATTGTGTTTCAGTAATTGATAAAATTCTTCTCTCGATTGTCGATCCATCCCCGTAGTCGGCTCATCTAATACGAATAAATCAGGATCGGTAGCAAAAACACGCGCAATCGATATGCGCTGTTTTTGTCCTCCCGAAAGTTCGCCGATTTTTTTGTGTCGCATTTCCCACATGCCCACAGATTTCAAAGCTTTTTCTACATGGATTTCATCTTCTTTGTCTAAACGCTTGAACCATTTCCCTCTTGGATAACGTCCAGAGCGCACCAATTCTAATACTGTACTTGGAAATCCCGCATTAAAAGATGCAACTTGCTGCGGGATATACCCGATGATCAGTTTTTCTCCTGCTTCATTTCTAGTAGCTAGGTGAACGTTTCCTTTAGTCGGTTTTAATAAACCGAGTATGTTTCTTAACAGAGTGCTTTTGGCTGCGCCATTTTCACCTGTCAGCATTACAAATTCACTTGGATCGACCGTAAAGGATATATTTTGAAGTACGGGTTCATCTTCGAAATGAAAGGATAAATCATCAACTTCAATATAATGCATGTATTTCCCTTCTTTCTCCTCTATTATTCATTTAATTGACTCAAGGCAGCCAAGTTTTCGCGCATGATACTCAAATAATCCATTCCTGCTTCTCTTTCAGCGTCTGTTACACCTTCTAATGAATGCAATCCTTCTGCTTTTACACCTGCTTCTTGTGCAACTGTTTCGGCAGTTGTGGAGGCCGTGTTTTTATTATAAAAGACCGTTGTCACATCTTCTTGACGAATATATTCGCTTATCTCAGCTATACGAGAGGGATCTGGTTCTATCTCGGTAGACAATCCTGAAATAGATACTTGTTTTAACCCATAACGTGCAGCTAAATAGCCATATGCATCGTGTTGCGTCACAAACGTGTTATTATCTAGATCACTTAAAGTCGTTTCAAACTCTTGATGCACTGTTTCTAATTCATCAATAAAAGTAGCTGCTTGTTTCTCGTAAATAGCTTCGTTTTCTGGATCGGCTTCAATGAAACCAGCTTCGATCGTTTGGACCATCTCTTTGGCGAGCACGGGGTCTAACCAAACATGCGGATCAAACGTGTGGTTATGTTCATCTGCTTCTTCTTCTTCGTGATCGTGCTCATCCTCATCGAGCAAGTTTGTTCCGGACATTTCTTTTAATTCAATGGACTCAGAAGCTTCAACAACAATAACCTCTTCTGATTCGATCGCTGTTAAAGTATCTTCTACCCATGTTTCCATATATGGACTACTGTAAATAAATAAATCTACTTGATTTAATTTTGCCACATCTTGTGCACTGGGTTCAAATCCGTGTGAATCCGTTCCTGCACTGATCATTAAAGATACATCAGCCAAATCGCCTGCGACTTGTTTCGAAAATTCGTACACAGGATAAAAAGTTGTCATGACTTCTAATTTGTCTTCTGAATCCACTCCGTTTTCAATTTCATCATCTTCGGATTGTGCACCACAGCCCGCTAGGATCATTCCCGCAGAAATACTTAAAACTAATTTAAGACTTTTATTATTTTTCATTCTGTTCTCCTTTGGCATTTATCTATTTTTCTGTCTAAATCGTAACGATTACGATTTACGAATTCTAGTGTAGCATGCCTTTCCTCTTTCCGTCAACAGTTGATTCTTAACTATTCAATAAAAAGAAAGACTTCCCTAATGGTATGCAGATTATAAACTGCCCACCATAAGGGAAGTCGCACATGTTTTTCTGCTCATCACCTATTTCAGTGTCCGAACTAGGTAGACTTCATCACAAAATCCTTTTAGCCCATTCACAACACGTTTTGCTCGTGAATGATGTTTGCATAACCCATAAATGGTTGGCCCCGTTCCACTCATCAACGCTGTATCAGCACCAAATTTCAACATTCTTTCCTTTATCTTTTCAATTTTAGGTTGTTGAAGAACCGATATCCCTTCTAGAGCATTGCCGGCACGTTTAACTAAATCAGTATAACTTTGTGCTTCAATGGCCTCTAAAATTGCTTGTGTATCAAAATGCGGCAGTTTTTCCACTTCTAAGTTTTCAAAAACTTTCCAACTGGATAGTCCTTTATGGGGTTTGACTAACACTACCCAACAAGGAGGAATATTTTCTATTAATTCGATTTTTTCACCCCGACCTGTAGCATAAGCCGTTTTTCCATACACACAAAAAGGGACATCTGAACCAATTTCTTCTCCCAGTTCTGCCAGCTGATCAAGTGAAAGATCCATCTCCCACAGACGATTTAGCCCTCTTAATGTAGCTGCAGCGTCACTACTTCCTCCACCTAGACCCGCAGCAATCGGGATATGTTTTTCAATATGGATAGATACGCCCTGTGTTATTTTAAACCGGTTTTTCACTAACAAAGCCGTTTGAAAAACTATATTTCGTTCATCGTGCGGCATAAAGCTGCTATCTGAAGTTAATTGTATCGTACCCTCTTCTTGTAGTGTAAAAGTAAGCCAATCTGCTAAGTCGATTGAAGTCATAATCATTTCCATCTCATGAAACCCATCCGAACGCTTACTCAATACGTCTAAAGACAAATTGATTTTCGCAGGTGCTTTTTCGATTATTTCCATTTTGATCCTTCCTTTTTTCTTCTTATCTTCACTATAGCGAGTCTTTGGGTGAAAGAAAAGAGATACCTTTGAAAAATAGATTGTTTTTTTATTTTGTATTCGCAGCTTGATCACTAACAGGGCGACCCCGATGTTGGGAATTTTGCCATTTTTTTAGGTTCAGCACCCCAATCACCCCAGCGAATTAAGCAAAAAAAAATAACGCAGAGGTCACGACCTCGCGTTATTCTCTTCTAAATTTTTAGTTAAATGAATTCAATTTCAACGGAATGTGTCAATACGTCTGTGTAACTGTAAGAAACTCGTTCAAAAGAATTCTCATCTTGATTAAGTTTCACAACGAACACTGCAGGATAAGTTTCGGTTAATATTCCTTTTCGTTCTGTTTTCTTTTTCCGACCGGTTTGCGCTGTTAACATTATCTCTTTACCCAACATTGTATCGAGCTGATGTTTTATTGATTGTAATGTAATTGGCATCGTTAGTCTTCACCTCACAGATTATGAACTTAGTATACCATACATTTCAGAAAAATTAAAGTATAGCACAAAAAAAAGTGCACATCAATATAAAATGACCGACCCGGTGAATAAATTTTCCTTATTTTTTTGATTTAGTGCGCTAATGTCCCGTTTAGCAAAGGCATTGGCCAATTTACCGAATTCTTCAATCGTCAAAGTTTCTCCACGGCGAGAAGGATCTATCTCTGCTTCCTCTAGAGCAAGGACCATCTTATCTTTCGTTTCTGTATCTTTACCATAGGCAGCTTGTAAATTGTTCCAGATCGTTTTTCTTCTTTGAACGAATGCATTTCTTACTAACTGAAAGAATACAGGAGGTTCAGATAATAAAACGGGTGGGACATCTCTCTTTGTTAGATGGACAATTGCCGATTCCACATTGGGCATCGGATTAAAAACCGTTTTGGGCACCGTAAAAGCGACCGCCGCCTCCATATAATACTGAACAGCAATGGATAATGACCCGTAGGCTTTTGTCCCCGGTTTAGCTGTGATCCGTTGAGCCACTTCTTTTTGCATCATAAAGACCATTTCATCAATAGGTAGGTCTGCGTACAGAAATTCAAATAAAATAGGCGTCGTGACATAATAAGGCAGATTTGCGATGACCACTAACCGTTTTGCATCGGGCAATTCCCGTGCCACAGTTTCCTTGATGTCAGCTTTTAAGATATCATCATGGATCACAGTCACATTTTGATAGGGGGATAACGTATCCTCCAAGACAGTCAGCAAACGTTCGTCGATTTCAAATGCCAGCACATGCTTGCCGTGAATCGCCAACTGTTCCGTTAAGGCACCTATGCCTGGCCCGACTTCGATCACATTCGTCTGTTTGTCTACATTTCCGGTTCGAACGATTTTATTGAGAATATTCGTATCCACAATAAAATTTTGCCCCAAACTTTTTTTTGCACCCAAACTATACTTTTCTAAGATTTCTTTTGTACGGCTAGGTGTTGAAATAAATTTTTCTCCCATAGATTTCTCCTTTATTCTCTTTCCTTATCCGCTTCGTCCCTAGCGTCAATTGCATGCAACGCCTCACAGACGTCTACTTCTTTAAATCCAAACATATTTAGCCGCTTCTCTAACTGTTTCCCATTTACATAGCCGATTCGCAAAAAATCTCCCAATCGTATCCGTCTCTCTTTGGAGTTTGGTTGCCCTGTTAACCCTTTTCTCAGGAGAAAACCTTTCGTAATACGATCAGCTGTTTCTCCCGCTATTTCTTCTTGATAAACACCCTCTAGTGCCTTTTCAATAGCCTTTTTAGAAGCATGTTCGATACCTAAACTTCCTTTATGCTTCGGACGAGCTTCCGCTTGGGATAAAAATGCATGTTTGACACCCGGGACCGCCTGAGAAATAATTTTGCGGATTTTCTCGCCGGGAAAATCAGGATCCGTGAAGACGATGACACCCCTTTGCCCTTGCGCTTTTTCAATTAAATGGAGTATGCCATTGTCTATAGCTGATCCCCGTGTTTCAATCGTGTCTGCTTCAAAAAATTGCTTTATTTTTTTTGTATCATCGCGTCCTTCAACGACGATTATTTCTTTTATCTTTTTCAACTGGATACCTCTTTTTTATTTTGCTTTCGTGAATAGTTTCAAAGCATTTTCCGTCGTTTGCTTTCCTATTTCTTCTAAAGAAACTTCGCGTAAACGAGCAATTTCTTCAGCCACATAACGAACATATGCCGGTTCATTTCTTCTTCCACGATAAGGTGCCGGGGTCAAGTAAGGAGCATCGGTTTCAATCAGTAATTTGTCTTTTGGGACTGCCTTGGCTACTTCCTTGACTTCGGGTGCATTTTTAAACGTAACAATGCCATTCAGCGAAATGTGCATACCTAAGTCTAAAAAAGCTTCCATCCAGTATGTGTCTACATTAAAACTATGCATGATACCGCCCATATCTTCTACATGTTCCTCTTTTAAGATACGATAGGTATCTTCCGTAGCTTCACGCATGTGAATGCTGACAGGAAGTTTTAGCTCCTTTGCTACACGCATTTGTCTTCTGAATACATCGTGTTGTACCGATTTGGGGGCTGAATCCCAATAATAATCAAGACCCATTTCACCCATTGCGACGACTTTTGGTAATTGCAGTTGGGTGACCAGCTGTTCTTCTATTTTATCTGTATACGTTGCGGCCTCAGTAGGATGCCATCCAATAATACTATAAATAGAATCATACGTATTGCTCAATTCTAAACTCTTTTCAATTGTTTCCGTATCAAACCCTACTACTGCCATCCGACTGACTTGCAACTCTTTGGCATGTTCAATAAGCGTTGCCGCTTCTGGAAACAACTGCGGAACATTGAGGTGAGTATGTGTGTCAAATAACATTCGCTCATTCCTTTCGTGATAAACAGAAAGAGCCAGGATAGTCCTAGCTCCGTCTGTTTATTGGATTCTACTGCTCAGTAACAGGAGAAGCTTGTTCCAAATAATCCCTGTAGTTTTTTACGCAACAGACGAACCGTTTGGCATATTTTTCGGTGCTTCTATAATTTGAAGATTTCCTTCAGCATCTTCAGCCGACAAGATCATTCCCTGGCTGATTTCTCCCCGCATTTTACGCGGTTTTAAATTTGCGACAATGATTACTTTCTTTCCGATCAATTCTGCTGGATCAGGATACCATTCAGCTACTCCGGATAGAATTTGACGTTGTCCTTTATCCCCTGCATCCAAACGGAAGTTCAGTAGCTTGTCTGCATTCTCTACGGGTTGGCAATCAATAACTTCTGCCACTTTTAACTCCATGCGGTCAAATACATCGTATTTGATTTGTTTTTCTTTTTCAGAAACTAATTCCGTTTCTTCAGGATCCCAGACTTCTTCCACTGTATTGCCTCCCATTTGCTCTTTGATATAAGCGACTTCTTCCTCTTTATCTAATCGAGGGAAAATAGGTGTTCCTTTTTTGATCACTTGGGCCCCTTCAGGGAAACTACCGAACGCTAATTTCCACGCTGCTAAATCATCATTCGTCAAACCTAATTGTTTGGCCATTTCAACAGGTGCTTGTGTAGTAAAAGGCTGCAGCAATGTAGCCACTAATCGTAAACTTTCAGCCAGATGATACAAAACACTATTTAATTGGTCTGCTTGTTCTTCCTCTTTGGCTAGTACCCATGGTTGTGTTTCATCGATATATTTATTTGTACGGGAAACATAGGCCCAGATAGCCGCTAAAGCAGAACTGAATTGCATAGCTTCCATTTTTTCTTCGTACTCTGTTACTGTATTTTTTGCTAATTCACTTAATTCGTGGTCAAACTTCGTCACATTCCCTTGATAAGCAGGAACGGTCCCGTCTACGTATTTGTTCATCATTGCGATCGTACGGTTCAACAAATTACCAAGGTCATTCGCTAAATCATAATTGATACGCGCAACAAAATCTTCCGGTGTAAAGACACCATCACTTCCAAACGGTACTTCGCGCATCAAATAATAACGCAAAGCATCTAGTCCATAGCGTTCGACAAGCATCTCAGGATAGACAACGTTCCCTTTAGATTTCGACATCTTGCCATCTTTCATCAATAACCAACCATGTCCAAATACTTTTTTAGGTAACGGAAGATCTAAAGCCATCAAAACTACCGGCCAAATGATCGTGTGGAACCGAACGATTTCTTTACCGACCATTTGAACATCAGCTGGCCAATAGGTTTTGAATAAATCGTCATTGTCAGTTCCATATCCTAAAGCCGTAATATAATTCAATACCGCATCGATCCATACATAAATGACATGCTTGGGATTATCCGGAACTGTTACTCCCCACTTGAACGTGGTCCGAGAAACGGCCATATCTTCCAAACCTGGTCTGATAAAATTATTTAGCATTTCATTTTTGCGGGATTCAGGTTGAATAAAGTCTGGATGTTCATCATAATACTGAACTAAACGGTCAGCATACTTACTCATTTTAAAGAAATAAGATTCTTCTTTTATAAGTTCGACGGGATGTCCACTGTCTGGAGATTTTCCGCCAGTGACATTTCCTTCTTCGTCTCTTTGGACATCTTCCAATTGTGTTTCTGTATAAAAAGTTTCATCCGGAACGGAATACCATCCCTCGTATTCGCCTAGATAGATATCTCCCTGTTTCAGCAAACGCTGAAATACTTTCGCAACAACTTCTTCGTGTTGTTTATCCGTCGTGCGAATAAAGGCATCATTACTGATATCAAGTGTTTTCCACAACTTTTGAATATCCTTAGCCATTTGATCCACATATTCTTGAGGAGAAACATTTAATTCTTGCGCTTTTTGTTCAATTTTTTGTCCATGTTCATCTGTCCCTGTTAAATAAAACACATCAAAACCCATCAAGCGTTTATAACGTGCCATCACGTCACATGCAATAGTTGTATAGGCATTTCCAATGTGCAATTTTCCACTTGGATAATAAATCGGAGTGGTAATATAAAATGTTTCTTTAGCTTCCAAGTTTTTGCCTCCTAGATTCTTTCGGCTGTTTATTTATCCATTTTATGTCATACCTACCCATTATAGCACAAAACCAAGAAGGGAAAAACGGCCCTTCTTGGTTTTGTCATAGAATTTTCAATTCTTTTAGCGCTTTATAAATCCCATCATTGTTGGCTGTATCGGCAGTTAAATATGCTGCATTTTTAGCTGCTTCATGCCCATTCCCCATAGCAACACCTCTACCTACAAATTTCAGCATTTCTACATCATTCAGTCCATCACCAAAAGCTACTGTTTCATCTGAAGTGACCGAATACACAGTCAATATTTTTTCGATTGCTGCTGCTTTTGACATACCTTCCGAGATCACATCCATGCCAAACCGATTTGCACGTGTAAAATGAAGATCAGGGAATTTGGAGCGATAATGAGCATCTTTTTCTTCCTGAGCCTGAATAATAACTTGATAAATGGTTTTATCTCTGTAAATCTCTTCTTTTACCGCTCTATGGCGAACTTTACGTGCAATTTGAAAAATGATTGTCCCGGGAATGAATTCACCTATTCCTCTCAAGACTTTTAACAATGAGCCACGGCGCATAATTTGAGCAATAGAGTTTCCAAGAATTTCATCTTCTGTACATAAAACTACTCCATCTTTTTCTATAGCTGCGAATTGGACAAGTTTATCTACCGTTTCATATTCTAGAGGATTTTTGTAAAAGACTTTCCCCTCTAACATAATATACTGGCCATTCATTGCCACAAAGCTATCGATTTCCAATTCTTTTCTGATTTCCTCTAACAACACGGGTGCTCTTCCCGTCGCAATGATAGGAACGATCCCTTTTTCTTTCAATTGTCGTATAGCCTTTTTCGTTGAAGAAGGAATTTTATTTTGCTGTGTGACCAATGTTCCATCAATATCAAAGAAAATTAATTTTACCATGTTTACTAGACAGCCTCTTTTCCATTTCGATAAGAAAAAAACTCAAAATTTCCTTCTCTCTTTTTTCTTCTTTAAAACAGACGAGTTTTCACTCCGCATTGATTCACTCTCCTCGTCCAATTCCGTTCCTCTTGCCTTTTTTCATTCGTATATATCATCTGGATTTGCCCAAATGATTTCTGTGATGGCTTCTAAAATAACTGGATGTAAATCAAGAGCGATCAGTGCAGAAATTGCCCGAGAACTTGTCGTTGCTTTCCTGATGGCCGAATATATTTTTTCTTTTAGTGCGATCGATAGCTGGGCTTGATCAAGAAACTCATACAAATCTCTACGGTAATCATTTCTACACATCCGCGTTTTATTTAACTGGATCGTATAGTCTGTTTCTACTGGCATCTCCGGTATTTCTAAAGTATACACTCCTTCGTGGCGAGTGATCGTCACAGGAACTTCTTCTTCTTCCACCCAGACAATAGGATCTTCACTTATTTTAAACCCGACCAGCGAAAGTTTGAACTTCCGTTTTACTGGTAGAGAAGAGAGATCCCCTTCAGGGGCAGAAATATGGATCGTGGCGAATTCCTCTTCTCCATGCCACTTCATGCTTATTCGTGTGATTGCTTTTTCTGGATCTTGTCCGCCCCCATCATCTTCTATCAAAGAGAAGCTTCCATTTGATCCGGCAAAAATCCGAATATCCATCTTTTTAGGATTAGTCAATGCATTCTCATATGAATGGTTCATGGGCACGATCGCTCCAGTTTTAGCCAGCACAGGAATCGTATCTAACGGACGGAACATATCTAGTTTACGGTCACCCTCATAAACTCTTCCGTTGAAGAAATCTAACCACAGTCCTTCCGGTAGCCACATTTTTACGTGAGCCATTTTTGCTTGTTTATTTATCGGTTTCGTGATCGGTGCCACAATCAGCTGTGTCCCAAAATAATATTGATTTTCTACCTGATAGGCTTCATCCGTCCAAGGGTGATGATAATACATTGGGCGCATCAAAGGTAAATTATCCGTATGGTTTAATACATTCATTGTATATAAATAAGGAACCAATTGATGCCGTAAGCGTAAGAATTCCCGCACAATAGTTTGTGCATTTGGTCCATATCGCCAAGGTTCTTTCCCACTAAAATCTCCATTTTGGCTATGCAGACGATTGATGGGAGAAAAAACTCCAAATTGGACCCATCTGACATACAATTCATCATCTTTCGTACCAGACATGTGTCCACCAATGTCATGACTCCACCAACCATAGCCAACATTAGATGCAGTGGCTGTAAAGTACGGTTGGAATGCTAATGTATCCCAAGAGGAGACAGTGTCCCCGGAAAAACCGATAGGATAGCGATGCGATCCTAGTCCTGCATAACGTGAGAATATCAATCCGCGCTGTCCATTGCGCGTTAAATCCAAATAATGGTAATGATTTAACATCCAAAGCGGATCCAATCCTTCTACTTTCGTTATCGATCCTTGTTGCCAATCGATCCACCAGAAGTCTACACCTATTTTTTCATGTGGATGATGAAGAAAGCGAAAGTAAGCATCCATGAAATCAGGGTCAGCAATATCGAATTGAATAGGATCTTCATTTGCACTATCGACACCTAGTTCTTCAGCCATTTCTTCATAAGCTGCTTCATACGGTTGCACACCATTTGCAGGATGTAAGTTTAGCGTTGTCCGTAGTCCCTTCTTTTTCAACCACGACAAAAACTCTTCTGGTTCTGGAAATAAATCAGTATTCCATGTATATCCAGTCCATCCACTTCCGTATTCAGGTGGAACATCTGTCACATGCCAGTCCATATCTAGAACCGCCACTGAAAACGGATAGCCATTTTTCTCAAATTGATAGATCAACTTTTTATATTCTTCTTGAGAATACGGATAGTAGCGGCTCCACCAGTTTCCGAGAGTGTAGCGCGGAAGAAGTGGCGGGGATCCTGTTAGTTGGTAGTAATCCCGAAGTACACTGAAGTAATCACGTCCATGTCCAAAGAAATACATATCAACAATATCTTTTTTGCGTTCGTCTACCCAACCATTGCCGTTCAAAATCATTGAACGACTATCGTCAAAAATGGCATAGCCGTTTTTATTCATTAATCCTTCCTCTAATTCGATCTCCCCATCCGAAAAATCGAGTGTGCGGGCAGTCCCTTTCAATGTTTCAACGTCTTCTCCATAATACCAAGTCGAATGATACAAACTATAATTCCCTAATGCTTCAGCACGAAAATTATGCTTGGTAAACCCGCCTTTTTCTTTTTGGAAAATGATGTGCACGAAAGATGTAATGATTTCAATATATTCTTCCGATTCTTTTAATTCGAATTCAGGTACAGGAAAGTTTCTGTTTAGGACCGTCTGTGTTGCACGATCCTCAAATGATCGTGCTGGATCGTATTCTAAACGAATCAGCCGGTTCGTTAAAACCGTAAAACGATAGTTTTCCCATATAACCATCGCCTCTCGGGAAGCTTCAGGAGACGCATCGAGTCTTTTTGCTTTATCAATCGGTTTATCCATCTGGATCATCCTTTCTAATAAAAGCTTGCTAACTTTATAGTATCATATTCTTCCGTATTTTTTGATTAGAAACCCTGAGAAGTGCATATCATCTAAAAAAATCGGCCCTTCTTTCTTTTCACTTGCAGGAGACAAAAAAGCCAAACGAATTGAGCATTCGCTTGGCTTTTTTTTACTTCTCTACTACTTTATCGCCGATTTCAACAAAAGGAGCCAATTCAAATGCATTGGCTTCGATCACATAAGCTGCTTCACGATAAATTTTACTGATACGTCGCGGTCTGACATTTTCCATAACTGCCAGGACCTCATCTGCACCATTAAAAAAAACAATGTCAATGGGGAAGTGCATAAAAAATGTGTGCACACTCGTGCTCGGAACAATTTTCAATCCTGTTTTTTTACTGAGCGTTTTTTTTCCCAATAAACCCTTTAATCGCCCAAAGAACGTTTGAGCTACAAGAAGCTGTTCGATCAATACTGTCTCAGTAGTTTGATTGATCAGCTTTGTGGTACCGTAATCAGCGCTCACTTAATAGATCCACTCCTTCATCTCGTTCTTGTATATCCGTGCTTTCGGCGTAATAGTGGAATACAAATGAACCGGTTGTAAAGGTTTCTAAATCGTGTAATTCGCTTGATGTATAAATTTCCGAACCCAATCGGAAGATCCCTGGACGAGTAGTCCTTAAAATAACATCGGATAGAGGTAACTGCTTGACTAACGCACGGTACCCATCCCAAAATTTCCATCTTCCGTCCTCATAAGAACGATGCAAAATAATTTGGTATTGGGAGGTCGTTTCAGGAATGATGAAATCAGCTTCTTTGTCCTCTTCATCAAACGAAATGATGACTTTTTTCTTCCTTAATCTTCCTACATCCAGTTGTTTTGTCGTACCTACTTGTCCTTTATAGCGAGAAAAGTATTCTAATCTGCCAGTTACCAATGTCTTGGGGTGGACAAGTACAGCATGTAGCAAATAGCCTATAAAAATAAGCACAAGGGGAACTGCAAGGACAAATACGATCCACGAACGATTATTTAAAATCCAGATCGATCCCATTCGTCCCCATTCTTGAAGCCGATTATTCGCTCGCAATTCAAATGAGAGCGTACTTTGAGACAATTGGATCAATTCACTTTCAGAGCGAATCCTTACCGGGATATTCATACTCCCTTTAGCTAAATCTTCGTTCAATTGAATCGTGATTTCTTCTTTCCACGTTCCATTAGCCGGGACCTGGATCGATTCGTTTAAGACTGTTCCAAATCCTGAATCGATTGAAATATATAATATTTCATTTTCGTAACTTTTATTTTCAAAAGCGATCGGCAAGTTAACTGTTGAACCAGGAACCCCATGAATCGAATCCACTGTCACAAAGGGACGAATATTGTTGGAGTGGTTCACTTGGAATGTACTCACTTCTTTTTCGATTGAAAAAGGCTTCCCATTCATCTGGCCACTAGCCTCCATTACCGCTTCGACTGTTCCGCTTTTCACTAAATTAACGTATCCTGTATAAATGCCATCAGCTTGGTGGATATCGCCGTGATTGCGCAAGCCATCATCACTCAACTGGACCATTGAAGTCGTCCCATCTTCATGATGGAGATACAAACGGACCGAATCAATACCAATCGTTTCTGATTTTTTTACAATAGTTCCATTGTATTGTAGGCGTGTACTCACAATGATGTCTTCTCCATATTTGAAATTGGAAAGTGAACTTGGGAAATCTGTTTTGATGATGGGCAAACTTGAAATAGAGATTCTCGTTTCTTGTTTTGCAATCACTTCATCTTCGAATAGAACTCGCACTTCAGTGACATGATTACCTGTTAGATAATCCTGGTCGATCTCTCCTGTAAATTGTTGGACCTCATTACCATATAGTTGGGTCTTTACCACATCTTTGCCATTTTTCACTAATGCAGCTTCCACAATGGCTCCTTCAGGTATATCCCCCGTAATATGTACCTCAAACGGTATGTTATCTAAGCGATTGTATTGTTGCTGGGTGCGTGGGGAAACAACTTCGAGAGTTAAATTCGGCGCTGTATAAGCAAGTACATTTACTGCTGTTTCTCCTTTGATGTCAAATGTCCATCTTCCTTGGGAAAGATAGCTTTCTGGTTTTAATTTGAATAATGTGTACTCAGGTGTCTGCACTTGATCGAATAGTTTTCCCAGTGGTACTGTGTCTGCGTTCAGTTTAGGTGTTACCGTAAAATTCGGATTTTCGCTGGCAAATAAAATAGCTGTTTCCCTTTGGTTACTGCCTAAGTCGATGCTTACTGATTCTTGAGCTTGGGTATTCTGCACAAATTTTTTGATTTCCTCTTTTTGTTGGAGTGTGTTTATCCATTCAAACCAGGTGATCCGCATTTGATGTGCCGTGTTCACGCGCTCCAGTTTCCCATTTGTCATTTCCACTATGGTTTTTGTCTCAGCTGAAGGTTCGTCTGCAAAACCTACCGCGTACACGCGAATTTGATCTGCCGCTAAAATCTCTCCTTTTTCTTGTGCGGTTTCAATGGTAAAAGCCTGTTTACCTGTTTCAATTCCTGCATCTCCATCTGTGAGGAGTAAAACGACCTTCAAAACCCCAGGCATCGTCATTTCGGATAATTGCGCGTGTGCCATTTCGATAGCAGCTAGATAATTCGTCTTGCCTTCGTTGTCTATATTATCAAACCGATTCGTTTTCAATCGTTTCAGGTTTTCAGCGGATCGAACAGCCTGCATTTCAAATTGCTCCACAGCTTCGCCATTGAACGATACAAACCCGACGTGATCTTTTTCATTCAAATTATTTAAAATAAAAGAGAAGGCTTCTTGCTGCAAGGCAGCTCTGCCGGCTTCATTCATGCTTTGGGAAGTATCCATTACAATCGATACTGCTACATGGTCGTGTGTCGTTGCTTGAACTTCAATTGGAGAGAAGAACAAAAACAAAGAGAAGAGAGACAAGTAAGAAACAAGCTGAGTCAACCAATTATTTTTCATTTTTTCTCCCTCCTCATAATATTTGGAATAAGTTGATCAATGCTGGACCTAAAATCACGACGAATAATGCCGGGAAAATCAGGAAGACCATTGGAAATAACATCTTTACGGGTAATGTATTGGCTTTTTCTTCTGCCCGTTGTCTTTTACTGCGGCGAATGGTTTCAGACTGAATTTTCAATACCGATCCCATATTGGTACCCATTTGTTCGCCTTGGATGACAGCAGAGACAAAGTTTTGAACATCATCTATTTTTGTCCGTTCGGCTAATCCACGTAATGCTTCACTTCGGGAACGTCCATTGACCATTTCGTTTAATGTGCGCTTGATTTCATCACTCAATGGGCCCCGCATTTTAGAAGCCACTCGTTTGAGAGCCGTATCGAAACCCAACCCAGCTTCCACACTGACATACAATAAATCCAAAAAATCCGGGAGTTGCAGTTGAATAGCTTCTCTTTTTTGCTGTGCACGAACGCGTAAATAGGAACGCGGCAATTGTATACCGATCCCCAATCCGACTATACTCATCAAGATGGCCAAGCCACTGTTTTGTCCGCGGATCAAAAAGAAAATCCCCGCTCCAAAAATTATCCCTGTGAGTGTCTGCAGTGTAATTAAAGCTGAAACTGTTAGTTTTCTGGACACGCCGCTAGTTTGAATGAGTTCTTCATACCGTGTTTGAAATGTTTCAGGTGTGATACCCGAAAGCGCCTTACTTATCATTTGAAAAACCGGGGCCACAAACCGTTCATAGAGTGACCCTTCGATATAACCTTCTTCGTGGTGAGTCTCTCTTTCTTTCTGGTATTGAAAAACGGCTAATCGATTTCTCGTCTGCTTTCTCTCTGCAAAGAAAAGAGTATACGTAAACACTACGAAGACAAAAACGACTACAAAAATTCCTATGTATAAAATCAGTTCCATCTTTTACGCTCCTCTCTACACTTTCATGTCTACCATCCGGACTAGAATGAATATACCGGTAATTAAAATCACTAGCGCGCCACTGACCAGCAACAACCCGATCGTCGTTGTAAATAATACACTCATGTATTCAGGGTTCATCAGATATAAAACAGCTCCCATCGCGAAAGGCAATAGGCCCACGACCCATGCGGAAATTCTTCCCTGGGCTGTCATCGTTTTTATTTCTGCCTGTAATTGCATGCGTTCGCGAATTGTTTTAGCTAAAGAATCTAAAATATCCGCCAAGTTCCCCCCTACTTGCCGTTGAATAAACACAGCTGTTGTCAACATTTCAATGTCTGGGTGGGGATTGCGCTCCGCAAAGTTTTCTAATGCGGCTTCCAACGACTTTCCTAAGCGATTATCCCGTAAGATCTTCGAGAATTCTTCTGAAATGGGATCCCCTAAATCACGGCTAGCCACATTCAATGCCTGTGTAAAACTAAACCCAGCCCGCAAACCATTAGCTAATAAATTAAGCGCCTGTGGTAATTGCTTATTTAATTCTTTTTGCCGTTTACGCGCTTGTGCACGTAAATAATACCGGGGGATGAAAAGCCCCAATAAGGAAATAACAAAACTAAGTAAAGGAGAAAAATTTAGTAGAAACACAAAAGCGAAGACGACCAACGCAGATACAAAGCTCACTAAAACATACTCTTCTGGTCGGATTTTCACGTGTGATTGTTGGATCCTGACGAGTAATGATCGATAAAAGCGACTATCTTGTATGCGTGTCATGAATGAACGATACTCTCTTTCACTTTCCAATTGTTCTATTTCTTCCACTTTCTGTTCCGCAGATCGATTTCCTTTTTCTTCTTGAAACAACCGTCGCCGAACGACCATGCGTTCAGCAAAAAATAGAGTATACACAGAGAAAATAAAAAGAAGACTTGCTATAAAAATGATGCTGATCATCCATCCAGTCATATCTTCTCTCCTCTCTACATTTCTGGTTCAGTAAAAATACGGGTAGACAATTGTTCACCATTGTCTTTGATTTGTTTCATAAATGCCGGGACTACCCCTGTGGGAATGTGCCTTCCGATAACTTTTCCGTTTTTATCTACACGTTCTTGCTCAAAGACAAATAAGTCTTGCAAGGTGACTGTTTCACCTTCCATGCCGGTCACTTCACTGATTTTCACGACTTTACGTGTGCCGTCCATCATGCGGTCTACCTGAACGATCACATCGATAGCGGAAGCTATTTGTTCCCGAATGGCACGTGTAGGCAATTCCATCCCCGCCATCATGACTAACGTTTCCAATCGAGATATGCAATCTCTTGGTGAGTTGGCATGGATGGTCGTCAAACTTCCGTCATGACCAGTATTCATCGCTTGAAGCATATCGAGTGCTTCGCCACTTCTGACCTCGCCGACTACGATCCGGTCGGGACGCATGCGCAATGCGTTTACAACTAAGTCGCGAATGGTCACACGTCCTTTCCCTTCGATATTCGCCGGGCGCGATTCAAGGGTCACAACATGTTCCTGCTGCAGTTGTACTTCAGCAGCATCTTCGATGGTAATGATGCGTTCATCCCCGGGAATAAAACTGGATAAAGCATTTAGTAAAGTCGTTTTCCCACTTCCGGTCCCCCCCGAAACAAGCATATTCAGCTGACCTCGAACACCTGCTTTTAAAACCGTTGCCATCTTCTTGTCTAAGGTTTCAAATCCAATTAAATCCTGCACGGTAAAAGGATCGGCCGCAAATTTTCGAATGGTGATCACCGGTCCGTTAACGGATAGAGGGGGGATGATCACATTGACACGCGAGCCATCTGGTAAACGAGCATCGACCAAAGGAGATCCTTCATCTACTCGTCTGCCCAAAGGGGAAATGATTTTATCGATGATCCGCATCACATGAGCATCATCTTTAAAAATGATATCTGTTTGCCGGATTTTGCCCATTGTTTCGATAAAAATCAAATGGGGGCCGTTGACCATGACTTCATTCACAGCTTCATCTTGAAGTAATTCTGTGATGGGGCCAAAATCAAATATTTCATTCATGACATTTTCTTCAATGTATCCTTTATCGGCTTGAGAAAGATACACGTCTCTCTCGCCTAATGTCCGATTTAAAATGCGAATGATCGTCCGGCGGATCTGATTTTTTTCTTCGTCGTCCCCTCCGACCATTTCATCGGTAATTTCATCGATCACCAGTTGTAAAACAACTTCTGTGATTTCCGCAAGCTCTAGTCGTTTCGCTTTTGAAATGGTTGGTTCGTTGGTCGTGAGAGTGGTCTCTTTTTTCTTCGAATCTGTTTGTTGGGTGGTTACTTTAGAAAAATCGAACGATCTATAGTCCATTGTCTTTCTCTCCTTAATGTAGTCCTTTTCCGCCAACATCCATTACGAGTTTGCGTGCAAGAGATTTGATCCGCTTGCTGGCACTAGACTTTGGAAGGTGCATGATCAGGGGGTATCCTTGGTTCAAGGATGGTCGGACATGTTTCAAATCTTCGGGAATAGTTATATAGACAGGTTTTTGGAGTGTCTTTTTGATATCATTTACACGAATCGTATTTTTCCGGTTGACCTGATTTAAAATCAGTTTGATGTTCTGTTCAGGATACTCCAAATCTTCCAGTACCCGTAAAACCTCTTTCGTATGTTTGATGAGCGCCATTTCCGGTACGGTCATAAGTAACAAGAAGTCTGCATTCGACAGTGCTGGTGCCGTGTTTTCAGTAAATCGGCTTGGCATTTCAATGATGACATAGTCGTACATCGTCTGGAGAATCCCGATAACTTTATTGGTTTGTTCCGCCGTGATGTACTGATCTCCAATATAATTTTGACTAGCCGCCAGAACATCGACCCCTGAATCATGCCGCGTGATGTAGCGCTGGATCAAGTCGGCGTCCATTGTTCGAATGTCTTCTGCTAAATCGACTAGTGTCAGTTTCGGAAAGATATCTGTCGCCAGAGGTATTGCACTGAATTCTAAGTCTAAGTCCAGAAGGATCACTTTGGAATCGTCAAATTCTTGACTTAATTCAACAGCCAGATTGACTCCTAAAAAGGTCCGCCCGACTCCTCCTTTGGCGCTGAAGATACTAAAAATTTTTCCTTTAGAGTCATTCAGTTCTCGATTTCCTCGGGATGCTTTCAGTCGCGTAGCTTTTTCTTCGAGTGACTGGCTGATACGGGAAAGTTTTTCGATTAGTTCTTCTGGTTCGAAATTTTTGGGTAAAACGCCTTTTGCTCCGGAAGCAATCACTCGGTAAAGGGATTCTTCCGTCACATCTTCTTCCATTACTAACGTAATAGCGTTTTGATAATCTTTTCCTATTTCAGCGGCTACTCTATAAGTGTCTTCCACTTCTGTTCCAACCAATACTACGTCGACTGTTCGGTTGTCTAGCAACTGGCGGGCATCCGGGAGGTTGGTATAGCCTCCTAAAAGGGACACGTACTCCAGATTAGAAGCAACTGAGGCAATTAAACTGGTTTCTTTTGAGTCTGTTCCAATCAATAATAAGTAAATATCGCGCATCTGTTACTCCTCCTCTGCATTCGTTTCTTCAGCTGGTTCAGCTTCCGGTGTTGATTCTGGGACGGTCTGTTCCACTTGGTTATCTCCTGGATTACGCAAGGTGTACGTAAAGCTTCCATTTGCTCGCGCCAAGGCTATTTCTTCTGCCATTTCGGGAGAAACGAGTAGGGTCAGTGAAGTGGTCACTCCTGATCCTTCCGTTTCGGCTGGTGGCATTGCTGGGCCCACTTGTAGAATTTTAACATTTTGAAATTGAGTTTCGATTCTGTCGTCTGCAGGTTCTTCTTCGCCCGGAT
The DNA here is from genome assembly GCF_000425865.1 of Lacticigenium naphthae DSM 19658. Lineage (GTDB taxonomy): Bacteria > Bacillota > Bacilli > Lactobacillales > Carnobacteriaceae_A > Lacticigenium > Lacticigenium naphthae. Next base: position 62,963 of record NZ_AUEG01000002.1, read on the forward strand.
AGTACACAAGCACATCGATGCGGTTGCCTTCTTTCAAGTATCCACCTACACCGGATATTTCGTCTACCGGTACAGTCACGGCACGCATACTTGCTGGGATACGGTAGGCCAATGCTTCACCAACGTTCCCTTCAGTCACGATCCGGCCTTGCAGGACTTGTTCCCCAGCGAGAACGTCGGTATTGGTCATGCCTCCCACGACTTCACTGATCGTGCGATAGGCCTCTGAGTGGGCTGTTTGAGCCGGTACGGAACGCATCTCGACCATTTCTTCCGTCACCACTGTATGTTGCGGGATAAGTTGTTTTACAAAAACCACCTGTTCCACTTCAGGAGGGGCGACGGGTTCTTGCCGGATACTTTCTATGTAACTAAAAACGCTGATGGTAACGATCAAACTGAAAAGCAATGCCAGCCCCCATACTTTCTTGTTGTTCATACGTGTCTTTCCCCTCTCTTATTCGATCAATTGAATGTTAATCTCTTCATCTCCACCACCGATATCATTCCCGTTTAGATCGACCTTACGACCAGTGAACTGACCGACCAATGAATCCCGCGGTATATTTCTAGGGTAATCAAACTGACCACTTGCTTGGGAAGGAGATGTGATTTTTCCTAAGTAAACATTATCCTCAAATACATAGTTACTCATATTGTTTATACCAGTTCCGTTCCAAGTAAAATCTTCTACTCGATATTCAGCAAAATACAAAAGCTCTCCATTGGCATTTCCACCATTATCTTTTAGCGGTGCAAGAACCGCTATCAATCCGCTTATTGATTTTTTTCTTTCCCATTCATCTTTGTCTTTATTTCTGTCCACTATCGATTGAATTCCGTTCTGGATATAACTTGCGTGATAATAATTATTACTATTTTGAGCTTTTAATGGATCATCAAAATCGCTTAGATTTAAACCCCGACTCCCAGATAGAATATGGTTCACATGATTTTGATCACTTATTCTGGATATATCGGGTATTCCCCATCTGGCTGAATCAACATTCCCTGTCCCTCGCGATTCATCCTTGTCAAATATGTAAGCTCCACCACTACTTAGATATTCACTTTCGAGAACAAAAAAAGGAAATACTTTCCCTGCTCCAAGTCCTCTGCCTCCAGCTTTGTATTCATAGGCTGCTTTTGCGGAGGCTTGGACGGTACGTGTTTTATCTGAAAAGGTTGCTGAAAAGGCCATGGGGACGGTTGCTTCTGTGATGACTTGGATAAACGTTTGTCCATCTACCTCTCCGAGAGAAACTTCTACTACAGTATCTGCTTCGTTTAAGAACGCATACTCGCGGGCAATTGTATTCGCTTCTTCCAATGGAATGGCTCGATTTTCTTTTAATCCCAATGCCATCTCTTTGGCACCTGCTAAAGCAGCGGCATCGGCTGCTGTTTGCATTTGTGTTTTTTCAGCGTATAACATTCCGACATCGACACTCAAAGCTGCAAATCCAAAGAAAACCACAGGAATGAGGATGGCAACGAAAGGCAGGATACTTCCTTTTTCTTCATTTATAAATGTATGCCACAATCCTTTTAATGAAAACTTTCGCATAAAAGTTCCTCCTTATTCCTCTAGCCGCATAGTCGCAGATGCCGAGAGCGTATACAAATCATCCATAACATCGAATAACCCTGTCAAAGACGAAGCTTCTACCTCAACATAAACGGTCGCTTCTTCTTCATTATATTTGATTGTGATCGTAGGATCGCTAACTGAACTTGGCAAGGAATTTGCAACAGCAGTGTCTACTTTTTCCTTACTCACGTTCTCTGCCATCATGACCACGCGAGTGCGGGCACCTTCTCTTGCGGCGGCAGTGACCTGGGTTTGTTGGTGAAACAGCCAACTAAATTCCATGATCCCCACAATGAGTAACAATAGAATCGGCAAGATCAATGCAAACTCCACCATCGATTGTCCCGATTCTTCTTTCTTCCAACCTAAATGCTTCATTTACATTCACCTTCTTCTTCTAAAATAACCCGTTGCCAGTTATGTTCAATAGCACTGCCAGAACCGTGCCCAGTGTGATCGCACCTGCATAGGGAATGTATTCTTGTTCTGTAAAGATTTTTTGATCAGTAAATTTATTATACCATTCTAAAAACGATTGTTTCTTAGTTTTCAAGTAAAGAAAATAAAAAAGTGGTTTGAGTAAAACAAACCCGATTTTTTTCATTAAAACCCATAAACGACCTTTGATAGCCATGGTTACGATAGCAATGACCCCACCGATGGCTGCGATATAAAGAATCGCTTCCGCTGTTAAGATCCAGCCCAACATCGATCCAATCGCACCCATCAACTTCGCATCGCCTGCCCCCATAAATCCGAGTGCAAAAAAGATGAAAAAAACACCCAAACCGATCCCAAAACCGGCCAGACTGAAAACCAAGCCGGATAAGCCAGCAGTGAGCAGATGATACAGCACCCCAAAAGCTAAAAAGGGAACGGTCAGTTTATTCGGGATCCGTCGTTCTTTAAAATCATAATAAGACGCCAAAGCCAGTAAACTAGCTAAAGCTATGTAGAGAACTACTTTCATAATAAACTCCTTTAAAATTGATCTTACCTTTAAAAAAAGCCCCCAGGAAGGGAGCAAAAATATATATTTTAATGGACCTATTGGTAATTATTATAGTATTAAGATTACTCTCCAGCAGCAGCAGGATCAACTGTTACATCAGCAGCATCATCAATATTTCCGAATACATTTTCAAACAATTCAACAATTTTATCTCCTGCAAAGGCAAATACGGCAACAGCTATAACTGCGACTAACCCAATAATCAACGCATATTCAACTAATCCTTGTCCTTCTTCTTCGTTCCAAAATCTTTTTAATAAATTCATGTGTTTTTCCTCCTTTTAGTATTGCTTCCTAATTATAAAAAACATTTGTTGAGAGTTCAATTATAATCAACCAATCAATATAAGGTATATAAATGCTGGTATGTTAAGATTTTACTAGGATGAGCTGTTCATTTCCTGACGCAAACAAACTAAATGAGATTTTTCTAATGTTGGTTCGCCTTATATACGATTACCATTAGCACATATTAAACATTTGTCAAAGATGTGAATTTAAAATAATATTTGTTATATAACTTTATAATTCGCTTTTTTTCGTTTTTGTATCCGTTTTCTTTCCGTTTTCATTTTTTTGCTAATTTCTTGCGAAACATTGACATCCATTTTAGAATTGACTATACTAAGTGGAAATTCAATATAATTAGACGAAGAACAAACGCAGTAAGTTTATTGGTCCCTATTGCAGAGAGTCGGTGGATGGTGCAAATCGACAGATACTAATAAGCTGAAATACATTTGGGAGTCTCTGTAAACAGCGTTGCCTACGTTACAGGTAAGAGTGGAATGCGCTGCATTCAAACTGGGTGGTACCACGGAAAATTTTCGTCCCAATGAAAAGATAAAATCTTTTCATTGGGACTTTTTATTTGCAGTCAACTACGAGGAGGAAAAAAATGAGTATTTTAGAAGAATTGCATTGGCGCGGAGCCGTGAATCAACAGACTGATGAAGACGGATTAAAAGAACTGATCGCTGAAAAGGAAATCGCTTTATATTGTGGGGTCGACCCGACTGGTGACAGCATGCATATCGGACACTTGATCCCCTTCATGATCTTAAAGAGATTCCAGTTAGCTGGGCATAAACCGGTTATTTTGATTGGGGGAGCGACTGGTTCGATCGGAGACCCAAGTGGTCGTACCTCTGAAAGAACGCTTCAGACAATGGAACAAATCAATCAGAATGCTGAAAAATTAAAAGTCCAAATGAAGAAATTGTTCAATGCCGGTGAGGGCGAGGCGATCCGTTTGGTCAACAACCATGATTGGTTAAAGGATCTATCATTGATCGATTTCTTGAGAGAATACGGGAAAGAATTCAATATCAATACCATGTTAGCAAAAGATGTCGTGGCTAGTCGCTTAGATTCCGGCATTTCTTTTACGGAATTCACTTACCAAATCATCCAGTCCATTGACTTTTTGCACCTCTACCAGCAAGAAGATGTTCAGCTTCAAATCGGTGGGGCGGATCAATGGGGCAATATAACTGCCGGATTGGATCTTATTCGCAAGAAAGAAGGTCCTCAAGCAAAAGCCTTTGGGTTAACGATACCGTTACTGTTAAAAGCAGATGGAACGAAATTCGGAAAATCTGCCGAGGGGGGAGTCTGGCTAGACCCTGAGAAAACAAGCCCGTATGAATTTTACCAATTCTGGTTGAATCAAGATGACCGCGATGTGATTAAATACTTGAAATACTTCACTTTTCTTTCGCAAGCAGAAATTGAAGCTTTGGAGGAAAAAGTAGCGACTGAACCGCATAAGCGAGAGGCTCAACGGACATTGGCGCAAGAGATGACGCGCTTTGTGCATAGTCAGGCAGCGTTAGATGAAGCGGAATTGATCAGCCAGGCACTCTTTTCCGGAAATATTCAGGAGCTGACGGCCGATCAGATCGAACAAGGTTTCCAACATGTTCCCTCTTCCACTGCACCAAGAGAAGAGCGGAATTTGGTCGAGTTTTTAGTCGATGTGACTAAAATCGAACCGTCTCGTCGCCAAGCACGCGAGGATATCAAAAATGGTGCGATCCGCATCAAAGGCACGCAGATCAAAGATGTGGATCACATCGTAAGCGCTGCGGATAGTTTTGATGATCGCTTCATCATTGTCAAAAAAGGAAAGAAAAAATATTTTCTGGTCCAGTTGGAAGGGTAATAAAAAAAGAGGAGGGTGCTGAAAATCCAGCGCCTTCCTCTTTTCTATTGGTTCTTTAATTGAATAGTCCCCGGATGGCTTCGACGATTTGTCTGAAGAAGTTTCCGATCCGGTCTAGCACTCCGCTGTCTTCTGCTTGTTGCCAGGCATCTCCAAAGCGATCGCGTAAATTATTGGACAAGTTTTCCAGTTGTTCTTTTACCTGTTGGGAATCGATGGCTCCAGTTTGTTGGTAGCGTTCAAAGAATGCTAGGAGTTGATCGATTTGTTCTTGTGAAATGACATTTTGCAAATCATTGTTTTCTAGAGCTTCATTGATGATACGCTCAATATCTTCTCGTGTTGCTAATTCATCTTGACGTTCCCGTAATTCTGCCAGCTGTTGTTTGATTTCCACGATGGCCTGGTCAAAACGCGACGTGTCAAATTCTTCATTGCCTGCATTTTCCTGGGCAATGTCGTTGGTCGTTTCCAATTCCTCCTGGGCAACTTCCATCCGGTCCTGGTCTAGATCCTCACCATTCACATCAAAAGCTTTATAAATACCCGTCAAGGCACTTTCACCTGTTACGGGGCGGATGCTAGCAACCATGATGGTCACATCTTCGACACCAGCGGTAATAGCCGCATTGGCATATTGCTCTTCAGTGATCTCGGTGATATCGTCGGGTGTTTCAATGATGACGTTCACACCTTCACCGGCATCTTCACGTTGGACCAACACAGAAGAAATCATACTGGCTGTATTTCCCGAACCGGTGTTTAAATAATTTTGTAGATCTTCACCAGTCACATCTACACTGGCTACATTATTTTGATCATCGATACCAAGCAAATCAGCAGTTTCCTGGATTTGGGCTTCATCTAGTCCGCCTCCGTAAACATAGGTCGGTAATCCCCAGGCTTCATCAACTACACTCGTATCGATACCATCTGCTGCATGGACTGATGTCAGCGGAAGGAAAAACATTCCACTTGCCGCGATCAGCACACTTACTTTTTGTTTGAATTTATTCATCTATTTGTTCTCTCCTTTTATTCTTGTTGTGTTGAAGAACAAGAATAGTGTACCACCAAAAAGTTAAATTTCTCATAAATCTAAAAAACAAACGGGGCAAAAAGCAGTGACCTTGAAAATTTGGATCGAAGAGCAGCGTGAACTTGCCGTTTGACTCCCTCTTAAAGAGGATCACTGGAGAAATAGAAAGAAGCTAGGGCATTTCCCCCAGCCTCGCTTTGAATAGAAAATCAAACCATTTCTATTGCATCTTCTATTGCCAGTTTCCCTGTGACTAGATCAAACGATTTTCTGAATGTAGACTCTTGGTTTAAACACTCTACGATTGTTTTAGCTACGTCTATACGTGGAATACTTTTCTTCTCGCTTTTCAATGCATCCTCACCTACAGCAATTTTTCCTATAGCCTCTTCATTTGTCAACATTCCGGGACGAATGATCGTATAATGCAAATCTGAGAGAGTCACCATTTCATCTGCATAATGTTTGGCTACATAATAAGATTTCATTTCTTCATTCCATAGTTCGCGGTTATCCGCACCATAAGCACTGACCAGAATAAACCTGTCAATTCCTGCTTCTTGAGCGGCTCTCATTGTTTTTACAGCTCCATCCAAATCAATGAGCAATGTTTTATCTGCTCCAGTCCCTCCGCCTGATCCAGCTGTGAATACGACTGCATCACATTTCTGCATGCTTTGCGCAAGTATTTGAATAGGGTCTTCCAGATCTCCAACGACTGTTTGAACCTCTAATTTGTCGAACTTTTCCTTTTGTTCTTCTTTGCGGATCATTGCTACGGGAGTATACTGATTTGAATCTTTTAACTCTTTTGTCAGTAGTGTACCGATCTGACCGTTTGCTCCAACAATAAAAATTTTCATCTAATCTACTCCTTTCTTCCTATACTACACTGTATCAAAAACAAAATTAAAGCTCCAAGTAAAACGCTCATTCATTCCATTTCCGCGGACTCCACAAAGATCCATCCAACTCTCCTTGCATTTGTTCGATACGATTGCTTTGTTCTGCAATGTGTTCTTTTAAAGCTAAAATCAGTGCTTTTTGTTTGTAATCTCTGCTTTCTTTAAATAGTTTCTCTAATTCTCCTTGGATCCACTGGGCCTCTTCCATCAATAATCCTCTCCCTCTGCATCCAACAACATCGCGAGTTCGTCAATGGCTAAGCGGTGATCTTCAACTATCGACAACGCTTGTTCCAATATGAACCAACCCTCAGTGGATATTGTCGTTCTATTTGTCTCTTGGACTTGTTCCACAAGCCAGTCTTCCCTTTTCTTCAAACTATCCGGATGTTGGCGGGTCAGGTATTGTTGATACTTGATCAATAAACGCATTCGATCTCGCTCACTTAAGTAGTGAAACTGATAAATAATGAGTGGTTTTACATACTGCATGTCCAATTTATTGGCTAAAGCCCTTAATGGCGCTACCAATTCATTCACTGTAAAGCCTTCACGCCCACCTGCCTGGTATTCTGTTTCTTTGATCCCGACAGAAATAACGAGACCAAACTCTTTTCCAGTTAGATTCTTTTGTTTTCCATAAGCAAAATCTTCGGTCAAGACCTCATCTTGCCACTTTTTTAACAAAGACGGCGTACTATACCAATAAAAAGGAAATTGAAATAGGATCCGGTCATGTGCGAGCAACATTGCTTGTTCTTTTTCTCGATCGATTTTCCCGTCTGAATAAAGTGTATCCAAATGGCGAACTGTTATCGCAGCTGAGGAGGGAAGAGACTGCAGTAAATATTGTTGACTTCCTGAATCTTCAATTTCTGGATGGGAAATTAGCAGTAATGTTTTCATTTCTGGCTCCTTTTTAATACGGTCGATTCCTTTTTTTTAACACATAAGGGATAGCTTCCATTTCTTTTTTTGTTAGGATGAAATCATCGATGTGCAGGCTTTCTTGTATTCGTTTTGAATTTTCCGATTGGGTGAGTACACTTATTTCGCGTTGAATAAGCCATTTATAAATCACTTGGATAGTCGTTTTTTGATAGTGTTCTGCAATCATACGTAAATCAGGATCATTGATAAGGTGCTGGCTTCCTCTTCCAAGAGGACCGCGTGCTATTGGCAGAATGCCTTCTTGTTTCAAATAACGGACCAGCGAGTATTGCGGCATTTCTGGATGGATCTCTATTTGGTTCACCATCGGTTTGATGCGTGCATCTTTCATCAGTTCCTTTAAGTGTTTTTCCTGAAAATTACTTACGCCGATTATCCGTATCTTTCCTGCATCATATAAGTCTTCCAAAGCTTTCCAGGCTTCTTTGTATTGTCCAACTGGCCAATTGATCAGGAATGCATCGATATAATCCGTTTCTAATCGTTCCAGTGTTTCTTCTACCGATTTTTGTGCATCTTCATACCGATAATCCGTATTCCATAATTTATACATCAGAAAAAGGTCTTCTCTTTTGACGTCTGTGTGGTGCAGTAGTTTGTTCAACAGTTTTTCATTTTTATGGATGGTCGTTGTTTCAAATAAACGATAGCCAGATCCTAAAGCACTTTCTATGGCTGATGCCCTTTCCTTTTCTTCTGACTGTTGAAAAGGCGGCAACGTTATACCCATAGCCGGAATCATTCTTCCATTCGCTACTTCAAATTGCAATGCAGTCTTCATGACCGGTCATCCTTTCCTATTCCTCTCTATTATAAAGGCTTATCTGTTTTTTTTCGAATATATTCAATCAGAGGAACACGTTCCACTAATTCCACTTCTATTTCTACTGCTTCTAGCAGGCAACCAAAATAAGCTGACAGTTTTGCTTCACTAAAAATCGGAAAAATTATACTGAGTGGACGGACTCCTGATTGGATGATGATCCGTAAAAAATTGCGTTGCATTTGGACACGATCGGATTCGATCAGTTTAGTCGTCCAGAACTGAGGAGTCGTTTCCGGTCGCACAATTGTGAGTAAGAGAGGATAGTAGCCACGAGGAGAAAATTGTGTATAAATAGCGCGTGGGATCGTTTCAATATCCATTTCCCACACGACCATTTCTTTTGGTAAGGAAAGGCCTCGCTGTTTTTCGAATTCTGTCAATAGAAAAGGACTTTCTGGAATGATTTTTTCACTGAGTCCAATAACTGCTATTTCGGGCAATTCATAATAGTTTTCTTGAAAGCTTCCATCAGTATTATATTGACGGGTGAGCACTTCGAATGAATCAGCGAGGGAATGATTATTTTCCGTAGCACATTTATCCGAGATAAATTCTGTGACATATTTTAGAATGGCTGTAAATTTCTCCTGCTGTTCGTCTTCTAAAATGAGCGGTTCAAATCCGGGTAAGTACTCGATGAAACGGGGCCATGCTTTTTTTCCTCTGAAGAGGATACCACTTTCTTTGATCGTCCGATACTCTTTCTTTGAACAATCTTCCCTATCTTCATAAGTAAGATGGATGCCCGTCTGATAAGCAATTCGTTCAAATTCTGGACGTGTCTGATCATAGTAATCCCATAATAACATTTCAAAGAAATAAGCAAGCTCCTTTGTGTCCCGATAAACTACTAAGCCTTTTGCATCTTCCTCTTTCCCCCAGACAGACACATAAACGGGGCTCGAAGCATCCGGTAACTGAATGGCAAAAATATTTTCTTTCGAAAATTTCTCCCACGGTTTAAGCTTGTAGATTTCTTTACTGAATTGATATAAAGATGCACGTGCATTTTTCATACTCTGCGCCTCTTTTCCTAAGACATACCACTTTCTTCTATTATCTCAATAAGTTGAAAAAAAGAGAAGAAGAAGGTGTTTCTATTTGACAATTGTTTTAATTCCTCTACAAGAAAATGGATGCGTCTTCTCTACATGAGTCGAGACTGGAACAAAAGTCCCAGCCTCGACTCACTTCACGTTGGTGTAGGCGATATCGATCCGCATTAGCTATTACTGCTTCGCCAGTTTACTCGTAAAGCAGCCGAATCGTTATTCAGATCTGTTCACCTTTTGTCCCGCTATTTCATTCTTCTTTATAGGGTTCATATTTAAAGAGTTTTGTTGCTTCCACTGCCTTTCGCCAACCTGCATACAAGTGATCTCTTTCAGGCTTGGAGATAGTGGGTGTAAAGGTTGCACTTTTTGCCCAATTGGCTTTGATTTCTTCCTGGTCTTTCCAGTAACCGGTAGCTAATCCAGCTAAGTAGGCAGCCCCTAAGGCAGTCGTTTCCATTACTTTTGCTCGTTCGATCGTCAGCCCAGTGATATCCGCTTGAAACTGCAACAAGAAATCATTGTTTGAGGCCCCGCCATCTACCCTCATCGTGCGCGTTTCAATTTTAGAATCTCCCTTCATCGTCTCCAGTACATCCCTCGTCTGGTAAGCTAACGATTCTAAAGTAGCTCGGACTATGTGTTCTTTTGTTGTTCCGCGTGTGAGGCCAAATATTGCTCCACGTGCATCTTGATCCCAATGGGGGGCACCTAAACCTGTAAAAGCAGGGACGACGAAAATATTTTCCGACGACGAAACGGCCCGCGCGTATTTTTCCGAATCCGCAGCCTCTCTAAACATACGCAATCCATCTCGCAACCATTGAATCGCTGATCCTGCAACAAAAATACTTCCTTCAAGCGCATAGGTCACCTCTCCATTCAATCCATACGCGATCGTCGTCAACAATCCATTCGCTGATTGGATCGGCGTTTTTCCCGTATTCATGATGATGAATGCGCCCGTTCCATATGTGTTTTTTACCATTCCCTTTTCAAAAGCCGTTTGTCCAAAAAGTGCTGCCTGTTGGTCACCGGCAATGCCCGCAACTGGAATACTTTCGCCAAAGAAATGTGTCGGAGTAGTGTAGCCATAAATTTCTGATGATGACCGAACATCTGGCAGGATCCGTTTGGGGATATCTAAATTAGACAGTATTTCTTCATCCCATTTCAACGTATAAATATTGAACATCATCGTCCGGCTCGCATTGGAATAATCCGTAGCGTGAACGGTTCCTCCTGTCAACTTCCATAACAACCACGTATCGATCGTTCCAAAAAGCAATTCCCCTGCTTCAGCTCTTTTGCGGGCTCCGTCAACGTGATCGAGTATCCACTTGATTTTTGTAGCTGAAAAATAAGAGTCAATAATCAGACCTGTTTTTTTCTGAATCAGGTCTTTGTGTCCTTCGGCTATCAACTGATCTGCAATACTGGCTGTTTGTTTGGATTGCCATACAATGGCTGGGTAAACGGGTTTTCCTGTTTGCTTATCCCAGATGACCGTCGTCTCTCGTTGATTGGTGATCCCGATGCTATCAATATCAGCTGGTTGCAATCCCGCTTCGATCAACACTCCCGCAATGACTTGCAACGTTTTGATCCAAATTTCATTTGCATCATGTTCCACCCAACCTGGTTCAGGAAAAGACTGCGTTATATCTTTTTGTGCACTCCATTTCAATTCGCCCTTGTTATTGAAAATGACCGCGCGCGTACTCGTCGTTCCCTGATCAATAGCCATTATGTATTTTGTCATATAGATTCCTCCTTGATTGCAACTACCTTCGTGCTTCCTTATTATTGTATACGATTTCCTAACAAAAAAGAACCGCTTCTCATTTTATTTTGTGCAAAACCTTTTAGAAAAAACGCTTCTTGAACTATACTATGGATAGAGAAAAAAGATTGGAGGGAATGTGATGGACATATTTTTATGGATCGTCGTCCTCAGTTTGTTCGCTCTTAGTTTTATGGGTCTAGTTTTTCCCATTTTACCATCTGTACTTGCTGTATGGGGTGGTTTCTTAGTTTACACTTTCTTCATTAATTCTCAAGCGTTATCTCCTTTCTTTTGGATAGGAATGATTGCCTTAACGTTTATATTATTGATAGCGAATGTTTTAGCGAATCAACTGGCGGTAAGAAAATTTGGCGGCAGTAAATTAGGAGAAAAAGTCGCAGCGGTTTCCGTTATCGTAGGAGCCTTTATCTACCCACCGATTGGTATGATCGTTCTTCCTTTTGTGGCTGTTTATTTAATCGAATGGGTTCAACGAAGGAATCCGAAAGAGGCTTTGCAAGTTGCTACTGGTTCGTTGATCGGCTTTTTTAGTGGTCAAGTTGCTGAAGGGCTGATCCAAGCAATTATGATCGGCTGGTTCTTTCTTAGTATCTGGCTTTAGCCACATTTGAAAATTGGGAACAATTTGTAGACGAGAGTATTTTCTCAGCTGCAAATTGTTTTTTTTACTATGACAAAAAAACCATTTTTAAAAAAAGAAAGAAAGAGTTTTGAATTTTTCACTCTTTTGCCTTTACAAAATATACCTTAGGGGGTATAATTGGAATCGTTGAGTTACAAAAAATAAAGTACCACCAGGAGGAATTTATGTTTTTTAGTCGTATGCCTTCCATTTCTACCAAAGAATTGGAACAAAAACTATCCGAAAAAATAGAACTAATAGATGTACGTGAAACAAATGAATTCGCAAATGGACACATTCCACGTGCCAAGAATATTCCTCTAGGAAAGATCGATAAGTATAAACCAAATGGTACGGTTTACGTTATCTGCCAGTCAGGTATGCGTAGCAAGCGTGCTGCTAAAATATTAAAAGCAAAAGACTGTGATGTAGTGAATGTCAAAGGCGGCATGTCTGCATGGTCTGGTAAAACCAGAGGAGGAAAATTATAAACATGAAAATCGTTATAGTTGGAGGCGTCGCTGGCGGAATGTCCGCTGCTACTCGCTTACGCCGTTTAAATGAAGACGCAGAAATAATTGTATTAGAAAAAGGCCCTTATGTTTCTTTCGCAAACTGTGGCCTTCCTTATTACGTTGCACAAGAAATTACAGATCGCGAAGAATTGCTCGTTCAAACACCCGAAAAATTAAAAAATCGATTCAACTTGGATGTCCGCCCAAATAGTGAAGCGGTAGCGATCGATGGCGACAAAAAAATGGTTCGTGTGAAATCGCTAGATGAAGAATACGAGTTGCCTTATGATAAATTGATTCTTTCACCTGGTGCACGTCCTTTTATCCCACCAGCAGCTGGATTAGAAGAAGCTTCAAATATCTTTACTTTACGTTCTATTCCTGATGTAGATGGTATAATGGCATACATTGAAGCACATCAACCGAAAAAAGCAGTCGTCATCGGCGCTGGCTTTATTGGTTTAGAAATGGCCGAAAGTATGGTCCACCGTGGTATCGAAGTGACTATTGTCGAAAAAGCACCGCATGTTCTTCCTCCGTTAGATGAAGAAATGGCCGCTTACATCTCTAAAGAACTCGAAGCGAACAATGTAAAACTCTATACCGGTCTGTCAGCACAAGCCTTTGAAGAAAACGGGAAATATGTTGTTTTGGAAAATGGTGAGCGTCTTGAGAGCGACATTACCTTAATGTCTGTCGGTGTTCAACCGGAATCGACCCTTGCCCAAAGCGCAGGTGTCAAAGTAGGCATGCGTGGCGGAATTTTAGTGGATGATCAGTATGAAACAAGCGTAAAAGATATCTATGCTGTTGGAGACGCGATCATTGTCAAACAACAGATCACGGGTCAAGATGCTATGATAGCACTAGCTTCTCCTGCCAACCGTCAAGGAAGACAAGTTGCCGATATCATCAGTGGCTATAAGCGTACAAATAAAGGGAGCATCGGAACGGCGATCGTCCGCGTGTTCAACCAGACAGCTGCTTCAACTGGATTAACTGAACGTCAATTAAAAATGAGTGAAATTCCTTATCAAACGGTTCACGTTCAAGGAAAAAACCATGCGGGCTATTATCCAAATGCAACAGATCTCCTGTTAAAAGTCCTATTCGATCCAAAAACTGGTAAAATCTTTGGTGCACAAGCTATCGGAGCAGATGGTGCAGACAAACGGATCGACATCATCGCTACAGCGATAAAAGGGAACTTAACTGTTCATGACTTACCTGAATTAGAGTTTACGTATGCACCACCATTCGGTTCTGCTAAGGATCCTGTCAATATGGCTGGTTATGCTGCGTTGAACGTATTAGAAGGACATTCTGATACTATCCAATGGTATGAATTAGAAGACCTTATTAAGGATGGCTGGTTATTGCTGGATGTTCGTGACGAAAAAGAAGTCACCGAAGATGGCCGCTTGAAAAATTCGCTCGTTATTCCATTAAATGAATTACGTGATCGTTTAACTGAAGTGCCAACTGATAAAAATATTATTGTCAGCTGCTTTAGTGGCCAAAGAAGTTATATCGCTGAACGTTTATTGAAACAAAAAGGCTACACGGTTAAAAATCTTGACGGTGCATTCAGTCTATATAGCACTGTCCAATCAGAAAAGGTGGAAAAATAAATGTATAAATCAATTTCAGTACCCGAATTAGAACAAAAATTAAAAAAAGAAGAGGTCGTTGTTTTGGATGTACGTGAAACTCACGAACACCAAGCCGGACACATTAAAGGTGCACAATTGTTGCCTCTTAGTGGATTCCCCGAAAACATTAACGAATTAAACAAAGATACTGAATACCACGTAATCTGTTTTACTGGATCACGTTCAAGCATGGCGTGTGAATATTTAGGGAATGCGGGTTACAATGTAGTTAATGTGATGGGTGGCATGTCCGCTTGGCGCGGTGAAACAGTTTAACCGTACCCTATTCACATAAAAAAAATCAAGGAGGAAACACAATGGATATTCAATTCAAAGTAGAAACAAGTAAAGATTTTGCTTCCGCAATCGCTGCACTTAAAGAAGAAATGAGTCAATACGGTTTTGGTGTGCTTTGGGAAATGAATTTCAAAGATAAACTCCAAGCTAAAGGGCTTGATTTTGATAAAAACTTCCAAATAATGGAAGCCTGCAATCCTAAGCAAGCAAAAGTTGTTCTCGACAAAGACATTGAAGCTGGGTATTTCTTGCCTTGTAAAGTAGTCGTGTATGAAAAAGATGAAAAAGTCTTTGTAGGAATGTTACGTCCAACGTTATTGATGGATATGATGGATGTGGCCGGACTAGAGGCTATTGCTCAAGAAGTCGAAGAAGACTTGAAAAAAGCAATCGAAGCAGTAAAATAAATAAGAAGATACTAGTAAAGAAGAATCGGATTTTTCCGGTTCTTCTTTTTTTATATGATCATACGCCTCTGATCCCTCAAAATGAACGTGCGGCAACATGTGAACAAACTCGAATAGAGCTTTGCGCAAGTAATAGCTTTTCCGGAAAATCAATGGTGAGAGCTACTATTGCAGCAACCGTTTGCTGTCGATAGTTGAAAAGATGCAGAAACATTCTGGGGCACTATACCTATTTTCTTCACCGGCCTCTCTTGTATTTGTTTCGTGCGGGTATCATCACTCGCTCTCACACTAACCTTTAACGGAGCCAGATAGTTTTAGAATTTAAAAGTTTCTATTTTAAATGACACCTAATCGGACTTATTTGTTATCCGCTGTCTTTCCATTGTTTTTGGATGATTTTATAGAAATCCATTAACAGGCACTGAGTTGATTTCGACTGCTGAAATCTGATTTAAGAAGCTTTTTTCTTTGCTTTTTAATTTTTGTTTAGTGTAAGTTAGACATATACAGACCGTCATTGAGACCAACGAAATGAGGGGGAAGAACATGAAGATCAACTTTCAAAAAGAATTTGACCGTAGCTTGATCCGTGCTATTTATGGAAAGCCTGTCCCTCATGTTTCATCTCTTGAATATAATTCGAAAAATGTTAAACAATATACGGCTTTTTTCTGTATTCCTGGCGAAAAATTTGACGGCCATCAATTTATAGAAGATGCTTTGACACGAGGAGCCTCTGTTATTATTGGTACACAATCACAACACTTGAGGCACCTTTCTTTTCGCTATCCCGAAACGACTTTTATACTCGTTTATGATGTAAAATATTTTATGGCTCGCTTTTCTGCTGTTTTTTATAACAGTAGCTATACCCACCTCTCGACCTTTGCCGTAACAGGGACAAATGGAAAAACAACAGTCGTTTCCTATATCCGTTCATTATTAAATTATTTAGGTGTTCCAACTGGCTCGATCGGGACCGCAGGCATATGGGACGATCAAATCAAACTCGATCTCAATCACTCAACACACACGACCCCTGAAGCCCCGGATCTGCACAGAGCTCTGGACACTTTTTATACACAAAAATTGAAAGCGGTTGCAATCGAAGTGACTTCTATTGCTCTTGAACAACAACGTGTTGCAGATATGCTATTTGATGTTGGGATCCATACGAATTTGACCCCTGAGCATCTCGATTTTCATTCTTCTTTTGAAGAATATAAGCAAGCTAAGTTAAAACTTTTCCGACAGGTCAAAACTGCAGTCGTCAATTTGGATGATCTTGGAATGGCACAAGATATTTTGCATTCCTTTGAGGGGCCTCTCCTGACCTATAGTTTAATACAAGAAGCAGATGTAATGGCTCAAGCTATTGAAACTAGAAAAGAAGGTACTGATTTCGAACTGCGTATCCATGATTTTTCTGCTCAGGTTCACTCTCCTATTTACGGAGCATTTAATGTTTCCAATTTATTAGCAGCTATCTGTGCTTGTCTACAATTAAATATCGCACCTGCTTTACTCGCAGAAGCTGTGGAGGAGGTTGGAAATACAGCGGGACGCTTTGAGGTTTTTGACCATTACGCAGACTATACACTCATTTTGGACTTTGCTCATACACCCAGCGGATTGGAAAGCGTTGTGAAAACAGCTCAAGACTTACCGCATAATCGGCTTATTTTACTGATTACAGGCGTTGGGTTGCGAGATCCTAGACAGCGCCCTCAACTAGCCAGGGCAGTTGAAGGAAAAGCAGATGAAATTATTGTCAGTGTTGACCACCCTCATTTTTTTGACAGGCAGATGATTGCCGATGATGTATTAAAGGGATTTCAAGGTGCTAAAAGGAATGTTCAAGTCATCTTACAGAGAGAAGAAGCTATTCATGCTGCTCTTTCTCAAGCTCAAGCGGGTGACATTGTGTTGCTCACTGGTCTTGGTTCAGGTGGGTATCAAGTGATTGAGGGACAGAATATTCCTTATTCTGACGAGGAAGTTATCCAACGTTATTTTCAAGAATAACATTGGCTAACTTTTTTTTACTGTTCATTCTTATCCTAATTTTACTAAGTTGGCAGTCGTCCATTTCCGAGACGGCCCAGACTGATTTTATCTACTAACCTTTTTCACCCAAAGGAAGCACATCAGAGGTTTACAGGGTGGCCCATTCCTAAACAAAAAAACTCACCAAAAAACACTCTCATCGTTTCTTGGTGAGTTCAACTGGTCTTCTCGAATCAACTGGTTCACTTTACAGTATTGAGTGTCACTCTACCAGAGCGTTTACCTTTTTCATCTGTTTACCCACCCAGAGTAACATCCTGGTTTTGGTACCAATGGAGAGCTTCATAAAGTTGCTCTTTTTTGTAATCCGGCCAATATTCCTCCAGAACATAAAAGTCGGAGTAGACCGATTGAATTGGTAGAAATCCGCTCAGGCGCCGTTGGCCTCCCCAGCGCAAGATCAGATCGATACGCGAGATATCTTTTGAGGCAATATGATTTCCCACATTGCCAGTGATAAGGGTCTCCTCATCGTTTAAAGCCTGATTCAAGTCCCAATCCCATCCATAATTGACAAGAAAGTTCACTTTCATCTTTCCCTCGCCAAAACGTGTACGAGTCGTATAGGGTTTCAATTCTTCCGGAAAAACTTTCGAATCGGTATTCCCTATCACTAGCAGGTCGGCATCGAGTTTTTGCAGTTCGCGAACGGAATCCACACAAGCCTTTTGAAATGCACGTGCTTGAAGAGAGGGACGTTTCACATTATCCATCGTAAAGCCATAGAAGGTCATCTCTTCGACGCCCAGTTCTAGGCAAGCTTCATAGAGTTGAAGTCCAGGCCCGACGCCGTGACGGTATCCCTCTTGCTTCTGCATCCCGTGAGAGGTTGCCCACCGTCGGTTCCCATCGGGGATGACACCTATATGTCGTGGTAGTCGTTTAAATGTTTTCATAGTGATGTCCTTTCTTTGACGAATTAAGTATCGACTCTCATTTCACGGAGAATTACAAACAAAACCCGATTTCAACTCCTTTTAAATGGCAATTTAACTTAAAAAAATCAGTCAAGATTTAAATTCACCACTTTCTAACATGCATGACCTCATCATATCTATTATTTCGCTAAAAATCAATTCTAGTACTCTATCTAAGGAAAAGCAGTCTTTTTCAATATAGTTTCCTTTTTAAAAATATAATATAGAATTATATAAACACTCAGAAGAATATTTTCACTTATCAGTTGTTTTCTAATAAAATTAAACTGAATCACTATCAAAATAATCTATCTTCATGAGATCTTTTTATCTTGTGTTACCTAAAACCTAACTCTATACTGTATGACTAGCTTTTTTAGCAATATAATTATTGGTTTAGTTAGTAAAAACTGGGAGTAAAAGCTAAATCAGCTTTTACCCCCAGTTTTAACAGATTTTTAATTACCACTCAGCAATAGTGCCGTCATAATTTTTCCATTTTGGATTGGTCCACACTAACCCCTCTTGAGAAATTTCATCTATGAGTTCTTCATTAAGTTCCAGTCCTAGACCCGGCTTAGTTGGAAGATCTACAAAACCATCTTTATACTGGAAAACTTCTTTATTATGAACAAAGTCTAATAAATCAAAACCTTTATTGTAGTGAATGCCTAAACTCTGCTCTTGTATGAACACATTCGGAGTACAAGCATCAACTTGTAACGTTGCAGCTAAAGCAATTGGTCCATAAGGAGCATGTGGTGCAACAGCTACATCGTAAGCTTCAGCCATCGCTGCTATTTTCTTGGTCTCTAAAATACCACCAACTAAAGCAACGTCTGGTTGAATGATGTCGATACTGCCTTGATTGAAGATGTTTTTAAAAGCCCATCTACTATACAAGCGTTCTCCAGTTGCTAGTGGTGTAGCTACATGGTGTGCTATTTCAGAGAATGCCTCCTCATTTTCTGGAAGTACAACTTCTTCTAAAAACATAGGTTTCAAAGGTTCAAGCTCTCTAGCCAATACTTTTGCCATCCCTTTGTGTACTCTACCATGGAAATCTACGGCAACTTCCATTTCATATCCTAATTTTTCCCGTATAGAAGCAAATCTGTCGACTACTTTTTGTACTTCTTTAAATGAGTCGATATAATGCAATTCTTGAGTGGCGTTCATTTTAACAGCTCTGAACCCTCTATCATATCTATCCATAGCTTCAGTCGCTACATCTTCAGGCCTATCGCCTCCAATCCATGAATAAACTTTTATGTTATCACGTGCAGCTCCACCCAATAATTCGTAGACAGGAACATTAAAATATTTCCCTTTAATATCCCATAAAGCCATCTCTATTCCGGATACAATTGTTCCATTAATTGGTCCACCTCTAAAGAATGAGCGGTGAAGTTCTTGCCATAATCTTTCAATCTCAAAAGGATTTCGACCAATAATTCTATTGCCCATTTCGTAAGCACCAGAGACGACCATCTCTGTTTTCGTACCTGATATCATTTCTCCCCAGCCATCAATGCCTTCGTCTGTACTAATTTTTATAAAAATCCACCGCGGTTTGACCTTGTAAACTTTAATATCTGTAATTTCCATTATATATCCCCCATCAAGTAGTTATGTTGACTGCTCTCCCATTTCTAATTCTCTTTGTTCTCTAACTTGCTTCGATTTAGGTTTCATAACTTCAAAGTAATACCAGAAAATCCCAATGATAACTATCATCGTAGGAAGCGTAACTAGTAACGGACCAACAAAAGCAAAAAATACTAAGAAACTATGTGTTAAGCTTGTTGCTGAAAATGATGAAATCAATAGAGCGCCACCAGCAACAGCTACTTCAATACCTACAGAACCTGCAAGGTCAGTAAGGATAGGGGCTGTAATCGTACCTGCATATAAAATTGCAGCACTTGTTGCTAATCCCAAAATAATATTCTTGAAAAAATTCCCCCGTGTGAGCGCAACGATTAAAGCAATTCTAAAAGGAATAATCGCTAAATCAGCGAAAGGTAACATTCTATTTCCAGGCAAAATAAATGCGAGTCCAATGGTCAAAGGAATTAAAATTAATGCAGTTGTAATTACATCTTGGTTTCCAACTACAACTGCTGCATCTAGACCAATAAACAATTTTCTGTCTTTGAATTTCTTTTGAGACCAGTTTTGTGCTGCTTCAGAGATGGGCATTAATCCTTCTACAAATAAAGAGGTCATTTTAGGAATAATGACTAATACCGCAGCCATACTTACACCTAATTGTAGTGAAGTAGTGACATCGTATCCACCTAATAATCCAATAGCTGATCCTAAAATTAAACCTAGAACCATTTGATCTCCGAAAAACCCGAGATATTTTTGAACATCTTTAAGAGTAATATTAATTTTCTTTATTCCTGGAATTCTATCTAATAGCCAGTTTAAAGGCCAAGCAAGCACCAACGTGGAGGTTGCTGACACTGTTGGTAGAGAAACTCCCGGAATACCAAAGAATTTTTCAATCATTGGCTGCGACCAATCAGCTATTTTAAAAGTTGTAATCGCCATAACAACTGAAGCTCCAATCCCAAGCCATATATTTTTTGTAACATAGTGAACCATTATTCCAACAATAGCCATATGATGATAATTCCAGATGTCTACATCTAAAGTATTTGTTGTCCTAGTTAACAGCATGAGAATGTTTACTGCAAATATTGAAATAACAATAAACACAATGATAGGAGAAGACCAGGTGACAGCTGCTATAGAGCCCCAGCCTACATCTAGAACATCTAAATTAATACCAATATTATCCACCATTGCTTGAGAAGCAGGGCCGAGATTTGAAGCCATGTAATCTAGTAATAATCTAATCCCGGCAAACCCAATCCCTAATGTTAAACCAGATTTAAATGCTTTGCCTAATTTCAAGCCAAAAAACAAGCCAATAACAGTTATAACAATGGGCAACATTACTGTTGGACCAGCGCCAATGATCCAATCGAAACCTGACATTATTGCATCCCACATAATTTTTCCTCCTCAGTCTTTTTTTATTTTAAATAGCTCAAAATCTCTTTTAAGGTCTCTTCTTTACCAACACCAGTTAATAATGATAATCCACCTACCACGGGAGTTTTAACTTGTCCGCCAAATTGTCCAGTTGTTACAACTAAATCATAATCGTCTCCTTTTCCAGGAACCTCCATTAATTTACATTGTTCGGTCTTAATATTTATTCTTTCATTTTCTGCATATTCTTTTATTTTTGAAGCTACTACTGTTGATGTTGCAATTCCATTTCCACAAGCTACTAAAACTCTTTTCATTTTAAATTCCTCCTATTTTATTCTTGCTTTTGATATAAATATGGCTCTAACATTTCTAAAACTCCACTTTTATTCGAAGTGTTTACAATTCTATTTGTTAATTCTTCATTTTGAATGATAGTTACTACCTTTTGCAACATTTCTATTTGTCCATGTGGTTCTTTAATAGCTAGCATTATAACCATTTGGACACCTAACTCAGTTTCTGTATTTTCCATTGAGTTAAAGAGAACTGGCTTCTTTAATATTCCAATCGCTATCGAGGTCTCATTCACTAAATTGTTATCTGCATGAGGTATGGCTATGTTCACTCCTGGTGAAGGTAACCCAGTGGGGTAAACTTTTTCTCTTTCTAAAATAGCTTGTTGATATTCAGCTTTTACTAAATCTCGTTTACATAACTCTTCTGAAAGAAATAAGAGTACCTCTTCTTTTGTATTTAAGTCTAAGTCTATAAAAACCAAGCTTTTGCTAAGATCAAGATCCATAATGACTTTCCTTTCTTTATTTATTGATGTTATTCTTTTCTTCAAAAGAGTTCAAAGATTTCTTCAAGTTCTTTATATCTTGGTTTATTATATCCTCTTTATTAAATATTCCGGAACCAATCCCGACAAAGCTTGCACCGTTTTCAAAAAAAGCATAAGTGTTCTCGGCAGTTATTCCTCCAACAGCCATCAGAGGAAGTTTCCCTAATGGCGATTGGACATCACTAAAGAATTTGTACCCTACTGTTCTTGCTGGAAAAACTTTTATAATATCTGCTCCATTTGTTTTTAACTCAACTATTTCAGAAGGTGTCATAGCTGCTGGCACAACAATTATATTGTTATTATTACAATATTTTATAACCTCTTTTTCCAGTTTAATAGGAGATAAAATAAATTTAGCGCCTGACTGAATCGCTCTTTTTGTATCTTCAAGATTTAATACTGTCCCAGCACCAATATGAAATTTACCGCCATACTTATTAGATATTTTCTTAATCGTTTTAAATACATCTGGTGAATTTAAAGTAATTTCAAGTGCATACTTCTCTTGTTTGTTTTCTTCTTCTAATAATTGTATTACAGTATTTACCTGTTCAAAATTATAGCCTCTTAAGATAATCGTAACTTTTGGAAAATTACTCTCTGTCATTTTTCAACCTCCCCTCTCACTTTATATTAAGCAAATACCATGCCAACTTTTGGCTCAAATTGTATTTTTTGTCAAAATGGAGTATATCTCTTGGGGAGAAGTTGCAGATTGAAGGTTATCTATAGTGTCTTTGCTATAGATAACCTTGTATAAGTGTTCAATTTCTTCAGTATTTTTTTCGGTAAGTGCAAGCATAAAAATTATGTCAACATATTGATTGTTTTCCCATATAATTGGTTTGGCCAATTTTGTAACCACTATGGCTGGATTTGTTACAAATTCACCTTCCCCATGTGGAATCGCAATTCCTCCTTCTAAATAAGTGTTTCCCATTGTTTCTCTTTTATAAACACTCAAAGAATAATCGAGATTTACATCCTCCTGTATTTCTAATTGAGTCACCATTTTGTCAATAACATCATTTTTCATAATAAATTTCTCTTCTACATATATAGAATCTAAATCAATCAAATCTTTTAATGGGTTTTTAGGTATGATCAATTTATCCTTTTGTATTATGTTAATCAGCTTATCGCTATCGTTAAATAGTGTTTCTGCTGACATAAACGGAACATTTTCATAGTTTAAATTGACTGTTCCAATGATGGCTATAATTTCTTTTGATTGCGATATCTCATCTAATTTACTAAAGGTATCTTTACTTGAAAAATAACCGACAGGAAGAATTTCAATATTATCAGGAATGCGTTCAATGGACGTTTCAATATAGTTTTTTAGTACTTGTGCAGCTCCCTCACCTGTTAAACAAAGGGTAATGATGGCTTTTTCTTTTTTTATAGAATCAACAAACGTACTTCCTGTCAAAAATTGTTTTGTATCAATATCTTTTGCAATATCTTCTAGCGTATCTTCGGGTAATAATGAACGTCTGACTGATTCAATTACCATTAGGGTATCCACTCGCCCTATAACACGGACATCAATACCTGTACGTGCAGTTATAATATCTCCAAAAAGAATTAAAGAACCCATATCCGCTAATATTATAACCCCTTTTCCTTGATTAGCTTTTTCTATGATAGGCAGTGTTTTTTCTAACATTAAATTAGGTGAGTCTGTTAATCCCATTTCCAAACCGATAGCATGAGTTACACCTAGCAACTTATTTGCTACTTCTGCCATCCCTTTAGCAACATGGCCATGAGATAAAACAACGACTCCAATTTTTTGAGTATTCTTTTGAACACTTCCTTTAAAGTTTTTCAGGTACATTGCTATAAATCCTACTTCATCTTCAGATAAATCCACGTTGAATTGTTGGTCTATATATATTTTGATACGGGTGGCTACTTGAAACTCTTCAACATACTTATGTTTTATATTGACTAAATTAGGATTTTTTGTTCCTTTATTTAATAAGAATCGATTTATAGCCGAATTTAAATGAATTGATAATGGGAAAAAAAGATTAGGATCCAAGTTAGAAATATATTTTTTAGCAATTTCAAAGCTTCCTTTTGCTGCATCTATTGCCTTTTTCCCGATGACATTTTGTAAAATTTCATGATTCATCTCTTTGTTATTAATTACTTTTGATAACCGTTTCATCTCGTTATCTAGTTGTTGGCTTAAGACTTTATTTATTTGATTTATAGTATAATCTTCTGATCTCATTGTGTTATAGGTGTTTTCAATGTAATCATAAATAGTCGTCGTTTCTAGATTACTTGGAGAATGAACTAATTGTTTGTTATCACTTTCATCAATAAGTAAATCATCTAAACTATACGAGTATACTTCTGTATCAAAGTAACTCTTATTGATAATTTCGTCCATAATAAATCGCGGTAGGTCTTGGAAAGTTACTAATACATTTTTTTGAAGATTTAAAGTGGACTGTAGAAACCCTTTAGCAGAAGTGGCTTGAATATCACTTTTTAATTGCCCTATATTACCTTGACAAGAATAAGATAAAAATGACTTTATTACATCTCGTTTAATTTTAAATGGTTTTCCCACGCGTTTACTTTCATCTTTAAAAAATAATTCAATAAACTCAAATCGTTCTTTAATGGTTCGCTCGTGGTACCCTGGCAAATTAATTGCTATTGGGATTCTTCGTCTAAAAGTCAATAACAATGCCTCTGAAGGATCTTCTGTTGTAGCTCCGATTAGTAGTAAATCACTTGAGTGGGTAAGTTCTGTTTCTCCCATCCTTCTGTAAAGTTTTTGATCTAACAAATAAAATAAAATCTCCTGTCCTTCTGGTGGTAATCGGTGAATTTCATCTAAGAACAGAATTCCTTTGTCACAAATTTCTACCAATCCTTTTTTATCTTCACCTGCACCGGTAAATGCACCTTTAGTATGACCAAATAGTTGAGAGAGTAATAGCTGTGGATTATCGGCATAATCAGCGCAATTTAAAATTTCAAAAGGAGAATTTTCATTAAAATTAGAAGTTGTTTTAGCGTACTCATACATATTTTTTGCTAAAAAACTTTTCCCAGAGCCTGACGGACCTGTTATAAGAGTGTGTAATCCTCTGGGAGGGTAGAGTACAGAAGCCTTTGCTTGATTTATTTGTGTTTTTAAACTTTCGTCAACTCCTATTATTGTATTGAAAGGGTTATATTTTTTATCCGCAACCTCATTTTCACTACTAAAGTTGCTGTCCATAATTTCTTTTTTCAACTTATTAACAGAGGACCGAGCAATTTTAAATCCACGCTCATTTAATAATTCAGTCAACTTTCGTTCAGATAATTTTGAGTTGTCTGTTAAAATATCAATAATCTCTTTTTCAATGATTTCTGCCCTTCTATCGCGAGAATCTGAAATAGAATGTTCTATTCTTAGCTTAGTTACTGTCTCTCTTGAAGTGTTTAGATAATGTGCTAGCTGACTATCTGTGTATGGATTTTTAGGGTCTTCTTCTTTGATTAATTTTTTTAATTTAGTCAACATAAAAAACAACTCCTTTAATTTTTGTTCCTTATAGTCTATTTTTTGATTTTAATTATTCTACTGCTTCAACCTTTCTATTTGTCAATCCACATTCTCACCATAATATATATATAAATATCCATACCTTGCCTTCAATTTATTACTCAATTCTATTACATTTAATTAACACTTAAAACCTACACTAATAACGCGACTAAGGCAATACTCTTTATAGATTCAACTTAAAAAGAGTATCGTGAACAAGGTATGCTTGAAACAATACACACTTAAAAATTAAGTTTTATCAATTTTCACATCTTCTATCACATAATACACTAATTTAATTATTCGTACTTTTCTACACTGTTTAAAGTACTTTTATAATTTTCCATATAAAATAATCATTCTATCCAATTATTTTATATGGAAATTTTACTGACTATAAATATATTTCTATTAAACCTTTCTCCATGTCCACTTTCTATCATTATTTGATTCAATTGCGGCTTTTCTAATCTTTTCATAGACCTTTTTTATATTTCTAACTATACATGTTCAAGTATTTTGACAATACTATTCGTAATTATTAAATCTCTTTAATCCATAATACTCAACTTATAATAGCAATCCTTGTCTTTTTGCAAATTCTCGGTACAACAAATGGGAATCGATCAACTCAAAATGCGTCCCGATTCCAGTAATGCGTCCCGATTCTAAGAAAATAAGCTGATCTGCTTCGATAATGGTTGACAGCCTGTGGGCGATTATCAGCGTCGTTCGCCCTTCCATCAAGCGTTGTAGTGCTTCCTGCACATGCGCCTCGGAACCACTGTCCAAATTGGAGGTCGCTTCGTCTAACAACAGAAGCTCAGGGTCGTTTAATAGCGCTCGTGCAATGGCGATTCGCTGACGTTGACCACCGGAAAGTTTCATGCCCCTTTCTCCAACAAGCGTTTCGAACCCATCCGGCATCTCCTCGATGAACGGAAGGGCATTTGCCGCCTGCGCCGCGTTCTGGACATCTTCCATTGAAGGCCGAGTTTCCAGTCCAAATGCGATATTATCTAAAATCGTCCCACTTAACAACGGACTCTCCTGGGACACATATCCGATCCGCTTTCGCCAGTCGGATAGTGCAATGTCTTGAATGGGTGTCTCCCCCATGAAAACATTTCCCTTTGTGGGTATATAAAAGCGTTCCAAGAGTGAGAAAATCGTTGTCTTTCCTCCTCCACTCGGACCAACAAATGCCGTAATGGTCCCGGGTCGTACCTGGAATGTGACATCCTTTAGTACTTCTTTACCCGATTCATAAGCGAAATCGACCGACTCGAAACGCAATGCACCTTTGGGAACGACACTCACCCCTTCAGTGCTTTCACTATCCATATCGAGGATCTGCTGAATCCGTTCCGTTGCCCCGATCGCTTTTTGAAAAATCGTAAACACTTGAGTCATCCGTGCAAAGGGGAGAACGATTTGGAACAATAAGAATATAATCGCGACGAGTGTTCCTGCACTCAATAGACCTTTCGACACTTGAGACCCGCCATATCCGAGAATGATGACGACTATACTCATCATTACAAAGGTCATTACGGGGGATATGATCGACTGGATCTTTGCTTCTTTCAAACCGAATAAAAATAAGGACCGGATCGCTTTCTCCCCTTTCTCACCTTCATTGGGTTCTGCCCGATAAGCCTTCACTAAACGGATATCACCCAACACCCTACTTAGGTGACCGGAAAATTTCGCCATTTCTGCCTGAGTTGCTCGTGCAATCTTATAGGTGATTTTGCCGAGCGGCAAGATGATGGCAAAACTTATCGGTATGCTGATAAGCATGAGGAGCGTGATTTTCCAATCCAAATAAAATAAAATTCCCACCGCACCCACAATGGATATGATCCCTGTGATGAACGACACGAGGTGTTCTGACACGAGTCGTTTCAATAATGCTGTATCTTGCGTGATTCGACTCATCGTCTCCCCTGTTTCATTATCATCGTAATAGGAAACAGGCAATCTAAGAACTTTGCTCCATAATTTGACACGCAAGTCTGCAACAATCGTTTCTCCTACGTAGGCCAACAGATAAAGCGAGATCCCTCCTAATATTGCCTGGACGACAAAAACAGCGAATAAAAACAATCCTGTTTTCCAGCTAAAAGATGCCATCGTTAGAGAATCTACCAATTCTTTTGTAACAAGCGGAATAACTAAACTCGCACCGGTTGAAAATAAAGACAATACCAGTGCGATCATCATCCTGCCTTTTGGCCAATTGAATTGATTCAATAAAGAGAAAAATTCCTTCATCGACTTTTTAGTGTTTACTTCCGTTTCCATTCCAGCGCCTTCTTTCTCTCTATTTCTTGACCATTTTTTGTTTTGTCAGTTCTTTCAAGAAAAGCTCATTTTATCTATTTAGTCTGTTTCGCTATACGATCGTCCCCAGCTTGAAAAAACTATTTTTCCTTTAGTAATTAGTAAATAGAGAGGGTCTAGCTAGTCACTCTCCATTTCGCTTTGCTTGAATCCACGTTTTTTTCTATGTAAAAACACTTCCGTCATGGCATTTTCTTGATTATACCATTTCGAAAGTGTTTTATATTGTCTCATTTTTTGTGTTAGCCGATCGATCCTATCTACTAAGCTTTGTTCTTTTGTTTATTCTTCTATAATTTATTGATTCGTCCTCTCGGCTTTCCACAAACCATAGAGAGCGATACTAAAAGCTAAGGCCGCCGCTCCCAATGAATAACCACCAATGACATCTGATGGGAAATGAACGCCCAGATAGACCCGACTGATGCCTACGAGGAAAATGATCAGCCCCGCTACAATTGCTGCCACAAGCTTCTTCACTCTTCCTTTTCCTAATTGCACAAATAAGAAGACTAGCCCACCATAGACGACCAATGAACCCATTGAATGGCCACTTGGAAAAGAGTAGCCCCCTTGTTGAATCAACTGTTCTATTTCAGTCGGACGTTCCCGTTCAAGTAAATATTTAAACAGTTGATTGAGCCCACCTGCACCTAAAGCTACAGTTAGGACATACCACACTGCCAATGCCTTTTCTTTTAATATAAAATAGAGATACCCCGTAATTCCCATGAGGATCACAACACTAGCTGTTACTCCTCCTAAATGCGTGATCCACGTCATTATAGGATTTAAGAAAGGATGTCGATTTCCCACTATTTCCATCCCGATTTCATCATCGATCCACCCAAGCAGTCCCCATTCATACAAGCTCGCAATAGCTAAAAGAACAAAAGGAATCACAAGAAATAGCCCTAGCCAAACCATTATTTTGGGTCTGAATACATTTTCTTTCTTCCAATTCATTGTTTCACGTCCTTCTGTTTATTATTCAGTATACAGATAATCTTGTCTCTCTATCAATCGTTGTGCTTATTTCATACTAATCTATTGTATTTAGTGCTATACTAACTGTGTTTTTAAAAATTCATATTACTATTATAAGGAGTTTTTTTATGTTGACAAGTCTCGCACTTATATTTTTGACTGGAACCGCACTCGGCGGAATATTTTCTAAAGTAGGCTTGCCTCGTTTAATTGGCATGTTGCTGACCGGCATGCTTCTTGGGCCCTTTGCGTTGAATCTGTTAGATGAGAGTATTTTATCTATCTCAAGCGAATTAAGAGAGCTAGCATTAGTCATTATCTTGACACGGGCAGGGTTAGCACTCAATACAACGGACTTGAAGAAAATTGGCATCCCCGCTTTTTTAATGGCTTTCATCCCAGCACTATTTGAAATTGCGGCCATCGTACTCATTGCCCCTCTATTATTTGACTTGACCTATATAGAAGCTGCCTTGATGGGGACTGTAGTAGCTGCCGTTTCACCTGCTGTGATCGTGCCCAAGATGATCAAAATCAAAGAAGAAGGGTACGGGCAGAAAAATCGTATCCCCCAATTGATTTTGGCAGGAGCCTCCTTAGATGATATTTTTGTCATTGTCTTATTCTCTTCCTTTTTAACAGTAGCTAGTGGATCCGCCGGTTTTGAAGCGTCTCAATTTTTAGAGATTCCGGTAACGATTCTTCTTGGTATTGTCTTTGGATTTAGTGTCGGAATGGCGTTGGTCTATTTTTTCAAAAAAGTACATTTACGCGACTCGGCTAAAGTGATCATCATTTTAAGCTTATCGTTCTTATTGTTGGCTTTTGAAGATCAGTTACAAGGCTTCTTTTCCTTTTCAGGATTACTCGCCATTATGAGTTTAGGTGTGACCTTGAATCAGTTTTATCCTGTTCTCGCAGTTCGTCTGGAACAAAAATACAATAAAATTTGGGTCGGAGCAGAAATTCTGTTGTTCGTTTTAGTCGGCGCCACAGTGGATATTCAGTATGCTTTAGCCGCAGGATTCGCAGCCTTCATTCTGATCATGGCTGCACTCGTTTTTAGAGCCATTGGTGTTGCTTTGAGTCTTGTTCCGTCTGCACTCTCAAAGAAAGAAAAACTGTTCACGATCATTGGGTATATGCCAAAAGCTACCGTACAGGCGGCTATCGGTGGCGTCCCCTTAGCTTACGGACTGGAAAGTGGAAATACGATCTTAACTGTAGCTGTTTTAGCCATTTTGATCACCGCTCCACTAGGGGCATTTGGGATCGATTTACTCTATAAACGATTATTGGATTGATTTTTTGCTTTTTACCGCTTTTTTCCTTTGACAATTGCCCATTTATTCGTTAGAGTATATCAGGGACGAAAATTTATATATGTTTAGTATGAAATTGTTCGTTTTTAACCCTAATTCGCTAACGAAAGAGGTTTTCTATAAAATGAAAGTATTTGATTATGAAGATATCCAGTTGATCCCAGCAAAATCCATTGTTCGTAGCCGTTCTGAATGTGATACATCTGTTCAATTAGGAAATAGACGCTTTGCATTGCCGGTCGTACCTGCTAATATGCAAACCATCATTGATGAACCCTTGGCTATTTGGTTAGCCGAACGTGATTATTTTTATGTCATGCATCGTTTTGAAGAAGAAAGACGCTTTAACTTTATCAAATCAATGCATGAAAAAGGCTTATTTGCTTCCATCAGTTTAGGCGTAAAACAAGATGAATATGCTTTTGTGGAAATACTGAGAGAAGAAAATTGTCTTCCAGAATATATCACCATCGATGTGGCACACGGTCATTCGGTGCTGGTTCTCGATATGATCGCACACGTAAAAAAACACTTGCCAGATACGTTTTTAATTGCGGGAAACGTAGGGACACCTGAAGCTGTTCGTGAACTGGAACATGCCGGGGCAGATGCGACCAAAGTGGGCATCGGACCTGGGAAAGTCTGTACAACTAAGTTAAAAACCGGTTTCGGTACCGGTGGTTGGCAACTAGCAGCCTTGTCTTCTTGTTCAAAAGTGGCTATGAAGCCTTTGATTGCTGACGGAGGTGTCCGAACACATGGTGATATCGCTAAATCGATTCGTTTTGGTGCTTCCATGGTCATGATTGGATCCTTATTTGCCGGACACGACCAAACTCCGGGAGAAATTGTTGAACATGACGGCCAGCTTTACAAAGAATACTTCGGAAGTGCTTCTCAATTCCAAAAAGGGGAAAAAAGAAACGTCGAAGGAAAAAAAATATTGACACAATACAAAGGGGATATCCAATCTACCCTACAAGAAATGAAAGAAGACTTACAATCAGCTATTTCTTACGCTGGTGGGAATGAAGTCGAAGCCATTCGTAAAGTAGATTATGTTATCGTAAAAAATTCCATTATGAATGGGGAACAATACAATGCTAGCGGGATCGATGTCCCTTCTAGCTTTGCCTCATCCAACTTCCAAGATAGTTTGAATGACTGATCCGATTTACTGCACAATAAAGCTGAATCTTTTAAATGGACTTCTCTCCGTTTAAAAGATTCAGCTTTATTTATTCATCAATTCAAAATAAATGAGGAGTATAAAATAACCAATCACCACAAGCAGTGCAATGAATACTACATAAATAGGAATGTCAAAAAAATAGTACACTAAAGCAAGCCCTGTAAACATACCCAATGGGTAATAGAGAAAATGCTTTGGGTCGATTTCAGGCATCCGGTCCCCTCCTGTTATTGTAACTCTGTATTTAATCGAAAGAGTAACTGCTGTCCCTTTTGATAAATTGCATCAAATGGAGGAATGATCTGTGCTCCTTGACTAAATCCGAATACATTCATTTTCCAACACTGTTCCGATTCGATATAATGAATAGAGGCCATAGGCTGAACAAGTTGGTCTCCTGTTATTTTAAATGAGTACACGACGGTTTGATCTGTCTGATGCTTGCTGGCCAATAAATCTTTGAGTGAATAGAAAAATTGATCGATTTCTTCCAAATGCTTGACTAAATGTGATTTTTCATTTGTTAAGTCGGCTTTATTCTTATTATTAAACTGATGAATGAGAGGGATAAATTCTTCATACATATGAATGATATCTTGATAACTACCTTTCTTATCATGCGGTTTAGATACAAGCGCTACTGTCCATCCCACTTTTTCATTTTTAAAATCAAAGTGAAAAGGATGCTGGCAAAAATAAAGTTTGAACCCTTTTGGATGCCTTGTAAAGGAATATTCGTGATCATACTTTTCGACTGTTCGTTCGATCGCCTCAATAAGAAAAGGGTGTTGTTGATTTTTCACTATCTCGACCTCCTTAGACTATTCCTTGTCTAATTTAGTATACAAATTGCTACTCTTTCTTTCAATCAATAGGCCTTTTTGAAATAGTGCTCCTTGAGTCAATTCAGTGTTCGCGCATTCTGTTGATTCTTAGTATAATGAACAAGCAAAGAAAGGAGCTCTTATATGACAACCATGGATATATTGATCGATTTGCAATTGCGTTTAAAACCTTTTTTACAAAAAGATACGACGGGGCATGATTGGTACCACACTTTGCGTGTATACAATACTGCTCTACAGCTTAGTGAAGAAGAGCACGCAGATAAATTGATCACTGGTCTCGCTGCTTTATTGCACGACGTAGCTGACCATAAATTTGGTTATACGGATTCTGATCGTGAACGGATTCTAAACGACTGGTTATCTTGTTACTCTCTTGATGGATCCATTACAAAGGAAGTAATATACATCGTAAACCATATTTCTTTCAAAAGAGGAACGAACACACATAAAATGCAAACGATTGAAGGAGCGATCGTTCAAGATGCTGATCGTTTGGATGCCATTGGTGCTGTTGGAATTGCACGTGCTTTCGCTTATGGCGGTTCTGAGGATCGACCACTCTATGATCCTGATGGAAAGACTGTTGATGAACAAGGTACGATCGGACATTTCTATGAAAAACTCTTACTGCTGAAGGATCGGATGAATACGGAGGCTGGCAAGAAACGTGCCGACCATTTCCACAAAACCATGGAGACTTTTCTGCAAGATTTTTATGCTCAATGGGATGGCGAAGATTTGGATAAATAATAATAGCCAGTTGTAGTCCAGTATGAACTACGACCGGCTATTTTTTTGAAAACTATTTCATTCAAACTATTGCTCAATAAAATTTTCCATCCCAGCTAAAAGTATCTCCACGAGACAAATCACCTGTTTCAAACCCTCTTTCAAACCAGTACATCCGTTCCTGGGAAGTCCCATGAGTAAAACTGTCTGGAACTGCATATCCCTGCGCTTGTTTCTGGATACGGTCGTCCCCGATTGCAGCTGCGGCAGTCAGCGCTTCTGCATAGTCTCCATCCTCTAAGTACCCCATCCCTTCAGCATGATGTGCCCAGACACCGGCTAGATAATCCGCCTGTAGCTCAAACCGGACAGATAAAGCATTTGCATCGGCCTCTGTTAGTGTTCCTTGTGCTTTTCGAAAATCCTTTGTGATCCCTAATTCTGTTTGCACGTGGTGTCCCACTTCATGCGCAACGACATATGCCATTGCAAAGTCTCCTGGCGCATTGAAGTTATAGCGTAGGTCATCATAAAAACTTAAATCAATATAGAGTTGTTTGTCTGCGGGGCAGTAGAAAGGCCCTGTTGATGATCCTGCGACTCCACAAGCAGATTGGACTTGCCGGTTGTAGACAACTAGAGTAGGTTCTGTATAAATCGATCCATTCTCTTCAAAAATAGTCTGCCAAACATCTTCTGTATCAGCTAATATAACCGAAACAAAATCATATAATTCCTGTTCTGCGGCTGTCGTATAGTGTCCCTCAGTAGTGGGCGGATCGTTCACCTCTGTTGGTGCTTGTGTTTCTATCCCTCTAAAATTTCCGCCCAATACAGAAAAAAGCAAGAAAAGAATGATTCCACCGATTCCACCAACACCCATCATACTACCTGCTAAACCACCTCTGCCACTGCGCCCTCTTCGGTCTTGTACGTTTTTACTTTTCCTCCTGTCTTTCCATTTCATTTGGACGTCCTCCTCCAAGAACCGTTTGTTCTTTAAGTTTAGCACGCTTTCCCGCTATTTAGCCTGTATTTACTCCTCTAAAAGTGATGAAACGTCTGCCATAGTTTTATGTTTCGTTTATTTGAGATGTAACCACAGTCAACTTTTGAAAAATGAGTCCCCTCCGTGATTCTGTTTTCCATTTCTTCTCTGCTTCATAATCTACGTAAAAAATCTGACTTTCAAAAATATAGTAGCCAAATACAAAAAAGGCTAGAAGTTTACTCCCCCCAGCCTTTACTTATTTTACGAAAATTGTTTTCTAAATCACTTTCTTCTTTCTACTTTAATAGTGCGCAGAAATAGCTTCTACAAACTCTTTATAGTGACGGGCGTATGGATACTCCTCGGAACTTTCATTCCCGAGAAATTCAACTTCATTTTTTGAAGGTTCATATCTAAATGAAATATTCCCGCTTTGGCCCTCTTCATCTGACCAGTACACTGCCCCTCTATTTTCTACTAAAAATGTAACCTCATCTATTGAAATAGGACTATTTTCTATTCCTTCAGTCTGCTGCCGCTCAATCGTATCTTCAACCGCATGCCGTTCTTCCGCATCTTCAATGGCCTGCACGACAATTGTCGCGACAGTTGCCAGGACAACAACAAAAAAAGACAAGATGCCCAGCCATTTGATCAATTTTTTCATTTATCTTAACTCCTTTAGTTTAGAGTTCAGCCTGCCACTTCATTTGTTTATCTTCTGGTCTTCTTTATTGATTTCTTCTTGGCTCTCTTGTAAAAACTGTTCTTGGTCTATTTTAGGAACCATTGAACCACCTGTAGCCCAAGCAATATGTGTCGCCTGCTGTAATTTTTTTGTTAAGCCTTGTTTCTCTAAATAGGATCGTCCTGCCTTTGTTTTCAACAAACGGGCTGGACCGGAAACGCCGGCTAATGCTGCCGGTTCAAGAAAAATGTTTTCTGTGTCATGCAAGGCTTTGAGCAAGATTTTAAATTCGCTTTCGGCGACTGTATACCCTCCACTGAAGAAAGACTGCATAATTTTTGCAACCAAACCAGAAGTTCGCGGAACCGCTAATCCATCCGCGACCGTTAACGATCCCAACCCGAGTTCATTAACAGAAATATTGTCGTATTCTTCGGTCAATAACCCCACGAGCATACTAGGCATTTCCGTCGGTTCAGCGAAGAAACAATGGACGTTATCTCCAAATGCCTGTTTCATCCCAAATGTAATGCCACCTGGTGAGCCGCCGATTCCACAAGGCAAGTAGACGAACAATGGATGGTCAGCATCCACTGTTATTCCCTCCTCGGCTAATTGGGCTTTCATTCGGTAACCACCAGCTGTGTAGCCTAAAAAGAGTTCCTGCGAATGTTCATCATCCACGAAATAACTTTTGGGATTTTGTTCTGATTCTGCTCTTCCTTTGGTGACAGCTTCGGTGAAGTTTGTCTGGTGTTCGATCACTTCGACACCTTTACTTCTCAGAAAATCTTTTTTCCATTGTTTGGCTTCTGCAGACATGTGGACCGTTACGTTGAAACCCAGTTCGCTCCCCATTCTCCCGACGCTGATTCCTAAATTCCCTGTTGTGCCCACTGTGATATTAAACTGAGAGAAAAAATGATGGAATGCTTTTGTAGCAAAAACACTATAATCTTCTTCCTTATCTTGAAGCAGACCTTCTTGTAAGGCTAACTCTTCTGCGTGTTTTAAGACCTCATAAATAGCACCGCGTGCTTTGATCGTTCCCGCAATCGGAAGCAAATCGTCTCTTTTTAAGTAAAAATCACCTGTGATCGGTTGATCGTATCGGTTCTCAATGTATCGTTTCATTTCTTTTAATTGTGTGATCGGTGATTCGATGATCCCCTTTGCTTTTTCTGTTTCAGGAAAAGCTATTTGAATAAATGAAGCGAAGCGTTGCAATCTGGCTTCTGCATCCTCTACATCAGCAAATGAAAAATGTGTATTATCCATAGCCTCACTAAAAGGCATATATGATGGATTCCTCCAAAACATTTCCTCTGAATGAGCGATCGCTTCTAATTCAGGAAAGCGGCTGGTCCATTTCGATTGTGATTGATTCGTGTAGTGTTGATTCATTTTGCATTCTCCTTACGTACATTATTCCGCTACATGCTGTGCATTTCCTGATTATTGTAGCACAATTGCAGCCTTTGTTTAACCTAGATTAAAACTTTCATATTCTATTTTCTTTTCTTACGTTATAATGAAGTGTACATTCTACCAAACATACATTTCACTTACTGAATACCTTTAAAAATATGCTTTAGGAGGACGTTGAATGAAACCCGTCACTTTTCAAGTTGCCGATATACTCGATGTCTGCATCGCAGCTGGTCGAGTTATGCTAGCCAATGGAGCGGAGACTTATCGTGTAGAAGATACACTCCAACGTATTGCCAAAAGTTATAATCTTCATTATGTAAATGTCTTTGTTGTTCCTACTGCCATTATCCTCACCGTTCAAGGAGAAGATGGACAGGACCATACCGAGCTATTGCGGATGACTGAACAACAGACAAATTTGGAAAAAGTTGCTCTGGTCAATAATCTTTCAAGGCAATTAGCGGTTTCTCCCTATTCTCCTGAGATTGCCAAAGAAAAGATTCGAGAGATAGAAGAAGATTCACACTTTTTCAGTGAAACGCAACGCTTGATCGCCGTTTCCATTGCTTGCGGTTCCTTTTCATTGCTTTTTGGAGGCGTCCTAGCCGACTTTATTCCTGCCACTATCGCAGGCGGTGTAGGTTATCTCGTATATACAAAAATTGAAAAGTTGATCCATGTAACTTTTTTTGCAGAAATGGTGGCTTCTTTCCTGATCGGCATACTCGCTCTTGTATTTACCTCTCTGCAGTTCGGACAAAATTTAGACATGATCATCATCGGCGGCGTGATGGGCCTTGTTCCCGGAATGGCTATCACTAACAGCTTCAGGGATTTGATGGCGGGACATCTACTCGCAGGCATATCCGTTGCTGCCCAAGCTATCTTAACAGCCTCAGCCATCGGCATCGGCATTGCGCTTGTCCTGACTTTTTTATAGAAATAAGGTCGTGATTGAAGCTTGACCAATATACCATGATTTTTACAAATAGAAGCTTC
Source organism: Lacticigenium naphthae DSM 19658 (assembly GCF_000425865.1). Lineage (GTDB taxonomy): Bacteria > Bacillota > Bacilli > Lactobacillales > Carnobacteriaceae_A > Lacticigenium > Lacticigenium naphthae. The sequence goes on from NZ_AUEG01000002.1 coordinate 99,738, forward strand.
ATAGATATGGAGGTAATATAGTGTTCGAACAATTTATTCCTTTTTTGGCTAGTTTCTTTGCAACAATGGGTTTTGCTATTTTATATAATGCTCCCGCACGTACGATTATCCCTTCCGGCATAGCAGGAATGACCGGCTGGTTTATTTTTGATTATTTTTTAACCTTTTCAGAACTCGGTAACTTTTTTGCTTCAGGCATAGCCTCTTTTGGTGTAGCCATTATCTGTCAATTACTTGCGCGACAATTCCGGATGCCCGTTATCGTCTTTAGTATTCCAGGAATTATCCCGTTAGTTCCCGGCGGTGCTGCCTATACGATGATGCGTGCACTCGTTGAAGGTAATGGAGAAATGGCGCTTCACTTTGGAACCCAAACATTCTTGGTTTCTGGTGCCATTGCACTGGGTCTTTCATTGAACAGTGCGCTCTTTCAAATTATTCAGCCTTATTTCTTTTATCCTCGTAATAATAAACGACCTTAATAACATAATAAAAAGGGTTGCGACTATTGTCGCAACCCTTTTTATTAGATAAGATAGCATATGTTTCGATTGTGCCTTCAAGTACTCCTAGTAATTCAAACTTTTTCCTAGAAATAAAGCATTGGATTTACAGTACGTCCATTTTTATAAACTTCTAAGTGCAAGTGTCTTCCAGTGGAGGCTCCCGTACTCCCCATAGTTCCAATCCTCTGTCCTTGAGAAACAGTCTGTCCTACTGAAACTCTCAAGTCACTTAACATATGAGCATAAAGTGTTTGTACTCCATTACCGTGGTCTATTTTTACGTAATTTCCCCATCCTGTATTACTATATACCACTCTTACAACGCGTCCACTTTGGGCCGCTACAATTGAAGGAGCTGTTTTAGCGGATGAAGCCCAGTCTACTCCAGCGTGTAAACGATAAGTCTTATAAATTGGATGTAAACGGTATCCATATCTTGATGTCATTCTTCCAGAAGTTGGAAAAATAAATCCAGTTGAGTTCGTTGGTTTAACTTCCGGTTTTGGTGTTGGTGCTGGTTCTGGTTTGATTTCTGGTTTTGGTTTCGGTTCTGGTTTTTCTTCTTTTTTGATATTCACTACTGATGCAGCAGCGACCGCTTTTTCTTCTGCCTTTTTCTTAGCTGCTTTTGCGGCGGCATTTTCTTCCGCTCTCTTTTCAGCTAATATACGTGCTTTTTGGCTCGCTTCTTCTTCAGCTTTTGCTTCTGCTAAAGCTTTTCTTTCCGCTTCTTCTTGACGAGCTTTTTCTTCAGCAACACGGATCTCTTCTTGACGAGCTTTTTCAATTTCGATTAATCGTTGTTGCTCTGCTTGCATTTCTTCATCTAATTTACTTGATTTTTGAGCTAGCGTTTGTTGTTCAGAAATAAAGGTTGCCTTTTCTTCAGCTGTCATTTCAAATTGATTAGCTACTTCATTGATGCGGTCTTCTAATTGTACCCGTTGACTAGCCAATTCTGTACGATCCGCTTGCATTTCTTCTTTGATTTGTACAATGGCTTCTTTTTCCTTTTGAACACTTGTTTCTGATTCTTCCACTGCTAATTGGTCATTGATTTGTTCTGTCATGATCCCTCTATTAGCAGAAACAATTTCATTCACCATTCCCATTCTCCCGATCAAGTCACTTAGACTTTCGGAGGCAACGACGATATGTACCATATTGGTCATATTTCCTTGTGTTTGAACGGCACGTGCCTGATGTTGCAATTTATCTTCACGATTAGCAATTTGTTCTTTCAATTTAGTGATTTCAGCTTGTAAGCGACTGATTTCGGTATTTGCTTCTTCAATTTTAATTTCTTGTTCATTTAATTTCAGCATTATGTCATCAATAGTTTCTTGGATGCCTCTTACCTCTGTTTCGAGTGAAGCTTTTTCTTGGTCCAATTGATTCATTTCCTGATCGCGTGTTTGAATCAGTGAGCCTACTTCATTTGCTTTATTCTCAATTTCTTGTTTTTCTTGCTTCATTTCTTCTAAAGTTTGAGCACTAGCGGTTTCAAGTGGAGTGACGATTGAGCCGGTTGACAGTAACATGAAAGTAAGTAATCCAACTGTAAGTTTCTTTTTCATTGTGTCCTCCTGTATATCTATTATTGCTTAAATTAATTATAATATTTAGCTTATCATTATATTTATTTTATCTTTAAATGCGTTTTTTCGGATAAACTCATCTTAACATAGGTATACAGAAATAAAGATTTTAATTGTGTTACAAATTGAATACGAACTGTTATCTAAAAGGTTCTGTGACAAAAAAAAGACAAGTCTCTGACTTGTCTTTTTTTATTCTCCATTAATTTTTTATAAAAAAATTGGATTCATTTCATACGCTCACCAATTTAACATTTATTAACTCGGTTTAAAAATACTGTTCCCTTAATAAAAATTATATCTTCGTATTTTTTTATTTCGCAATTTGAACAAAACAGGATTAAGAATTGCCAGAGCAAAAACCGCTAGAAATAAATAGAATGATAAAGAGTCTGCGTCCATTATTAAATCCGTTAGCATTTGGTTTTCTGTGTAAAACAAAGCACCATTCACTGCAAATGCAAAAACAGATAACAGTAAAATAGTAACAAAATTAATTTTAGATGAACGAGAATGTCTATGAAGCGAAAGACCTAAAACGATCAACTGAAAAGCAATTAGTACATATAAAACCAGTCTAAATTCTGTGAAAAGTTCTTCCATAATATTCGTTCCACTCCTTCAATTTTGATTGACCTTTTTAAAACGAAACCCCTGGGAAAGCGGATGTAGCGCTTGTACCAGCTGTGTTGGGTCTAGTTTTAGATTCAAATAACTTTCTTCATCATTCGGATGTAAAATAAAAGGCATCCGCTGATGGATTGCTTTCATTTCATTCGTTGCTTCTGTGGTGATGATGGAGAATGTCAATACGTTTTCCCCCTCTTTATTGGGGTAACGCTGACAAATACCCGCCATAGAAAAGATTGGAAGGTTTTCCATTTCTATTGTAAATTTTTCCTTCTCCTTTGTTTCCTCGTTAACTTTCCATTCAAAAAACGAGGTGGCCGGAATAATACACCGTTGTTTTTCAAACGGGACTTTAAACGTTTTTTTATCCAGAATTCCCTCTATACGTGCATTGATCAACGGTTTTTTAGTAAATCCAGGAGTGAATCCCCATTTCACCGGGTAGAATTTATGATTGGGCAATAACACGATGGGAGAATGGGTGGGGAAAATTTCTTTTTGTTTTTCAAACGAGTCCACATCCCACTGTGTATTGTATCTTTTTTCTAATTCTTCTGGTGATGCTTCCAACGAGTAACGTCCGCACATAATATCCTCTCCTTTACTTATGTACTATTAAATATACATAAACCAAAATAAGACTGGTACGAAAACTGCCGGAACAAAATTCATGATTTTCAAGTTCGTGACCCCTAGTATATTTAACCCCAATGCAAATATCAAAATGGAACCAATCGCATTGATATCTTGGATCATGGGATCCGTTAGAATCGAGTCCAATACGCCTGCAAATAATGTGATGCTCCCTTGATAAGCAAAAACTAAAAACCCTGAGAATAGTACGCCTTTTCCTAAACTGGATGCAAGTACTAAGCTAGTTACACCGTCCATCACTGCTTTTGTGTAGAGGATAGAATGGTCTCCCGTCAGTCCGCTTTGTAAAGATCCTACAATGGATAATGCTCCGACCGCCAAAATCAAACTTGCCATCACGAATCCTTTCGAAAAAGAAACATCTTTATCTTTTGAAGGGAATTTTTCCTCTAATTTCTGCCCCAAATGGAGGATTTTAGCATCTAAATCAATGATTTCTCCTATAATCGTCCCCAATACTAAGGATAAAATAATAGACAATGTATTTTGACCACTGAATAATCCAGTCATCCCAATATACATCGCACTCAATGCTAATGCTTGCATCAGTGCCTTCTCTAGTTTTTTAGGTAGGCCTTTGTTAATAAAGAGCCCGATTGTTCCACCAACGAAAATTGCTATTGTATTGACAATGACACCTGTAAGCATCTCACTCCTCCTTTCCTGACGCATTCCTTTCTATTATATAGGAGGAAAGTAACTAGAACAATTTTATTTTTCAGTTTTTTTGTTTAAATACCCATCTTCATTGCAAGGTCTAACTACAGAGAACGAGTATCCCCTGCCTCTACGATGGAAGTGGGTACAAAGACAACTAACTGTTTGCCCGAATACACAAATATACTCGCTCAGGAAATCCAAAAAAACAACTCGTGTATACTTATGCACCCTGTCAAACTTTTTATCTTTGTTAAAGACCACTAAGCAATCCGTGAAGTAATTGGGTAACGAACCCACTAATCTTACCCCGAACGGTGCCTCAGCTATAGCTTTACATGTTGATTAAAAAAATCCACTAGTTAAAGTGAACGATCCCAAATCGATACCACGAGCTAAAGCTGATAAAAATCCGAAACGTATAAAAGCATACAGTTCAGTTTCATTGTCTGTTTTATACGTTTCCAAAAAACTATTCCTCCAACTTTCATTCTGTTCCTCGCTTTCTGTTGTTTCCACCTTATGTACATTTACACAAAATATTTGTTGGAACTCTAGCTCTTTTATTTTATGGCCTACTGTCCATTAAAGCAACTGATAAAATCAACTGACTGATGATCACGGGGAGATTTATTGTTGCTATTTCTTTTTTGTCGTTGCTTATCTTTCACCCTTCATACACTAAAATGGTATACTTTATCCATGAGATGCTTCAGATTCTTCAGTCAACAAAGGAGGACGGATTCATGCAAAAAACTATGCTTGACACCTATCTTCATCCCTTTCCCCGATCTTTTTGGAGAGAAGAACTACTCCCTCACTATCCCACACTTGACTCGAATACAGAAACTGAGGTAGGGGTAATCGGTGGAGGAATCGTAGGGATCTTAACTGCGTATCGTTTAGCAAAACAAGGAAAAATAGTCACCTTGATTGAAGCCGATCGCCTTTTAGAAGGAGTGACCGGACATACCTCAGCAAAAGTGAGTATCCAGCACGGCTATTTGTATTCCGATCTAATTCAATCGATTGGAATACAAAAAGCAAAACTTTATGTGGAAGCCAACCGAGACGGACTAAATTATATAAGCGAACTTGTCGAAGAACTTTCAATCGATTGTGATTGGCAAGAAAAAGAGTCCACTATTTATTCTACTACTTCCCAAGGAAAGAAAAAAATCCACAAGGAGTTGTGGGCCTATGAACAACTTCAGCTTTCCGCTACGTATTCAGAAGGATTATTGCATGATCTTCCCCTACCAGTGAAGAATGCACTTACTCTTTCGAGACAAGCTCAGTTTCATCCTGTGAAGTTTCTAAAACGGATACTCGAAGAATTTGTAAACCTAGGCGGCACGATTTACGAAAACACTCGTGCCACCCAAGTTTACAAGGATCCCACAGTAGTGCATACCAACACGGGCCATACATTGATTTGTGACAAAGTTGTGGTGGCCTCCCATTATCCTTTCAACGATTTCAATGGATCGTATTTTTCTAAATTGAGTATCTCTCGTTCCTATTCTGTCGCGGCCAAACTGGCTGGACCGGTTCCGCAACGAATGTATCTGAGTGTCGATCTTCCCAAACGCTCTATGCGTCCCCTGTCCATCTCGCCGGATGAACAATGGCTATTGATTGGTGGAGAAACTCACCCGACAGGCAAAAGCAAACAGTCTACCCAGGAACATTACCGTGCCTTAGTCGCATTCGGTTTAAACAATTTCCGTTTAGTTGAAGCACCTTTTCACTGGTCTTCACAAGACATGACAACTTTAGATTTGGTTCCTTATATCGGGCAAATGACTAAGCATTCCAGAAACATCTTTGTGGCAACAGGAATGAATAAATGGGGAATGACGAATGGCGCGCTAGCTTCCCAATTGATCACAGATTTGATTTGTGAAGAAGAGAATCCTTACACCACTGTCTTTACTCCTCTTCGCACACCTTTCAAACAGAAAAGCATTCAAAACTTCTTCAAGAAAAATCTGTCTATTCCCAAAGATTTCTTTCCTGATTTGACAGAAAAGAGAGAGTTGACTCTTTCAGACTTGAAAGTTGATGAAGGAAAAAAAGTGACCCATCAAGGAAAAATTTTAGGTGCATACAAAGATCCAGAACATCAGATTCATTTGATCCATCCTCATTGCACCCATATGGGGTGTAGCTTAAACTGGAATAATGCAGAACGTTCTTGGGATTGTCCTTGTCATGGTTCACGTTTCTCTTATACAGGAGAAGTGTTGAATGGACCGGCGACTAACCCCTTAAAAAATGAATAGAAAAACTCCTCAGTGCACTAATTAGCTCTAGGAGTAAGGAGGCAGAAGATGATACGATTTGAGAATGTTTCAAAAGAGTACACGGTAGGAGAACCTGTAGTGTCCGATTTTTCACTAGAAATAAAAGACCAGGAATTTTTTGTTTTAATTGGACCCAGCGGAAGCGGCAAAACAACTACATTGAAAATGATCAATCGATTAATTTCATTAACTAATGGATTTATTCGGATAGATGAAAAGCCGATCAGTGACTATAACTTGCAAGAATTGCGTTGGAATATTGGGTATGTTCTTCAACAAATTGCTTTATTTCCCAATATGACTGTTGAAGAAAATATCAGGGTCGTTCCAGAAATGAAAAAATGGGATAATAAGAAGATGCATCACCGGGTCACTGAACTTCTCGAAAGTGTCGGCCTAGATCCGGAAAAATATCGCCACCGGAAGATATCCGAACTCTCAGGAGGCGAACAACAACGAATCGGTGTGTTGAGGGCTCTAGCAGCTGATCCGGATATTATTTTAATGGATGAGCCTTTTAGTGCGCTTGATCCTATTAGCAAGTACAATTTACAGCAAGATGTTGTCGAACTACAAAGAAAACTTAAGAAAACCGTTGTCTTTGTCACACATGATATGCAAGAAGCTATCACTTTAGCCGATCGGATTTGTTTGATGAATCATGGGAAAATCGAACAAATCGGAACGCCGGATGAAATCTTAGCACATCCAAAAAATGATTTTGTTAAAAAATTCCTACAAACAGGGCTTCCAGATTACAAACAGCCCCAAACGGTTCAATCCATAATGGACAAAGGATTTTATTCTTCCAGCATTGAGGGACAAAGTTATACGGAAACAATATCATCAACGGCTAAATTGAATATACTTCTTCCGCTATTGGCCCAGCAAGCAGTCGTCGGTCTTTTAGATGAAAAGGGAGAAGTCATCGGGTTGTTGTCACAAAGAAATTACATTGAATATCTCGCTCAAGAGCAGCAAGGAGGTACACAATGAATACACTGATCACAACATTTCAAGAACGTGGTGGTGATTTGGTTCAAGCGCTGATCGAGCACATGCAACTTTCGTTTATTTCCTTGCTGATTGCCGTTATCATTACCATTCCCTTAGCTATTTATTTAGTTCAACATAAACGTGTTGCCGAACCGATCATACAAGTAACAGCTATTTTTCAAACGATTCCTTCCCTAGCATTGTTGGGTCTATTGATACCAGTGGTCGGGATCGGGACCCTTCCTGCTATTATCACGCTTGTTGTCTATGCGCTTCTGCCCATTTTACGCAATACCTATACTGGGCTAGCGGAAATTGACCCCGCTATTAATGAGGCGGCAGATGCAATGGGAATGAGTCACAGACGTAAACTCCTCAAAGTACAAATACCGATTGCAATGCCCGTTATCATGGCAGGGATTCGAAATGCTATGGTTTTGATCATCGGGACTGCAACGATTGCCGCTTTAATTGGTGCGGGTGGTTTAGGTAGTCTGATTTTACTCGGAATCGACCGAGGAAATAATGCACTCATTCTGCTTGGAGCGATCCCTGCTGCTTTGCTTGCGATTGTATTTGATTATATTTTAGGCTATTTCCAACGGATCCCTTTCAAACAAACGGGAATTATTTTAGGTTTTGCCAGTTTGTTCATCGTCGGATTTATCGCCTATCCATTTTTTACACAAGAGGATAATGAATTAGCAATTGCAGGAAAACTTGGTACTGAACCAACTATTTTGATCAACATGTATAAAGATTTAATTGAGCAAGAAACAGACTTCACCGTTTCCTTGGAACCCAATTTTGGAAAGACGACTTTCCTATTCAACGCTATTCGTTCAGGAGATGTCGATATCTATCCTGAATTCACCGGAACCGTTCTGGCAACCTTCCTAGAAGAAGAGGCTGCTGAAAACAATGCTCGCGTAGTTTATGAGCAAGCGCGTGATGGCTTAGCTGAACAATACGATCTGGCCTTGCTTGAGCCGATGGAATTCAACAATACCTATGCTCTGGCAGTTACTTCTGAATTAGCTGAGCAGTATGGTTTAGAAACCATTTCCGATTTAGGATCGATTACAAGCGAAATCAAAGCAGGTTTCACTCTTGAATTTACTGACCGTCAAGATGGTTATCTGGGGATTCAAGAGTTGTATGGAATCAACTTTGAAAGCCTTCAAACAATGGAACCACAACTGCGTTACCAGGCAATAGACGAAGGAGACATCAATCTAGTCGATGCTTACAGTACCGATAGCGAATTGGTCCGATACGATATGGTCGTTTTAGAAGATGACCTAGAATTGTTCCCACCTTACCAAGGAGCTCCTTTACTGCTGCAAGAATTGATCGATGAAAATCCTGAGATCCAAGAAGCCTTAAATCTTCTAGGCGGTAAAATCACGGATGATGAGATGCGTGAAATGAATTACGCTGTCGATGTCGAAGGAGATACACCAGAAGAAGTTGCAGAAGACTACTTGCGAGAACAAGGGTTACTTACCGAATAACACTACTTTGATAATAGCCCTTCAACCTGTGGAGTAGATACAAAAAACCAGAAACAAGTCAGTCTAGTTAATAGACTAACGCTTGTCTCTGGTTTTTTTTACTACACACGAATGGCAGCCGTACTTCCTTTAGTCGTTTTTTCTACTTCAATATGTGCTGGTATTCTTGTTTTGAGTTCTTCCACGTGAGATATCAGTCCAACTAGACGCCCACGATCATTTAATTCCATCAATGTTTGAATGGCGTTGTCTAAAGAATCCGAATCCAATGTACCAAATCCTTCATCTATAAATAACGTATTCACTGTCACTCCACCATTTTGATTTTGAATGACTTCGCTGAGTCCCAATGCCAATGCGAGCGCAGCTTTGAAGGTTTCCCCGCCAGACAGCGTGTTCACGCTCCGTTCTTGACCAGTATATTGGTCGAATACATTTACCTCTAATCCTTGAGGACCAGCGCCTTTTGCTTTTGTCTGTTTCTTTCTTAATTGGTATCGTTTATTTGTCATCTTTTGAAAACGATGGTTTGCTGCTTGTAATATTTCTTCAAAATAAATCCCTAAAACGTAACGTTCAAAGGAAACATAGTCTGTTTCTTTGGATCCATTTGCTAATTCAGATAGATTCCCATAAATACGGAAAGCTTTCTGTGTGGCTGCTTCTTTCTTTAACCATGTTTTTAGTTCACGTAATGCTTTCTGATTAGCGTCAGTTGCTGCCACATAGAAATCTCTTTCTGCTTCCAGTTCGGTTTTTCTTGTTTTCATAACTGCTTCTCTTGCTGCATAGATATCAGCTGATTCTAAGCTTCCCTTTACGGGTTTCTCTTTGCTATGCGCCTCTTTTTGATGAGCGTGCGCATAGGCTTCTTGTCTGAACCGGCTCGCTTCTTTTTCCCACTCATCAGCTGTTTCTTCCCCCAACAGGAACGTTTCGAAGGGTTCACCCAGAGCTAATTCAGCTTCTTTTTCAGCAAATTCCGCTTCAGCTTTTTCTGCTTTTTCTTTTTGGTTCTGGAGACTATCCTGAAGTTGCTTTTTAGTAGCTTCAATACTGCTTTGTTGTCTTTGCAACGCTTGGATTCGTACTTGTTTTTCGTCATACTCCTTTTGAATGCGTGCAATTTCAATTTCCAACTTTGTTCGTTTTTCACGAACTTCTGTAACTTCTTCATGCATTTGCCTATTACTTAATTCCTCTATTTTTTCTTGTAACTCGTTCAAGTGATTTTGCATCCCTATAAGTGTTGCTGATGCATTTTCACTTTCTTTTTCTTTCTTTCGTTCCTCTGCATTTAACTGGTCAAACTGTTTTTCCAGTGTCTCTTTTTGAGAAAGTTCTTGTTCGATTTGAGATGCTTGCTCAGAAAGAGTTGTACATTCTCTTTTTTTCCTCTGGAGATCCCCTTCTTGTTCTTCCCTGGCTTCTGTCAGGGTGACCAAGGAACAATTCAACTCTCGTATTTTTTCATCCAACTCTTCCTTAAGTGTACTGATTGTCGCTGTCAATTGATCAAGTTGTTGTCTTTCCCTATTGCGCGTTTCCTCATAAACTTTCAATTCTTCTTTTGTGATCGTCTCTGGAGTCACAACGGCTACCTGTGGATGATCAGTTGATCCACAAACAGGACAAGGCTCCTCACCTTCCAACTCTTTAGCTAAAATCCCCGCCAGGTTCCTGTTGTATTCATGATAGTGTCGATCAAACTGTTCGTTTGCTTCCCCATAAGCTTCTTGAGCTAGTTTCCACTCATTTTGTCTCATTTCCACTACTCTTTTTTTCTTTTCAGCATCCTGAAACTCTTTTTGCTTCAGTTCCAGCTTTTCTTGCTCATTTTCTGCTTTCATTATTTCCGTTTTAAGCTGATTCCAAAGCTCTTTCTGTTTTTCTGTTTCCTCTTTTTGTTCTGCAACTTCTTGTTTTTCTGTTTCGATTTCTTTAAGCCGCTCGCCAAGTTCTTTTCGTTTCTTCTCTAACCTTTGTTTTTCTTCACTAATTTCTTGTTGTTTCCCTTGGTTTTTCTCTATTTCCTCAAACCTATTTTCCTCTTCTTTGAGTGCTTGCAGCAGTTCTCTTTTTTGGTCTACTGTTTGAAAAGCTTCTTGTAAAGCAGCAAACGTGTTCTCTTCTTTTGCAAGGTATTCTGCATTCTCTTTTTCTTCATCAATTGTGTTCTGCAAGCTTTTGATCAACCGTTTTTTTTCGCTCACATTTGCTTCAATCGTATCGTGCAGTGTTTTAAGTTGCTGAGCTTTTTTATGTAAGCTCACGTGCGTTTCTTTTACTGAAATGGCTCCTTCTCTAGCAGCCAATTCTTTTTCTTTGGATACCAAAGCCTCTTCTTTTGCTATCCATTGTTGAATGGCTTTAACCTCTTCTAACACTTTTTCGGTTTGCACTTGTCTTTTTTTGATAGCGGTCAATGATTCAACTTGTTTCTGTACTTCTTTTTCCAACTCACTGACGACGTCAGCCATACGTTCTTCTTTTATTGCCAATTCGAGCGATTCATCTCCATTGGATTGTATGCCAGTCATCACTTGTGTGAGAGCGTGCATCGTTTCTTTGTGTTTATCATCTAACACTTTTTTCTTTTTTTTCAACCGTGTTTGAAACAACTCGAAAGGAGACGTTTGAAAAATATTACGAAAGATTTTTTCTTTTTCTCCGCTGTCGGACTCCAGCATTCGCTTAAACTCTCCTTGGGGGAGCATCACGATTTGACGGAATTGTTCGTATTCTAATGAGAGCAATGCTTTAATTTCATCATTGGCTTCCTTGATTTTGGTGGTGATCCCATTAGGATGACGAAACTCTACTTCACTCATGTATTTTTTTGTTTTTCCTTTTGCTTTGGCCGGTCCGCTTTGTGCAGGTGACCGTCTGATAAAGTATTCTTTTCCAACTAACTCAAAAGTAAGTTCCACATAGCATAATTCTTGATCGGTTGAAAATTGCGATTTAAAAGCATCTTTGTCTCGGCTATCTCCACTGGCATTATCGTATAAGGCGTAGGCAATAGCATCAAAGATAGTCGTTTTCCCTGCTCCAGTAGGTCCGCTCACTAAAAATAATGTTTGCGCATTAAATAAACGGAAATCCAGTTCCACTCTATCTTTATACGGGCCAAATGCATTCATGACTAATTTGATCGGTCTCATTTATAGTTCCCTCCCGATTTCTTCAACAACTTCTTTTACTGCCTGTTCACTTTCTTCATCCAATTCTTGCTGCTTATAGTAAGCAAAAAAATCCTTGAATAACTCAGGAACGGATTTGTTTTTCATCTGCTCGCGGTTCAATTGATCTTTTTCTTCATTTGATTGAACTGTTCGTCTATATTCAAGACTCATAGCATATGGATAACGTTTTTTTAGTTGATTCATTGCATCCATAACATATTGTGTATCTTCCAATTCGATGAATACATAATCAGAAGATTGGTTTTGTAGTAACTCTTGAAAGGTCCCACGAACTACACGCATATCCCTGAACGGTTTAAGCGGTATTGATTCTGAAGTTATCCCCTCTTCCTCAATTGTTACGATCCGCACCTGTTTTTTATGCAGCACTTCCGATTTAGAGTACTTTAAAGGTGAACCGCTATAACGAACTTGCTCTCTACCTACTTTTTGAGCTTTATGTAAGTGTCCGAGAGCAACATAATCAAATGCATCAAATAAATGAGCATCTACATATTCGGCCGTCCCTATTGTTAAAGGGCGCTCTGAGTCAGAAGTTTCGACTGAATCGATACCATTATTTACTATATATCCATGGGCAATCAAAATATTTACAGCCTCAGGGTCCCAGTCGGCTTTTATTCGTTCCATTTGTTTTTGGGTGGCATCTTCTAGACTATGAATCGTATCGTCTTCCAGTAAATAGCGAATAGTTGCCGGATCTGCAAACGGTAGCAAATAAAAGTGATTATTTCCTATTTCAATTTTTCGCGTGACTTCTTTTACTGTCCCTTCAATAAACAATTGGCTTTTTTCTAATAGTTGCGCACCATATTCTAACCGTTCATTACTATCATGGTTTCCTGCAATTACTAACACAGGTACATGCATTTCCTGAACAAGAGTTGTGAGTATATTATTTGCTAAAGTCACCGCATCTTTAGGGGGAATGGAACGATCATATAAATCTCCAGCCATGATCACTACATCTATTTCTTGTTCTTTTACAATCGTTAGGAGTTGGTTAAATATATATTCCTGATCTTCTAACATAGAAAATTCATTGACGATTTTTCCAATGTGCCAATCAGCTGTGTGTAAAATTTTCACATCGATTCCCTCCAAAAAGTTTGTTTCTTTTATTATACGCGAGACCGCAGTAAATTTATATCACGTCTGCCATTCCTTAATGAATTTTTTTGAAAGAACTCTTTGAATTCTCTCTTGCAACGCCACTATATCTAGTGGTATTATTAATAACAGACAGCAAAACTATACTACATATAGAGACAGGAGATCTGACTCATGGAAGGAGATTACCAAGCCGTGATTGTATTAGCGGGTATGATTGGTGCTGGAAAAAGCACCATTACCGAACTTATCTCAAGCGAATTAAACAGTGAAGCGTTTTATGAAAGTGTTGACGATAATCGCATTTTAGAAAAATTTTATGCTGACCCAAAAAGATGGGCTTTTTCACTACAAATTTATTTTTTAAACACACGTTTCCGTAGTATCAAGCAAGCTTTGACCCATCAACACAATGTATTGGATCGTTCGATTTATGAAGATGCTCTTTTTACTCAAATCAATTTTGAAGATGGAAATATGAGCGATGCTGAAATGGAATTATATATGAATCTATTAGATAATATGATGGAAGAATTAAAAGGCATGCCCAAAAAAGCTCCTGATTTATTGATTTATCTACGTGGCTCTCTGGATACTCATCTGGAACGTATTAAAAAACGTGGACGTTCATACGAGCAAATTGAAGACAATCCAGAATTACTCAATTATTACAAAAAATTGCATGGACGTTATGATGATTGGTACAATTCATACGATAAAAGTCCCACACTTATCTTAAATATTGATAAATTGGATGTAGAAAACACTGCTGATAGAGAATTCATCCTGGAACAAGTAAAAGCTAAATTACCACAAACTTATCAAGTAACATACTGAAAATGCAAATGACCGCACCCTAACACTCAGTTGGGTGCGGTCTGATTTTTTGCACGAAATAATGAATTTAATTGCTAGAAAACAATTGAAACACACAATAAAAAAATTCGTTCTGCTTTCAAAGCAAAACAAATTCTGCTAATCTACCCCTAGATAGACTAACAGAATTTTTTACCGTCTACCGAATGATCAATACTTGCCCGATACTGATCAAACTTGGATTGGAAATATTGTTCAAAGATACGAGTTTACTGACCGTTGTGTTGTATTTCAATGCAATAGCGTATAATGTGTCACCGGCTTTGACCGTATACGTCGTCGTTGGGGTCGTAGTTGAACTCGACGGAAGTTTGATGACTTGCCCGATACTGATCAGACTTGGATTGGAAATATTGTTTAACGAAACAAGCGTACTGACTGTTGTGTTGTATTTCAACGCAATAGCGTACAATGTGTCACCGGCCTTGACCGTATACGTTGTCGTTGGGGTCGTTGGCGGTGTAGGTGAACTCGACGGAAGTTTGATGACTTGCCCGATACTGATCAGACTTGGATTGGAAATATTGTTTAACGAAACAAGCGTACTGACTGTTGTGTTGTATTTCAACGCAATAGCGTACAATGTGTCACCTGCTTTGACCGTATACGTCGTCGTTGGGGTCGTTGGCGGTGTAGGTGAACTCGACGGAAGTTTGATGACTTGCCCGATACTGATCAGACTTGGGTTGGAAATATTGTTTAACGAAACAAGCGTACTGACTGTTGTATTGTATTTCAACGCGATGGCGTACAATGTGTCACCGGCCTTGACCGTATACGTTGTCGTTGGGGTCGTTGGCGGTGTAGTCGAACTCGACGGAAGTTTGATGACTTGCCCGATACTGATCAGACTTGGATTGGAAATATTGTTTAGAGAAACAAGCGTACTGACTGTTGTGCTATATTTCAACGCTATGGAATACAACGTGTCGCCAGCTTTTACGATATAAGTGGATGAACTACTTGTACCTCCGACTAAATCAGCAACTGTCACAAAACGATAACCCAATGCTCTCAAGCGCGAAATCATTGTTGGCAAAGCTTTCACTGTCCCAGTAGCTCCTTGGCCAGTGTGCATCAGAACGATCGCACCTGGAGTAATTCTACTCATGACACGTTCAACGATCGCATCGGAAGAGTTTCCTTGCCAATCTAACGTATCGATGGTCCACATTACGGAATACGTGTATCCGGCATCTCCGACTCTAGAAAGAACAGTGCTGTTATATGCACCATAAGGAGGTCTAAAGAACGGTTTAAGTTCTTTGCCTGTTAGTGAACGGATGATATCTTCTGTACGTTTTAACTGGCTGATGGTCTCTGTGGCAGATATTGTAGTGAAGTCAGGATGAGAATAGGAATGATTACCCAGATGGTGTCCTTGACTAGCGATCGCCTTGATCGAAGTAGGGTGGTGCTCTGCTCCAGACCCGGTCAAGAAGAAAGTAGATTTTATATTTTGGCTCTGTAATACTTGAAGAATACCACTGATATTGGTTCCATCTGCACCATCATCAAATGTTAGCGCGACTACCTTTTCGCTCGTTGAACCTTTAGATAAGGTTTGAGCGGGTGCCGCAGATACTATTGAAATGAAAGGGGATAGAAACAAACCGAAAAATGTGAATAAAAGAAATAGACTATAGAGTAAACGCTTTTTATTTTTGGCCATTTTTCTCACCTCATTTCTTTAGCGGCTTTAGTTAAGTAGGTAAACGGTTTCATTATGTGCAAACTAACTTAACTGACTATGCAAAAAATCAGAATATAAAAGGGAGTTATCTCTATCTTTATTATACTCCGAATAAAAAAGAATGCCTATTGATTTAATTCATTATTACCGTTTATCCCATTTTTAAGTTAATATTGTGCTAAGAAATGATTTATTTACAATTAGAAAAGAGGATCACAATTATGAATAACATGGACACTCCCGTTTTTTATGCCACATTACCCACTCCGCAAGGTACCTTATACGTGGCGGCTACCACTAAAGGACTTTGTTATGTAAGTTCTTTTTATGAAACAAAAGAAGATTTGATTGCTTTTATAGACAAAAAAATCCCTTCCCCACTTTTACAGCAAAGCGAGGAAGAAATGCAGATTTATTTACAACAACTACAGGAATATTTTGAAGGAACACGACAAACCTTCAGTCTTCCGTTAGATTTGAGAGGTACTGCTTTTCAAAAAAGTGTTTGGATGGGTTTGAATAGTGCCCCATACGGTAAAACAAAGGACTATGAAATGATTGCTAAAAAAATCAATCACCCTACTGCCATTCGTGCCGTTTCAAGTGCTATCGGCAAAAATCCTCTAACCATTGTTTTACCTTGTCACCGTATCATTCGAAAGAATGGTGAGCTTGGCGGATATAGAGGAACTCTTGCTATGAAAAAATTCCTGCTTCAACACGAAACTGACCATCTAGATAACTAAAGCTTCATAGCTCATAGTCCTCTATTTCGTCTACAGAATCGGAAGACTCTGTTTCTCTTCGAAAAAGCTCAATAACATAGTGCATTCTTGCTTCTTCTCCTTCAAATAAGTAGCGTTCCCAAGGAGAAAGTTCCATGTATAAAGGCATGACTGTTTGGGGAGCCAGTACACCGAAATCACTTGGAGATAGGTGGGTGGTATGCAATTTGATCACTCTATCCTTGACCGAACGGATACTGATTTGAAGAAATTCATTTGTTACGCTTTCTTCCGTCCGGTTAGCTACCAGCAAAGCAATGTATGTTTTTCCACGGTCTTCAAATAGTACAGAAGATAGATGGACTGTAACTAAATCAGGTACTGTCCCCTTCATAAAAGAAGGGGCTCGAACCTCTGTTTCTAATTCGACTAAAACAGGATCGTCCGAAAACTCCCGTAAATATTTTCGTTCCTGTTTTTGGGGAACAAAAAGTAAGGGGTCTTCTTTTTTTGTGTCCACTGAAATAAAGGGCGGATATGTTAGAAAAGATCCTATTCCTTCTGGTGCGGGTGACAAAAGTGTATTTTCTTTTGCTTGTCCACTTTCTGGGATAGGAGTCGTACTGCCGCAGCCAGCAATAAACCATAAACTAGTAAATAAAATAACGATTCTTTTCAATTTCTCCCTCTTTCTTGATGATTATGATCTTACTTAGTATACAAAGAAGAGAGGGATAGGAGTAATAATATGCTCACCTTATTCTTCTATATCAATCAATTGTATTTCTGCATCAAGTGGCTTCCACTCATCTGTTAAGTTATCAGGTTCTAATGTACCTTCGTAAACCGTCTGACCTGTATACAAGTCCACAACAACAATCGTAACATCTTCTCCATTTTGAATAGATTTAGTGCTGACTAAATAGAGCAAATCATTTGTGGCAGCTGCTCGCATCCCTCTCTCAACGTATTCGCCATTAAAGTTTTGCATTAGTGCAGCTGTCAACGGAACACTAAGAGTCGTTTCCAGTTTATTCGTTTCAATGTTGAATACACGCACCGTGAATCCGGCTTCTTCTTTTTCAATCAGATAAAGTGTCTCTCCCTCATATATTTGCTGAGTAGGAGAATCTATCCATTCTTCCTTTATATCCAGGATGGTATGCCGATTATCTTTGCTGTCATAATTCGCAATTGAAGTCAGCGTTTCCCCTTCATTCTCATGATTGATCAAGAATAGATTATTTTCTTTTTGTTTATAGTCTTCATCTCCATTGATTGAATTCAAGGCCGAGACATTTGTCTCTGCCGGAAATTCGGTAGCCGGAAATTGCGTTAAAAAAGGTTCAGCTGATACAATTTTTTCAGTTTCTAAATCGATCTGATAAACAAACAGCTCTACCGCAGTCGTGTTCATTCCATCTTCCCATTTGTTCTCACCAACGTGAGTAAGAAATAATATCAATTTATTCTCTACGACTTCTATCGATTCTAAGTAGCTGTATTCCGCAGGATTATCTAAAGGAAGATTGAACGTATATTTTTTTATATCTTCTGATTCTTTATTAAATTTTTCTACTTGGATAGTAGTAGAAGTCGATTGTTGCTTCTCCCAATCCACACTTGCCTCGACTATCGTTTCGGGTGTTTCTATCAGGAAATTGCCATAATTTTTACGTTTTACAAAGTTTGGATAATTCTCATATAATCGTTGAAAAGAGGGATGTGCATAAAAAACAGTATCCATTTGATAGAGGAATGGAAAGTCTTCCTCATACAGCGTCTCTTCTCCTTTTTGGATGAAGTTTGTTTGATTGTATTCATTATCGGGTTGGTAAATCGATCCGACAAGTTTTAACTTTTCTACGTATTCTTTATTTCCACGACTGGTTACATAAGAAAAAGTCGGTTTTTGATTATGTGTGGCTTCCACTGAAAAATAATGCCAGCCAAAGGCACTCACAAATAAAATTATTGTAAGGAGAAGCAGTCCGTATCGTTTCATATTTATAATCCTTTCTTATTTACACTGTAATTTTTTTGGTGAGTAAAAAGTTGCTGACGAGTATGGATAGTCCCATCAGAACGATCCCCATGATCGAAAACCAAAGAAATGTTTCACTGTTTGCAAAAATTATTCGGGTGTATAGTTGATAGATAGCCGGGGAGAAATAAATGAACAAGGATAGTCCAGCATAACCTGTAGCTAACAAAATTCCCTTCAGATGAAAACTTCTTTCAAATAATATCAACGTGAACAGCACCATCAGGACCATCAATCCTGTTAAATAGGCAAAAAAGAAAAATGGCAAAGTTTTTGGAAAAAGGAACACCATGAACGCTCCTTGTTCAATTACTTGGGCAATAGATTGTACTTGAGTAAATTCTTCTGAGATGATCAACGGAATCAGCCACTTGTATACATGTAAAAATAAATACTGGCTACTGACTAACCCTAATACGGAAAGAAATATCGTGAATAATTTCGCAAAATAAATAGACATCCGTTTTGCAGGTAACAACAATAACCGATAAATAAATGTATTTTTCCCTAGCCAGTCTCGATACCAGATAAATACGCTATAAAATAACAATGCTACTATTCCCAACATTATCGGTGCAACAAACCACAGAGAGTATGTATAGTTTAGTAGATCAAAATGACCTAATTGGGATAGAATTCCTTGCGTGGAAACTCCTTCTTCTTTGAGCATTTCCACTTTGGATAAGTAACTTCGGCTCTGGAAAAACAACCCGACTCCTTGAATAGTAAACGTCAGTCCGATCAAACTGAGGTAGCCTTTTTTAAAACGATTAAATTCAAATGCCAATAATTTTAAAAATATATTCATGTTATTGATACACCTCTCTCATAACGTCAACAACGGATTTCCCTTCCGTTTCTCTCATTTCTTCTGTATAAAATTCCCGCACGACCTGACCATCATCGATCAACACCACTTTATCCACTAGTGTTTCAAAATCAGTCAAGTCATGTGTCGTCAATAACACACCGCGATCTTCTACTAAATGGCTACTGAACACGGAAAGAATTTGTTCCCGGCTAAATAGATCAATGCCTGAAAACGGTTCGTCCATTAACAAGTAATCTACATCTAGAGCCAATCCCAGCAACATATTCACTTTTGCTTTATTCCCTTTGGATAAATCTGAAATCCGCTCTTCTTTTTTTATTTTGAAAAATGTCAATAGATCTTCTGCCCGTTTTGGATTCCAGGATCGATAATAGTCTTTCATAAAATCCATCGATTGTTTGACTGTCATGGAAGGCATCATTGTGAGCGTATCTGGGATGAACGTGATATCTTCATAGCGCTCGCTTGTAAGTGGTTTGCCGTCTATCTCAACCATACCTCCATTTAGTGGAGTTAAATTCATTATCCCCTTTAATATCGTCGTTTTTCCCACACCGTTCACACCGATAAGACACGTGATCTCCCCTTTGTGCGCTTGAAAAGATATATCTTTGAGAACGTGTCGTTTTCCATATTTCTTTTTCAATTGTTTTACTTCAATCATCCGATTCACTCGCTTTCCCATTTACTTGATAACGTCTGCTCAATTCTTCTTGAGCTTCCTCTAAAGGAATGCCCAGAGACTTTACTACCTCGATAAATTGATCGACTGCCTCTTGAATCAATTCCTGTCTTACAAAGCTAAACTTTTTAAGATCACCCGTCAGCTTACTCGGCATATTTTTTCCTGTATGCACAAGATCTTCCTCCTCCATCAATTTATAGGCACGCTGAGCTGTATTCGGATTGATCCCGAGCTGACTCGCCAGTTCTCTACGGGAAGGAACTTCTTGACCTGGTTTGTATTGTCCGTTGGCCATCTTCTCTTTAAATTGACGTACTACTTGTAGATATAATGGATCGCGACTATTGAAAGTCTGCTTCATTCTTGCACCTCGCTTTTATTCTGCTCCAACTGTATTACGTTCTTAATACAACCTTCCAGTGTATTATATGGTTAATACAGAAGAGTGTCAAGAATTTTTTTGATCTAATTGATACAAAATCAATACAAAAAAAGACAAGCAGAATATCATTCTCAAAGTAAGTTTGATTGCTCACTTTGAAAATAGCTGCTTGTCTTGGTAACTATTCAATTGTGTTAAGAAATCGAATAGTTTGGAGATTCTTTTGTTATTTGAACATCATGCGGATGCGATTCTTTCAATCCTGCACCTGTCATTTGAATAAACTGGGCATTTTCTCTTAACTCTTGAAGGCTTGCGGCTCCCACATATCCCATTCCTGAACGCAGCCCGCCAACCATTTGAAAAATAATATCTTGAACACTGCCCTTATAGGCAACGCGTCCTTCGATTCCTTCTGGCACCATTTTATTGGCTTCGGTTACTTGACTTTGGAAATACCGATCACCCGA
The DNA here is from genome assembly GCF_000425865.1 of Lacticigenium naphthae DSM 19658. GTDB lineage: Bacteria > Bacillota > Bacilli > Lactobacillales > Carnobacteriaceae_A > Lacticigenium > Lacticigenium naphthae. Next base: position 120,622 of record NZ_AUEG01000002.1, read on the forward strand.
ACCTTTTTTCATTGAGCCCAAACTGCCCATCCCTCGATATGTTTTAAAGCGACGGCCTTGATAGATTTCAAATTCACCAGGTGATTCATCCGTCCCAGCTAACATGCTGCCCAACATCACCGCATGTCCGCCTGCAGCTAAGGCTTTAACGATATCTCCGGAATATTTGATTCCGCCATCTGCAATAATGGGTTTTCCAAGTTCACGTGCTACACTTGCCGCTTCATAAATAGCAGTGATTTGGGGTACACCTACACCCGCAACTACTCGTGTTGTACAAATGGATCCCGGGCCGATGCCCACTTTCACTACATCTGCACCTGCTTCAAATAAAGCACGCGTCGCTGAAGCAGTCGCCACATTCCCAGCAATTAAAGTAACATTCGGGAAAGTTTCTCTTATCTCTTTCATCTTTCGAATCACTCCAGCACTATGACCATGAGCTGTGTCCACAATAATTGCGTCCACATCAGCTTGTATTAACGCACGCGCTCTATCAAAAGTGTCATTTGTGATCCCAACAGCTGCCGCTGCAAGCAAACGTCCATGTTTATCTTTAGCTGCATGAGGATACTGTTTAATTTTTTCGATATCTTTTATTGTGATAAGCCCACTTAAACGTCCTTCAGCATCGATCAACGGAAGCTTTTCTATTTTATGTTGTTTTAAAATCTCTTCTGCTTCTTTGAGGGAGGTTCCCTTGGGGGCAGTGACCAATTGTTCCTTTGTCATTACTTCTCCAATAGAGACGCTAAAATCAGTAATAAACCGCATATCACGATTGGTTAAAATCCCCACTAATTTTTCATCTTCTAATGTGTTGACAATCGGTACCCCACTAATATGATAACGGGACATCAATTTTTCAGCTTCCATCACGGGTTGCTCGGGAGTAAGGAAGAATGGATCGATAATGACACCACTTTCTGACCGCTTCACTTTACGCACTTCATCTGCTTGTTCAGCGATAGTCATATTCTTATGAACTACACCCAAACCACCTTGGCGCGCCATAGCAATAGCCATATTGGCGTCGGTCACTGTATCCATACTTGCACTTAAAATAGGCACGTTTAAGATAATATCCTCAGATAATTTGATACTTAAATCCACATTGTTTGGTAATACATGACTCTCAGCAGGTATTAGCAACACATCGTCAAACGTAAACCCCTTTTGTACAAACTTCGTTTCCCAATTTCCCATTCTTCAATAGCCTCCAATTTTTTACTTTTAATTTTTAATTATAAACCTATCAGAGAAACACCCTAGGCGTCAAGCATATTTCTTTATCCTTTGTAAATTCTCATTCCATTATTCGCTTTGTATACTGATCTTAAAGATATCCTCTTGTTGATCCAGATAAAATAATTCTTCAAACAAAAAAATCCCCGCTTAGATGAGCAGGAAAGTTTCTGTTTTTCGATTAAATTAATGTACCTTTTATATTTAATTTTTTCTTCAAATAGAATTTTAGTCCAAAAGCAATTGCTCCAATAATCAATGTAACGGTTCCTGGCAAGAATACATTAATTGTTGGCGGAATCAACGCACTGGTTAATGTCATTAAAATGATCCATACAAACATTGATGCTATAGAAACGAGTAAATAGCGAATTAATCCGCCTTTTTCTCCTGGGACCGGAGCATTTTTTGTTATTGCAAGAACAACCCCTCCTCCGATTAGGAAGTTTAGGAGCAACGTGATCAATCCCATGCCCCCAGCTTGAGGATCTCCCCCAAACACAGAAGATAATCCTGTAACTAACGCAAACATACCTCCAAGAAGTAATGACCCATCTAAGTATAGTTTCCAGTTTTCTGATGGTTCCCCTTTTTCTTGTTTACGTTCAACTGGAGAAGCAATCAATTCATTCGAGCGTTCAGTAACGGTCCCATATAATTGACGTGCAGTGACCCCTTTATTTTGTTCAGCCACGATTTCTTTTAACATGTCATTAAACACAATCGTTCTTTCTTCTGCGGTCATGCCCGCGATTTCCAAACGACGATTTAATTTCACCATATATTGTCTGTTTTTATTCGTTAATTTCTCAAACAACGCAGTATTTTCTTTTTCCATTGTTTCCATTTCGACTACCGTATCATTCACCTTTTTTTCAGTCTTCACCTTCTCGCCCCTCTCTAAACATTTTTCAATTAATTGCATTTGCCGATTTATACATTGAAGCGGAAAAGTAAAACGTCACCATCTTTTACAATATACTCTTTCCCTTCGGAACGGTAAAGACCTGCTTCTTTCGCGGCTTGAACACTTTCATATTTATCATAATTTTCAAATGAAATAGTTTCCGCACGGATAAATCCTTTTTCAAAATCGCTGTGAATAACGCCAGCTACCTGTGGTGCTCTCATGCCTTTGTGGAAAGTCCAGGCTCTAACTTCTTGTACACCAGCAGTAAAAAAGGTTGCAAGACCAAGCAAATCATACGCTGAACGAATCAGTTTATTTAGTCCTGGTTCGCTGATACCCAGGTCTTCCAAGAATAATTTTTTCTCTTCATCTTCTAATTCAGCAATTTCTTCTTCAATAGCAGCAGAAATAACAATGACCTCTGCATTTTCTTCATCAGCAATTGCCTTTACTTGTTGCACATATTCATTCTCTTCGGGATCGGCTACATCTTCTTCCGCAACATTAGCCACGTATAGGACTGGTTTACTGGTCAATAAGAAAAATGAACGGACGATGGGCTCTTCATCTTCATTAAATTCCAACATACGGACCGGTTTTCCTTCTTCTAATACCGGTTTGATTTTTTCTAACAAAGCGAGTTCAGCTACAGCATCTTTATCTTTTGTTTTTGCAATTTTAGCTGTCCGAGCAATTCTTTTATCTACGGACTCTAAATCTGCAAGTGCTAACTCTAAATTGATCGTTTCGATATCTTCAACGGGATCGACTCGTCCACTTACGTGCGTGATATTCTCATCGTCAAAGCAACGGACGACATGACAAATAGCATCTACTTCTCGAATATTGGCTAAAAACTTGTTACCCAGTCCCTCACCCTTGCTGGCACCTTTGACAATTCCGGCAATATCTGTAAATTCAAAAGTCGTCGGCACAATTTTTTTAGGGTTGACCAGCTCTGCTAAGCGGTCCAATCGTTTATCCGGAACTTCCACGACTCCCACATTGGGATCGATAGTAGCAAATGGATAGTTGGCTGCTTCAGCTCCGGCTTTAGTAATGGCGTTAAATAAAGTAGACTTTCCTACATTTGGTAATCCTACAATTCCTGCTGTTAATGGCATAGACTTTCTCACTCTTTCTTCTCTAATTTATTCTGATTCTTTAGCTTTGACTTTTTTCAATTTCTTTTCAAAATCACGTCTTGACATGAGCACTATATGATTACATTTATCACAACGTATTTTTATGTCTGCACCCATTCGGATGATTTCCCAATGATTGGCTCCACACGCATGTGGTTTTTTCATCTCGACATAATCATGTAAATCATAGTTTTTTTCCATTAGTTTTCTCCTTTTGCTTGGATATTCAGTTTCTTTAAGAGTCTAATTGAATATCTAACAATTCAAGTATTCGGGTCAAATCCTCTGTTGAAACATATTCTATTTCTATCTTCCCTTTTTCTTTTTTATCACGAATGACTACACCCGTGCCAAATTTATCCATCAACCGTTCTTCGCTTTCACGGATATAAAAAGGTTTTTCTTGTGTTTTTACTTGTTTTTCTTTTTTTGGTTCATTCATTTGGATAACAAGCTGTTCCAATTGTCTGACCGTCAGGCTCTCTTTGATAGCTTTCTTAGCTAGTGTAGCCATCTTTGTTTTGTTTTTTAAAGAAAGCAACGTTCTCGCTTGCCCCATAGACAATTCATTGTGCTGCAATAACTGTTTGACCTCGTCAGGCAGACCCAATAACCGAAGATAGTTGGCAATATACGGTCTGCTTTTTCCTAATCGCTTAGCCACTTCTTCTTGCGTCAATCCAAGTTTGTTCATTAATAAAGAATAGGCTTCAGCTTCTTCTAATGAAGTTAAATCTTCGCGTTGCAAGTTTTCTAAGATAGCCACTTGCATCATCTTTTCTTCGTCAAGTTCACGGACGATTGCAGGAATGGTTTCTTTCTCGGCTAATTTAGAAGCACGGAAGCGTCGCTCTCCGGCAATGATCTCGTATCCCTTGACAGAAGATTCACGCACGATGATCGGCTGCAGAACGCCGGTTTCCTTGATTGATTCCGCCAATTCCTCTAAAGCAGTTGGATCAAAATTTCTTCTCGGCTGATACGGATTTGGGCGAATTTCAGTCAATGGAATCTGCTGAACACGTTCATCTTTCGACTCAACATCTTCTAATTCAGGAATATCTCCAAAAAAAGCATCGATTCCTCTGCCGAGTCCTTTACCTTTTTTATTCACCATTTTGACTCACTTCCTTCGCCAATTCTTGATAGACTTGGGCCCCTTTGGATTTCATATCATAATCAATGATCGATAAGCCATAACTTGGAGCTTCAGACAAACGTACATTTCGAGGAATAATGGTTTTATAGACCTTTTCACGAAAATATTTCTTCACTTCTTCTACTACTTCGTAGCCTAAGTTAGTCCGTGCATCTAACATTGTTAACAATACACCCTCAATTTTGAGGTTTGGATTAAAGTGTTTTTGCACTAGACGGACGGTATTCAACAATTGACTGAGTCCTTCTAAGGCATAATATTCGCATTGTACTGGAATCAAAACAGAATCACTAGCTGTGAACGCATTGATCGTCAAGTGCCCAAGTGATGGTGGGCAATCGATAAGAATATAATCATAAGATCCAGCAACTGTATGAATAGCTGCTTTTAAACGTGTCTCTCTAGCCATTAAAGTCGTTAACTCTACTTCGGCTCCAGCCAATTGAATGGTCGCAGGAGCTACAGACAGGTTTTCTCGACTAGAATCTTGAATGACATCTTCTAGGGGGGTTTCATTGATCAATACATCATAGATATCTTGACCAACTTCACCCTTACGGATGCCTAGTCCACTCGTAGCATTTCCTTGAGCATCCATATCAATGAGAAGTACACGTTTTCCTAAATGAGCAAGAGAAGCACCTAAATTAACAGTCGTAGTGGTTTTACCTACTCCGCCCTTCTGATTTGCAACGGCAATAATACGTGCCATACTTTATCCTCCATTTTTTGTTCGAGTTTACTCGGTTCTATTTTATCGGTTTTTTGTTTGGCAAACCTGGTTTCCTCGGATACTTATTCGGTGTTTCTTTTCTTTTTTCAATCATTACGATATGTCTCTCTCCGGCATCGTGCGGAAGGACAAAAGAAATATCTTCAGTTAATTTACCACCAAGTAAAGTGATCGCTTTATTGGCATCTTGTAATTCTTCCTCTGTATTGGCAGCTTTCATAGCTAGAAATTTCCCGCCTTTTTTTACTAAGGGCAAACACAATTCGGATAATACACTCATTCGCGCAACCGCTCGAGCCGTCACAACATCAAAGCTTTCACGAAAGGCTTTATTATGCGCAAAAATTTCTGCTCGATCATGATAAAGGTGTACACCCTCAAGCTTTAATTGAGTTGTTAACGCTTCTAAAAATTTTATCCGTTTATTCAATGAATCGACTATCGTAATACTTATTTCGGGATAAAGTATTTTTAGGGGGATACTAGGGAACCCAGCACCTGAGCCTACATCGCATAGACTGTGGACCCCTTGACTAAAATCTACGTATAATCCCGCAGTCAACGAATCATAAAAATGTTTTAAATAGACTTCTTCTTTTTCGGTAATCGCAGTTAAATTAATTTTTTGGTTCCACTCCTGTAACAACTTCAAATAATCAGCAAACTGCTTCATTTTTTCTTCCGTAATCGGCAAGCCACGTTTTTGAAGTTCAGCTTTAAATTCTTCCGGATTCATATTCCAAAACTCCTTTATAGCTTTACGTGAAACATTTTTGTTTCACAACACATCTTTTTTAACTCTATATCAAATAACTACTAAATACAATGGTTTTAAGCAATTTTTTACTATAAGAATAATAAAATAGAGCGTTGATTTATTTCCCTCGAATGAGTACTCTGTTCTTAATTGAAATATAGATAAAATGATTGTTGACCCACTTATTTGAGTGCTTTCTGTGAGGTCAAAAGGGTAAATAAATTGCACCTTTCAATTACACATGATATGGTGATCACAAAGAATAAGGAGGGTATTTCATGGCCAATATGACAATTAAAACAACGACCGAGTCTAAAAAGGGATTTAAGGTAACGGCAACTTCAGGGAAACACGAAATAATCATCGATGAACCTATAGGCATGGGCGGAACCGATAAAGGAATGAATCCTTTAGAAACTCTACTAGCATCCTTAGGAGGATGTAAATGTATTACTGCTAGAGCTTATGCAAAACCCCACAACATTAATTTAAACAACATTCGGATCGATTTCGAAGGAGATTTTGATCCAGATGGTTATTTAGGAAAAAATCCTGAAGCTAAAATTGGATTTTCCAAAATTGTTTCTCATTTCTACGTCGATGCTGATAATAGTTTAGAAGAGATCAACGATTTCATCGAATTTGTTGATAAAATGTGTCCGGTTCAAGATACATTAGTTAACCCGGCACAATATGAACATAAAGTTCATTTAAACGAATAATTTTCCAACAATCTAAAAAAGAGCAATCGCTTATATAAATGCGATTGCCCTTTTTTAATTTAATGAAATCATCCCATGTATTCTCCATTTTTTGTTAAGTGTGTTCTTTGCAGTTCATTCACTATCACATGAACACTTTCTTTTGAGACATTCGTATTTTTCACGACTGCTTCGACAACGTCTTCCATTAACTGTTGTATTTGTTCCTTTGTGCGTCCCTGCAACAAATCGATCCGTACGTATGGCATAAAAATCCTCCTTCCCAATTTTTAGCACTATCTTTTCTTTTAAACAAGTTACTTGAAAAACATTTTTCTATTTTCATTTAGCGGAAAATCCATCTCTTAGCAAACTTTCTACCATGAATCCTGCTTTACGATATATAAGAACAGCTCTTTGTGTCCTTCATCTATTATTGCATGTAGGCCACACATATAAAACATAAAACACCCTACACTTTTTCCATTTATAGTTTTCTCTGTCTACATACTTTTTCCCTGATCATTTTCCCTTCTGTTTTTTCCGAAACAGTATTATTGAATGGAAAAATCATGATAGTAAGACGAAAATGAGAATTTGATTAGTGAAAAAAACATTTGTGTTATTGTTATTTATTTCACAAACTAGTTGTTTCAGTTTACGCATTGTTGATTAAACCAAAAATGTAAGCGTGAAACAAAAGGTTGCTCACTTTTCTCACCTCTTATTTTTATTGTGAAATAAGTAACAAACAGTTGTTTTTGTTTGAAACACCCTCTATAATTGGTCTTGTGAACAAGATAACAAATCCAAGGGGGAGTCAAGATGGCTACAAAAACAACTGAGAAAAAAGATAAACAAGTTACAGAAGACGCACAAACAGTCGTAAATACATTAACTCAAAGAGGTCTAGAAGCTTTAAGTGTACTCGAAACATTTAATCAAGAAGAGGTCGACCATATTGTTCATCAGATGGCCTTAGCTGCAGTTGATAAACATATGGATTTAGCTAAATTGGCTGTGGAAGAAACTGGCCGTGGCGTTTACGAAGATAAATGCATGAAAAATTTATATGCTTCAGAAAATATTTGGCATGTAATCAAAAAAAATAAAACCTGTGATATCATCGAAGACAATGAAGTCGATCAAATTATAAAAGTAGCTGCTCCCGTCGGTGTGGTAGCCGGTCTCATACCAACTACCAATCCAACTTCTACAACGATCTTCAAAGCTATGATCGCAATTAAAACAAGAAATCCCATCATCTTTTCTTTCCATCCAAGTGCAGAAATTTGTTCAATCGAAACAGCTAGAATTCTATATGAAGCTGCTATTAAAGCCGGAGCTCCTAAACATTGTATCCAATGGATCGAAAACGGCTCAATGGAAAAAACAGCTGGTTTAATGAATCACCCAGATGTTGCTGTTGTTTTAGCAACAGGTGGTTCTGCAATGGTTAAAGCAGCTTACTCAACTGGAAAACCAGCCTTAGGCGTTGGACCCGGAAATGTCCCTTCTTATATCGAAAAAAGCGCTCCTATCAAACGTGCAGTAAATGATATCATTGTTTCTAAAACATTTGACAATGGTATGATTTGTGCTTCTGAACAAGCTGTTATCGTTGACAAAGAAATCTACGCTGACGTCAAAAAAGAATTTTTAGCACGAAATGTATATTTTGTGAAACAAGACGAGTTAAGTGCATTAGAAAAAGTTATGCTGAATGAAAATAAAACAGGTGTAAACGCAAAAATTGTAGGTATGCATGCACGTGGCATTGCTGCTTTAGCTGGAATCAAAGTCCCTGAAACAACTAAAATGCTTATTGTTGAACTTGAAGGAGCTGGTCCTGACTATCCATTGTCACGCGAAAAGCTTTCTCCTGTCTTGGCAATGATGAAAGCTGAATCACATGAACATGGTTTTGATTTATGTAAAAAAATGCTCGATTTAGATGGTCTTGGGCATTCTGCAGCCATTCATACAAGAGACAATCAATTGGTAGAAGAATTTGGAAAACAAATGAAAGCTTGTCGTATTTTAGTGAATTCTCCTTCTTCACAAGGTGGGATCGGTGACTTATATAATCACAACATCCCATCACTAACCTTGGGTTGTGGAACTTATGGTAGAAACTCTGTTTCTCATAATGTTTCATCATTCGACTTATTAAACATTAAAACAATTGCGAAAAGGAGAAATAATATGCAATGGTTTAGATTACCAGATCGTATCTACTTTGAAGAAAACTCAATCCGTTACTTGAGAGACATGCGTGACATAGAACGCGTCTTTATCGTTTGTGATGATGGAATGATGAAATTGGGTTATGTCAATACGGTTATCGAGCAATTGAAACAACGCAATAATCGTATTGCTTACACTATCTTCTCTGATGTGGAACCAAACCCTTCTACAAATACAGTAAATAGAGGCGTAGAAAAAATGAACGACTTCCAACCGGATACTATTATTGCTATCGGTGGAGGATCTCCAATGGATGCTGCGAAAGCTATGTGGTTATACTATGAACATCCAGAAGCTGACTTCTTTGGAGCAAAACAGAAGTATTTAGATATCCGCAAACGTACCTACAAAATCGATCCTATGTCTAAAGCAAAATTAGTCTGTGTGCCAACAACATCTGGTACAGGATCTGAAGTTACACCATTTGCCGTTATCACAGACAGCGAAACACACATTAAATACCCACTAGCTGATTATGCTTTAACACCAGACGTAGCGATCATCGACTCACAATTTGTCTACAGTGTACCTAAATCTGTTGCGGCTGATACAGGTATGGACGTATTAACTCATGCAATCGAATCTTATGTTTCTGTTCTAGCAAGTGACTATACCAAAGGATTAAGTTTACAAGCTATCAAATTAGTCTTTGATCACTTACGCAACTCTGTCGAATACGGAGACGAAGAATCTCGCGAAAAAATTCACAACGCTTCAACCATTGCCGGTATGGCATTCGCCAATGCCTTCCTTGGAATATCTCACTCCATCGCTCATAAGGTCGGCGGAATTTGGGGATTGATCCATGGACGGACTAATGCAATCTTACTTCCACACGTTATTCGCTACAATGCAATCGACCCGCAAAAACATACGATGTGGGCAAAATATGAATACTTCAGAGCACATGAAGATTATGCAATGATTGCACGTTACTTGGGATTTGCAGGAAATACAACCGAAGAATTAGTTGAATCGCTTGCAACAGAAGTAAACAAATTAGGCGAGGATGTTGGTATCAAAATGAGCTTCAAAGAACAAGGTGTCACAGAGGAACAATTGAAACGTGACGGAGATCGCCTTGCAGAATTAGCATTTGAAGACCAATGTACAACTGCCAATCCAAAACAACCCTTAATTAGTGAATTAAGAGAAGTCCTCAACCAAGCTTATTACGGTGACACAAACGCAAAGTAAAGAGTCACCTTCTCCAAAGAAAAAGCCCACCAAAATTTATTTTGGTGGGCTTTTTCTCTATCAAAAACTTTTACCTTATTTTTCTTTTTCTTCTAACTCTCTAAATTTTTTCGCTGTCTGGCCCAAAGCGTCTATCCAAACGCCCTTAAATCCACTTTTTTCTAAGGCAATGATCCCTTCGATCGTCGTTCCACCCGGACTAGAAACCTCATCTCGTAGTTGGGCAACATGCTTATCCGACTGCAACACCATTTCTGCGGATCCTTTTACAGCTAATGCTGCTGTTTTATACGCTAAGTGGCTAGGCATTCCTAAGTGCATACCTTCTTCTGCCATCGCTTCGATCAACATATAAATAAATGCAGGCGCAGATCCAGCCAGAGATCCGACTGCCGCCATCCATTTATCTTCTACTTCAATAGCCACTCCAAAGCTGTCAAACAACCCCAGTATCCTTTCCTTTTTATCTAAAGGAAATTCATCTGGAAAAGCAATTCCCGTTACACCAAGCCCTACTTGTGAAGGCGTATTCGGCATCGTCCGGACAACATAGGCCGGTGATCCAAACAACTCGCGCAGTTGTGGCAACGTGTAGTTGGGCGTTACGCTGATAAAGACTTTATCCGTCAGATCCAGCTCTTTGATTTCTGTTGAAATGGTGGGGTAACTCATTGGCTTCGTCGCTAAAAAAATCATTTCACTATTTTCGGCTACTTCTTGATTACTTTTAGCAAGACTGATACCATAAATTTGTTTGAGCCTATTTCCACTTTCTTCTGTCCTGGTACTCACGACAATGTCTTTTGGATCGATAGTATTTTGAGTTACTATTCCCGCGAGCATGGCTTCACCCATATTTCCACATCCAATAAACCCGAGTTTCTTCATTTTATTCTTCCTTTCTTTTCCTCTATTGTGTTAGTATAAACAAAAAAGCGAACAGAAAGTAGGGGGAATCATATGTGGAGCATTAAAGCTTTTGATGACTTGACTGTAAAGGAACTTCATGCAATTTACCGAGAACGTGTGGCTGTTTTTGTTGTGGAACAAACTTGTCCTTATCCAGAAGTCGATGACCTCGATTTAAGAAGTCTGCACATTTTCAAAATGGAAGCTGGACAGATTCAAGCCTATGCAAGGCTGATTATCGAACCTACCAAAGTAGCAATTGGACGTGTCCTGGTTCAGCAATCCCAAAGGGGCACAGGATTAGGTGATGAACTATTAAAACGTTCGTTGGATTATATCCTGACCGAACATCCAGACAAAAAAATCGAACTGGCTGCCCAAACTTACATTCAATCTTTTTATGAAAAGCATGGTTTTCAAAGCGTTGGCGAATCTTTCCTGGAAGATGACATCCCCCACATTCAAATGGTTTATGTAAGAAAACCTCACTGAACAAAGCAGATCGATTCATACTATTTCATACAAAAAAACACCCTGATAAATTTGGGTGTCCCATCGTTTATAAATAACAGTGACAGAATTTCACTAAAAATTCTGTCACTGTTATTTTCTTTATTTAATATCGATTTTTGTAGAAGGTTTAGTCTCTGAATCATGTTTAGGTAGTTGGACTGTCAAGACCCCATTATTAAAAGAGGCTGAAATATCTTCAGCTTTCACATCTTTCAACAAGAATTGACGGCTATAGTGACTGGATTGTCTTTCTCGGCGAATGTAATTTCCTTTTTCATCGGTTTCATCTTTTCCAGATTCATGAGAAGCAGAAATAGATAACACATTGTCATGGTAGTCTACTTCAATATCTTCTTTTTCCATACCAGGTAGATCTGCCTCTAGCAAATAACTATTTTCTGTTTCGCGAATATCAGCCTTAAATGCATTTGAACGGGAGAACATGTCATCAAATGAAGAATCAAAAAAGCGTTTACCCATATCCCAAAAGTCACGATTAGATGGAAATAATTCATTCATATTTTTCACTCCTTTCTTTATAATTTAGTTTCTTCTATCTACTGTTAGTTTAACACCCGGTCCTTAGGAGTCAAAAGAAACACCAACGATTTCCCTCTTCACAATTTTCCCAGTTCAGTGAAATTTGTGAAAATCATCAAAGAAAACAGTCTGTTTTAAGTGACATCTTCTTTCTATGAATAGTTTATCTATCCATCATTATACTTTTAATTCTTTTGTTCTTTCAAAAAAGATATTATTGATTGTAACCATAATACCCATTATCATTTTTCCTCATCCTTTTTTTATCGTTAAATATTACTCCTAATATTTTCGCATGGGATTGTTCTAACAACTCTTGGGAATGAAAAACATCTGTTTTATTAGTAAAATCTTGCTTAATAATCAAAACGGTCCCATCAACTTTAGATCCCAATATTTGTGCGTCTGATACAGGTAAAATTGGTGGGGCATCAAAAAATATGAAATCATATTTTTCTTTCAACCTTCCTATCACCGATTCCATTAAATCCGAACCTAATAGTTCGGACGGATTCGGAGGCAATGGACCACTGGTAAGTATATCGAGATTCGATTGATTTGAATGCTTTATAACCAAGTCCAGAGGGATAGTTGAATTTGTTAGTAAGGTGGTCAATCCATTGACATTATTCAGTTGAAACATCTGATGAATACTTGCATTTCGAAGGTCTGCATCGACTAATAGCACTTTCCCTCCTTGTTTAGCGAAAGAAATTGCGACATTTGCTATAGTAGTTGTTTTCCCTTCATCCGGAATTGATGATGTGAATAGGATCGTTTTAATTGGCTTTTCAACCATTGTGAATTGAAGATTCGTTCTCACCGTGTTAAATTCCTCAGAAACCGTTGAGTGCGGGTGAGTGAGTGTGATTAGATTTTGAGAACTTTTTCCCTTTTCTACTTGTTGATTAAACATAATTTTAGCTCCTCTCACAATTATTGCCTATTTAAATGGCTACTGCTAATGCGATTGCCCCTATCCGATTCTACAGGTGCATTAATTTCTGGATTTTTGATTACGGTTTGAATAGAAACTTTTTCATTATTTTTTATTGAAGATATACTGCCCAACCGTAACAAGTCTAATTCTTCTGTGATAAACTTCTCATCATGTACTTTAGTATCCAGCATTTCACGTAGAAGAATCACAGCGATACCTATAAAAATCCCAGATATTGCACCGATGACACTATTAAATAATATATTGGGTGAAACTGGCTCGTTATTAGAAACAGCAGGTGATAATATTGCAACATTGTCTATATTCATAATGTCATCTATATTATCTTTAAAAGTTATGGCTACTAAATTTGCTATTTCAGCACTTCTTGCTGGATCCGTATCGATTACTTCAATTTCAAATATTTGAGAGTTTTCCTGAATATTAACTTTGATTTTCTTTGAAAGCTCCTCTTCAGTCAATATCCCTGGTATAGCTTCGATTACTTGACTTAATACAACAGAATCACTTATGACATCTCGATAGGTATTTATCAACTGAATATTGGTTTCTATTTCTTGAATATTCACATTTTGTTGTCCATTTAAGTTACGACTTACTAGCATATTTGTTGAAGAGGAATATTGGGGAGCCATAAAGTAAGCACTAATTGAATACGCCGAAAAAAATCCAAATAAGAAAGTGAAAAATAAAATATACCATCTTTTTTTTATTAATTTTATAAGTTCTATAAAACCTATTGTCCCATTCATATGCTTTTCCTCCTTAATATTCGTTTCTTTTTATTTTTGAGTCCTTAGTTTGATTGGATTGCCGTTGTCTTTCGTATAAAAAAAAGTAAGTTTTCATTCCTACTAGCATCCAAAACAATCTGGAATAATTAAATGAAATAGCCAACGAGCTAACAAGAAAAATAAAAAACATTTCATTCACAATTTTTTGCTGCTTTGTTTCATTTGAATGATTTGTTGATGATACCATAACGAAAAAGTAAGCTAATATTACGCTTGTTATCAACAGTCCCCATTCTGCTGCTATTTGAATATACGTATTATGAGCTAAGTTTGCAGTCCTATTGATTTCCCTTGCTAAAGTCAAATAATTATCACCGATGCCTACTCCATTTAGTGGTGTACTTTTCATCACTTCCAAACCAACTTCCCACTGCAGTCCCCTACCCGATCCATCTTGAGAAACGGCTTCTTCAAAGTTCGTCAGTAATAATAGAACTCTTCCTATTGTAGGATACTCTTTAGAAATAGTTTGTAGGAAAGGTAGCAAACTAACGGTTATAAATAATGTTGAAAGAGAAATGATTGTACAGAAAAGTAGTACGAGCAGTACCGTGTTTTTTCTCATTTTTTTCCTCGGTAATTTATGAACTAGTTTTAAAACCAAGAAACCGGCCAAGGTTATAAAACCTGTTTTGGACCCGGAAAGCAATACTGAGATTATCAAGATAGTTACGCTACTGTATCTCAAAAACTTGTTCGGGATTTTTATTCCTAATGCAATAGACAAAGCAGCAATTTGAATAATTGAAAAATAATTAGGATCGTTCATAAATCCAGTTAGTCTAGTCTCACCAAACAATAGAATATGTGATAGAAAGGGGACAGGATACACTAGCATAATAACAATTCCAAGGCTTCCTACAAATACTGAAAAAATCAAAAAGTATTTTAAGAAAACTTCTAAAAGGTTCAACCTGACCACATGAAAAGCTAATATAAAATATAAAAATAATGTGCATATTTTTATATAGTCTCGAATAACGCCTACATTAGAAATTGGCATCCCATATTCTCTGGGAATAATAAAAACAGAGTTTACAATTAATAAAAATGAAAAAACAAAGAAAAACAGTAAGTAATAAGAAGGGAAAAACAATTGGTTCTTAACTAATAATAAAATAAAGGCAATCACCATTATGATGTCTGCAATGGATAGATTCAATCCAAATAAAACGTTCGATTGATTTAACAATAGCCCCACAAACATGATGGTTATTTTCAAACTATGATTACTCTGATTCTCTTTAAGTGCCAACTCTTCCAAAAAAATCACCTCCATTTACCTAAGATAATTTCTTTATCCTTTCAAAATATAAACCTTAAAACTATTTTCTTCTTGCTTAGAAGCAAATAATACTGAGACTTGTTTTATGGAAAGTATATGCATTTCAATTAATTGACTTTTCATGAACTAAATACTTGAATAAATAAAAAATGCTGATCAATTCTTTTTTATAAAAATACAGTGATATACATAAAGTAACTGAAATGGCTAAAATTGTAATTTGCAAAGCGTAGAGAATCCAATAACTGAATGTACTTAGTTCATATGAAGGTAACCATTGTGCAATTAAAATCGTTACCGCTGAACTAAAGGAAAATACAAGTATTTTTTTAATGAACGCCTTTATACTAAGATAGATAACTTCATTAGATAAATAATAAACTTCGCTTAAAGTTCTATATAACATTGCACTGAAGGTCCCTATGGCTACTCCAGTCAGGCCGAACCGTAACACGAAAATAACAGAGACAATAATATTTATGACTGCCTCGATGATTGCAATATTTCGAGTTTGTCTAAAATGTCCTGCCGCTTTAATAACTATATTATAGGGATTACGGATACAATAGATTGCTTCTGCGAGAATAAGAATTACAGCAAATTCTGGTCTTATATAATTAACATCGTAAATACCTGAAGTATAAATCTTAATAAAGGGGATAATCAAGATACCCGTTGCCGTAAACATAATTGTTGTGATTGCAAAAATTAAAAATTCATATATTTCAAAATTTCCTTTCAATGATTCTTTTTCTTGTTTGGCAATTATATTTCCAAAAGCCGCATCTACTCCTTGAGAGAATAAATAGACGATATTGCGGACACTTGCGACAACCATATAATAGACAGCGTAGACAGACACTTCTTTAATATTAGTAAATATTGTTAATAATGTAATGTCTGTATTGATATGAACGATATAGGCTACGTGATGTCCGAATCCATCCCATTTTTGTTTTAAAGCAGTTTTATCCGGTGAAATATCCCTAATTAAGTGATAATGGTTCTTCACGTACCATTTCAATAAAAATGGATGCAAGATATAAATGAACAGCATACTTAACATAATGATATGAAGAGATACTCCAGAAACTATAAGAAAAATTGTTAAACCTGTACTCGCTAAAACTGTTATCAGCTGAAATATATCTGTGATATATTTTTTTTGACTTGCTTCGAGTAGGATCTGATAAGTGATTCCCAAATAATATCGGAAAAACATATTGACACCCATTATGACAACTAAGGAGAGTGTAAAGACAAAGTCAAATGATTCCTTTACAAAATACGGATAGATCAGTGCCAAAAGAAATAGGTAACCTACAAAAAAGTAACCTACAAATTTAAAGAAATTTTGAGTAGCCTTTATAATAGAACTTATTGCCCTTTCATTTCCATCCGCCAATGGCTTATACAAAGCAGCTCGAATTACTCCTCCTAGACCGGCTTCCATTATCACCATATACGCTAGAAATTGAGTAATCGATGCTATTAAACCATTTAGTTCAGACCCAAAATACTCTAACATTAGGCGCGGCACCGCAAAACCGGTCAAAATAGTCACAGCAAGCAGCAATCCAGAAGATAAAATACTCTTAAAAGCTTGTTTACTGCGCATATTACACCCCCCCTTTCCAATACGTTCTTTTCAATCGGTTATTAATTTTTATCATGGTATTAGTTATTTCGTTAACTAACCTTTTTGTAAAACAGGTTTTGCTTCTAGTTTTTTTTCTGAATTTACTACTGATTTTGTATTCATTTGAATTTCATTATCGGTAAGTATTTCATTTGAATAATGTAACAATGCTGCTTTTACGATATGATCCTCTTCATTTTCCAAACTGGTTAAAAATTCAATCGCTTCGGGAATAGAGCCTTTAACTGCTCGACCAACAAAAATTTTATCGTATACTTTTACTCCTGTTTTTTCAGATCCTACCAGCAATTCCTCATATAATTTTTCCCCTGGTCGAATTCCCGTTTCCACAATGGAGATTTCACTATCAGAATATCCATATAATTTAATCATGCGTTTCGCTAAATCTACTATTTTGACTGGTTTCCCCATATCCAACACAAAAATTTCTCCACCTTGCGTTAAGGTACCTGCTTGAATAACTAAGCGACTAGCTTCAGGTATCGTCATAAAATACCTCATCATTCGTTTGTCAGTCACTGTTACTGGCCCCCCTGATGAAATTTGCTCGCTGAATAACGGAACCACACTTCCTCTACTTCCCAAAACATTTCCAAATCGTACGGCTGTAAATTTGGTTTTCCCTGGTTCATTTAAAGATGTCACGATCATCTCCGCAATTCTCTTCGTTGCCCCCATAACATTAGGTGGATTTACAGCTTTATCCGTAGAAATCATTACAAAAGTATCAACGCCTACTTCTTTTGCTGCTTCTGCCATATTTTTAGTCCCGATAACATTGTTTTTAATTGCTTCATATGGATTTGATTCCATCATAGGAACATGTTTATGAGCAGCGGCGTGATAGACCACATCCGGATTAAACATTCTCATCACTTGCATTATCCTTTTCTTATCCTGGATATCTGCTATGATCGGAACGATATTTATCCGATTAACGTAAGCTTTGTTTAGTTCCCCTTGAATTTTATAAATCGAATTTTCTCCATGGCCAAGAAGAATGAGTTTTTGAGGATTCATTGAGCATAGTATCCGACAAATCTCAGAACCTATTGATCCCCCAGCTCCGCTTACTAATATGACATTTCCTCGGATATTTTCCTTTATCATTTCCGTGTCCAACGTTACTTCGTCTCGTCCTAATAACTCAACTATATCTATTTCTCTAAACCTTTGTACCGATAATTTACCTTCCATTACTTCTTCTACTGAAGGTATCAAATTGACTTTTGTCGTTGTTTTTTTGCATATTGAATAAATTCGTTCCAAATCTTGCGACTTTAATGATGGAATGGCAATGGAGATTTGATCAACCTTTTTTTCTGCAACTATTCTTGGAATAGATTCCGTATTTCCTATGATAGGAACCCCCAGTATTGTCTTGTGTTGTAAATAATACTCATCATCTACCACTCCAATAATTTTTAAATTTGGAGAGTTTTTCTGAACTTGCTGTATAAATAATTTCCCCCCCTCACCAGCACCTACAACTAATGTATTGATTTTATTTGACCCCTTGAACTTCATTCTTTTCTTTTGATGTTTTTCATAGACTAATCGTATGAGAACATGTTCTCCAAAAACGAGTAAAAGAAATAACATATAAGAAACAATAATAAATCGAATACTGATCGTTCGATTAGTTATTAATCCAATCAGCCCTACACTTGTAAAACTAATTGATATAGTCAAAAATATTCTAATCATATCTTTCAGACTCGTATAGCGGTATAAACTGGAAGATATCTTTAGAAAAACTGTCATAGCTGTATAGAGCCAAAAAACATTGAGTATAAAATAGAAATAATAATTGATGGGTAAATCAACATACGGAACCAGAATAGTGTACGTAACAATACCAGACAGAATTAGTAATATTAATTCCAAACCAATTACACTAAATGTCTTAATATATTGTGATACTTTCATCAAAACCACTCCCAAAATTCGAGATAGTATAACACTGAATTATATCTATAAACTGATATACTTCTTAGATTTGCGATAGAGATACTATCATATTAATAATCTAGTTGATTTTTGAATCGATGATCTGTTGAGAGGAAAAGTTTTCAACCATATATTTTTCATATATATCACTCATCTGATTATTGACATTTTGAATTTTGTACGGGGAAATAAATCGGGTGCTCCTTTTTCCAAATTTGGTACGTAGTCTATCATTTTGGATCAACCTGATTATCTTATCTTCTAATGTTTCATAATTATCGATTTCTACAATATATCCATTTACACCATTTTGAACAAGGTCCCTATTCCCTCTACAATTCGTAACAACTAGTGGCAGTCCAATAGCCATGGCCTCCATTACATTAACAGGTAGTCCTTCTCGCCGAGATGTCGAGATAGCGATGTCAGAAAGGCTCATTAAGTTTACAATATCCTTGCGATAACCTAATAAATGTACTTGTTTAGTTAACCCCATTTGATGGATCATATTGGAATAACGAGTATGATCATCCCCGTCTCCCACAAGAAGTAATTTAGTTTGAGGGAATTTTTCAATTAAAGTTTTCATCATATTTATGGCTTGCGTTTGATTCTTGTTTTTTGAAAGCTCCGCCACATAAATCAATAGAATATCCTCTTCTGAATAACCATATAGTTCTCTTAGATATCTTCTATAATAGTTTGATGTCGGTTTAAATTTTTCGAGATTTATTCCTACTCCATTTACCAATTCAATTTCATTCATTTTAAAATGCCTATTTATAGCGTTATGATAATCTTCTGGATTGATTGTGATCAAGTAATCCGTATACGAAGAAAGTAATTTTTCAACCGTGTAAAAAATAAGCCAATTTTTTACAGGTGCTCCTTTAAAAAAATGAAATCCGTGAGCAGTATAAATCACTTTTGTCTTTCTATTATGCGTATATCTTGCGGCAAGTCGTCCTAATACTCCTCCTATTGGCGAGTGGCAATGAATAAAGGTGTAATCTTCTTGATGAAGAATACTTTTAATTTTTTGATAGACCGATATGTTGCCAAAAGAGAACGGTTTTCTTTGGATCGGTACATCGAAAACTTTAATGTTATTTCGTTCCAGTTTTTTCTTGAACTCCATGTTTTTTTGAAGCATTTCATTATTCGGATCTTGGAAGTTGGCCAAGACATGTACCTCGCAGCCCTTGTTCTGCAACAAAGAAATATTCTCCTGATTAAAGCTTTCGATCATAGGCGATATGGAAGCTAATAATAACACTTTGACTTTTGTCAATTAGATTACCTCCTATCTAGTTTTGAAGTAACTCAAATTGTCTTACGTTGGACTTTTGCTCGCATACCCTTTTGCTTGTTCCAATTGAATACATAAACAGGTTTACGGTTACTATTAAATATTTTTTTCATTTCTTCGACAACTCTTTCTTGATCAGTCTCAGACATATTCGTCCCCGATGGCAAACAGAGACCTGTTTCAAACAATTTTTCACTTATTACTTCCGAACTGAGAGGGTGTTTATAGAATTGACAATCAGAAAATAATGGTTGCATATGAAGGGGTTTCCATAAAACTCGTGTTTCAATATTCACGGACTCCATTTTCAACATAAATTCTCGCGGGCTAATACGATACTCGCTTAAGTCGATCGTTAATGTAGTTAACCAGCGGTTCGATGTCGTCTGTTTTAATTCTGGCATAAAATGGATACCTTTCAGTTGGTTCAATTCTTGTTTATAATAATCAAAAATTTCCCTTCTACGTTCTACTCGCTGATCTAGCACTTCAAGTTGTGCACGACCAATCCCAGCGCTAACATTGCTCATTCGATAATTGAAACCGACTTGCGAATGTTGGTAATAAGGAGCTTTGTCTTTTGCTTGGGTAGCTAGAAATCTTGCCTGATTTACGATTTCTTCATCATTTGAAATTAATGCCCCTCCACCAGAAGTTGTAATGATTTTGTTCCCATTAAATGAGTAAATACCAATTTCACTTAATGTTCCACTTTTTTTATGTTTATAGGTCGAGCCTAATGATTCAGCAGCATCCTCAACAATCGGGACAGCAAATCTCCGGGCAATATCATTCAATTCATCCATTTTTGCGCTTTGTCCGTATAAGTTTACTACGACTATAGCCTTTGGTAATCGATTCCTTATTTTTGCTTCTTTCAGCGCCAATTCTAGCGCCTCTGGTGACATATTCCAGGTATCCGGTTCGGAATCAATAAACACGGGTTCTGCTCCTAAATACAAAACCGGGTTAGCACTCGCTACAAAGGTAAAAGTGGAAACAAAAACAGTATCTCCTTTACCCACGCGAAGTGTAGCTAGTGCTAAATGGATTGCTGCAGTACCGGAACTAGTGACCAAAGCACCTTTTACATCAGAATAGGTTGCTAATTCTTTTTCGAATAAATTCACATTGGGTCCTAAAGGTGCGATCCAGTTTGTCTCAAACGCTTCTTTTATATACTTCATTTCATTTCCAGACATGTGAGGAGGCGACAAATAAATACGATCAGTCATCAGAATTCTCCTTTCTGTACTCTCTGCCTTTTTATGCTGCTGAGAATCAGTTTGCTTCTTCATCCGATATTCCGCAAAATTTTGGGTAGTTTCATTACCCGCTTCAATGATATCGCTTCCTTTTAAAACTTTTTTAATAGTCAACATAGTGATTTTCACGTCCAAACTAAATGACATATGAGAAACATAGTAGCTATCCAGCTCGAACTTTTCTTCCCAACTCACTTTATTTCTACCATTTATTTGAGCCCAACCGCTTATTCCTGGTTTAATACAGTGTCTAATTCGTTCCCTTTCAGTATAATGCGGTAGATATTCTTCCAATAATGGACGGGGACCAATGAAACTCATATCTCCTTTTAAAACATTAAATAGTTGAGGTAATTCATCTAAACTTATTTCTCGAATAAAGGATCCTATCCTTAACATTCTTTCAGAGTCACTTAGTTGGTTCCCATTTTTTTCAGTTTCGACTTTCATGCTACGGAACTTATAAATAGTAAAAAGTTGTTCGTTTTCTCCAATTCTGGGTTGTTTAAAAATAATTGGACCATGCGGATCTTCTAATTTAATTATGATGGCAACGACTAGAAGAATCGGGGAACTCAAAAGCAACAGGAGCCATGCAAAATAAAAATCAAGGTGTTTTTTCCATCTATAATAGTTCACTTTCTCATCCCCCTTTCTATCTAATGACTATCAATATCCTGTAGACCTGTTCACTCTTTCTATTGATTTATTGTCTGTTTCTACGCTTACACAAACCGTTCATGTCGCAACAATTTTAAAGCCCTTTGAGGAATCAACCCGACAATTAAAGGTTTAACAACATATGGAAATCCAGAAGGTAGCAGACCTAATTGTTTGAATCCAGAATATCTCACTTTCATTTCATCAAAGCGGTAGCGATAAAGACGACGTTTAAAAGTCGCTGCGTCTTCTCTATATAACAACAATGGCTCAAGTATATTTGCTCCTTTATAGTCTTTAGCATAAAATCGCATAAATAAATCATAATCTTCTGCTCGAAGAGTAGCTTTATCGACTCTATAACCACCTAATTCATCTAATACTTTTTTACGAATCACTATACTAGGATGAACAAATTGAGACGTTTTTAAGAAGTCTTTTTTCCCTGGAATCTCTCTTACATTTCTCCGTCCCCAAATTCCCTTGTCATCGAAGAGAAGAACGCTACTTCCTACCAAATCTATTTCAGGATGTTTTTGCAGATAATCTACTTGCACTTCTAACCGGTTGTATTTAGCTATATCGTCTGCATCCATACGTGCGATGTACTCTCCCATTGCTTCTCCTAAGCAACGATTCAGCTAGTAAGCTAACCCCTTGTTTGATTTATTTGTGAGTATAATCAGTCTATCTTTCCATATTTCTTGGTACGTGGAAGCAATAGTTAAGGTTTGGTCGTGAGAGCCATCATCACATAATATAATTTCAAAATCTTGCAGGGTTTGCGCCACTAAAGAATCCAGACTGTCTTTTAACGTTTTCTCACAATTATAAATGCCCATAATGATTGAAACTTTCACGGCAGTTCCTCCTCGTTTATATTATTTAAACAAATTTCAAAAGCACTTAATAAGTTATTCTTGAAACGGGAGATTTGGCTCTTCTAAGTGGGAAACATCAAAACGATAAGCTGGAAAAAAGGATGTGTCAAGTTGATCGATATCCACACTAAATCGTTTTTGTATCAATTTGTTGTATACATCCTTGTGATGAATTTTTTTACCGATATAGTAATTATAATTACTGTTTTTAGCAAATCTTTTTTTGAATTCATAGATACCATCTTCTCCCTTGTGACCTCCTCCTAAGAGATAATAGGAGACATTTTTTTCTTTTAATTTTTTTATAGTTTCTATTGTTACATTGACAAGCGGACTGCAATCGTAAAACCCAGCTTTGGTACCTCCTAAAAATGCATAAGCATAAACCTCATCGTACAACATCAATCCGCTCGCAATCATAGTCCCTCCCATAAAAACATGTGTGTAAAAAAAATGATTTTTTAATTCTTTGTGTATATTTTCAAGAAATGATCGATCAAAATAATAGTATTCATCCGCATTGTTCCGATCCATTGTTGAGTAATAGATTTCCAAAAAATCATCTAGATAGTCTCCTGTTTCATCAAAGACTATTTCCATACCTTTTTCTACATTCTTTTTATAGTATCTTAAAATTCTTTTCGAAATATCTATTTCCAATGGATCATTTATGTCTCGTATTACTTGTGGCCCAACATTGACAATTTCTCCATTAAATCTTGAGCGGACATCATCGTTTTCGATAGGGTGAAATCGAACGAATTCTGAGACGATATTTTCTTTAACACAATAAGTTGAGAATGCTTCTAAATAATCTCTTACAAGTTTATTTTTGTCTGAAGTCGAGATGATCACTGGACCACCATACCCATATGGTGTGAAAATATCATAATATTTTTGATCGTCAATTTTATAAGGGATTTCTTTTTTTATAAACATGTTCGTTATTTCTCCATATTGATTTTTAAAATAAAATGTCTCTGTAGTAGCTTTCTCATGTGCTTCATATAATTTCCCATATTTTTCATTAAAGTAAATATTCATGGGAAGTCCTCCTTAGTATATGCATATAAAAGCCATTATTTTTACTTTCCCGGTGTGTTTATATGTGGTAGCAATTGATAAAATTTGATTAGGAGACCGGCTATCACACAATATATTTTCACAACTTTGAAACGTTTGATCAACGAATAAATTTAATTATTTTTTGCCGTTTTCTCTCAAATCAGATACTTTAGCAAATTCCATGATCATATCCCTAATTACTCTTAAAAAGAGAGCGAATTGGCTCTTCAAGCTGTGTGATATCCGCACGGTAAACCGGGAAAAACGATGTGTCAACTTGATCAACATTCATCTTAAATCGTCTTTTTACCATTTTTTTATATACATCATTGTGATGAATTTTTTTACCGACATAATAATCATAGTCACTGTTTTTAGCAAATTTTTTTTTGAATTGATAAATGCCATCTTCGCCCTTGTGGCCACCTCCTAATAGATAATACGAGATGTTTTTTTCTTTCAACCTTTTGATCGTTTCGATTTCAACATTGACGTTGGAATTACATTCGTAAAATCCTTCTCTGGTACCTCCTAAAAATGCATAAGCATAAACCTTGTCATATAGTATCAGTCCACTCGCAATCATAGTTCCGTCCATAAAAATATGTGTGTAAAAAAAATGATCTTTTAATTCCTTATGGATATTCTCAAAAAATGATCGCTTAAAATAATAGTATTCATCAGCATTATTTCGGTCCATTGTTGAATAATAGATTTCTAAAAAATCATCTAGATAGTCTCCTGTATCATCGAAGATTACTTCCATTCCTTCTTTGATATTTTTTTTATAGTATTTTAACATTCTTTTTGAAATGTTTTTTTCTGATGGCTCGTGCAAATTTCGTATTATTTGTTTTCCAATCCTTTCAACTTTTCCATTAAATTTTGATCGGATATCGTCGTTCTCAATAGGATGGTATCGAACAAATTCTGAGACAATATTTTTTTTAATACAATAACTCGAAAATGCCTCTAAATAATCTCTTACTAATTTATCTTTATCTGTGGTGGACATAATTACAGGGCCACCAAATCCATATGGAGTGAAAATATCATAATATATTTGCTTATCGATTTTATAAGGAATTTCTTTTTTCAAAAACATGTTTGTTATTTCCCCATATTTATTTTTGAAGCAGAATGTATCAGTAGTAGCTTTTTCATGTGTTTTGTATAATTTCCCATATTTTTCATTAAAATAAAGGTTCACGGAATTCCCTCCTTTATATGCAGTCAAAAAACATTTACATACAGTTACTTGTGAGTTTGTTCTATGATTTTCCCAGCGAAAAAGCATTCTGGAAATAGTGGCACGCTAGATTAAGTACTCTCCATTGACTTGTTATTTTTTTTTTCATTTAGTTGATAACTATTTCAACAGTCTGTATCGTTCTTCCGTTCTTATCACTGATACCCTACTAATTTTTCTGAGGTATTAACTATCTCTTCAGAATTTTCATTTTTGTAAAAAAACTCATAAATTTAGAGTGGCGTACTATGGAAATGTATTTTCAGATGATGGGTTGGGGGCCTTATGTGAAAATTTTTAATCGTGGGATTGAAAGAGGGGAAACTATGGATGTATTTCTGCAGATTTGAAAAATGTTAGTGCTTTTTTTATTAGTGGCGTCGGTTAAGGTTATCAGATGGTATCCATCTGATAACCTTTTTTCTTTCCATGTTTTTAATAATAAATCGAGTAGAAGCTCTTCCTGTTTTCATTACGATAATAACTAGCTATGACACACAAAGTTACATCTTCTTTTACTTGGTTTTATTGATATGCTTATTTCACTTGAAAATTATATTACTAAAGAATCGCTTCTATGATAAAGATCGACCAAAAAATAGTTCTTTTTCACCTCAAAAATCACTATATATTTGTACGTATCTATTCTTTACTCCACCAGGTTTCATTTTCCAAAATACCGCTTACATTATTTTCTTTTTAACTCCTTATCAATAATGGGTATAAGAAACTAGAATAAATTATTTTGGGAAAGTTTATACTGAATAGTAGGAAGTTTTTGTAAAGATTCTATAGGTGAGTATTACAAGAAGGGGATTCAAATGGGGATGTTTCACTATTGCTTTTAAAATATTATCGCGGATCTAACTAAGTATAAAATAGTAGGAAGGTAAAACATGAAGGAGATAGATTTTTGTGAACAAATATCTATTTGAAGATAAGAATGGAGAGGGATGTTTAGAGTCTTTGTCAACTGTATTATAACATGTGTTTTTTTTAAAAAAACAATACGCACGGATTTCACTGATTTTAGAGTGTGTTTGACTAGGGAGTATAGAACTGAAAAACATTTCTGTGCTAAGTATTCTCAAGTGAGTTTTATTAAAAATCGATTGTACCTAAGAATGCAAATGGGCGGTCAGTCTTCTGATTTCCTACATTCTTTTTAAAATGATTATATGCATAGTTGTATTATAACTAAATTGAATTATATCTGGAAAGAATTGACTTGAAACTCGCAACATTTTCTTGGATTATTATCCAAAGAACAAATTATTACAAAAATCACTGTACTTCTAACGTCTCATTGTATTCAGTTTTTGTAAATAAAAAACAGACTATTCCAAATGTTCTCCTATATTTAACTCTGTTTTTTTGTTTCCAAAAATTTACAGAGATAAATGAACATTGAAATAGCCTATCATATCAGATGGTCCCTACTGGGCTCGAACCAGCGACCCCTACCTTGTCGAGGTAGTGCTCTCCCAACTGAGCTAAGGAACCTTTTTTTTAATACCTTTCTAGTATACGAAAGTTTGCATCTTTTGTAAATAGCTGACCAAGATAAAAAATTATATTTATACACATTCCGATTTTTAAGTTAAAAAAACATCTGTTATCTATTTGTTTAAAACAATAGCCACCAACCTACTTTCTATAGTATACTGAGCATGAAACTTAACCTATTGTATACAAACACACTGCACGATGGAAGGACTCTATTATGAACTCAGATGCGTTAAATAAATTCTATAAAAATTCTCTTACTGACAAATTAGATAGCTTACTTTCTGCTGAGGTTATTTCTCAAGCGGACTATCATTTGCTTTCAGAAGACAAACTTGGTTTAACCGACGAGGTAGCCAATCATATGATTGAGAATCGTATAACCAACTACACTTTACCATTTGGTTTAGGTTTGAATTTTTCTATCAATGCTAAAGATTATGTTGTTCCTATGGTCACTGAAGAACCATCTATCATTGCTGCAGCAAGTTATGCTGCTAAAATCATAGGTTCAGCAGGAGGCTTTCAGGCTTCTGTTTTAAAAAGAGAGATGACGGGGCAAGTGGCTTTGAAAGATGTAGTGAATGTGGAAGAAAAAATAGCCATCCTGACCGACCATCTCCCAGACATTCTTACCCGGGCAAACGCAAGCCATCCTTCTATTGTAAAGAGAGGTGGTGGGGCAACATCTGTCACTGTTCGTCACTTACAGGAAGAAATCGCAGGAGAGAAGATAGAGTTCTTAGTTGTGTATGTTTCAGTTGATACAAAAGAAGCTATGGGTGCAAATATCATCAATACAATGATGGAAGGGATCGCTCCTTACTTGGAAGAATTAACTGGCGGAACTAGTTTATTACGTATTTTATCAAATTACGCAACCGATTGCCTTGCAACGGCTTCAGTGACCATTCCCGCACATCGCTTGCAAACAATGACATTGTCCGGAGAGGAAATCCGTAATCGGATCATAGAAGCGAATCGATTCGCCCAAATCGATCCTTATCGTGCAGTGACGCATAATAAAGGCATTATGAATGGCATCGATGCGGTTGTCTTGGCCACTGGGAATGACACGCGTGCAGTAGAGGCTGGTGCTCATGCATATGCTGCGCGAGATGGCCATTATCGTTCCCTCACGACATGGGAATGCAATACCAGGGGTGATTTAGTCGGGACATTAACTTTACCTCTAGCTGTGGGGACAGTTGGCGGTTCGATCAGTATTCATCCAACTGCTCAATTTTCCCATCGTTTGCTCGGTGATCCGTCTGCTGAAGAGTTGGGGGAAATCATCGCTTCTGTAGGTCTAGGGCAAAACTTCTCTGCCTTACGTGCACTGGTTACAGAAGGTATCCAAAAAGGACACATGGGTCTACACGCCCGTTCTCTAGCTATCAGTGCTGGTGCAACCGGTGAGGAGATCGATCAAGTAGCTGCTAAACTCAAACAGGCACACTATATGAACTTAGATACTGCCAAAAGTCTGTTAAAAGCTATTCAACAATAAGTTTAGTGAAAAAGGAGAAAAAAATATGATCAAGGAATTTCAAGAATTTATTATGCGTGGAAATGTTTTAGATTTAGCCGTTGGGGTCGTTATTGGAGGAGCTTTTACAGCCATTGTAAATGCTTTGGTGGAATTCATTATCACTCCTGTTGTTGTTGCTCTTTCTGGTGAGGCATCGGTTGAAAATTTAGCTGTATCTATTGGTTCTGCGACTATTCAATACGGTCAATTTATTCAAGCGATCATTGACTTCCTTATTATCGGGTTGGTGTTGTTCTTATTTGTGAAGTTTATAAACCGCTTTAAACGGAAACAAGAAGAAACAGCAGAAGTTGAACCAGAAATTTCTTCTACAGAAAAATATTTGCGTGAAATTCGTGATGCTTTAGTCGAAAAAGAAACAGCTCTTCCAAGTAATTTAACGGATAAAGATTCTTCCATTTAAATTTAACCAAGAAAGAGTCACCTTTTCATATTGAAAAAGGTGACTCTTTTTTATTTTGTTTTTAGGTGAATTGTCTTACAAGAACTCTCCTACTGTAACTGAACCACAACTACCGATCCTCGTTTTGGAACCTTCTGGTATCCTTCATCTTGCATTTAATTACCTTTTCGTATAATAAAAAATGGAGCTAGGAGCTTTAGAATCATCTAAAGATTCAGTTAGTGGCCTCCTCTTTTACTCTGATAATTATTTTCCCTCTCACATGACCTGTTTCGCTCAACTCATGGGCTGCTCTCAGTCCTTCTTGCGAGAAGGGATAAACTCTTGAAATAACAGGTTTTAATCTTTTTTGCACTAGCCACTCATGAAGTTGTTCGAGCGCTTCTTTTGTCGGTTTCATTGAGAAGTATTGCGCCTCATAATTTTTTACATCAACAAATTCACTCGGATCTCCGGCAATGGACAGGAGTCTGCCTTTGTTTTGGATGAGAGACAAGCTTTTTTCCAAGACCCTTCCTCCTATAGTGTCAAAGACGAAGTCGATGCCTGTTAACACCTCTTCGAAGTCTTCCTCTTCATAATCAATGGGCTGATCAACGCCCAGTGATTGAAGCAGCTCCTGATTGCTGCCGCTCGCCGTGGAGGCGACCCAGGCTCCTTGAATCTTAGCTATTTGAACGGCGAGCGTCCCGACACCACCTGAGCCAGCATGGATCAGTACCCTCTCTCCGTTTTTCACTTGTCCTCGTCTGACGATTGCTTCATAAGCGGTTTGTCCGGTCAACGGAACGGCTGCGGCTATTTCAAATGAGAGAGTGTCGTCCAGCTTCACGGTTCTGTCTGGACGGACTGAAACGACTTCCGCATAGGTTTTGGATCCGTTAGCCATCACGCGATCTCCAACTTCAAATCCAGTAACGTCAGAACCTATTTCAACCACTCGTCCGGCAATATCTCCACCGACGATCAGCGGTAAACTGCCACCGAATGATCCTTTTCGTCGTTTAATATCGATTGGATTCACACTCGTTGCATACACTTCAACAAGCAGGCGATCCGGTTTCAATTCTGGTTTGTTGGCTTCTTTCAACTTCAATTGTTCTGCTCCACCAAACTCTTCTATAATTATCGCTTTCATTTTATACATACTCCTTTAGCCTTTTCTTCTGTATACACTGGTCACTGCAAGCTACATTTGCTCTTCGATTCGCATAGATCCATATCAAAGGAACCGTTTATGCGAGCAAGAGACTTTTCTCACTGATATTTAGGGAACCAAAATGATACGATCCTGTTTCTTCATAAATAAAATAAACTGAATTTTTAAACAAGTTGGACTTATTTCAAAATATAGCTTATGAAAGGTCAGGGGAGTTGGCCGATCTACTATTAGAATGCATCCCCAGATTCATTCTATTTGATCTGGGTCTGAAAATGATTTTAAGCTTGCTATTACTTCTTCATCATCTACTTGTGGAAAATGACTATAATAGGCTCCGACTGCACCTAGAAAAACTTCTGGAACGTCTACTGCCACAACCTGATCAACTAAATCTAACAACTCATGATACGTATCCCTCGGTATGATAGGGACGGCTACAATTATTTCCTTGGCTTCTTGTTTCCTGACAGCCTCGATCGCCACTTTCATTGTTAAGCCCGTAGCGATCCCATCATCTACTATAATAACAATTTTGTCTTTGAGTGATCGTGGGGAAAGCACTTGTGAGTATTTTTTCCGCCGGCTTTCCATCGCTTTACGTAGTCGACTAATTTCCTTGTTTATCCATTTTTGATCTAGCCGATCGATTACGATTGTGTTTAAAAGGGGGTCTCCGTATTCTGATACTGCTCCTACAGCATACTCAGAATGAAGAGGATGACCAATTTTTTTCGACAGAACCATGTCAAAGGGCAGGTGATATTTCTCCGCGATTTCTAACCCTACAGGAATACCTCCTCGCGGCAAAGCCACCACAACAGCATTATCTGTATCTGTTAGCTGGAGAGCTGAGGCCAGTTGGGTTCCCGCATCTTTCCGATCAATAAATCTCATTGTTATCCCTCCTAGAAGAAGTAACTAAGCAATATGATCCACTGTCTATTTCCCCTCTAAATTTCGCATTTAGTATAACATGAATAAAAAATTCCTAATATTAGAACGGTTTAGTCTATTTTAAATCACCGTATGCACAAAAAGCCCGCTCTCATTGCAGTAGCAACCTGCAAAGTTTAGAGCAACGTTATCTATGTAACCGCAGAGCCAACGGGATTACTCTCTTTGGAAAGTCGGTTCTCTTGAACAACTGACTGATCGTTATTCTTCACTTGTATAAAACAAAGAGCCCCTTTTCCAAAAAGAAAAAGGGGTTCTTTGTTTTATACGCATGACTCTCTAAACAATACTCCAAAGGCAGACGCACTTTTCGCCTCCTGAAGCCTTGCCGTCGTTGTTTCCAACGCAAATACTTGCTTGCTTTATTCGAGTCTACACACTTTTTATTTTTTCATGTACTGACGAATATCATCTGCTATTCCTGCTAAATAAACAGGACCGGGATCTGTTTGTCCATCTAATTCACGAGTAGATCCATCGATCGGTAAGGCGTCTTCAAACGATGCCTCGTATTCTTCAATGGATAACTCCCTGCGATCATTTAACATTTTTCCATGTTCTGTTGTCAGTAATTGTTTTTTGTAATTTGGTTGCAGTGTCCCACTGAAGAATTCACCTACTGCACCTGATCCATAACTAAAGAGTCCAATCCTGGAACCTGCTGGTAATTCTTCGCCTTGCTCTAAAAGAGAAAGTAAGTTGAGGTAAAGGGCACCTGTATAAACATTACCTACTATACGATTGTAGACAATACTCTCTTCGTAGTGCCTCTCTAAACGCTCTTTATTTTCTGCGGTGGCTGATTCTAATACAGCACCCAAAGCTTTTCTTCCCATTTTTGTATAGGGAAGGTGAAAACACAAAGCTTCAAAGTCGTCTAATGAGCGATTCGTTTTTTCTTGGTAGTCTTTCCAGACACGTAGAAAGAATTCAATATACGCTTGATTAGAGAATTTTCCATCAACTTTAGCTTTATCAGAATACAGGGGACGCCAAAAGTCCATGATATCGCTTGTATACATGGCGCTAGTAGGGTCAATGGCCAATATGCGCGGATTTGCACTGATCAATAAGGCAACCGCTCCAGCTCCTTGTGTTGGCTCTCCACCTGTATTCAATCCGTATTTTGCGATGTCTGATCCGACCACCAATACTTTCCTATCCGGATTCATCGTGATGTGACCCATGGCCATTTGGATTCCCGCTGTCGCTCCATAACAAGCTTGTTTTAATTCAAAGGCTCGTGCTTGCGATTGGATATCTGTTAAATGATGGACCCATACGGCTCCAGATTTTGAGTGGTCCACGCCAGATTCCGTTCCAAGCAATACCATGTCGACTGCATTTCTGTCTTCTTCATCTAAAATTTTCAAAGCTGCATTCGCTGCCATGGTAACAGCATCTTGTGTGAGCGGTGCGATGGCCATTTTATCTTGTCCAATACCAATCGTATATTTTGCTGGATCTATTTTGCGTGCTTCAGCTAGTTTTTTCATATCTACATGTATGTGAGGTGTATAAAATCCAATTTTATCAATTCCAATATCCACAACTATTCCTCCTCAAGGCTTCCTTCATTCCTTTACTTTTATTTAGTATACGCTTTGTTCTTTAAAAAAAGATTAAGATAATTTTTTTTCTGGTTCAGAGTATATTATTTTGCTATTTGTAACGCTTTCGTTATAATGATGGAAGAACGTACTAATGATTAAAAGGAGGAAATGAAATGCCCGGTTTTGTAAAAGGTGTTGTGATCGGAGCCGCTTTAGGATTATTATTAGCTCCTAAATCAGGTCAAGACTTACGTGATGATTTAATGAGTAAAATGAATGAATCAAAAGGAAGAGCAAAAGATTATTCTGGTGTTGCACGCGAAAAAGGTTCAGATGTTCAACGTACAGCTAAAGAAGCAACAGAAAACATCAAAGTGACCTTAAAAGAAACAGCAGAAGAAATGAAAAGCCAAATGAAACAAGCTTCCGAAAAGATTCATCAAGAAGCAGATAAAGTAAAAACAGAAGCACACGATACGAAAGAAGAAATGGATCAAGATGCTCCTTCTACAACTGCATAATGTAGATCAAGAAAAGACCACGGAAGGATTTCTTCCGTGGCCTTTTCTTTTTTAACTTACGATTCTCTTTTGACAATTTCTATCCCTGCACTTGCAGATAAATCGTGTATGGCTGTCCCTTTTTCCTTATCCGTAAAGATGATCTCCACTACACCGGATAAGCCTTCTTTGATCACTTGATTCATTTCACCAATAACAGGGGCAATTAATTCACCCGCCTCTGTTTGACGAGCATAAATTTCTAAGCGTGCTCTGCTGTTTTCCAAAATATACGTAACCTCTTGTTCCGTGCCCGTTACTTTTTCTATTGAAGAGTCAGTGTACGTAGCAAATCGATATTCCTTCCCCTCATGACGGAAGTTACAGATAAACCCATAGAAAGACGTGAAGTGAAAAGGGATATGTGCTTCTGAAAAGAACAGGCTCATTGTCGGATCAGCAAAGTGATTACTTTGGATCCAGACATACTCCTTTGGAAAAGACGTGCCCCAATCTTTTTCAACATAACCTTTGCCCCCATCAAAAGAGATCGCTTCTTCAAATATCCGCATGTTCCCCTTTAGTGAATGATTCATGCTTAAGATCCCGTGGTAACACTCCATCTTCGGAAGATAGCTAAACGGACCCATAATAGTTGGTTGACTAGCGGTTGTTTCTATCGGTGTCCATTCGCCAAACTGGAGCTGTCCCTTTATATCGACTTGCTCATCTTTTAAATCGACCTGAATAAATTTTTGGGTAAATATATTCCCTCCTATTTGAACACCAAAAGGCGACTCTACAGCAACAAATTCTTCTACTGCATACCGTTTAAATCCCGTTTTCGTCTGTTTGTGGCCTTTTTCATCCGTATGCACAACAATATATTGCACAAAACTGTGCGGATCTTGCTTAGTTAGACTAATGCCAGGAATCAAGGATAAGGTGGTTTTTTGATCAGCGGTCACCTGTTTGTAATACCACCCTTCAAAATAATTCTTTTTCTTCCCTTTTCCCTGAAAGACAATGGGATTCTTCACTTTTTCAAACATATATTTCCCTCCTTTTCCTCACTCTCTTTTAGTATAGACAAAAATAAAGGATGAGCCTATTTTATCGCTCACTCAAACACAAAACACACCCCAAACAAGAGTCTATTGACTCTGTTTGGGGTGCGTTGCTTTTATCGTGTAGGTATTTAAATGAAGAGGTTCATGTTTGAATTAGTTGTGTCGCCGATATAAGCAGCAACCCCACCAAACTCTACTCCATCGATCAATTCTTCTTCTTGAATACCCATTAGGTCCATACTCATGGTACAAGCGACCATTTTGACGCCCATTTTTTGTGCTTGAGCAATCATTTGCGGTAAGGAATCTACATTGTGTTGTTTCATTACTTTTTGAATCATTTTTGTGCCCATTCCACCCATATTCATTTGTGAAATCGGTAATTCATTGACATTGCTTGGTAAGAACTTGTCGAACATTTTAGCAAAGCCTGTTTTTTTCAATTTAGGACCGTTTTCTTTCTTAAGAATATTGAGTCCCCAGAATGTAAAGAACATAGTTACTTCTTTACCATAAGCAGCCGCACCATTTGCAATGATGAAAGAAGCGATCGCTTTATCAAAATCGCCATCAAAGACGACCATTGTTGCGCCATCTTTTGCTTGAATCGGAGCAGGAGCTGTCTCTGCTGTGTTTCCAGGTGTGTTCTCAGCTGAAACACGGCCTTTAGCGAGATGAGCTTTCACAATTTTTCCATCTATTTCTGATGAAATCAAGGTGTTGTTCGTATTTTTTGTCCATGCTTCGATATCTTTCAAGAAACCAAAATCGCTTGCTTCAATATACATTTCTTGACCAGTTTCCATTGCATCGATGGTTTCTTTCACTTTCAAGATCGGGCCTGGACATTGTAGTCCGCAAGCGTCGACTGTAATGACATTTTGTTTGGCTTGTGTATTGATCTCGCTATTTGGCTGATGATTCAAATTCACTTCAGCTACCTCTTTTTCTGCTTCCTTGGGTTTAATTTCCACATAAGCAGTTTTATAGGTTTTATATCCGCCGTCTAGATTTTTTACATCGAAGCCGTTTTGCATTAATATACGAGCTGCGTTGTAACCGCGGTGCCCTACTTGACAGTAGACATATACCGTTTTATCTTTTGGCAATTCGTTCATGCGTTCACGGATTTGGTCTAGCGGAATATTTACCGATCCGGCAAGAGTCCCTGTAGCTTGTTCGAATTCTTCTCGAACGTCTAAGAATAATGCTCCGTCTGCAATGAGTTGATCCACTTCGTGCCATTGGAATGAGTGTACAGTTCCTTTTAAGAGGTTGCCAGCTGCATAACCCGCAATGTTCACTGGATCTTTTGCTGAAGAATAAGGCGGTGCATATGCTAATTCTAAGGTTGGTAAATCAAATATTGTTGCATGTAATTTCATTGCCGTTGCAATGACATCGACACGTTTTTCTACGCCGTCCATCCCGATTGCCTGAACACCATATATTTTTCCTTCTGGTGAGAAGAGTAATTTAATGTCCAATGGAGAAGCTCCTGGGTAGTATCCTGCATGAGAATTTGGATGGATATGAACAACTTCATAATCTAATCCTAATCGTTTCAATGTTTTTTCATTGTTACCTGATGAGGCAACAGTCAATTGGAAAACTTTCGCTACAGAAGTTCCTAATGTTCCTTCATAAGAGATGTCTTCTCCATTAAAATGGTCAGCTAGAATTCTGCCTTGACGGTTTGCAGGCCATGCTAGAGGAACCAATGTCGCTTGTCCATTGATGAAATCTTTGACTTCGATCACATCTCCGATTGCATAAATATCTTCTGCACTCGTTTGCAACTGTTTGTTTACTACGATCGATCCACGTAGTCCGATTTCTAATCCAGCTTGTTTGGCTAATTCACTTTCAGGTGTCACTCCGATAGACAAGATGGTCATATCTGATGCGACTGTTTTTCCACTGCAGAGACGAATTTCTTTGCCGTTTTTTTCAAAAGAATCGACACCATCATTCAATACTAAGTTGACGCCATACAATTCGATATGACTATGGATCAATTGCGCCATTTCAAAGTCGACTGGTGCCATGACCTGATCAGTCATTTCGATAACGGACACATCTAAACCGAGTTCATGTAAGTTTTCCATCATTTCTAATCCGATGAAACCTCCACCAATGACAGCTACTTTTTTCACTTGATTATTTTCTACATATTCTTTGATAGCATCCATATCCGGTATATTTCTTAATGTGAAAATATTATTCGCTTCATTTACTCCTTTAATGGGAGGAGCAATCGGACGTGCACCGGTAGATAATACTAATTTGTCAAATGTTTCTTTATAAGTATTGCCTGTTTGATGATTTTTGATCATGACACTTTTTTCATCTTTATCTATACTGATTACTTCATTGAAATTGCGAACGTCCAGATTGAATTTTTTAGACATCCCATCAACTGTTTCTAAAAGAAGTGAGTCTCTCTCTTTGATGGTTCCACCAATGTGATAAGGCAGACCACAGTTTGCAAAGGAAATATATTCCCCTTTTTCTAATAAGATGATTTCGTCTTGTTCATTTAAACGTCTTAAACGAGCTGCGGCAGTGGCTCCACCAGCAACCCCTCCAACAATAATAATTTTACGTGACATACTGATCCTCTTTTCCTTTTTTAAAAAGTTTGTGAAATATTTACTTTACCATTATACCTATACGGGTAAGAGTATGTCAATAGTTTTTCTTTATGTAAGTGATTCCACTCACAACTCTTTGAAGCCAATGGACTTCTGGCTTTTTCAGAAAACTGGATAGTTATTATATGCACCTTTTAGCCATTTCAGAATGATCCTTGCTATAATAAGGTATAAGTAAAAATTTAGTTAAGAAGGTGACAAATGGAAGCGACTATGTATTTGACGGAGCTGGAAATACAGTTCAAGTATATTTTAATTGGGAATAAAGCCACTATCGAATTGGCAGTTGATCACACTGACGTATTAGTCAATGCAGATGGAGATTTGGATTGTCCACTAGACACTGTCCTACGAAAAAATGATTATTCTCTTACTCATCTAAACGAGTGGCAAGCCAAAGTCATACGCTTTGTAAAAGTTTTCCGCAATCAAGAAGAAATCATCCACGAAATTGTTTTAAATCAGAATCTGTAAACTAAAAAAACAAGCTCCTTCATGGCAGACTGTCTGTCTACATGAAGGAGCTTTCTTCGCTTATTTAACTAGAATAGTACTCATTCCAATAACTTTTGGGGTTCTGTTCAGCTTCTTGCCAGATAGTCGTTTGATCGATCAGTTGAAATAAATTTTTAGCCTCTTCTTTTTTTTGCGCAGCTTCTTTTTTATTTTGCAATTCTTCTAAACAAACGGCTTCTTTGATAAGCGCGATACCTAAAAGTAGCGATGGTGTTTTCTCTTTTGCACTTTCTGTCAATTCACTAAAACAGTTGAGTGCCTTGGTGTATTCTTTTTCATTTAACAAGCACGTGCCGATTTGGAACAAAAAAATTTTTTTTAGTGTAGCTGCTTCATCAAAATCAGCATATTGAGTGAGTTTTTTCAGTACTTGCGCTGTTAATGACTGCGCCGTTTCGACAGGAAAAACATACAGTATCCCTGCAAGTAAATACATTTCAGATAGATACCATTCTTCAATATTTTCTAATCTGTCCCAAACTTTTTGGGCAAACTCTTTTGCTGACTCTGTTTTGTTCGTGGTCAATAGCACTTCATAGCCACGACAAATATTAACAACATCTAAAATCAATTGATCGTATCGCTTTTTCAAGAACTCTTCTCCACGTTGAATGATATCTTTTACCATTAAAAGAGTGGGTGCGATCACCACTTGCTTATAATCTTTAAATAGTGCCTCTTTTTCATTCCATTTGTATCCATTTAAAATATACAGAAACTCTTCATGACTCATGTCCATATGATCCAATATTCTTAAGTACTTTAAGACATTGGGATTGATCTCATCTAGTTCAAATTTCGTATACGTAGAACGCGACATGCTATGATCAGAGATTTGTTTTTGTGTATAAGCTTTATCTTCGCGGATTTTTCTAAAAGTTGATCCCATAACAGATTCTGTTTCAGGCATTTTCATCCTCCTCCATGCCTTCTTCCCATTATATTTAAACGGAAGTAGTCTCAAATAGTATAGCACATGTCGGTATCTATTTTTTATTTACGTTTCCAAAACTACCCACAAAAAAGTGGAGTTTTTCCTATTCAGGATAAACTCCACTTTGCACTATTATTATTCTACTTCAATGGCCACTTTTTGAATTCTACCTTGTTCTACATATACCATCAATATAGCAATATCCGATGGGTTTACGCCACTGATACGACTAGCCTGCGCAATCGTTTCGGGTTGGATACGCGTCAACTTTTCAATAGCTTCCGTTGCTATTCCATTGATGGCTGAATAATCGATATTCTCTGGAATCCGTTTGTTTTCCATCCGTTTCACTTTATCAGCTTTCCGGATCGCTTTATTGATATACCCTTCGTACTTGATCGTGATTTCTACTTGTTCTTTCACTTCTTTAGATAACTCTTTTCTTTCGACAAATTCCATGACATCATCATATTTCACTTGGGGCCTCTTCAAAAAGTCATAAGCTACTATTCCATCTTTTAAAGGGGGTAGATTCTTGCTTTCTAAAAATGATTGAATCTCTTCAGTTGGCTTCAATCGAATGTTTTTCAATCTTTCTAGCTCAATTGCTGTCTGTTCTTTTTTATCTAGGAAAAATTCAAAGCGTTCCTGTGATAGCAAGCCTAAATCATGACCCATTTGTGATAAACGGTAATCCGCATTGTCATGACGCAATAACAACCGATATTCTGCACGTGAAGTCAATAGACGATACGGCTCATTCGTTCCTTTCGTGACCAGATCAT
This sequence comes from Lacticigenium naphthae DSM 19658, assembly GCF_000425865.1. Classification (GTDB taxonomy): domain Bacteria; phylum Bacillota; class Bacilli; order Lactobacillales; family Carnobacteriaceae_A; genus Lacticigenium; species Lacticigenium naphthae. The sequence continues at coordinate 159,346 of NZ_AUEG01000002.1, forward strand.
CGATCATGACACCAATATAACTATCACTGCGTTTCATAATAAAGGGTTCTTTTCCTTGTACGGATAGGGCAGCATTCATTCCGGCGATCAGACCTTGTCCGCCTGCTTCTTCATATCCAGAAGTCCCATTCATTTGACCAGCAGTAAATAATCCTTTAACCAATTTTGTTTCTAAAGACGTCCTCAACTGATAAGGCTTGACTACATCGTATTCGATCGCATAGCCGGTTCGCATCATTTGAGCATCTTCCAATCCAGGAACTGAACGCAGCACAGCTAACTGGACATCTTCCGGTAAAGAAGAAGATAAACCTTGAACGTAAATTTCATCCGTATCTCGCCCTTCAGGTTCTAAGAACAACTGATGACGTGGTTTATCGCTGAACCGGACAACTTTATCTTCGATCGACGGACAATAGCGTGCACCTACTCCCTCTACGATCCCTGTGAACATCGGAGCCCGATGTAAGTTTTCGCGAATGATTTCATGCGAATTCGTGCTCGTATAGGTCAAAAAACAGGAAATCTGATCTTTTAAATAGACACTATCCGGTGTTTCGAAACTAAAGTGATGAGGCTCCTCATCCCCCGGTTGTTCTTCAGTAACAGCATAATTTATAGAATTTTTGTTAATGCGGGGCGGTGTGCCGGTTTTAAACCGATCCAGCTCAAAGCCTAATTCGAGAAGGTTTTCAGATAACTTGATCGACGGTTGTGAATTATTCGGACCCGAAGAATATTTTAGCTCTCCGATAATGATTTGTCCGCGCGAAGACGTTCCAGCTGTGAGTACAACCGCTTGGGACCGATAAATCGCGCCTGAATTCGTAATGACACCTTCTATTTTTCCATCTTCTACGATCAATTCATCGACGATCGCTTGCTTTAAATCAAGGTTCGGTGTTTGTTCGATGGACTTTTTCATTTCCTGCGAGTACATATTTTTGTCTGCCTGGGCACGTAATGCCCGCACAGCTGGACCTTTGGCCGTATTCAACATCCGCATCTGGATGTACGTTTTGTCGATATTGCGGCCCATTTCGCCACCTAAAGCATCGATCTCTCTTACAACGATTCCTTTAGCTGGTCCTCCAATAGAAGGATTACATGGCATAAAGGCGATCATATCCAAATTGATCGTGACCAATAAGGTTTTGCTTCCCATACGCGCAGCGGCTAAGGCAGCTTCTGATCCTGCATGCCCAGCTCCAACAACAATGACATCATAATTTCCTGCTTCATATTGTTGCATAGTCTATCTCCTTTTCTTTATCGCTCTTATTTTCCTAAACAGAATTGACTGAAGAGTTGCGTGATCAGTTCATCCTGGACGCTGTCCCCCGTGATTTCACCGAGATAGTCCCAAGCTCGAGTCATATCGATTTGAACTAAATCGACTGGCATGCCACTTTCGATGCCGTCAATGACTTCTTCCAAAGCTGTTTCGGCGTCTTGTAATAGGGCAATATGCCGAATATTGGAAACATACGTCGCGTCTTTTTCACCTGTTTGACCGGAGAAAAATAAATCGGCGAGTTTGTTTTCGAGTTCGTCTAACCCTGCCTGGGTAACGATAGACGTTTGGATGATACTTTCTTTGTCTACTAAACCTTCAAGCTCCGGTATGTCTACTTGTGTTTCTAAATCCATCTTATTTAATATAATGATGCGGTTGTGGTCTTCAGTGACTTTGATCAATTTTCTATCTTCCTCAGTGAGCGGCTCACTTTGATTGAACACCAGAAGGATCAGATCGGCATCGGCCAATGCCTTGCGGCTTCTTTCGACACCAATTTTCTCAACGATATCTTCCGTATCCCGAATTCCAGCTGTATCGATCAACCGTAGCGGGACACCTTTCACGCTGACATAATCTTCGATGACATCGCGTGTCGTCCCTGCAACTTCTGTCACGATCGCTTTTTCTTCTTTTAATAAGACATTCAGCAAACTGGATTTCCCTACATTCGGTCGCCCAATGATCGCCGTAGCCAAGCCTTCTCTTAATATTTTTCCTTGACTAGCTGTGTCCAATAGTTGGCGAACTTGTTCTTTCACTTCTTTAGCTTTTTCAACTAAGATCTTGCTCGTCATCTCTTCGACGTCATCGTATTCAGGGTAATCGATATTCACTTCCACTTGAGCGAGGGTGAGTAATATTTCTTGGCGAAGATTCTTGATCAAGTTGGATAGATTCCCGTCGAGTTGTGTGACAGCCATGTGCATCGCTTTATCCGTTTTAGCACGAATGACATCCATAACGGCTTCAGCCTGAGACAAATCGATCCGTCCATTCAAAAAAGCTCGTTTTGTAAATTCACCCGGCTCTGCTAAGCGGCCCCCAAACTGCAATACTGTTTGCAGTACTTTGTTGGTTGCCATTACGCCCCCATGGGTGTTGATCTCAACAATATCTTCTCGCGTGTAAGTTTTGGGTGCTCTCATTACTGTTACCATGACTTCATCGATCTTTGTATTTGTTTTGGGATTCACAATATTTCCATAATGAATGGTATGCGACACTTGTTCGCTTATTTTTTTGTTTCCGAGTTGATACACTTTATCCGCAATCTCTAAGGCTTCATCGCCACTGATCCGAACGATCCCAATTCCGCCTTCTCCAGGAGGGGTAGAAATCGCCGCAATCGTATCAAATTCAATTGACATATAGGTTCCTCCTTCATTTTATCCACAAAAAAAAGCGCCTGGTCCACCCTTTGAACAAACAGATAGCCTGTTTTCCGTTCATTGGGCAGAAAAGCACTTTCACTACTTTACTACAGTAAATTATATCTTTATTCTATCTTATCTTGGGAAACTTCATTCACTGAAAATCATATAGCGAAACGAGCTGGATGTCAACTCTTTTACTTATTTATTGTCAGAAAATTTGAACGATTTTTGACAACCCTTCCTCTATTCGATAGACTTCTTTGATTACTATGGTAAACTATTGAAAGAATCGATACAATAAAAGTGTAGTAAGATAATTGAAAGAAAGAGGATCAAGAAATGAGTAAATTCAATGAAATATTCTATGATATCGAATCGGCTATTTTGAATCAGGAATACCTTCCTGGTGATCTTCTACCGAGTGAAAATGCATTAGCGAAATACTACAACGTTTCACGTGAAACAATTCGAAAAGCCCTCACGCTTTTATTAGAGAATGGGTTTATTCAAAAGAAACAAGGCAAAGGTTCTATTGTATTGGATACCAAACGGTACAATTTCCCCATTGCTGGCCTGACAAGTTACAAAGAATTGCAACAATCTCAACACATGTCTAGTGAAACGGAAGTATTGACGAATGAACGGTGCACGATCCCCGAAAAAATCGCTTCTATTTTAACTATTCCACCCGACACGCCCGTCCATTACATCATGCGCTTAAGAAAAGTAGATGGAGAAGGCGTTATCTTGGATAAAGACTATTTGCTAACTTCCGTCATTCCCGAGATGCCTACAGCAGAAGCAGAAAATTCATTGTACGATTATATTGAAAATACAATGAAATTAAAAATCGGCTATGCACGCAAAGAGTTTACTGTTGAGTCCGCCACAAAAGAAGACAGAGAGTTTCTCGCTTTACATGGTGATACACATGTGGTCGTCACCAGAAGCGATGTCCATTTAGAAGATACGACTTTATTCCAGTATACTGAATCGCGTCACCGCCTCGACAAATTTAAATTTGTCGATTTCGCCCGTCGTAGAGGACCTGTGCAGTATTAAGAAGTTTAAAAAGACCAGAGAAACTTTCTTCTCTGGTCTTTTTTAGATTCTCTACATTCTCTTACACACTGAAACAAGAGAATGACACTCTACAAATCAGATGGTTAACTATTCGTTTATTAATTGTCTTTTTTTATATCGATCACGTTGTAACTACGCGTATCAAAGCGATTACGGCTCTTCGAATACTCCATCGGCCTTCCATCTTTCAAATAGACCACTTGTTCAACCTCTAGTACAGGATCACCTTCCCGGCAGTTTAAATACAGAAGATCATATTCCTTTGGCTTGTCCGCATGGATCTGGCGAAAAGCTCCACCAAATTCTAGGCCTAACTCGCCTTTTATATATGCATATATAGAAGACTCTGCATGTTTCCGAGACAACCCTGGGACTAATTTTGCAGGCATATATGTTTCTTCCAGTATGAGTAAATCGTCGTCTACACTTCTTTGACGCACAATCTTATAAACCGGTTCATTTTCTTCGATCATTAACTTCTTTTGGATCAAAGGCGTAGGGAACTCAACAGCAAATTCAATTGATTTGGACACTAGCTTGCGTCCTTTCATTTGAGTAGATAACCCGTCATATTCATCCACAGCCGAATCGCGCTCATTTCTCAGAGCCGTTTTAGTAACAAAGGTTCCTGCTCCTCTTTGACGGTATATGAGTCCTTCCATTGCTAAAATATCTAAAGCTTTTTTTATCGTCATCCGGCTCACACCAAACGCTCTTGCTAAAGAATTTTGATCAGGGATCATAGAATCTATCGGGTATTCTCCAGAGTAAATACGCTCCCGAACTTTATTTGATATTTCTTCATACTTAGCCATATGATTCCCTCTCTCTTCTTTTATGCATATTTCTTCTAGTTTATCGAAATTTGTCTAAAAATAATAGTCTTTTTTGCTTCATACACGTGTTTCTTTATGTAGGTGTGTTGTAAAATGAATTGCAACACTCAGTAATTTCTAAAAATACAAAAAGACATGAAGATTCGTTATACTTAAATCACCACAAAATAAGCAAAGGAGAATCTTCATGTCCACAGGTAATTATAACACAAATCAGACTCGATCATTTACTCATTTAGATTTTAAAGAAAGACAGCTGATAGAAAAATGGTTAAATGAAGATGTTAATAAAGCAGAGATAGGCAGACGCCTTGGGCGTAACCGTTCCACAATTCATAGAGAAATCAATCGAGGAAAAGTAGAACAAATCAAACAGATCAATGGCTATAATAAGAAAGTCACTGTGTACTATTCAGATTCCGGTCAATCTATTTATGAAAAACGACGAGCAAAGAGTGTCCGCAAAAAGATTGTTTCTTTCTCGAGCGCTTTCTTCTCTGCGCTGGAAGATGCCTTCACAAAAGGGTGGTTTAAAGGGAAACAGCGTCTCTACAACATAAAGACATTCATAGCCCTTTATAGAAAAAAGCATCCTGTAGAGAATATACCAACGTTTAAAACCGTCTATTCTTATATACGTCAAGGTCTTTTGTCTATCAAACCACATGACTTACCTGTCATGTATCGTCTGAAACCAAGAAAAAACCAACATAGTAACCCTAAGGGCAAAAACAAAAGAATCCTAGGTGCCAGTATCACCGATCGTCCAGAGGACGTATTATCAAGAGAAACATTTGGACACTGGGAAGCTGATCTGGTTAAAGGGAAGAAAACGAAAAATGAACCGGCAATCATTACCTTGGTGGAGAGAAAAACACGCTATGCCATTACTAAGAAAATCAGCGACTATAAAAGTCAAACGGTTAAAAATGCCTTTGAAGAGATTCTAGCAGATAACCCTAACCTATTTGCTTCAATAACTTTTGATAATGGTTCTGAATTCTCCTTAATGTCTGAACTCAATACAGACGTATATTTTTGTCATGCCTACGCATCCTGGGAACGGGGCTCAAACGAAAACTTCAATAAACTGTTGAGGGAATTCATCCCTAAAGGAAAATCCATCCATCTTTTTTCAGAAATGGATATCGATCAAGCCGCTCAGGCAATCAATAAAAGGATTAGAGAAGTGATAGGGCTACGTTCATCAGAAGAGTATTTTCAACAATGCAGTATTTAAAATTTTTCTTCCCCTAGGGGAAGAAGTAAAGAGATTTAAGTTCATCGAATCATGTAACAGAAAGTGTTGCATTTAACTTTACAACTCAAGGTTTCTTTATGTATATAGAAAAAGGATCTGAGAAGTATACTCAAATCCTTTTACTTTTTATATCATAATTTTTTATTCAGTTTCTGCAACCGTAGATGATACAGCAATATCATCACGTAAATTTGCTTTATCTAAAGCTTTCAAGAATGGGAACCAGATAATTCCAACTATCACTACATCGATCAATTGCAATACTCCACCCATCAGTGAGTTAGTTGCTAGCGCTCCATTAAAGAATAATGGCATGGTCCATGGCACAGCTACTCCTGTTGGAATCGGGAAAATTCCTGCAGACATCATAGCATAGTTGAAACTAGTAACCGCAATGGGTGCTAGTACCCACGGAATCAAAATTGTCGCATTTAAGACAATCGGCATACCAAACGTTACAGGTTCATTCACGTTAAATAGACCGGGAGCTAAAGCTAAACGACCAACATCTTTTAATTGACGACTCTTCATGACAAAGGCCATCATGATAACAACGATCAGTGTCATACCCGATCCACCCATACCAACTGTATAGATTTCTATAAATGGTTTGGTAACGATATGTGGCAATGTTTCTCCAGCTTCAAAAGCTTCGAGGTTATCAAGCATCAATGTATTCCAAATTGGATCCATAACAGAGTTTACGATAACTTGACCGTGCAACCCAAAGAACCAAAGAATTTGAACAAAGAAGATTGCAACTAATGTTGCAGGTAATCCACTACCCAAAGCTGTTAAAGGTTGTTGAACAGTTGTAAAAATCAAATCATGTAAATTTGTATTCATTACAGCATTCACAAAGGCATTCAATAAAGTAAAGGAACCCAATGTAATAATTGCAGGGATAACAGCTGAGAATGAACGAGCAACCGCACTTGGAACTTGTTCTGGCATTTTGATCGTTAAGCCGCTCTTCGTTAGACGAACATATATTTCAGCAGCAATAAACGAAGCAATCATGGCCACGAACATTCCTTGCGCACCTAACCGCGCTGTTGTCAGTACGCCCCCTATTTCTTCACCAGCTTCTGTAAACATGGTAAAAGGGGTCACGATAAGGAAAGAAGACAATGCTATAGCTCCACCAAATACAGGATCTTCTTTATATGATTGACTCAAATAATACCCTATACCAAAACTGACAAAAATTGCCATAATAGACATCGTTGCATTTTGACCATTTCCAAAGAGCGAACCCAACGTTCCCTTTAACTCGTCACTAAAGAATGGAAGGTTATTGATTACAACGATCAATGATCCAAACATTGTCAGTGGAAAAGCTAACATAAAGGCATCACGAATGACAAGCAAATAACGATTTTGACCTAATTTCCCGGCAACAGGAAGTAATTTTTCACTAATACTATCAATTAATTTATTCATGTATGTTTCTCCTTTTCTCTATCTCTCAATATGGAACAACTACAGTATTCTTACATTATTACAATTTTATTCTTCATCAAAACCATTTTCATCAGAAACTTCTTTGAACCAATGACCACTCTTCTTAATCGTGCGAGCACCTTCATTATCTAAATCTACAGAAATAAATCCATAGCGGTTCTTATAAGCATTCGTCCAAGACCAATTATCCATGCAAGTCCACATATGATATCCTTTTACGTCGCTACCTTCTTGAATTGCTTGATGAACATATTTTAGATGGTCTTTCACAAATTCGATTCGATAATCATCTTCGATTACACCATCTTTGTTAATGAACCGTTCTTCGCCTTCAACACCCATTCCGTTTTCAGAAATGTAACAAGGGATATTCCCGTAATCTTCTTTTAAATTTATGAGTAAATCATAGATTCCTTTTTCATAAATTTCCCATCCACGATAAGGATTCATTTTACGTCCAGGCATTTCAAAATTATCAAAATAATCATCTGGCATTGGCCCTGTAGCTGCTTTCACCTTGGATTCTTTGGCTTTGATTCTGCGTGGCTGGTAATAATTTACTCCTAAAAGGTCCACTGTATTTTCTTTTATAATAGCTAAATCACCATCTTTTACTTCAGGTAAATGGTTGATATTTTTTAATAAATCAATTAAATCAGCAGGAAATTCTCCTTTGACAGCAGGATCTAAGAATGAACGATTGAAGAATGCATCCGCAATTTCAGCTGCTTTGACATCCTCTGGATTATTTTCGTCACGAGGATAACTTGGCGTTAAATTAACGATAATTCCGATTTCTCCATCTAGGTTCATTCTCTTATAAGCGGCAATAGCTTTTGCACTGGCCAGTGCTTCATGATAAGCAACTTGAACCGCTTTTTTCATATTCACTTCTTCAGGGTAGTGGAATTGATATAAATATCCACCTTCTACCGGTACGATCGGTTCATTGTGTGTAAACCATTTATTTACACGATCTCCAAATAATTCAAAACATGTCTTTGCATATATTTCATAGGCATCTACTGTTTCTCTATTATTCCATCCACCTTTTTCCTGAAGAGCCATTGGCATATCAAAATGATATAAATTTATAAACGGTTCGATACCGTTTTCAATTAATTCGTTAATATACTCATTATAAAAAGCAACTGCCTCTTGATTGACCTCTCCCACCCCATTTGGAATCAGACGACTCCACTGGATAGATGTTCTAAATGAATTGTGTCCGGTTTCTTTCATTAGTGCTATATCTTCTTTGTAGCGTTTATAAACATATGAAGCGTTATCCGGTCCTATTTGATTAAAGAATCGTTCGGGTTCTTGATCGTACCAATGATCCCATAAGCTTTGACCTTTTTTATCGCCTTCAAAAGTACCTTCTGTCTGTGGTCCACTAGCGGCTGACCCCCACCAAAAGTCTTTTGGAAAAGTATACTTCATAGTAGCCTCCTTTAATTTAAATGTATAGTCTTTTAACATAAAAGAGTATACAACGAATTGGAATCGCTCGCAAGTCTTTTTTTTGAAATTTTTCTGCCGGTTGATCTGCTTTTTAGAATTCTTATGAAACCCCCATTAACTGCCAGAGTCACTCTTCGCTCGCGTTCAATGGTTTGCGCAACACTCGCTTGCCTTTTTACGCCCAGTAAAATCAGTTACGCTTCAGGAATGAAAAGAAGTGAACGCACCTACAGTCAATTAGCACCTAACCTTAATGGTCTGAAAAAAATGAGTACAGAGGGATAGAAAGTGATGTAATTTAAGTAGAATCAAAAAAAGAATCCCTTGTGTAAAAGATTCCGGATACATGATTCTATTAATTTTACGATTTTAGTTTTTTGAATTCTTTGATATAGGTAAGCCATGGTATTCTTTCGTTCATCGTAGATTCTCTTTTTTACTTTTGGCTCGAATTTTACAAAATCCTCATTTTATTACCCAACTAATTGTAAGCTACCCATTATCTCAAACTGAAAATTTATACATATATATATGAGAAATGAATAATAAAATTACCGAGATTATATTAAGATTTTGTCACTCTTGCCGATAATACTTATATGTAAAAGATTAACAACATATTTAAATAGTTTAGATTAAAAAAACTCAATAAATAAAATTGCAGAACCAATTAATAATACTGCTAATCACACAAATTGACTTGTGTGAAGTATATCAATAAAAACTTCTAGAGTTAGTGAACAAGAAAAGGGGTTTGCATTTGTATCAGATGAAGTAAATGCTGTTGATAAAAATGTGTTGCTTTTAAATATACGAAGTAACAAATATATATATAGTTGTATCGGAATAAATTAAAATAGGTAACATTATATTAATTTTACTAACTAAGGAGGAATATAATTGAATAATCAGGTTCCTGAAAAAATTACACCAAAGAGAGCCCAGATGAATACCATTAGAAAGTATGAACTGTTGCCAGAGAAGAAGTATAGACTAAAATTGTTTTTTTTGTTAATTATAGACGCATTAATAATATTTACTTACAGGAATTTAAAGCTAGAAGGTTCAGCCAGCGTACCTATTGATATAAATATTAGTGAGATAAGTAATATTATTATAGCTGTAGTTATCTATACTATGCTTTTTATAGGATTTTTTATTGCGTATTGCATTGTAAGGAATATATCTAAGATATTAAAAGGTGTCCTCGGTGGTGTAAAGTTTATAATTAATATGTTAAATCCATTTTATTCTGGAGGTAGAACTTATAAAAGTAAAAATGGGAAAAATTATAAAAAATATCTGCAGGAAGAAACGGAACGGGAAAAAAAACAAGGGAAATCTGAACCATTCTTATATTTTAGGGAAACCTTTATAGGTAAGAATTTTAGAGGATATCTACTTCTACTGCATGTGTTGTTCTATCTTGAATTTTTAACGACGGCAACATCTGCGGACATTTTTCGCTCGTTTAATATATATAGCATACAATTTATAGTAACTTTCATACTGTATGTTTTATTATCAAAAGAACCTGTTAGAACTAAAAAGATATCCGAAATGCATTTGAAAAAGGCTTTTAAGTATTACTGTGGTCCCAATGAAGAACCTTTAAGTGACTCAGAAAAAGAGACATTTGATGAAAACTTTAAAGTAAGTATTAATAGACGGTCTTCCCATAAAAAAGGGTATTTTAAAAGCGGAATTTATCATAACCAAGAGTTCCACTATACAGTGCACGTACATGTATTAGATTTAAAATTAGGATTTCGTTACCTTCTTATTTATACAAGTAACAGCAATTACGAATACTGGGATATGTCTAAAGGTATAGAAATACTTACTCAAAAAGGCGTATATACGTATGATTAGGGAAGAAAAAAGCGTGAACTTTAGACGATATATTATTTAAAAATAATCTAATTAAACATTAGAACTATATGTCGTTAAGTATAAATTTTTAATAGAATCAATTTTGTCAAAATCTAACATATGACAAACTTGTTAAAACAATTATAGAAATTGATACGATTAAGCAGAGTAAGTTTCACACTTTGTCTTTTTTGTTTTGATTTTTTATATTTCCATAATATTTAAAATAAAGTGGCCACCAAACAAATTATCAGGTCAACATTTAATCAATTATAATACTTCAGTACTTAAATCTCATTCTTCCATCTGTTCACTACAAAAATCAGCATAATACAGACCACTATAAGTAGGTTAAATTATCTTCTAATAAATGTCGCCTTTCCCGCTCTTTACCGACATTCATTTGCTTGGATTTATTGTAATGTCCACATTCAATCGGTTGCGGACACTTACTTCTGATTCTATTGTTAAGTGTTCACATTTACATCATTTCTGGACACTTGGATGAGATACTTATTCTCACTATCGCTATCATAGCTTTTCGCCATGCAAAGAAGGCTCAGCGGATAGCTGAGCCTTTCATTCTAGTTTAGTTTATTTTTTCTTCACGAACGCAATCGTTTCATATGGTTGCAATTCCAATGATTTTTCGAGATTTCTTTCTGGATGATTTCCTATCAAGTGAGAAGCTCCTTGCAACCATTCTTCTGGAACTTCAAACAACGCAATTTTTCCATAAAAGTTATTCACCACCAGCACTTCGTGTCTCTCATCTTCACGCAGATAAGCGTAAATACTCGCATGATCTAATTGAATGGCGCGATACGTCCCTCTGGAAATTACGGCGTATTCTTTACGGAGCTGAATCAACTGCTTATAGTAGTCTCGGATCTCGTTGGAAAGTTTGCCGCTTTTCACGTTGATCGTCCGGTAATTCTCCGGAACTTTCAACCAGGGTTCACCAGTTGTAAATCCTGCATGTTCACTCTCGGCCCATTGCATAGGTGTCCGACTATTGTCACGTGATTTTTCCCGGATCACTTCCAATATTTCTTTTTCATCCCACCCATTTTCTTTCAATTCCCTATAGGCATTTTTTGTTTCAATATCCACATAGTCGCTAATGTTTTCATAATTCGGATTGGTCATGCCGATTTCTTCTCCTTGATAAATATACGGCGTTCCCCTTAACAAATGGATCGTTTGAGCCAGCATAGTAGCCGTTTCAAAAGGATAATTCTTTGGATCGCCAAAGCGACTGTTCGACCGTGGTTGGTCGTGATTGTTCCAGAAGAGTGCGTTCCATCCATTCCCGTCTGACATTCCTGCTTGCCATTCATCTAATATCTTTTTCAATTCCTGGAAATCAAACGGCATAATCGTCCATTTCTCCCCATCTTTATAGTCGACTTTTAAGTGATGAAAACTGAAGATCATGGATAATTCATTTTGCTCCGGATTAGAATACTTGATCCCGTTTTCAACTGTAGTCGAACTCATCTCCCCTACAGTAATGATGTCATCGTACTGCCCGTATGTTTTTTCATTTAATTCTCTGATAAACTCATGTGCAATAGGGCGATCTGTATACAAATACTTCCCGACACCATCCGTGGCATCGATCAACTCTTCATCTTTCCCGATCAAATTGATCACATCGAAACGGAATCCTTTTACGCCTTTTTCCAGCCAGAACTTTACGACTTTGACCATTTCTTCTCTCACTTCAGGATTGCGCCAGTTCAAGTCTGCTTGAGTTTCATCAAATAAATGCAAATAATACTTGCCCGTATCTGCAAAAGGAGCCCACGCAGGCCCGCCAAATTTTGAGACCCAGTTAGTTGGATAGCTTCCATCTTCTTTCGGTTCTCTTAAAATGTAATAATCCTGATACTTTTTCTCACCTGCTAACGCCTTCTGGAACCATTCATGAGCCGTAGACGTATGATTCAATACCATATCCAACATCAAATCCATGCCCCGTTTTTTCGCTTCTGCTAGTAGGTCATCAAAGTCTTCCATCGTTCCAAACATCGGATCGACCGAACAATAATCTGCCACATCGTATCCATTGTCATTTTGCGGAGACTGATAAAAAGGATTCAGCCAAATCATGTCGACCCCTAAATCAGCTAAATAAGGCAACTTTTCACGCACCCCGTTTAGATCCCCCATCCCATTTCCAGTTGTATCCTTGAAAGATTTCGGATAAGCCTGATAAATAACTTTATCGTGAAATTTTTCCACCTTCTACACCCTTTCTTTTATTGAATAAAGAAAGACCGAGACCTGTAAAGTGTCTCAGCCTCTCACAATGGTTGACGGAACTGATTAGCTTCCCAATTTTGGAATAGGAAGGTTATCATTTTTATATTCAGTTAAAATTCCGCGTTTTTCAAATACTACTGTTAGTGTAAATGGTACAACAATAGCCACTAACATTGCAATGGAGAACATCAACCAACTTCCGTCTTGAATAGACAAAATTCCGGGCAACCCTCCGACGCCAATCGAGTTGGCTGTGATGTTAAATGTTGTGGAAATCAATCCTGCAATAGCCGACCCAGTCATTGCTGCTACGAATGGGTAAACATATTTGATGTTGATCCCAAACATTGCAGGTTCCGTAACGCCCAAGTAACAAGAAATGGCTGCAGGGATAGAAATTTGTTCTTCTTTTTTATTCCCGCGGTGGAGATAAATGATTGCGAGTACGGCAGAACCTTGAGCGATATTAGATAAAGCAATCATTGGCCACAAGTTTGTTCCACCAAAGTCAGCGATCAATTGTAAGTCGATTGCGTTTGACATGTGGTGCAGACCAGTAATAACCAGAGGTGCATACAAGCCACCAAAAATGAATCCGAACAACCAACTAAATGATCCAGTTAATCCAGCATAAACGACAGTGGAGATCCATGAACCGATTATCCAGCCAATCGGACCTAAAATCAGGTGGGCAGCTAGAACAGCCGGTACCAAAGCGAATAATGGAACAAAAATCATTGAAATCGCTTCAGGGATCACTTTTCTCAGCCAGATTTCTAAGTAAACAAGTAAGAAACCAGCTAACATTGCAGGAATGACCTGTGCTTGGTAACCAATCATTTGTAATTGTGCAAAACCAAAGTCCCACACTGGAATATCAGCAGCAGCAGTACCTGGAGCAGCGTACGCATTTAATAGTTGTGGAGAAACCAATGTGATCCCTAATACTATCCCAAGGATCTGAGTGGTCCCCATTTTCTTTGTAATACTCCAAACAATTCCTACAGGCAAGAAATGGAAAATAGCTTCACCGGGTAACCATAAAAATGCATTTACACCTGACCAGAATTGTGATGATTCAACGATCGTTCCACCTAAAGAGTCAAATTGGACCGCTTCTAAAACGTTCCGGAACCCTAAAATCAGCCCCCCAACAACAATGGCTGGGATCAATGGTGTGAAAATTTCAGCTAAGGTGGCCATGAGACGCTGGATCCAGTTCATGTTTTTTTTCCCAGCGGATTTCACATCGTCTTTTGAACCCCCTTCAATTCCAGAAAGTGCAGTAAATTCATTAAAGAACTCAGCAACTTTGTTCCCTACTATGACTTGAAATTGACCCGCTTGTGTAAATGTTCCTTTAACAGACGGAATATCTTCTATCGCATCCTTATCTGCTTTACTTGGATCATTCAGCACAAAACGCATGCGTGTAGCACAGTGAGTGACAGCAGAAACGTTTTCTTTTCCGCCAACGGCTTTTAACAGAGCCTGAGCATCTTGCTTAAAATCAGCCATACTTTTTCCTCCTTTTTTAACTTGTATATACAAGTTATGTACAAGTTAACTGTACACCTTCTTAAAAAAAATGCAAGCGTTTTATACTCAGGTATTTCCATCTCTTTGTTTCCACTATTTTCACTTATTTCAAAAATTCGCTCCGCATATCGCCCACTAAATAAAGAGAGCCGAATACCATACACACTTCATCTTTTGGGATCTGTGTACGGATGTATTGTGCTCCTTCTGCCGGTGTTTTGAAAAAGCGGCTCTTTATTCCCTCTTTTTCTACCAACCGTTCCACCGCCTCAGCATCAAAAGCTCGCTCTGATTTCGGCGCCAAAAAGAGCAAACTTTTTGCTTTTCCTTCCATCAATGCAATCATTTTTTCATATTCCTTGTCTTCCATTGTCCCAATAAGAAAATGAAGCACCTGATCAGGAAAGAGCACATCTGCATTTTCTCTCAACATTTCAACACCTTGTAAGTTATGTGCCCCATCCAATAAAACCAGCGGCTCCTCACAAACTTTCTCTAACCGTCCCGGCCAAAAAGCAGTAGCCAATCCCTCCCGGATAGAATCGATCGTCACCGGCCACCCTTTATCTTGCAATACCCACATAGCTTCGAGAGCCGTCACCGCATTATATACCTGATGTATTCCTAGCATCTGTATAGCCCATTCGTCCGTTCCTTTATACGTAAATCGCTGCCCGTCTATAGAAGAAGAAAGAATGGTCAATTGAGCGGGATCGACAGGGATCCATTTTGTCTCTTTCTCCCATGCTATTTCTTCAACAATGGTTTGAATACTTTTTGAAAAAGGATAGGTGACGATTGTGCCTGACTTTTTGATGATACCTGCCTTCTCCTTGGCGATTTCTTCAATAGTGTTGCCTAAAACCTTCATATGATCCATACCAATAGAGGTGATCACAGAAACTTCTGATTGAGTGATCACATTTGTAGCATCCAATCTTCCCCCGACACCCGTTTCTAAAATAACGATGTCTACTTCCTTTTCTTTGAAATATAAGAAGGCTACAGCGGTTAAAATCTCAAAAGCATACAACTTTTCTCCCAACTCTTCTTCGACTTGGCCTACATATGGTTCAACCAATTGCGTAGTTTGAATAAATTCTTCATCTGTGATCTCAGCACCATTGATCTGTAACCGTTCGTTGATTCTTTGCAGATGAGGAGAAGTAAATAAACCTGTGTTCAATCCACTTTTCTTCAAGATAGAGTCTACAAAGGCTGCAGTCGATCCCTTCCCATTTGTTCCAGCTAAATGAATAAATTTGAGCTCTTTTTGAGGATCTCCTATTTTCTCCATCAATAGTCTCATCCGATTTAGATTTTCTTTTCGTCCGTTTCCCCTATTCGTGTTGATCAATGAAATAACTTCCTGCATATCCAACTAAAACACTCCTTCAAATTTGATCGTATCTCCACTATACCGTATATTATTTTTAATTTTCCTATAAAAGCTTTTTCCTTTTGAAATATAATTTCTGAGTGTTTTTGTTGAATTTTATAAAAGTCTATTCTATACTTATACTATCAAAGGTGGAAGCGTTACCAATAGTCGCTGGGTTCTTTTCCTCTATACCCATCTCATCTAAAAAGCGACGAACTTTTCACCGCTATTTTCATCTCGTTTGATACTCCCGCATTATTTTCCCTACTCACTTTTCATCTTGTTTACCCACGTTTTTTTGTCATACCCTGCTTTGTTACTCTTCTTCTCATTTCTTCCTACTTAATTTCCAAAAAAACCTATAAGGAGGTGGCGTCTCTGAAAAAACCTATTGCCCACACTAAGATCACACACTCATTGTCTTTATAGTTAATGGAGGTGTATAGGATGTGAAAACACAAAAAAAGCCAGTGCTTACTCATTTTATCACGCTTCTTTTCCTTCTGTTTCAATTCATTCAATTTATCCCACTGGGTTTAGTTTCCTCTATCACAGCTTCAGCTCAAGCCGCTAATACAACTACTCTGTTTTCAGATGGTTCCGGTTCGAGTAATGCAACATGGAGCGCGAGTGCAGATGGAAAACAAATCAATTGGTCTGTTACTGTGAATCAGAATGAAACAGAAAAAGAAGCCTCTCCTTCAGTTGAAATTAGTATTCCTTCAAATGTCGGAGAACCTAAAATTGTAAGTGCATCTTTAAATGGCACAAATTTAAGTGGTGTAACCTTCTCATCAGTCAATGGACGCTACGTATTTAATCCTCAAACATACTCGACCACAGCACAAAAACTTCAAGTTGAATTTATCACTCCAGTAAGTGATAGTTCCTCCACCACTCTCGCTTTTTCCTTAGGTAGTAACATTAAACTACAAGAAAGCCCTTCTCCGTCTTCGTTAAAAGCTATTTCTGTTCACAATCTATTTGCACAATTAGAAGCTGAACGTTTAGTTGCTGAAGAAGCCGCTGCCGAAAAAGTTGCGCAAGAAGAGGCTGAACGTGTAGCCGCTGAAGAAGCTGCTGCTGAAATAGCTGCACAAGAAGAGGCTGAACGTGTAGCCGCTGAAGAAGCTGCTGCTAAAATAGCTGCACAAGAAGAGGCTGAACGTGTAGCTGCTGAAGAAGCCACTGTGCAAGAAGAAATTATTGAGGAAAAAGTAGAAGAACCAATCACTGAAGAGGATATTTCAGAAGATCTTTCATCTGAAGAACCTGTTCAACCAACAGATGGAGAAGACGCTATCGAAGAGATTTTACCTGAATCAGAAAACAAAGAAGAGCCTGTTTCAGAAGATGTACAAGCTCCTTTAGTAGATGAAACGGAAGAGAATTCCCAAGCAGTTACTCCTAATGTAAAAGAAGAAATGACTGACTTCCAAACAATTGAAAAAGCTGCTGTTACTGCTGAACCATCTGATATTTCAATACTATCTGGTGGCAGTTATACGATCGATTTCTCTGCATATGATCCTGATTACTATGATTTTAAACTCCCATTAAATTACCCAACGCCCCCTTCTGGACGTGCTGAAGATCCTATGCCTGGTGCAAATAGTGCGCATACTGTGGAATCATTGCAACCTCGTAACTTAGCATTGGGTCAAATCGTTCCCTTTGAAGCTGAAATCACAGTAAGTGGAACGACCTCACCTGAGGATGGCACCATTATCTTTACTGCCGGATGGGATACAGTCACTACAAATGGATCCGATTTTGGTTTTGATCCAGACTACAAAGTATTTGCTGCCTTCGTTGATACGCTGTCTCCATATTCAATCGATCCCGACGGTAATGCTACCGTTGCCATCGTTGGAAACGAAGTCGTTGGAACGGAAATTCAAGGAACGTTTGAAGTATCCGGACTCAATGATGGAGATACTATTATCGTAGAGATGTGGGTAGTTCTCAAAGATTCATTGCCGGATAAAGTTGGAAACACTGTACAAACACGCTTGATCAGCGGAGAAACCAGTACAGGAGATACCGTCAATACAGGTAATCAAACCGTTCCGTTAAATCAATCCGGACAATTCACATCTGTAGAAGCGGATGTAAGCATTATTAAATCAGATGAACCAGATCCATTGTATTCAACTGAAACACTAACTTATACGATCACAGTAACAAATAATTCTACGGATACAGTTGCTAATGGAATTGTCGTTGAGGACACACTTGATCCTTTCGTTACTTTTGTCAGTGCGAGTGATTCTGGAGCGCATATGACCAGTGATCCTGATGGTAGTGGAGGTGTGGTTACTTGGCCGGCATTTGCTTTAGAACCGGGCGGATCGAGAGACTTTACATTGACCGTAACAGTTGATGAAGATGCTCCGACTGAAACATTCTTAGGGACAACTTCTGACGACCGTGGTTCCGCTTCGGATATACGTTTGGCTACTGCAGACTTATCGAACGTTGTGATCATTGCTTCACTGATCACCAGTGACCCAAATCTTGCGAATAATATGTGGCAAGAACCAACCAACGTGCTTCCTCGGATGTCTGTCGAAGCTAGAAAAATTTGGGTGGGTGGCCCAGAAGAAAGCCACCGTGCTGTTACACTAACACTTAGCCGTACGACAGATGATATAAACTATGAGATCGTCACGGTCACCCCAACCATTACAGATGAAGATGAGACAAATCATAGTTTCGATTATCTCTGGAGTGGTCTACCTCAATATGATTCACAAGGAAATGAATATTCATATAAAGTCACCGAAGTCGAAACGATTGAAAATTATAAATCCACAATTGTTTATGACACTGAAAATGATATCTGGCTAGTCACAAACACCTATGAAAGTCCAAAAGAACCCGTGAATGCTACCAAAACATGGATCAATGGACCAGAAGATAAACCAACGATCTACTTCCAACTCTATCGTCAAATCGGTGAGGGAACCCCCGAAGCCGTGGGCCAACCTGTTTTAGTAGACGATGTACAAAATACAGGGACCTACTCTATCCCAGTTTATATGGGTGAACATGACGTTTACGATACTAATGGTGTCGCTTACACCTATTATGTAGAGGAATCACCTGATTTGGATGATTATATCACTACGGAAAATGGCTTACTGGTTACAAATGAATACACCATCCCTCAAATGTCGATCGCTGGAACAAAATCTTGGTTCAATGACACACAAGCCCATCGCCCCGACTCTTTGACTGTCACTCTCTACCGCATGATTGCTGGAGGAACTATAGAAGAAGTTACTTCCACAACAACAACTGCGAATGAAAACTGGGCTTACGATTTTGGAGAACAAGATGCCACAGATATCAACGGAATAGCTTATAACTACTCTATTACTGAAAGCGTCCCTACAAATTACATTGAGGACTACGCAGAAGCCTACTATATAGAATCTGAGTTGCAACTTGATGTATCCAATACACTTGTAATGGGCGATCTCTTCATCTTGAAAACAGACATGCTTGGTAATCCAATAGTGAACAACCCATCCGAATTCAAGCTCACCCGTATTCTCCCCGAAGTTCTAGAAGAGAATCAATTCACACTCACACAATCCACCAATTCATCCGGTCACTTGATTTTTGAAGACTTATTAGCAGGAACTTATCTCCTAGAAGAATTAACAGCTCCTAGTGGATTCAACTTACTTGAAGAAGATTTAACTATTGTTATAGAAAAAGGTGAAAATGGAGAAACAATTGTTCGAATGGACGAAACGATTATTACAGAAGAAAATCCATTACTCATCAAAAACAAACCTACACAAACTTTGCCTTCTACAGGAAGCATGGGCACAACCCTCTTCACCGTTTTAGGTATCGCGTTGATGGGTGGGACATTATACGGTCTCAGAAAGAAAAATAGAAAAACAAACCAATAAAAAAGTAAAGGAGAGTTGAAGACAATGACTAAATACAAAGCAAAAATTATAGGCTTGTTGATGGGACTGATGATGATTCTATCCGTTCTTGCACCTACAATGGCAATGGCATCTGTTGTACCATCAGATAATGCTCGTCCAGCAACTGGTGATCTAATGATCCACAAAATTCAATACAACGGGCCTACAGCTCCGGTTATTACCAACAATGGACTGGAACTCCCATCACTTCCTGCAGATACTAAACCTCTTGCAGGAGTCGAATTTACACTATATCAAGTCGACGAGGATGCTGTTCTACCTATAGACACCACTGGAATGACTGCTTATCGAGTAGAAACTTCAGATTCTGATGGCTTAGCAGACTTTCTGGAATTACCAGCCGGCCGCTACTATGTCGTAGAAACTGATTATCCATCCGGTGTCGAAGAATTTAGTGATCCCTTCCTCGTCGATGTACCCATGATGCATCCTGATGGGGACAGATGGAACGAAGTAGTTCACGTTTATCCTAAGAACCAATTAGTCTTAGGTGCTGTAGAATTGACAAAATGGGCAGAAATGGTAGATGGACCAGTACTTCCTGGGGCCGTATTCAGTTTATTCCACGCTGAAGATGATTCTTTAGTACAAAGCGGATTAACAACTGATGAATACGGAAAAATATTTGTAGGTGAACTTGAAGTAGGTAGCTACTATTTCATGGAAACTGCAGCTCCAACAGGATACGGATTAGATCAAACGAAGATTCCTTTTGAAATCACATTAAGTAATCATGCTTACAATGACGACGGTTTGATTTTAGATGAAGTTCTTTCAGTCGAACTAATCGACTATGACTTACCAGCCATTGAAAAATTTGTAACGGAAATAGATCGAAAAGTTGATACTGCTGATTACTTTGAAGAAATCACTTGGATAATCAGACCAGAAGTACCAACTAACATTGAAACTTATAGTTCCTTCAAAATTGTCGATACGTTTGGAGATACACTCACTTATTTAAATGATATTTCAATAACAGGTGATGGTGTGGCAATTGATGTTGCTGATTTCACTGCATCTGGAGTCGCTTTGAACGATGAAGGTGGTACTTTGACCATTGACATTACACCGAGCGCACTTGAAGGTGTAGATGAGTTATTGATAACATTTAAAACACATATCAATGAAAATGCAGTTATGGGAATAGATTATGAAAATAATGTCATGTTAGAATTTAATAACGGATTTTCCGCCTATACTGCTGAAGAAGAAGATGCTCCTTACGTTCATACTGGCGGTAAACCATTTGTCAAAGAAACTAAAGCAGGCGAAGGTTTACCTGGAGCAGAATTTGTTATCTATAAATTGGTAGATGGCGTCAAACAATATTTAGATAGCAATCATGACTGGGGCTTGATGGGAGATGCACACCCATTTGTTTCGGATGGGGATGGCTACTTCGAAGTGAAAGGTTTAGCTTACGGAGATTACTATTTACATGAAACAAAAGCTCCTGAAGTTGATGGCATTCAATATCAATTGCTTAACAATGATGTACCATTCACTGTGGCTGCTGACAGTTTCTATAGCGACCCAACAAGCATTGAGCTTCCAACTGCTACGCCTACTGCTATTCGCGCTAACATCGTAAACAGTCCTGAGATCAATCTACCTCAAACAGGTGGTATGGGCACGTTAGTATTCAGTCTACTTGGTTTAGGATTGATGGGCTCTTCAGTCAAACTCTATAAAAAAACATCCAAGAAATAACTTCAATCGTTGATCCTCAGGGATGGGACTCCTGTCTCATCCCTCTTCTTACATACACATCTTGTATGAAACAAAAGAAGGGAGGGATTCCTCTTGAAAAAGTTCCATTTTTCTAAACCTTCTATTTCCTCTGCTTTACTCCTTATTGGTTTTCTCATCGGTCTTTCCATCTTTCTTTACCCCGTTGTCACTCAGATTTATTCTCAAATGAACCAAACTCATGTTATTGATGTCTATCAAGATTCTTTAAATGATTTTACTCAAGAGGACTTAGAAGAAATAAAAGATAAAGCTTCTGAATATAATCAGTCTCTAACTGGAGAGACTTCTTTCATAGAAGATCCTTTTGCAGAAACAGATGAAGCTGAAGTCTCTGCAATGGACGTAACAAGTTCTTTTAATGTCTTTACGGATTCTTTGGGGGAAGTCCTTGGATATATTGACATCCCTGATATAGAAGCTTATTTACCCATATATGCTGGTACAAGTGATGCTGTTCTTCAAAAGGGCATCGGGTTATTTGAAAATACTTCCTTTCCTACTGGTGGCGGAGGAACACATTCCGTTCTTACCGGACACCGAGGGCTTCCCACTTCAAAGTTATTTACCGATTTACCAGACGTGGCTATTGGAAATGTATTTTATTTGCATGTATTAGATGAAGTTCTTGCTTATGAAGTAAAAGAAACCCAAGTCGTCTTACCTTACGAGACAGATCACATCGCTATTCAAGAAGGAAAAGACTTGGTTACATTGATTACTTGTACCCCTTACATGATCAATACTCATCGCTTACTTGTCACAGGCGAACGTATCCCCTATACACCTGAAGAAGAATTAGTATCTTCTAAAGAAACTGATTTACCTCTCTCACCTCTTATCACCATATTCCTTCCAGCGATCATCCTACTGACTCTTTTGATCTCCTTTATCTGGTATCAAAAGAAAAAAAGGGGAGTGAATTTAAATGAATAAAAAAAATCTGTTTGCTCTCTTTATTTTTTTGATCGGTCTAGGACTGTTTCTTTATCCTACTATTTCTCATTATGTTAATGACTATTCTATACACAAAGAAATCGAAGAATTTCAATTAGTGTCTGCTGAACCCTTGAATCCTGGGGAAAAAGAATCATTATGGAAAGATATGGAAGAATACAATGATTCACTAATCGGAAATGAAAACAATGCTGTTCAAGATGCATTCACTGAAGAAGTAGTTGCCTCTAATCCCTTTTATCAAGTCGAAGACGGAGAAAAACCAATCGAAGCTGAAATTGATGCAGATCAAACTTTTGATGTTCATTCTTCTCTTGCATCCAGTCCTTTTTATTTCGTCATTCGTATACCCAAAATCAACGTAGAGTTGCCCATCTATATGGGTGCGAGCGATCAGAATCTCTTAAAAGGTGCTGCTCAAATTACAGGTACCTCTCTCCCACTTGGTGGAGCAAACACGCATTCTGTTATTGCGGGACATCGAGGGACGTTGAATCACCGAATGTTTTTAGATTTAAACAAATTAGGAGCTGGCGATACCTTTGAGATTCAAACTTTGGATGGACTGTTAACCTATCGCGTCACTGGGAGTAAAGTCGTTTACCCCAATGAAGTAGATACCTTACAAATCAAAGAAGGAAAAGATTTGGTTACACTGGTCACTTGTTTGAAATATCCGATGAATTATAAACGATTACTCGTTTATGGCGAGCGTGTCGATTAACAATAAAAAGGTAGCGGCTGGGAAAAATTCCCAACCGCTACCTTTTTTACGGATCAACCTTTTACTACGGTAGTTACAGAGCCATCTTCATCAAATAGTTTATCGACATTCTCTAAAGAAGTAATGATGGCTTTCCCTTCTTCTGTACTCTCGACAAATTGAATAGCTGCTTCAACTTTTGGAAGCATACTACCGGGAGCAAATTGATTGTCCTTAATGTACTCGCGCAGTTCGCTAGTACTTACCGTTTCTAATTTTTCCTGATTTGGTTTATTCCAATTCACATAAATATTATCTACTCCTGTGAGAATAATGAGGTAATCTGCCTCAACTAATTCGCTTAATTTTGCGGCAGCAAAATCCTTATCGATTACGGCTTCTATACCCTTAAATCCTTCTTCTGAAGCAACAACAGGAATACCGCCGCCTCCAGCTGAAATGGTGACAACATCATTATTTATCAAACTTTCGACAATAGGATATTCTAAAATATTTACAGGTTTGGGAGAAGGCACTACTTTTCTCCAGCCTCTGCCTGCGTCTTCAATAAAAGTGCCCTTGCCATTTTTCATTTCTTCCTCAGCTTTTTGTTCTGATAAAAATGGACCAATCGGCTTAGATGGTTTTTTAAATGCTGGATCATCCGGTGATACTTGCACCTGTGTGATCAAAGACACTACTTGTTTTTCAATATTATTCGCTATCAGTGCCTCTCTCAATGAGTTTTGCAACCAATACCCAATACTTCCTTGGGTCATTGCAACACAGCTATCCAATGGTAGCGCCGGATTCTCTTTTGAATCAGTTCCTTGCTGTTGCAGTAAGAGATTCCCCACTTGCGGCCCATTTCCATGTGTAATAATCAACTTATGTCCCTCTTTAATGAAGTTCACAAGGTATTCACTTGTTTTTCTTAAAGACTCTTTTTGAGCTTCTGCAGTAGGAACGTCAGATAAAATCGCATTTCCTCCCAAAGCCACCACAATTTTTTTAGGCATAGTATTTTCTCCTTTGCAATTTGTACAGTACCCTATCAAACTAATAACTTCTTAAAACAATAGATAGTCCATACAGAGTATCCCAACCAGAAGTATGACCATACTCAGTAATATCTTTGATCACTCTATCCAATTGTTTTTCATTACCCTCTTGAACAACAGTCATAAACTCAACAAATCGAGAACTTGTATACCCAGACAATAAAGCTTGATAATAAGCCTGACTCACATCCGTCGTATTGTTCCGAGCAAGAGACTCTTTCAAGGAATAATACCATTGCAAAGAATCTTCTAAAGAATATAGCATCATATACATACCCATTAGAATATCATCTCCGCTAGGTGTTAACCCTTTTCCTCTTCCTACAAGGTAATCAAATAGTCTTTTATTTGTGGCTGTATTCTTAAATTCATCTCGGATCACGTCGCTTAGAATGTGTTCATCGGCAATATTTAGACCCATTTTATTTTCTATATCCAACTCTTCTAATTTTGTGCTCACTTTTTTTAAGAAAAATGGCTCTGCAGTCTTTATCAATGGAATGCGACAATTAAATTCTGTGAAATTCTGAATAGTGACTTTCAAAATTCTGTATTGTGAATAAATCATCATTTTTTCTTTGTGAACAACAACCTTATTTCCAATTTGGAGAAAAGCGAGGATTGTTTCCATGTCAGTTTCAGATATTCCAAATCCGAAAGCAGAAATCCCCAGCTCGATCTTTCCAAAGTGAATTAATTTTCCTTGAAGAATTATATTGAAACTGCTCTTAAAAATTGAATGAATTTCTCCCATACCGGTATTTAATAAATCATGGGACAAAAAAGTGCTTTTTATCCCATGATCCACGCTAAATATATGATTCGTGATCATAATTTATCCGACTGAAATTCCCATTTTTCCAGCATATGCAGTTAAAGCTTTTTCAAAACAAGCCAATGGGGCTTTTACAGTTCCGGCCCCTACTTGTCCCAATCCTGCAATTTTATGAGCAATACCGGTATTGATCACAGGGGTTATTCCTGTTTCTACTACCTTGCGGATATCGATCCCCAATGAAGCACCTCGGAAATCCCAAGTTGGAATCGTCCAATTAGGGTTTTGAGAAACACAAATTTCAGACATCTCATTTGATACTCTCAATGCATCGCCAAATCCACCGGCACCTACGAAGCGAGTTACTCCTGGAGCTGCTATAATAGCCATGCCACCTACGCCAACTGTTTCAGCAATAGCACTATCTCCAATATCAGGATTAGCATCTTCTTCGGAGAACCCTGTAAAATACAATCCATTTGGCGTATTAACAGGAGCTGTAAACCACTGATCTCCCATACCACTAATACGGATACCAAAGTCTTTACCGTTACGGGTCAATGCTGTCACAATAGTACCCTCTTCTAGTTTACGAGCATAATCAGTGATCGCTTTTCCTGTAGCCATCATAATATTCAAAAAGAATTGATCTGTTTTGGCTAAAAACTCTATTACATCTTTTTTATCTTTTTCATCAATAGCTAGTTGAACAAGAGTTGGGGTAACCTCTTTAAGGAAAATAAGTGATGCAGCAATGTTTCTTTGGTGGAACTCATCTCCCATTGTGATTGCTTTAGCTACGATTACATTCAGGTTTAGTCCACCCTCTAAGTTTCTTATTGCTTGTCCTAATACTGGGCCAAGGACATCTCTCATCCATAATAATCTATCAACAACTTCTTGAGAATATGCTCCAAAACGGAGAACTTTGCCGATACCTTCGTTTAAAGTACAGTACGCTGTCGTATCGTCTTCTTTATTCTTCACAACTAACACAGGCATATTTCCAGAAGTGATACCTCCCATTGGACCTACAGCATCAACGTGATGACATGGAATAAAGGTTACTTCCCCATTTTCAAGTTGTTCTCTTGCTTCTTCTTCACTTTTTGCCCATCCTTCAAATAGACTCGCTCCTACACACGATCCTTGCATCGGTCCAGTCATTTCGTTGTACTGAATAGGAGGACCCGCATGTAATAATACTTTCCCATTTAATTCTTCAATCACAGAATTAGCAGGAACAACATCCGTCAAGAAAGGCTGCGAGTTTTTCATGCGAGAAATGACTTTATTATTTGATTCATCAATTTCATTGGCATGATCAGACAGACGATTCAAAATGTTAATTAATTTTTTGTTTCCCCCTGCCATTGGCTTCCAATCATACTGAACAGCTTTTCCACCATGTTTTTCAATTGATTCAGTAAAACTCTCTAACCCAATATTGATTACTTCGGGAACGCTATTGAATAGACTATCAACTTTAGCACTCAGTTTAGGGAGCTGCATTTTTGTCCCAGTATATTCTTTAACAATTTTTCTTTGCTCTGAAAATTCTTTGCCCATTAATTTTAATGCTAATTGAACAGCACGTGCGTTGCTTTTTTCTACTAATACACCCGCTTCTTTCAAAAGAGAAATGCTTTCTTCATAATTTTGAGGATCTAGATTGGTTCCCACAACGGTACCAATAATTTTTAGCGGCGTTCTTTTTTCTTTCGCATTTTCTAAAACTTCTTCTATGACCGGTTTTAAAGCCGATGCCATATCTGGATGTGCACCGTATCCTAAAACGATATCCAACAAAATAATTCCTGTTGTTTCGTCACTTGCGGCTTCTCGTATTTTTTTGATTCTAACTTCTGGATCGATCATTGGATGTGGTTTTCCTTGTGTATAAACGTCATCCCCCAAATCCATGATTTCAAATCCTTTAGTGTTAAGAATATACCCCTCTTTTTTGGTTAATTCACCTAAATCTAAGGCTTCTGAAACAAGCATTCCTGCTTCGTTAGCTAATGTACCGCCAGAATATAACCCTTTGACCGTTGTTTTTTCTGAAAAATCAACAGTTACCGTTGTATCGATCGGACTGAAATAAGAATCTTTGACTTTAGTACCATTGGCCAAATCAATAGCTATGTTAGCCGTTTCTTCTAAGGTATGTGCCAAATAGACATTACCAATATGACTTTCTGGGTTCTCTCCCAAGAAAATTGCAACAACCGGTTTGGAAACGGCTTGTAACAATTCCATTACTTCATCACGCACTCTTTTTGCAGGCGGCTTGGAGATTACCACAATAACTTCTGTAGGCTCATGATTTTCCAGACCAATGATTGCATCTTTCATCGTCGTTCCACCAACTTTTTCATGAAGGTCACGTCCACCTGTGCCTATAGCATGCACGACGCCTCCACCTAAACGCTCAATAATAGTAGTGACTTCTTGTATTCCCGTTCCTGAAGCTCCTACGATCCCAATATTTCCTGGGTTGACAACATTTGTAAATGCCATCGGAATACTTGAAATGATTCCCGTCCCACAATCAGGTCCCATGAGTAATAGACCCTTTTCATGTGCTTTATTTTTTAGTCTTACCTCATCTTCTAATGAAACATTATCACTAAAAGAAAATACATGGAGACCTTTGTCTAAAGCTTTCTCGATTTCATCTGCAGCATACGTTCCTGGAATTGATATTAAAGCCATATTACTATCTGGAAGTTGCTCTAAAGCGCCTTCCCAATTTCGTACATTTTTTATAGAATCGGTACTTCTCTTAACTGAAAGATCATTTAAAAAATTATCGATTACTTCTAATACTTTATCTACTAACTCTTTATCTTCTGTATCCACCACGATCACCATATCATTTGGAGTTGCATTCCCTACTTCAGGAGTATACAAATCGGCTGATTGAAAAATATCTTTATTGGCGTCTGTTCCCATCATTACCTGACTCTGATTAACTCCATCAAGAGAACTAACTTCGTTAGTCAAAAGCATTAAATTTATTGAATCTTGATAACTATTTTCTTTGATCACTGTATATAACATTTAATTGCCTCCTTTGTGTTACGCTCATTATAATACGCGTTGTTTACGCATACATTGCAAAGAAACACTAAATAATAGGTTTATTTTTATCCCCTATGGACAATTACTTTTAAATGGGCCATTATTATAATTAGAAAAATAAAGAAAGTAGGTTTAGTATGTCGATCGATATGGAAAAAGTACTTCACTATCCAAGTTTAGAGAAAGCTATATTATTATCAGAAAATGCTGGATTAAAAAATGAGGTTACCGGAGCAATGGTCATGGAGGCTTTAGATGTATCTAATTGGGGCCGACCAGGATTGATCCTATTTACGAGTTATTACGCTTTTGAAAACATTTCAGAAAAAGAACTGGAAGATTTTTTCAAAAAAGCTAAAGAAATCGGAATTGCCGGTTTTGTAATAAAAATAGATCGTTTCGTGGATGAAGTTCCACCTGTTTTTATAGAAAATTGTATAGAGAATGATATGACTCTCATACAAATTGGCAAGCAGACAAGATACGAAAAAATTATAAATGAGATTTTAGAATCTATAATAAATAAAAATGCTTATATTTTAAAAAATTATTATGCTATTCACCAACAATTTGTAAGGTTGATGATGACTCAATCAACTATCGATGAAGTGTTAAAAAATTTAGAAAATCTAATTCATCTGCCCGTCACCTTAATTGAAAAAGTTGATAATATAAAGATCGGAACAAAAGAGAGCCTCCATGAATATACTGTAGTTAAAAAAAATGCATCTGCTGAAAAACATTATATGAATATCAAATATTATGAGTCTACTGTTCGATATGCTTTTAGTGAAGAGGAAGGATTGATTTATTGTATTCCTGTTCCTAATTTAGGTTACGAAGAATATGAATTGATTATCCACGTACAACATAAACAAATTAGCGACATTGATTTAGTCGCAATTGAAAATACTGTTCTTGCCATCCAGACTGAACTTGTAAAAAAATATGCTTTAAGTCAACAAAGGCAAGCGCGGTTGAATGAAATGGCCTCAGACTTACTACATGGTCGGCTAAATAATCCCGAAGATATTAAAGATACCATTCACTATTTAGGATTAAAACAAGACATGGATTATAATATTATTATCTTTAACTTTGAAACAAAAAAAGCTAACTTAACTGACTCTATCTACACTCGTTTTACGGACTCTCTAATCAATCATACAAAAATTGAGTTCCCTGATCGACTCTATGTCAATAGAAAACACAACCTTATTTTAATTACTCCAACTCAGTCTCTACCTGCACAGGAGATGAAGCGGAAAATCAAATCAATTTTTAATAAGATCTTCACGAATAATTTATTTGACAAGGTCAATATTTATACTAGTATGAGCAATACTATACATTTAAATGAACTAGCATCAGGATATAAACAAGCAATAAATGCGCAAAAAATTTTAGAATTAATGAACGAAAACAAAAAAATAGTAACTTATGCCGACTTGGGTATTTATCAATTGTTTGTCAATACAGATAACTTAAATACATTAGAACAATTTATCCCTCAAAAAATCTGGAATTTAAAAGAAAATAATACTGAATTATTACACACATTAAATGTATTTCTGGATGTGAATCAAAATTACTCAGAAGCCTCACAATTGCTATTTGTTCATCCAAAAACAGTACGTTACCGAGTCGACCGTCTAAAAGAAACCTATCAAATAGATTTTCATAATTCAGACGAATTGCTCCAATACAGCATAGCTTTAAGATTATTAAAATTATTGCCCGAAAAATTTAATCAAGGAGAATCAACATGACGAAATTTCAACCGACTATCTTTTCTTATGATACGATTCAAGAAAAAGATATCCCTTTATTTTTCTTTCCTGCTAAAAATAACAGAAAAAACAAAACACTTATTTATCTGCATGGTGGCGGGCTCATTTATGGTGAAGCAAATGACTTGTCAGATGTGTATATTGAAAAAATACTTGCTGCTGGATTTGATTTGATCACACTAGCTTATCCTCTAGCACCTGAGGTGAAAATAGAAACAATAGTAAGCTCGGTAATCACCGGCATAGAATGGTTTCAGAAGAATTACGAAAAGAAACTCAACTTATCTGACAATGGATTTGTTCTTTTCGGAAGATCTTCTGGAGCTTACCTTTCTTTATTAGCTACCTCTAAACTTCGTTTTAAGCCTGAAGCACTGATCCTTTTTTATGGATACTATTCATTAAAAGAAGCCAGTTTCCATGTACCTAGTCGGTATTATTTAACACATACTCTTGTCAAAGAGGAAACGGTAAATAAATTGATCGAAAAGAATCCCAGAGTGAACGGCTCTAAAAATATACGTTATTCCATTTATGTACACTATAGGCAAAAAGGAACATGGATAAAAAATATTATGGATCCCACATCTGAATTAACAGATTATTCTCTTTCAAAAGAGCAATTAAAAGAAATGCCTCCTTCTTTTATAGTAGCTAGTAGGAATGATCCTGAGATACCCTTTTCTCTATCGAAAAAAATGAATAATCTAATTCCACTTTCTCGTCTAGAAGAAATCGATTCTACTTTGCATGATTTCGATCGTGTAGATATTATAGGAAAAGGAAGCCAGACCTATGATCGGTTCATCAATTGGTTATGTGATGGTAGTTATTAACTCTTCATATGTGAATACAATCGAGAGTGGGGCAAAAAACGTTCAGACCCGAATAGAGCAACTGGAGCGGATATTCGAAAGATAGTCGTAGACTATCGAAGAGTATCCGTGAAGTGGCTGTCGGGTCTGTTTTTTGGAGCGCATTTGGGAAAGTAACGTTTGGGAAATGATTAGAGGCTGGGACAAAAGTCCCAGCCTCATCAACTTTCTATCATTTTTTACGCAATTTCAGCTTTTGGTGTTTCTTTAGCCATTACAGCAAAGATTATTAAACCAACAACCATCAATCCTGAAGCCGCATAAAATCCTATTTGCATCGATCCTACTGTATCAGATAAATATCCAGTTATATAAGGAGCTAGGATTGCACCTGACATTCCTATAAAGTTATAGGCACTTAAAGCAGTACCCAAAGCTCTACGGGGAGCATTTTTACTTACATAAGCTACCAAAATAGGATCTATCGCTAATTTACCTGTCAAACCGTAAACAATCAACATAGTGATCAATAAAGTCCGATTAGTAACAAAGGCAATTAAAAATACGGATACAATCGCTATTGGCATTAAAATATAAACTAATTTTTTTGTACTTCCTAGCTTATCAGCACGACTTGCAAAAAAGAGTGCTCCAGGAATAGAAGCCCACGGAACAAGTGAAGAAATGAAACCTACACTAGATCCTACAAATCCTCTCTCTTCAATTAGAAACGATGGCAACCAAGTTAGGATAACAAAGTTAGCATAAATACTTACAAAACAAAGAATAAATACTGCTAATAAATTTTTATTTGAGAATATTGCACCTAAAGAAACTTTCGGTTGATTACTATTATCTTCGACTGGAGTATTGTCCTGAGCATCCGCTTTCGTTTGATCTTCAGGGCGTATTACTTTTTCTTTTAAAATAAAGTAAAATAGAAGTCCAACGATCACCGTTGG
This sequence comes from Lacticigenium naphthae DSM 19658, assembly GCF_000425865.1. GTDB lineage: Bacteria > Bacillota > Bacilli > Lactobacillales > Carnobacteriaceae_A > Lacticigenium > Lacticigenium naphthae. The sequence continues at coordinate 191,054 of NZ_AUEG01000002.1, forward strand.
TAATGCCATCATAAAGAAAGGTTGGCTCCAATCTCCACCTTTTTCCAAAACTAAATAACTTGAGAGAAGGTAACCACCAGAAGTACCAAAAGCCATCCCACTATTAATAATTGCAGTTCCTAATGTTAATCTTCTTGTTGGAATAGCTTCAGTAGACAAAGCATATTGTGGGCCATAATAAGATCCCTGTCCAATGCCTGCCATTGCACGAATAATTAAAAACATGACGAATGATGAAGCTAGGCCACTAAAAAAGGTCATAGCTCCAAAAAGTAAGAACCCACCCATGATAACTAGCTTCCGACCTATTTTATCACTTAAAGCTCCAAAAGGGATTTGAGCGGCAGCATAGGTAAGAAAGAAAATACTATTTGCTAGTCCTAAATCAGCATTACTAAGGCCAAACTCTTCACCTATCACAGGCATAAGGGGATTGAAAATAGTTCGTGTTGCATACATCAGTATCCATCCAAAAAAGCTTAACATGACAACACGAATCCAATATTTTTCTGAAACGGGCATTGCTTTACCATTATTCATTCTATTCACCTCTTATATTTATTGTCCCTTTTCCATCCTAACAGCTTGTAAAAAGGATTTATTTCAGTATAACCGCTTTCATTTCAATAAAACTATGATTCCTCCGCTCAACCTCCTTCTTTACTCTTAACTAATTCTAGCGAATAATTCTTAGAAATTCTTTATCCAATATGACTAACATATTCCATAATGATTATCGCTTATGAGCATTCTGTTTCTCTATCGATTTTTTCACAACTGGATCAACACTTTAATAAGTCCCCATATCCCTAATCCCAAAGTAGTTAATACTGAGATGCTTCCTAAGATGTTTTGTAAAAGATTGTTTTTGTGTTCACCCATTAACTGTTTATTATTTGCTCCAATCATCAATAAAATTGCAACAAATGGGAGGAAAAAACCACTATTTGCTTGAGCTAGTAAAATGATTTGCGTTGGACTCGTTCCGAACATAGCGAAAATTGTCCCGAAGACAACGACTGATCCACCTGCTAATTTAGCTTTTGATCCTTTTTCATCCCAGTGAAATATGCGAGAAAAAGTGACCTTCATAACTAGAGGGGTCGCAATCGCACTAGATAAACCTGCAATAGAAATACCTATATCACCAAAAATTCTAGCATATGATCCCAAAATAGGTTCCAGTTGCAAAGAGAAAACAATCGGACTATTAACATTTGTCCCCGTACCGAATAAAACTGTTCCACTAGTAACAACGATTGCAATCGTCACTAGAGCGCCGATAAAGACATTTAAATTAATATCAAACCTAGAGTCAGCTAAATATTTTTCGCCCTGCCATTTTTCTGCACTGGTAATAGAATGTAAAATCAAATTGATTCCTATTAAAGTTGTTCCGATCAATGCAATTGTTGCTATGGCAGAACCCTCCGGCATAGTGGGTATAAATATTCCTTTTAGAACTTCACCGATGTCTGGTTTGACAAACAACATAGTAAATACAAAAATGATACCCATACCGCTAACAAAAATTAACATCATCTTTTCCAATGTTTTTGCAGTACCTTTAATTACTGCAATCAATGCCAGTAACCCTAAAATTAACGCAGAAAACCATTGAGTGAAACCTGTTGCATCAGCTAAACCAAGTGCACCTCCTATTAAATTTCCAGCTTCGAACGCAAAAGCTACTGTAACAACGGTCACAATAACAAGGATTTTTACGAAATAAGCCCAGACCTTTGATCGAGGAAATGATTCTATCGCCGCTTCAACTATATCTTTATTTGCAATAATCCCTATTCTAGATGCCATTTCCATCAATATTGCTAATGAAATACACGAAAAAACAACAGCCCACAATAAATCATACTGATAATTCACACCAGCTAATGTTGCTGTAGTTATTGTCCCGGGTCCAATGAATGCACTTGTCACTATAGCTGCTGGTCCAAGGTTTTTGAGTCTGCTTTTTAACGATCTTTTTTCTTTCACATACAATACTCCCCTTCTAAATTCATTTAATACGAATATATTTGAAGGTATAAAAATTGTTATCACACTATAAATAAATTCTTATTCGTTTCTTCTACTTATTCGATACCAAAATTTTATCAAATTATTTTTTATCCGGAAAGGGCTTTCAAAGTAAGTATTTGCTTTTTTTTTTAGACATTTCAGTACTTGTTTTTTTTTTCAAAAAAAAGACCCTCAAAAGCATGAGTAATTGTACTTTTGAGGGTCTTGCTATTTTTTTAAATAAATTTCTTTCGTGAAAGTTCTACCACTAGATAGCGATGTGGATCTTTCCCTTCAGAATGTGTTTCAATTCCTTTATCTTCTGATAAGTAACGATGGATCTGTTTTCTTTCAAAAGAAGGCATAGGCTCTAAAATGACCGGTTGTTTCGTCTTTCTTACTTTATCAGCTGTCCGTTTGGCTAATTTTTTCAGTGTCTGTTCTCTTCGTTCACGGTAGCCTTCAGCGTCAACGATTGCCGTAATTTTAGAATCAGCACGTTTGTGCAATTGTGTCTGAACAAGCATTTGTAAAGCATTTAATACTTTTCCATGACGTCCAATCAACATACCTGCCTTTTGGGAATAGATGGTGAAGGTGACAGTATGATCTTCCATTTTATGTTTAACAGTTGTATGTGTAGCCCCCATTTGATGGGCAATAGATACAATATACTCTGCTACATCCTCAATAGCTTGCTCATCTATTCCATCCTGTTTTTCTTGGACGAGAGCATCTTTTTGAACTTCTTCAGGAATCTCCAGATCATCATCTATCTCAGCAGTTTTTGTTCCTTCTTTTAAAGGAGTAACTTCTTCCTTTTGAGCTGTTTTAATATCTTCTTCTAAGTTTTCTATTTCTTTTTCAATCTTGATATCTGTTGTATCTTTTGAAAAAATATCATCTAATTCAATTTTAGAATCTTTACGACGAACAGTAACTACCGCATCTCTATGTCCAAAACCTAAAAATCCTTTTTTACCGTCTTCAACAATATCTATTAGGGCCTCATCTTTTTTCATACCTAAAGCTTTTAAGCCTTTTTCAATTGCCTCTTCAGTTGTAGGGGCTTGGGCAGTGTATTTATCTATCACTCGTATATTCCTCCATTCCTTTATCGCGTCTATATTAGTCATTAACTATTTTATCACGAAAAAAGATAGAAAGTAGAAAAAGAATTATTTTTTCACATTTCTTTTTGTTTTTTGCGCTCTTCTCAAGGCCCGTTTTCTTTGTCTCTCAGCCTCACGCATTTGTTCTTCTTTTTCTTCTCTCTCTTTTCTAATTTTAAACGGGTTGTTTAATGCCATTGTCTGCGCAACAGAAGCAGCATTACTCGTTACAAAATAGAGAGCTAAAGCACTTGGTAAAGTCATACTGATGAACAAAATCATCAACGGAGCAATATAAGTCATTAAGGCTCCACCTTGTTGCTGAGCACTAGCCATGCTTGTTAATTTAGAATTGGCTAATGTAAACAAAGCAGCTAATACAGGCAAAATGAAATAAGGATCTGTTTCTCCTAGGTTTACCCATAAAAAGTTTCCACTACTTAAGACTTCAGTCCGGCTGATTGCTTGATAAAGAGCAATCAAGACTGGCATTTGAACAACTAAAGGCAAACAACCCATATAGGGATTGACACCCGCTTCTTCATATACCTTAGCCGTCTCTTCTTTTAACTTTTCTTGCGTTTCGGTATCTTTCGAAGAATATGTTTGTTTTAAATCTTGTAACTTAGGATTTACGTCTCCCATTTTCCGCATACTTTTTGTTTGGAAATGAGTCAGTGGTAAAAGAATAATACGTGTGATCATGGTAAAGAGAATAATACCAATTCCATAATTTCCTCCGAAAAATTCAGAAAGCCAAATGATTGTGCGAGAAAATCCGTATATGATTCCTCCATCCCAAAACCCTGTACTGTCAGCTGTAATAGGTTCTGAAGAACAGGCTGAGAGGAACACCATTACCGCAAGTAAACCAACTGTTAAAAGCAATCGCTTATGTTTTTTCACAAAGATCCCCCCTTGTTAACCTATTTACTTATTCAGAAAAAGGAGTGGCTTGTATCTGTTTAACCAAACACAACCACTCTTTTTCTTAAATTAATTTTGCGAGTTTGCATACATGTTGCAAACTACTTTTTACTTCATTCATTGTCATGGAAGCTGCTGGTTTCCTGGCAATCACTATAAAATCTACGTCTTTTTTAAGCATATCCTTCATTTCGGATAAACTTTGTCGTACTTTTCGTTTTACAGCGTTACGTACTACCGCATTTCCAATTTTTTTCCCTACCGAAATACCGACTCGAAAGTGAGATTGGTTTGGTTTATTTAAAACGTAAACCACAAATTGACGATTTGCAGTCGATTTTCCTTGATGAAATACTTCTTGAAAATCAGCTTCTTTTTTTACTCGATAAGCTTTCTTCACTCACTCTCACACCTTTAAAAATACTCCTGCTTAGCGTCTAATTCCAATCTATTAGTTACACTTTTCGTCTGTCTCTTGATGTAGTGAAGATATAACTCTATTGAATAGATTAAACAACTAACTAAAAGAAAAAAAAGACCACTGAGACGGTCAGTGATCATGCAGACAATACTTTTCTACCTTTACGGCGTCTACTTTGAATTACTCGACGACCATTTTTTGTACTCATTCTTTTACGGAAACCATGAACTGTTTTACGTTGACGTTTTTTTGGTTGATAAGTTCTTTTCATAATTTAATTACACCTCCTGAAATCTTGACTGGCTCACTCTGACTATTTTGCTTAGACAGACTTTGTCATTATAAAGAAAAAGAGAGCACTTTGTCAAGCTAATGTTAAATCATCTTTTTTAATAATATAAATGTGAATACCTCGGTAATGTTTTAAATCCTTATTTCTCCGAACGTTCCCTTTTTTAAAAGTTTATCCACAATTGTATTAGAAAGATTCTTTCTTTTATTATCTTAACATTTATCCACAACCTTGTGTAAACTTTCGCTTTCTATTTTTTTATCCACCGGTTCCTCCACCTCCTTATCCACAATCCAAAGGCTGTGGACTTCCCCGTCTTTTTATTTTGTTAGCTTTGTGGATAACTAGTTTTCGCACCTTCACAAAAGGCTCTGTTTCTTTTTGTTTATCCACAATCTAGCTTTACGAGTTTTCCAACTCTAAGTTATGCACATCTCCCCTATGAGTTGTGGATAACTTTAACCACACCCTTGGGATTATTTATGCACACCTGAAATAATCTGTGGAAAACTTCTTTCATGCGTGCTAAAATAAAAAAGCACCCTTTCAAAGGAGGAAAATTATGAACGATTTAACATCCGCATGGAATTATTTACAAGAACAATTTCAAGAATCATTATCCAAAGTCAGTTTTGATACTTGGATTTCAAGTGCTTCAATCGTTTCCCTTTCTGAGCAAACTATTTTAATTGAAGTCCCCTCCTCTTTGCATAAAGAATATTGGAAGAATAATTTGGCTACACGAACAGTTGAATTTCTATATGAGTTTTTAGGTAGAGAGGTCACTCCTACCTTTATTACAAAAGAAGAACAAGATGCGCGCAAGGAAACCAGTTCATTAAATCAAGAAGTGAATTCTTTACCCAGTTCAAAACGTCCGAGTCCATTAAATGATAAATACACTTTCGACACATTCGTTATTGGAAAAGGTAATCAAATGGCTCATGCAGCTGCTTTAGTGGTTGCGGAGGAACCGGGAACTATTTACAATCCTCTCTTCTTTTATGGGGGCGTTGGATTGGGAAAAACTCACTTGATGCACGCGATCGGTCATCAAATGTTGAGTCTAAGACCAGATGCAAAAGTAAAATATGTTTCAAGCGAAAGTTTTGCAAATGATTTTATTAATTCCATTCAAAATAAGACACAAGAGCAATTTCGAAGAGATTATCGCAGTGTCGATTTGCTTTTAGTGGATGATATTCAATTTTTTGCAGATAAAGAAGGAACGCAAGAAGAATTCTTTCATACATTCAACGCCTTATATGATGAAAGAAAACAAATTGTCTTAACAAGTGACCGATTACCAAATGAAATCCCTAAACTTCAAGAACGCTTGGTTTCTCGCTTTGCATGGGGATTATCCGTTGATATTACCCCTCCTGATTTAGAAACACGCATAGCCATTTTGCGTAAAAAAGCAAACGCAGAAAGGCTAGAGATCCCTAATGACGCTTTGAGTTATATTGCTGGTCAAATTGACTCGAATATTCGTGAACTTGAAGGAGCTCTAGTTCGCGTACAAGCCTATGCTGCTATTGAAAACAATGAAATTACAACCAGTCTAGCCGCTGATGCATTGAAGAGTATGTTACCGAACTCCAAGAAAAAATCGATCACCATACAGTCTATTCAGCAAGCAGTCAGTAAATTTTATCAAATTCCTATCAGTGATTTAAAAGGTAAAAAGCGTGTGCGTTCAATCGTTATGCCTCGTCAAATAGCGATGTACTTATCGAGAGAAATGACTTCCTCTTCTCTACCCAAAATTGGTCAAGAATTTGGTGGCAAGGATCATACGACAGTTATTCACGCTTATGAAAAAATTGTTCAATCAATTAAAAATGATGCACAGTTGAAACAAGAAATTGGACAAATCAAAAAAACTCTCTCATAAAAAACGAGAGAGTTGGACTTTTTCGTATTTTAGTGTGAAAAGAAGTCTGTGTATAACTGTGCTATTTGTGCACAACTTTTTGAACAGGTTATACACAAGTGGATAACCTTGCTATGCAAAGAATTTTCCTGTTCTCCACAGTATCCACAGGCCCTACTACTATTACTAGTATTACTCTATAAATATTAATACAATAAAAATTCTGTTATACTATCACTATATACTGATTATCGGAGGGTAAAAAATGAAATTTACAATAAAACGTACTGTATTTTTAAAAAGTTTAGCAGATGTACAATTAGCTATTTCTTCTAAAACGACTATTCCTATTTTGACAGGAATAAAACTAGAAGCGAATGATGAAGGATTAAAATTAGTGGGTAGTGATGGAGACATTTCTATAGAAACAACTATTTCTTCTACAGATGAAGCAGCAGAATTGGTAATCGAATCTACCGGAGCAATTGTTTTGCAACCTGCTCGTTTTTTCAGTGATATTGTTAAAAAATTACCAGATGATACCTTTACCCTAGAAGTATTGGATCGTTTTCAAACTGCCATTACATCATCTTCTTCTGCATTTACGATAAATGGATTAGATGCAAACAATTATCCTAGATTGCCTGAAATCGACTCACAAGAGGCTTTCAAACTACCTGTTCGTTTATTTAAACAAGTAATTAAACAAACTGTCATTGCGGTATCTTCTCATGAGAGCCGCCCCATTTTAACTGGGGTCAATTTGACGATCAATGAAAATCAACTAAAAGCAGTCGCAACTGACAGCCATCGTTTAAGTCAAAGAATCATTCCTTTAGAAACAGATCAGGGAAAACAATACAATATAGTGATCCCTGGAAAAAGTCTGCAAGAACTTTCACGGATTTTAGATGATCAATTAGACGATTTTGAAATGTTTATTACAGATAACCAGGTTTTATTTAAAACCACCAATACTTTTTTCTATTCTCGTTTACTTGAAGGCAATTATCCGGATACCTCTCGTTTGATTCCTGAAAATTCAGCAACCCAAATCACACTAGATGCGACAACATTCTTAGGAGCCGTTACAAGAGCTTCTCTTCTTTCGCATGAAGGTAAAAATAATGTAGTCAAATTAACTGTTAAAGATAATAGTGTAGAAATTTCGGGGAACTCTCCTGAAGTCGGAAAAGTTCAAGAACAAGTTGCCTTTAATTCAATTAAAGGAGAACCACTAGAGTTATCTTTTAATCCTGACTATATGAAAGATGCATTAAATACATTTGGACCAGCAGAAATAACGTTACATCTTATTTCTCCACTCCGTCCATTTGTTTTAGTACCTAGTGAAGACAATCGTGAGTTTATTCAATTGATCACCCCGATTCGCACAGCCTAAATAATACTAAAAACCTGATATAGTGTTTGCTCTCCATTTATTTAAGAGGTGAAAGAATCTTGAATAAATGGAGAGTTTTTTATTTTTTTATGAAAATTTCTGAAAATAGCATTATTTCTTTAACAGCTTATTTTTATCGTTTAAGCTATTTTAATCAGAGCAAAGGGGTTTAGTCGAATCTATGACAAAACTCACTGTAACTACCAAATTTCAGACTTAGTTTGATAAAATATGGTCAATGAAGTATAATAAAGGTACCAAATAAATAATTTGCGTGGACAAAAAAATCCACGCTTATTTTATTGAGGAGTCGAAAAAATGGAAACAATAATTTATATAAAAGAGGAGTTTATAACGTTAGGTCAATTTTTAAAACATGCGAATATTATTCAGAGTGGAGGTATGGCGCGTCCATACTTAGAAACTTATCCTATTTTTGTTGATGGAGAATTGGAAAATAGACGAGGAAAAAAACTCTATTCAGGAACAATTGTTGAAATTCCTGAAGAAGGTAAATTTATTGTGCAGACAGCGCTTGACAATGAGCCGGAAATTTAATGTTTTTAGAGGCGATTGAACTTAAAAATTATCGAAATTATGAAAAAGTGGAAGTTTCTTTTTCAAATGGAATAAATATTTTTTTAGGGGAGAATGCGCAGGGAAAAACCAATCTGATGGAAAGTTTGTACGTATTGGCTATGTCTCGTAGTCATCGAACAACAAACGACAAAGAATTGATTCGCTGGCAAGCTGATTTTGCTAAAATAAGTGGCCGAGTGCAAAAGAAGAATAGTTCTTTCCCATTAGAGATAGTGCTTTCCAAAAAAGGAAAAAAAGCTCGATTTAATCATTTAGAACAAAAAAAATTGAGTGACTATATTGGTCACTTGAATGTGATTTTGTTTGCTCCTGAAGATTTGTCTTTAGTCAAGGGATCGCCTTCTGTGAGAAGAAAATTTCTTGATATGGAAATGGGACAAATGAGTGGGATCTACCTACATCATTTGGTTCAATACCAGAAGATTTTAAAGCAGCGGAATCACTATTTAAAACAAATCAAACAAGGTAGAAAAGTGGATGAAGTTTTTCTGGATATTTTGACTGAACAACTTTCTCTTGAAGGGGCAGAAGTTCTAAAAGAAAGGTATCGATTCACAAAAAGGTTAGAAACGTGGGCTCGACCCATTCATAGTGAAATTTCTAGCCATAAAGAAGAATTGACCATTCATTATCAAAGTTCCGTTAGTGTACAGTCTGAAACAGATAAAGATCAACTCTTTACAGATTTGATCAACAATTTTAAAAAAATCAAAAAAAGAGAACGTGAACAAGGGACAACTTTAGCAGGTCCTCATCGCGATGATATGCTTTTTTATGTTAATGAAAAAAATGTCCAAACATATGGTTCGCAGGGGCAACAACGGACGACAGCATTAAGTATAAAATTAGCCGAAATCGATTTGATGAAAGAAATGACAGGAGAATATCCTTTATTGCTTTTAGACGATGTTTTATCTGAATTAGATGATGAGAGACAAACACATCTACTCAAAGCAATTCAAAATAAAGTACAAACTTTTTTAACAACCACCAGTTTAAGTGGAATTAAACATAAACTGATCGATGTCCCAAAGATTTTTCGCATAACAGATGGTCAGGTAGAAATGGAGAGTGAATAAGCGTGGTAGATGAAACATTAAACAGAGCAGAACTAGCGAGAGAATATGACGCCAGCCAAATTCAGGTTTTGGAAGGTCTTGAAGCAGTTAGAAAAAGACCGGGAATGTATATCGGGTCGACAAGTGCAGAAGGCCTACATCACTTAGTTTGGGAAATAGTAGATAATTCTATCGATGAGGCAATGGCTGGATTTGCGGATACTATTCAAATCATTATTGAATCAGATGGAAGTGTGACAGTTATAGATGATGGACGTGGAATCCCTGTAGATATTCAACAAAAAACAGGTCGTCCTGCTGTAGAAACAGTTTTCACGATCTTACACGCTGGAGGAAAATTTGGCGGTGGAGGGTATAAAGTATCTGGAGGATTACACGGAGTTGGTTCTTCTGTTGTTAATGCTCTATCTGAGTATTTGGAAGTCAGCGTGCATAAAGAGGGGAAAGTCTATTCTCAACGTTATGAACGTGGAGCCGTAGTTACAGAACTTACAGTAACCGGCGAAACTGAACGTCACGGAACAGTCGTACATTTCATGCCTGATACAGAAATTTTTAAAGAAACAATTGAATTTGATTTTAATAAATTAGCTATCCGTATACGTGAATTAGCTTTCTTGAATCGTGGCCTTAATATCTCTATTGAAGACAAAAGAGAAGGGCAAGAAAAAGTAAAAGCTTATTATTATGAGGGTGGGATCAAGAGTTACGTTGAACACTTAAATAAGACTAAAACAGTTTTGTATGAAGACCCGATCCACTTAGAAGGCGAACAAGAAGGGATTACTGTTGAAGTAGCTTTACAGCATACAGATGGCTACCATACATTGCTTATGAGTTTTGCTAATAATATCCATACGTATGAAGGTGGTACGCATGAATCAGGATTTAAGACAGCTTTAACTCGTATACTCAATGACTATGCCAGAAGAAAAAAGATACTTAAAGAAAATGATGAAAACTTAACAGGTGAAGATGTTCGTGAAGGCCTAACGGTTGTATTAAGTATCAAACATCCCGATCCTCAATTCGAAGGACAAACAAAAACAAAATTAGGAAATTCTGAAGTACGTACGATAACGGATCGACTTTTTTCTTCCCATTTTGACCGTTTCTTAGTTGAAAATCCGTCAATAGCAAAGAAAATAGTGGAAAAAGGTATTCTTGCAGCAAAAGCAAGAATGGCGGCTAAACGTGCGCGGGAAGTAACACGAAAGAAAAGTGGTTTAGAAATCAGTAACTTACCGGGGAAATTGGCCGATTGTTCTTCCAAAGATCCAGAAAAAAGCGAAATTTTTATAGTTGAGGGAGATTCTGCGGGAGGTTCTGCTAAACAAGGACGATCACGTAAGTTTCAAGCTATTTTACCGATTCGTGGGAAAATTTTGAACGTAGAAAAAGCTTCTTTGGACAGAATTTTGGCCAATGAAGAAATACGAGCATTATTTACAGCAATGGGAACTGGTTTTGGTGAAGAATTCGAAGCAGCGAAAGCACGTTACCATAAATTGATCATTATGACAGATGCGGATGTAGATGGAGCTCATATCCGGACCCTATTATTGACTCTGTTTTACAGGTTCATGCGTCCAGCAGTAGAAGCTGGATTCGTGTATATTGCGCAACCTCCTTTGTATCAAGTAAAACAAGGTAAAAAAGAAGTTTATCTAGATACGGAGGCAGAACTGGAAGAATATCTCAAATCTATTCCGGCAAGTCCAAAGCCTTCAATCCAACGGTATAAAGGTTTAGGAGAAATGGATGCTGAACAGTTATGGGACACAACAATGAATCCTGAAAACAGGAGACTGCTGCAAGTTACAATCGATGACGCAATTGAAGCAAATGAAGTATTTGAGATGTTGATGGGTGAAACTGTCGAACCAAGACGTCAATTCATTGAAGATAATGCAAAATATGTTCAAAATATCGATATTTAAATATTGGGTGCATGTAAAAGGTCAAAGAGGAGGATTTTAAAAGAATGGCAGATGAATACTCGAATGATCAAAGGGTAGAAGGTATTAATCTATCAAAAGAAATGCGTAATTCATTTTTAGAATACGCTATGAGTGTTATCGTTTCACGTGCATTACCAGATGTCCGAGATGGATTAAAACCTGTTCACCGCAGAATTTTATATGGTATGAACGAATTAGGTATCACTCCAGATAAAGCACATAAGAAATCAGCTCGTATTGTTGGGGATGTAATGGGGAAATATCATCCTCATGGAGATAGTGCTATCTATGAATCTATGGTGCGTATGTCTCAAGACTTTAGTTTCCGTTACCCTTTAGTAGATGGACATGGGAACTTTGGTTCAATAGATGGCGATAGTGCTGCAGCAATGCGGTATACTGAAGCCAGAATGAGTAAAATGGCAATGGAAATGTTACGTGATATTAATAAAGATACCGTTAATTATCGCGATAATTATGATGGAAATGAAAAAGAACCCGTTGTCTTACCAGCACGTTTTCCTAACTTATTAGTGAATGGTGCTTCTGGAATTGCAGTAGGAATGGCAACCAATATTCCTCCCCACAATTTAACTGAAATTATTGATGGGTTACGTATTTTGATGGAAAATAGTGAAGCAACTACAGCGGAATTGATGGAAGCTATCCCGGGTCCTGATTTTCCAACTGGCGGAATCGTTTTAGGAAAGTCAGGAATTAGAAAAGCTTACGAAACAGGGAGAGGATCTATTCAAGTTCGTGCAAAAGCGACCATAGAAACCCTCAAAAATGGCCGTGAGCGGATTCTTGTACATGAACTGCCCTATCTAGTCAATAAAGCGAAACTAGTCGAGAAGATAGCTGAATTAGCTCGAGACAAACGTATTGAGGGCATCACGGATTTAAATGACGAATCAGATCGGGATGGCATGCGTGTCGTAATCGATGTGAGAAAAGACTCTTCAGCGGGAGTTATTTTAAATAATTTATATAAGCTGACACCGATGCAAACCTCTTTTGGTTTTAATATGCTTGCTATTGTCGATGGTATTCCTAAAGTTCTAGGATTAAAAACATTTTTAGAAAAATATCTTGAACATCAAGTGGAAGTTATCACGCGAAGAACGCGCTACGATAAACGCAAGGCAGAAGCGCGTGCGCATATTTTAGAAGGTTTGCGTATAGCATTGGATCATATTGATGAAATCATCTCCATTATTCGTAGTTCCAAAAACGGTGAAGAAGCTAAGGGGACATTAATTGAGCGTTTCTCTTTATCAGAACGCCAAGCACAGGCTATCTTAGATATGAGAATGGTACGCTTAACTGGTTTGGAGAGAGATAAAATTGAAGGTGAATACCAAGATTTGGTCTCTTTGATTTCTGATCTTGCTGATATTCTTTCTCGACCAGAGCGAATAAATGAAATTATTTATACTGAATTAATTGAAATTCAAGAAAAATTTGGAGATGACCGTAGAACTGAATTGTTGATTGGGGAAGCCTTGAGTATTGAAGATGAGGACCTGATCGAGGAACAAGATATAGTTGTTACACTTACTCATAATGGATACATGAAACGCATGCAAGTTGATGAGTTTAAAACTCAAAACCGTGGAGGACGCGGGGTAAAAGGAATGAAAACAAATGATGACGATTTTGTTGAAACCTTGGTCACCTGCTCTACGCATGATTTATTATTGTTCTTTACCAATACTGGTAAAGTATATAAAGCAAAAGGATACGAAATTCCTGAGTACGGACGCACAGCGAAAGGGATTCCAGCAATCAATTTCCTAGGAATCGATCCAGGAGAGAGTATTCAAGCAATCATTAATATGCGTGGTGAAATAAGTGAGGAAGAACAATTATTCTTCACTACCCGCAAAGGGACTGTGAAACGAACAGCATTCAATCAATTTGCCAATATCCGGACAAGTGGTCTAAAAGCAATTGTACTGAAAGATGACGATGAATTAATTGATGTAACATCTACAAACGGGGATCAACACATCATCATTGGGACACATTTAGGTTATGCTGTGAGTTTCCACGAAAAAGATGTCCGCAGTATGGGAAGGTCAGCTACTGGAGTACGAGGAGTTCGTTTGCGAAAAGATGATTATGTCGTAGGGATGAGTATTCTCGATCCTGATTCAGAAGTATTAGTTATAACAGAAAGAGGTTACGGGAAACGTACACCAGCTAAAGAATACAATATTCGTAGCCGTGGTGGTAAGGGTGTTAAAACTGCACATATAACAGAAAAAAATGGACCCATCATTGGGTTGACAACCGTTACTGGTGAAGAAGATATAATGTTAATGACAGATGGTGGAGTTATTATCCGTTTCCAAGTTGGAAATATTTCCAGAACAGGCCGTGATACTCAAGGCGTCCGTTTAATAAGAATTGAAGAAGGCTATAAAGTCTCAACATTAGCAGTTGTTGAACCTGCTGATGAGGAGGAAGAAGGGATCAAAGAATCCAATTCTGAAGAAGCCGTATCAGAATATACAGAGCCCCTTGAAAAAACAGAAGAATCAATCGAAAAGGCCGAAGAAAATCAAGTAGAGGAAGAATAAGAAGTGTGAAAGTAGGGCGAAGTTTAAGGTCAAACTTAGATTGATCCTTGCACAAAACGGGAGAGTATGATAACATGTTTTGAAGTGAGTAATCTATTAAAACATAGAATACTCTCCTTGCTCTTCTCTCTTAATAGAAGGGCCAAAGTCCATAAGGAGGTGACAGTCAAAGATGAGTCAAACAGCTAAATACGAAATTTTATATATTATCCGTCCAGATATGGATGAAGCATCAAAAAAGGAATTAGTAGATCGTTTTGATACTATCCTTAAAGATAACGGAGCTGAAATTACTGAATCAAAAGACTGGGCGAAACGTCGCTTTGCATATGAAATCAAAGGTTTCCGCGAAGGAGTTTATCATTTAGTTAAACTCAGCGCAAACGATGCACAAGCAATCAATGAATTTCAGCGTCTAGCTAAATTCAGCGAAAGCATTTTGCGTCATATGATCGTCCGCGAAGAAGACTAATTAAGTTCCATTGTTTCACGTGAAACAATTTAAGGAAGGAGCAGAACAGTTTGATAAATAATGTTGTACTAGTTGGAAGATTAACTCGAGATGTTGAATTACGCTATACGTCTAACGGCACTGCCGTTTCAACTTTTTCAATAGCTGTAGATCGTCCATTTACGAATGCAAGTGGAGAAAGAGATACAGATTTTGTAAACGTTGTGGCTTGGAGAAAAACAGCAGAAACAGTTGCAAACTTCACACGTAAAGGTTCATTGATTGGTGTTCAAGGACGTATTCAAACACGTAACTACACAAATGCAAATGGACAAAAGGTTTATGTGACAGAAGTAGTTTGTGAAAATTTCTCGATGTTAGAACCTAAATCCGTTACTGAACGTCGTGCGCAACAAGCAGATGGAAATTCCAGCAATCAATCGAATAGTACCAATAATGTTAAACAAAATTCTGATAACAAAGCTCCTGGAAATCAAAACTTTCCGAATTTCGATAGTGATCCATTTGAAAAAAGTGGAGATCCAATCGACATCTCGGATGACGACTTACCATTCTGATTTATTTGTAAAAGGAGGATAATGAAATGGCTCAACAACGTAGAGGCGGAAAGAAACGCCGGAAAGTTGACTTTTTTGCAGCGAACCATATTGAACATATAGACTACAAAGATGTTGATCTTTTGAAACGTTTTATTTCTGAAAGAGGCAAGATCTTACCACGTCGTGTGACTGGGACGTATGCTAAAAACCAACGTAAATTAACTAAAGCAATCAAACGTGCGCGTATTATGGCATTATTACCATTCGTAACTGGAGAATAATAGAATAAAAACAAAAAAGAGGGGCTTGGATAGCGATTTAATCCAGCTCCTCTTTCTTGTTTTTTAGGAGTTCGTTTTTTAAATTGTTTCACGTGAAACAATTTAAAAAAACTTTTGCTTGCTTAAAAAAGTATAAGTAAAGAGGTAAATATGAAATGTAGATTATCCCTCTTAATCATGTTAAAATAAGGCTAATGCTTGAAGCGAGAAAAGGAGAAAGTATGAATAAAAATATATCTGATGAGAAACTCCCGAGGTTTATTGATAATCAAAAACTAAGAAATATGGGAGTTATTTTTTTGATCGCTCAAATTTTTGCGATTTTGTTTAGTTTTTTTGTAAGTATTCCTCTCGGTTTTATTCTCGTGCTTTTGTTTATTCTATCTTTACTATTTTTTAAAAATGCAAGCGAAGAATTCTTTTATGAAATCAATCAATATATTTTGAACCTTTCTTACCGCATTAAAAGAGGAGAACAAGAGGCGTTGATAAAAATGCCGATAGGGATCTTAATGTTAAATAATGAGGGTGATGTTGATTGGGTGAATCCTTATATGTTAACAGAACTTTCAGATAACGAAATAGTAGGACGAAAGTTAAAAGATATTGATGAGGATTTATACAGAGAACTTGAAAATGTTAAAGAGACAGATATGTATACAATAAGATGGAACGAAAAAATATATCAGGTCCATGCTCAAAATGATATTCATGTAATCTATCTTATGGATGTTACAGAGTATGCTCAAATCAAAGAGAGATATGAAGAAGATCGGCCGGTTATCGGTTATCTTTTCTTTGATAATTACGATGAACTGACACAAGGATTAGATGACCGTGCTGTATCCAGCTTTGATAACATGCTGACAACCTATTTATCAAATTGGGGAAAACAACATGGAATATTTTATAAGAGAATATCCGACGATCGTTACTTCTTATTAATGGACCGCAAAGAATTGAGACGTATGGAAAACGAGCGCTTCAGCATAATCGACAACATACGTGAAAGAACTTCTAAGAGAAATCTTCCATTAACAATTAGTATTGGTCTCACTTATGGAAGTGCTACATTTGATCAGCTAGCAGATTTAGCTCAAAACAACCTTGATTTAGCATTAGGACGTGGTGGTGACCAGGCAGTTGTCAAACCAATTGATGGTGATCCTCGTTATTATGGTGGCAAAACAAATCCTATGGAAAAAAGAACGCGTGTCCGTTCAAGAATGATTAGTCAAGCAATGCAAGATATAATGCTTGAAACTGATAATATTTTTGTTATGGGACATAAAAATCCTGATATGGATGCGATTGGTTCTTCTTTAGGGATCCAACGGATTGCAAAAATGCATCACAAAGCCTGCTGGATCGTTATTGATAAAGAAGACTTAGGTGCAGATGTTACCAAGCTAATGGCAGAAATCGAAAAAGATAGTCAAATTAGCCGATATATCATATCGCCAGAAGTGGCAGAAGAAATGGTAACACCGGAAAGCTTAATTGTTCTGGTTGACCATCACAAACCTTCGATGTCGATTGCTCCAAATTTACTGAAGAAAACGAAGAAAAATATGGTCATTGATCATCACCGTCGTGGCGAAGAATTTGTTGATAGTCCATTACTAGTCTATATTGAGCCTTATGCATCCTCCACAGCTGAATTGATTACTGAATTATTTGAATATGTCCCTACTGAGGGAGACCCCATCAATAAAATCGAGGCAACGGCACTTTTGGGAGGAATTATTGTTGATACAAATAATTTTTCGCTTCGTACAGGTTCTCGTACATTTGATGCGGCTAGTTATCTCCAATCGGTGGGTGCGAATAGTACCTTGATTCAACGGATGCTAAAAGAAGATCCTGAAGTATATTTAAAACGAAGTCATTTAATAGAAACAATGGAATTCGTTGAAGAAAACTATGCAATCGCCCATGGAAATGAAGATGTTCTATATCATCCAGTAGTAGCAGCTCAAACTGCGGATACGATGCTTGCCATGACGAATGTAGAAGCCTCTTTTGTTATTACTAGAAGAGATAGTAAAACTGTAGGCATCAGCGCTAGAAGCCTAGGGAAAATAAATGTGCAACGTATTATGGAAAAAATGGGTGGTGGTGGACATTTGTCTAATGCAGCCACACAAATTTCAGATCAATCAATTGAAGAGGTAAAACAGCAATTGATCGATGCTTTACATGAATATAAAAATAATTAATTAACAGGAGGAATTTTTGATGAAAGTTATTTTTTTAGAAGATGTTAAGGGTAAAGGTAAAAAAGGTGAAATAAAAAATGTGGCAGATGGTTATGCAAATAATTATCTTTTAAAAAATAATTTGGCAAAAGAAGCTACTCCTGCAAGTGTAAGTGAATTGCAAGCAAAAAAGAATGCAAAGAAAAGAGAAGAGATTGAAATAAAAGCTGAAGCTCAAGAGATAAAGGGAATTCTTGAAAAAGAGGAAAATGCAATTGAGATTCACACAAAGTCTGCTGAAGATGGAAGATTGTTTGGCTCTGTCACTACCAAGCAAATAGCTCAAGAGGCTAAGAGACAGTTGGGAATTAAATTGGATAAAAGAAAAATAGATATGAAGGTCCCCATGCGTACAGTAGGGACTCAAAAGATGGATGTAAAGATTCATCCAGAAGTTACAGCAGAGATTACTGTACGAGTTTTACCTGAAAAATAAGAATAAAGAAAGGGATTGAGGCAAATAGCATCAATCCCTTTCTTCTTATAGATTTTTAAAAAAGAACAAGTGTTCGCGTTAATTCTATAGCATTTTATGGGAAAATTAAGTAAAATAAAAGATGAAATAAGGTATAATGAAGAAATTGAATTGGATTGACTAAAGTTTTTCTGGAAAGGAAAGAAAATTGTGGTAGTAGAAGCATTTCAAGATCGAATTCCACCTCAGAACATTGAAGCGGAACAAGCAGTATTGGGATCCGTTTTTTTGAATCCGGATGCTTTGATTTCAGCTATGGAATTTATAGAATCAAGAGATTTTTATCGCAGAGCCCACCAATTGATTTTTCAGTCAATGGTAGAATTGAATGAAAAAAATGAAGCGATTGACGTGGTCACTATAACCAATGCCCTCGAATCGAAAAAGCAGATAGAAGATATAGGTGGAATGCCTTACTTAGCCGATTTAGCTGTAATCGTGCCAACTGCAGCGAATATTGAACATTATGCTAAAATAGTAGAAGAAAAATCTGTTGTGAGGCGACTCATAAAAACAGCAACGGATATAGCCACTAAAGGTTATGAAGAAGGGGATAATATTCCCGATTTGCTGGATGAAGCAGAAAAAAACATTCTTGAAGTCTCCGAAAAAAGGAATAAGAATGGATTTACTCCAATTGCTGACGTTTTAAATCGATCGATTTCTCAAATTGATCAATTGTATCAGAATAATGAAGATATTACTGGATTGTCTACCGGATATAAAGCATTAGATCAAATTACTGCTGGTCTGCATGATGATGAATTAATTATACTCGCTGCTCGACCAGGTGTAGGGAAAACAGCTTTTGCATTGAATGTTGCTCAAAACATAGGTACGAAAACAAATGAAACAGTGGCTGTATTTAGTTTAGAAATGGGAGCAGAACAATTAGTTAACCGTATGCTTTGTGCAGAAGGAAGTATTCATGCTTCCCATTTAAGAACCGGAAATTTAACTGAAGAAGAGTGGCAAAGTTTGATTGTTGCCATGGGGAGCTTATCTAAAGCAAATATCTACATCGACGATACACCGGGTATTCGTACCGCAGAAATTCGTGCAAAATGTAGGCGATTGAAACAGGAACAAGGAAACATAGGGTTAATAGTCATAGATTATCTGCAACTCATTGAAGGATCAGGTCGTGAAAGTAGACAACAAGAAGTTTCTGCGATTTCACGGCAACTAAAGAAATTGGCAAAAGAATTGTCAGTACCTGTTATTGCTCTTTCTCAATTATCGCGTGGTGTTGAACAAAGACAAGATAAACGTCCCATTTTAAGTGATCTAAGAGAATCTGGATCAATTGAACAAGATGCTGATATTGTAGCCTTTTTATATAGAGATGATTATTATCGAAAAGAAGAAGGCGAAGAAGAAGTGGAAGACGTTGGAGAAGATAATGTAGTGGAAGTGATCGTTGAAAAAAACAGGAGTGGTGCTCGTGGGACTATAAAATTACTCTTTGTTAAAGAATACAATAAGTTTAGTTCGTTGGCTTACTATCCAGAAGATCAAATTCCAAATTAAAATTAACTTGGAATAAAATTAATTTGAATGGTATACTAATTGGGTAATAAATAGGGTTATTAGCTCAGTAGGTAGAGCAGCTGACTCTTAATCAGCGGGTCGGGGGTTCGAATCCCTCATAACCCATACCCAAATCACTATTAGCCTTTATTTTTTCTTGGACAGCTATCCTGGAATCAATAAAGGTTTTTTTGTATTGACTCCAGGTGTGCAGATGAAATGTAGGCTGAGGAAAATATTTTATGTTATGATAAGAGTGGAAAATTTTTATTAGAAAAACGAAAAGTAGAAGAGAGGAAGTATGGAAATGGTCGAGTGGTTTTTAAATGCCAGCCCAATGGTACAAGCATTGTTAGCAACATTATTTACGTGGGGCATGACAGCTTTAGGAGCTGCTTTAGTATTTACTGCTAAAACTTTCAATCAAAAAATTATGGACGCTATGTTAGCTTTTGCAGGTGGAGTTATGATCGCGGCTAGTTTTTGGTCACTTATTTCTCCTGCTCTTGAAATGGCTGAAGATGGTCCCTTACCTCCGTGGATACCTGCAGCTATTGGCTTTATGTCAGGTGGTTTATTTTTATGGGGAGTAGACAAACTATTACCGCATTGGCATCCAGAAGAAACAGATGAAGGTCCAGAAGGGATTCATCCGGAAAGTTTTCGCCGGAGTACTTTATTAGTATTAGCAATTACATTGCACAATATTCCTGAGGGTCTCGCAGTCGGTGTTGCATTTGGTAGTTTGGCGTATGGAAATGATTTGGCTCAAGTAGCCGGTGCTGTAACTTTAGCGATCGGGATGGGAATTCAAAACTTTCCAGAAGGAACGGCAGTCTCTATGCCATTGAGAAGGGAAGGCATGTCAAGAGGAAAAGCCTTTTGGTATGGTCAATTATCTGGAGTCGTAGAACCCATATCTGCCGTACTTGGTGTATGGTTAGTCACGGTTATGGAACCTTTATTACCTTACGCATTGACATTTGCTGCCGGAGCCATGATTTTTGTTACGGCTGAAGAAGTTATTCCGGGCTCACAAGAGAATGGGAATAAGGACTTAGCAGCAATATGGTTAATGATCGGTTTTACAGTGATGATGATATTAGATGTGGCTCTAGGGTAGAAAAGAATGCTCTCCAAAAATGAAAAGAGATAAGTGATTTTTAAAAAGAAGAGAGTGGGACAAAAAACGTTCAGACCCGAATAGAGCTCCGCATACTCTATCCGTAAGCCACTAAAGTGTCAACGAATACAGCAACTGGAGCGGATACTCGAAAGATAGTCGTAGACTATCGAAGAGTGTTCGTGAAGTGGACGTCGGGTCTGTTTTTTGGAGCACGTTTTAGAAAGGAATGTTTGGAAAATGATTAGAGGCTGGGACTTTTGTCCCAGCCTCTTCCTACGTTTAGTCAAGGCAAAAGATTTTAGTCAGTAATAAAATCAAGGATTTCTACTGTAGTAATACGTTGTTGCTCTTCTCCGGAGATTGTTGCTACGCCATCCCCCTTCTGAGGACCATAATCACCGAACTGAGCGTGATTCCCACCATCTATGATTAATTGCCTTAAATTGTTTGATTCATCTGCAAACGAAGTGTAATTGTCTTTATTGAGTATCAAATCGCGATTCCCATAGATAGATAAGACGGGTAAATCTATAGTAGAGAAATCTTTTGTAGAATAGGCACCTAAAAGAATCACTCCTTCAAATAAATGAGGTCGATCATAGGCTACTGAACTTGCCATTGCTCCTCCCAAGGAATGGCCCCCAATGAACCATTCAGTTATATTTGGATGATCAGTCATGATTTCTTCAGCTAAATCAGCATTAAAGACTGCCAAATTGAAAGGCATTTTGGACAGAAATACAGTAATATCTTCTTCGACCAATCTAGATAGAAGAGGATAATAAGCTTTTTCCTCTACTTTCCCACCTTGATAAAATATAAAACCCCTGTTGGTTTGTTCCATTGTTGAAGAAAGCAATATATAATCGTCTTCTTCGACTAATTGAATAGAAGCATCAGTTGGTGAATTTAGAGCTGCAGAAGAAGGCTCGTAACTGGATGATAAATAATAAAAAAGGCCTCCCAAAATGAGGAGCAATAAAAGGAATAAGAGCCGTAATAATTTCTTGGTTTTCATTTTCACCTGTGTTCCTCCTAATAAAAAAAAGAGCGGCTTAAAATGTTAAAGCCACTCTTTATAAATATGAAAGCCAGTATCTAGCTTTCAAACCCCATTTTTATTTGCGTATATCTCTCATATGAGAGAGAGTCTTGACATCTTCTGATGAAATTTTAAAGTCTAATTGTTTATTTTCAATAATTCTTTTTTCATGTGTAGATTTTGGAAGGGGAAGAGTCCCGCGTTCCAAGCAATAACGGATAGCCAATTGTGCGACAGTTACGTCATATTTTTTAGCCATTTCCTGTAATTCAGGATCATCTAATAATTCTCCTGTAGCAAGCGGAGAATAAGCTTCCACCAAGATATTATGTTTTTTACAAAATTCAAGCAATTCTTCTTGATCGCGACCAATATAGAATGGTATTTGGTTTACCATTGGAACAATTTCACAGTTATCCAGTAAAGCCTGTATATCAGAAATTGAAAAGTTTGAAACACCAATAGAACGAATTTTTCCTTCGTTATATAATTTTTCCATTGCTTTCCAAGATTGAATATTTTCTTGAGTACAATCTTTTCCAATTTCATTCCAAGGCCACGGAGCATGGATAAGATATAAATCCAGATAATCTAGTCCTAAATTTGTTAGTGTTTCCTCAAAAGCTGAAAGTGTTTCCTCGTAACCCTTGATCTGAGCAGGTAGTTTACTTGTCACAAATATATTTTCGCGGGGTTGTTTGCATTCTCTGATAGCTTTTCCAACATTTTCTTCATTATGATAAGCAAGTGCAGTATCAATGTGTGTATAGCCATTTTTAAGGGCCATCATGACAGCGTCGTAAGCTTCCTCATTGGGTATTTGCCATGTTCCAAAACCAATTAAAGGAATCTCCACATCATTGTGCATTACAAAAACATTTTCTTTCATCATTTAAAAAAATCCTCCTTATAATCTGTTTGATACAAGGTTTAGTTTAGGTCAAAAGGATAAAAATGTAAACGATTTAGTTTTATGCAATGATAGAAATAAGAAGAGAAAAAAACGATAGAAGCAGAGTGACCCCCAGTAGCAGTGTGAAATGAAGGATGAGTCTGAATTTCGGGACACTGTTAAAAAAAGGGCTGCTCAAGCAAAAAGAGAGACCACGACAGTTGTCGCAGCCTCTCTTTTTGCTTGAACAATCATTTCAGCTGATTAGTATAATCTAAATGCTCAAATGTTTTAGATTCTCCAATAGCTACTAAAATATTGTCTTTAGTAATACGTGCATTCGGATCAACGTTTACGGACATAGAATCAAACTTGCTTTTTTTCATACCAATAATATTAATTTTGTATTTTTTTCTTAAATCTAAATCCATCAATGTTTTACCCACCCATTTCATAGGGGGTCTGAACTCAATGATAGTGTTCTCATCATCTAATTCAACCACATCCAGAATGTGATTGCGCATCAAATTCCGAGCAACTTTATCACCCATTGCTTTTTCAGGACGAATAACTTCACTTGCTCCGATTTCTATAAGGATTTCCTTAAAAGATTTATTTTTTGCTTTAGCTATTATGTGAGGGATGCCTAATTTACGACAGTTTAATACACCTAACACGCTTGCTTCTAAATTAGAACCCGTACCGATAACTGCGACGTCTACTTTTTCAAATCCAATTGATTTAAGCAATTCAATATTTCTGAAATCGCCCTGAACACCTTGAACTACGTAGGGTTCTATACGTTCAACATCTACAAGATTTTTGTCTACAGCGATGACATCGTAGTCATTTTCACCTAACTCTTTTGCAATGGTAGATCCAAATACACCTAATCCCAATACACCAATAATTTTATCACTCACAACTAATCTCTCCTAACCAATTAATATATTTCCAGAAGTATACACTAAATCTTTCTTTTTCTTTTGTCGCATTCCAAGGGCAGTAAAGATTGTGATGGGCCCGATACGTCCGATCAACATCATTACCATAATAACGGATTGACTCATCCGCGATAACGTAGGCGTTAAGTTTGCAGTAACACCAACGGTTCCTAAAGCTGATACGGCTTCAAAAAACAAGTATTCAAAAGGAACATCCGGATCGAATAATGCCAACAGGATCAATCCCATAAATAAAACTCCCAAAAACACACTGACAATAACCAATGCTCGTCGGATCAACTCGATTGGAAGGCTATGATTTTTATAATTGACATTTCTATGTCCCTTCACTTCAGAAGAAACTAATTTCGTTACCAAAGCAAAAGTAGAAGTTTTGACCCCTCCAGCAGTCCCACCAGGAGAACCCCCGATGAACATTAATATACAAAAGATGATTAAAGTGGACAGGCTAACAGTTGTAAAGTCTATTGTTCCAAAACCAGCTGTTCTCATTGTAGTAGATTGAAAAAATCCAGCTTGAAATTTACCGGCAATGGATAATTTCCCAATAGATTCAGGATTATTCCATTCAATTAATAAAAATAAGAAAGTACCGATAAATAGAAGCACACTCGTCCAGTTTAAGACCAAACGAGAATGGAGAGAAAGTTTACGGTATTGTTTTTTCCACCCTTTCATATTTCGATCGATAATAAATTCTTTGAGATTCCGTGCGACATCAAACCAAACTGAAAAACCAATTCCCCCCATGATGATTAAAAAGGGAACGGCGATATTAATAATGGGATTAGCCACATAAGGTTGTAAACTTAATGTACCCAAATTATCAAAACCAGCGTTATTAAAAGCAGATGCAGCAAGATATAAAGAAGTAAAGAGTCCTTTTCTCCATCCCATTGCAGGAACAAAATGGAAAGCGAGTAAAGTCATACCAATTAATTCAATTAACAGCGAATAACGGATGACTGACAGAAGAAAACGTTTAAAGTTAGTTAACTTATCACGATTTAAAGCCTCTTTTAGAGTGATTTCATCTTTAATACTCACACTTTTACCAAACTGCATGATGACAGCGGCAACGATCGTAATCAAGCCAAGACCACCGAAGTGAAACAAGAAGAGATGAATAAATTGACCAAATAATGAGTAGGTATGAGCCACTGGTACTGAATATAAACCTGTTACAGCGACCATAGAAACTGCAGTAAATAGATGATCAAAGTACGTCGCCGTAGACGTCGGTATCTGACTTATTGGGAGCGACAGAATTATTGAACCTATTAACGCAGCCGATATGAAACTTACTATGATTTTTATAGGAACCGGTAAATTAGTAAACTTTTGTAAAGCAGTTTGCATCAGAATGATCCTTTCTTCTTATGAGGCTTGTATAATATGTAATTAGTCAGATTATTTCAGTGAAAATTTTCAAAAAGGGGAAACAAACCCTTATTATAGACTGTTTTTCTAAAATGTAAACCAAATAGTAATAAAAAGTAAAAAGAGTGATTCGGTATAGGGATCTCTCAGAAGAATAACTTGTAGAAGAGCGGAGCTATTTATTTGCCGGAAGTATTTATAAAAGGTAAAATGAAGGATAAACAAATTAGAACTACAGATTAGTTTCTAAAGATTGAGAGGATTATTATGGGAAACGGAACGATGATGCAGTATTTTGAGTGGTATCTAGAAAATGATGGAAAACATTGGCAACGACTAAAAGACGATGCTATACATTTGAAAGAAATGGGAATAACAGCAGTATGGATTCCTCCCTGTTTTAAATCAACGAGCACAGATGATGCCGGTTATGGAATTTATGATTTATATGACTTAGGTGAATTTGATCAAAAAGGATCAGTGCGCACAAAATATGGGACGAAAGAAGAATTAATAGAGGCCATTAAGGCGCT
Organism: Lacticigenium naphthae DSM 19658; assembly: GCF_000425865.1. GTDB lineage: Bacteria > Bacillota > Bacilli > Lactobacillales > Carnobacteriaceae_A > Lacticigenium > Lacticigenium naphthae. The sequence goes on from NZ_AUEG01000002.1 coordinate 216,821, forward strand.
CCACGAACAAAATATTCATGTATACGCAGATGTGGTCCTCAATCATAAAGCGGGAGCAGATGGAACAGAAAAATTCTATGCGACCGAAGTCTCACGAGAAAATAGAAAAGAAGAAATTAGTGATCCCCATGAAATCGAAGGCTGGACTTTCTTTGACTTTCCCGGTAGAGATGGGAAGTATTCTGATTTTGAATGGCACTGGTATCATTTTTCAGGGGTCGATTATGATGATGTCACCGGAGACGATGGGATTTTTCGTATAGAAGGAGAAGGTAAAGGATGGGCTCCAGATGAATCAGTCGGAAACGAATTCGGAAATTATGATTATTTGATGTTTGCGGATATCGATTATGGGCATCCGGAAGTTGTCGAGGAAACAAAAAAATGGATTTCCTGGTTCATTAAAGAGACTGGGATCGATGGCATTCGTTTGGATGCTGTCAAACACATCCGGCAAGATTTTATTCACGATTTGGTTGAACATGTGCGAGCTGAATTTGGGGAAGAGTTCTTTTTTGTTGCTGAGTATTGGGAACAAGATCCTAGCGAATTAGAACAGTATCTTCAAGGAAGTGAATTTAAAATTTCTTTGATGGATGTGCGTTTCCACTATGCATTATCTAATGCCTCTAAAAAAGGTAATGAATTTTCACTTCCTCAATTATTTGATGGAACTTTATATAAAGAGTATGCGGAACAAGCAGTGACATTTGTGGATAACCATGATTCACAGCCGGGTCAATCGCTAGAATCACCAGTAGACGATTGGTTTAAACCGATAGCTTACGGTGTTATCTTATTGAGTTCATACGGCTATCCAACAGTTTTTTATGGGGATTATTATGGATTGAAAGGACCCGACACACAAGAGCGACATCAAGAAACTATTGATAAACTACTAAAAGTACGCTGTAAATATGCATATGGAGAGCAAACGAATTATTTAAATCATACGAACTGTATTGGCTTTACTCGTTCTGGGGATGAACAGCATCCGGAAGGTTGCGCTGTGGTTCTGTCTAACAGTGAAGAAGGGTTTAAAAATATGTTTGTCGGGGAAGAAAATGCGGGAAAAATTTATTATGATTATTTAGGGCATCACGAAACAGAAATTGAAATCGACGAATCTGGAAAAGCAGATTTTCCAGTTAGTGCGGGATCTATTTCTGTATGGATCAAAAAGTAAGTAAACAAAAAAAGTCTTGGGATCAGCTAAATCAGCTGACCTCAAGACTTTTTTTTGGATTAAAGTGGTTTACTATCTAATTCGTTATCTTCTAATGCTTCTTCTAATGAATCAGAAGGGACGGTTTCATCTGTTTGTGGCTCGTAAGGGGTGTCTTTCACATCTCCTACAGCAGCTTCTGTTGGATCTAAGGAAGACTGGTCCATTTCCTCCTGATTGCTTATAGGAGAAGAGTCCTCCTGCAAATCTTTCTCAATTTCAGAAATCGTACGGGCTAATTCGTCTTGTTTGTATCCCATTTCTTGATCTACCTCGTGTATGGATGATTTAACGTCATCCATCAATTCCCGTACTTTTTGATTTCCTTCATCTTTCATTCTTACTCCTTCATCTTTCAAGTCTTGCCGCAATTCTTTTCCCGATTTTGGTGTAAAAAGCAAAGCTGCACCTGCGGAAACTACGCTGAGTAATAGAGCTTTTGACAAACTTACTTTTGGCATATTATTTCTCCTTTCCATTTTCACGATAGTATTTACTGACGGTAACGATTTTTTTGTTTAGCGACAGTTTTTTGTGTTACTTTTTTCATACGTTCAGCCTTTAATGGAATTTCTGTTTTTACTGTGTATTTAGCACGCTCAGCAAAAAATTTAGAAACCTCACTACTTTGACCTTTCAAATCTGAAAGTGATTGACCGAATTCTGTGGTTTGTTGCGATAGAACGGTAAAGTGTTGCTGACTCTCTTGAAATCTACTAGTTAATCCTTCGACACGTTCCTGAATGGTCTGTACACGATCGGTCAATATATCCGATTCATGTGTAAAATGATTCAGTTGATCTTGAATAGTATCTTGAACAGTTGTTGCTTGCTTCATCGTTCTTTTCATCCGGTTAAAAGCCAGGATTCCTCCGACGATCAGCCCGACAAGTGCTAGTCCAACGATGATCAATGCAATGATGTACCCTAACGGCATAGCTCGTTCACTCCCTTTAATCAAAATAGGCCAGGATTTGTGCCTACTCGTTTATGGTATCTATTCTAACAATACCATTTATTAAAAAAAGCACCAAACAAAAAGAATGGAGCTTCTATTCAATTGAATGGACAAAAAATAGGGTAGAGCTTCCTATTTCTGGAAAAGCAAGATCAAACAAATTACGAATCAGTTCTGAAAACAATTTCATCTTTTGTAAAATTAGGGTGGAAGTACGTAGGAGAAAAGAGTACACTATATCTACATGAAAATGGATAGAATCGAATCCAGAGATCAGGAGGAAAGCAAAGGGTGAATCATTCACAAGAAGTTACGCAGAAAGAGAATATTTTCCATTTATGGGCTGCTGCAACAGGAAGTATCATTCCTTTAGAAGAAGTTCCAGACGATGTATTTTCTCAAAAGATGATCGGGGAAGGCTATGCCATTATCCCAGCTGGAGGAAATGTCCTCTCTCCAATAGAAGGTAAACTGACAAATGTCGCAGACGCCCATCACGCATATTATATTGAGAATGATCAGGGCTTTAAAGTGTTGGTTCATGTTGGTTTGGATACATTAATGTTAGATGGAGAAGGATTTCATACTACATTACGGTCTGGAATGCGTATAGAAAAAGGCGATACATTAGTAGAGGTAGATTGGTCACTGCTGAAAGATAAAGGATATAATACGGTTATTTCTATTGTTGTGATCGAAAATGGTCAAACGGCCTATAATTATGAACTGAATCCGGAAGCCGATGCTGTAGTAGGCGAAACAATTGCTTTAACATTTCGTAAAAAATAAAGAGACACTTCCCCTCAATCGAGCAAAAATGCTCTTTGGGGGGCTGTTTTAATATCTGTTGACGTGTATAAAACCGGGTCATTTGTTGCTTTACACCCCTGTGTTTTGTATAATACAAGGTGAGCGAGTTTGACTTATTTAAATAAAAAATAAAGAGAATTCCTGAGGAGGGAACATCTTGAAAAAAATATTAGTCGTTGATGACGAAAAACCAATTTCAGATATAGTGAAGTTTAATTTAACAAAAGAAGGGTACGAAGTTTATACTGCTTACGATGGAGAGGAAGCCTTAGAAGTAGTGAATGAAGTTGTGCCAGATTTAATTCTTTTAGATTTGATGTTGCCAAAAATTGATGGCTTAGAAGTTTGCCGTCAAGTACGCAAAGATCACGATATGCCGATCATCATGGTGACGGCAAAAGATCAGGAAATCGACAAGGTCCTGGGTCTAGAATTGGGAGCGGACGATTACGTGACCAAGCCATTTTCAAATCGGGAATTGGTTGCCCGTGTGAAAGCCAATTTACGTCGGCAAGGACAGCCGGCAGCGCCTGTTGAGGAAGTGCCGGAAAACAATGATATCGAAGTCGGAGCACTCACCATTCATCCAGATGCTTATATTGTATCGAAGCGTGGAAAGTCTATCGAGTTAACGCATCGGGAGTTCGAATTGCTGCATTATCTAGCGCGGCATCTTGATCAAGTAATGACACGAGAACATTTACTGCAGACGGTTTGGGGTTATGATTATTTTGGGGATGTACGGACGGTAGATGTCACTGTACGTCGTTTACGGGAGAAGATTGAAGATGCACCTAGTCATCCAACGTGGTTGGTAACAAGACGAGGAGTCGGTTATTTTTTGAGAAATCCTGATCAACAGGAGTCATAAACTATGAAAAAAATACGAATTTATCAATCGATCAATACGAAAATTGTATTTGTGATCGTCATGTTGCTGATTTTCGCCCTGCAATTAATCGGGGCGAATTTTATTACCCAATTAGAGAGAGAATCTGTTGAGACTTACCAAAATGATCGGCATACTCAAATCGATTTTTTGGAGTCTACGATCCAACCGTTGCTTTTAACCGATCAAAATGGAACGGATGAAGAAATAGATATCGAGACAGAAGTATCTTCTTTATTGGCAGAATTTTCAGGAAATGGAATTACGGAAATTCAATTGGTAGGATCCGATTCTTTTGTGTTGGGAACGAGTGATTCAACTCAACAGACACTGGTCGGACAGTTATCCAATGATACCGATATTCGGCAGGCACTAGTTGTTGGAGAACGCGTTACACGTCAATACGTAGATCCAGGAACGAATACCAGAAGATGGAAGATCGTGGCTCCAGTGATTGCTGATGGGGAAGACCAAGCTATATTGGGCGCCATCATGATGGAAAGTAATATTGAAGCTGTGTACAATCAAGTATCCGATATTACATGGATATTTTTGAACTCCTCTTTGTTAGCCATTGTTTTGTCATTGATTTTAGCTAACATGGTTTCCCGGGCATTGACAACTCCGATCAAAGAAATGCAGAAACAAACAGAAGCAATTGCTGGGGGAGATTATTCAGGTCAATTGACTGTTTATGGTGAGGATGAACTCGGCCATTTGGCTTTGTCGATCAATGATTTATCCAATCGTGTATCGGAAGCGCAGGAATCGATCGAATCGGAACGGCGTCGCTTAGATAGCGTTCTTACACATATGACGGATGGCGTGATCGCTACCGATCGTAGAGGGAAAGTCGTTATTGTTAATGATATGGCTCAAACAATGTTAGAGATCCAGGCAGAAGATGCCCTCGGTCAGAATATTTTGACGCTGTTGCGTGTGGAAGAAGAAGTGACCCTACGAAATATTTTGGAAAATCAAGAAGACTTAATGATTACGGTGAAGAGTGAAGAATCGCCTACCATTTTACGCGTATCCTTCTCTTTGATTCAAAGAGAATCCGGCTTTATTAGTGGAATGGTGTGTGTGTTACATGATGTTACGGAACAAGAAAAAATTGAACGGGAACGCAAAGAATTCGTTTCGAATGTATCACACGAATTGCGTACACCCTTGACAAGTATGCGGAGTTATTTGGAAGCTCTAGCTGACGGTGCTTGGAAAGATCCTGAAATTGCACCCCATTTCTTAGAAGTCACCCAAAGTGAAACGGATCGCATGATCCGGATGATTCAAGATCTCTTGCATCTCTCACGAATCGATTCAGGACGCAGTCACTTGGAATTGGAGATTGTCAATTTAACGGAACTGATCCATCACGTGTTCAGCCGCTTTGAAATGCTCTTGAATTCTTCTGAATACAAAGAAAAAAATTATCAATTGAAATTAGAATTGTTGGATGAACCGGTATGGGTAGAAATCGATGCAGACAGGATCATTCAGGTATTTGACAATATTTTAAATAACGCAATCAAGTATTCGCCTGACGGTGGAACAATTTCTGGTAAGATGCGTATCATCCAAAAAAGAGTGATCATCAGTATTTCTGACCAAGGAATGGGTATTCCCAAAGCAGATCTACAAAAGATATTTTCTCGTTTTTATCGTGTCGATGGCGCACGTTCCCGTGCTATGGGCGGGAGTGGTTTAGGTCTAGCCATATCAAAAGAAGTGATTGAACAACATAGTGGAAGAATTTGGGCAGAAAGCACTGAAGGAAAAGGAACGACGTTTTACGTCTCGCTTCCATTTGTGCCTGTTGAAGAGGAGGAATGGGAATGACGATCGATCATATTCGGAGGATAATACTCGCCATCGTCATCCTTGCGAGTCTGATATTGAGCTGGCTGACATGGTCTGCAGGCCGTTTATCTGAAGTTGCTGAAACATCTGGTGGAGTAAGTGGACCTGCAGTAACTTTTACGCGTGATCTTTCCAGTGTCTTCGGACCTACACAAATTGTTTTTCATGATGATATAGAGAGCATTTATGCGACTACAGATGAATCGGTTTTTTCTTTGATTCAAGACAGCTATGGTGAATGGGAGTTTTCATCTATCGAAGATCCGCAAACTATGACAAATGAAGGATATATGAATCGGCTCATGAATGAGAATGCAGTCGAGTTAGTATTCGATGGGGACATCTCGTTTGGATTATATGAAAACTTATTCAGAAATGTTCCATCTGATTTTGAAAATCGGACATTTAATCGAATAAGCATTTCTAGAACGGATCCAAATCAGGTCAATTTTTATAATGTGACTTCAAATACCTATTATTCTGTTGAATCAGAAGGAATTGAAGAAGGATTCGTTCGAAGTTTGCAAAGTGTTGAAGGAACGACCTATTTACAAGTTGACCCCATAGAATTGGGAGATAAGGTAGTTTATTTACCCAGCACGCAAACAGAAATTCCTTATAAAGAATACTTTATCGAGCGGTTACCAAATAGTTTATTTGTAAATCGGTTCTTCGCAGATACATCTGAAGTGGATGTACGTAGAACAGGGGATGTAACACGCTACATCGATTTAGTTTCTGAAATGCGTATTGATGAGAATGCTAACATTATTTCTTATACGAGGCAGCGGTCAACGAACGAAACGATGCAACTATCTGATCGCCTAAGAAATAGTTATCAAGAAATGACCTTAGTGGAAAATTGGACAGAACAAACGCATTTTGACGGATTTTTTCCGCAAAGTAATCTAGCGACATTTCGTCGCTATGTAGGGGGGCTGCCGATCTATAGTCCGAACGAAGAAGGATTGGTCCAAATCAGTGTTGTTCCGAATGGTCTAAATTATTTGAGGGTACCTTTGAATGTGGTTCAAACGCCTCTTGCCCCTGTGGGTGATGCTCAGATGAAAGAAATCATTCCGGGAAATGAAGTGTTGACTCGTATTGAAGAGACTGGGTATAAAATTGAGGACATAGATAATATTCGACTAGGTTATAGATGGAAATTGAGCGACGAATCTAGTCAGGTTGTTCAGTTTGAACCAGAATATTATCTTTATGCAGAAGGTAGCTGGCTTACGCTCGAACAGTTCGTTGCTAGACAAGGAGGTTCGGCTCGTGGACTTTAAACGAATAGAGATTATTTTTCTCTTGTCTTTTTTATTGTTGGATATCTTTTTACTGAATAGTTATTTTGATCGTACGAATCTGAACTACGCGACTATTGGAACAAATCAGGTCAATCTTGTACGAGAAATGGAAAATCAAGGAATCTCTTTGCCAGAAATGGTAGAACTGGAAGAAGAATTATCCTATTTTCAGGTCGAAGCACACACACTGCTGGAAGATCAATCTGATGAGTTGAAAAATCAAACGGGTACAATTAATGAAGTAGGCACGCTTTACAGTAGTATTTTATCAAATCCGCTTGCATTGTCTGACAACGAAGATGAACTGACAGAAGCAGATAGAGCCATGATAGATGCTTTTGTAAATAGTGAAAATATTTTGTATGGCGAAGAATATGCATTTTTTGAATACCTACCAAATCAAAATAAAATCATTTATAGTCAATTAGTTGAAGGGATCCCGATTGCAGATGGAACTTCTAGTATCACTTTTTATATAGATAATACAAATGAAATTATTTCATATGAACAGACGTATGCTGGGGAAGGAACGATGCAAGGTTCACCTGTTGAAACAATTACAGACAGAGAAGCGGTAGAAATGTTATTTCAAAATAATGAAATTCCGCGCAACTCGATTGTTTTCAAGCCACGTTTGACTTATTATCGGACACTTAGTTTAGAGGATTTGAGTATGTATGCCCCAAGTTGGTATGTGAAGATCCAAAGTAGTTCAGGTACTGAAATTTTACGTGTAGATGCTTTAAACCACAACATTATTACCGGTTTACCTTCTATCCCATCTGCACCTGAACCGAAACCTGACAGCGAAGAAAACATGGATGAAAATGACGATGAAAATGCTGAAACAGAGGATTTAGGAAGCATAGAAACGACTGCTCCTGAAGATTCACACTCTTCTGCACACGTAATTTTACCAGTCATTTAATAGAGGAAAGTGTTAGCGAAAAAAGCCATTGGAGGAAAATAAGCCAAATTTATTTTCCTCTTTGTAGCTTTTTTCGTTTTTGTGTTTTCTATGAAGAATCGCTCATAATGGTAGGATTTTAAGGCGATTTATTGTAAAATAATGGAGAGTTTAAGAGGAGAGGAATCGAAAAAATGCTTGAACAACAATCGAACGGGTTGCGTATCAGTATCCTAGCTAGTGGAAGTACTGGCAATATTACATACGTTGAATCTGACAAAATGAAACTTCTCATCGACTGTGGTATTAGTGGGAAAAAAGCAAAAATTTTATTAGATAAGATCGGTCGCAAACCCGAAGATTTAGACGCCATCCTGGTGACCCATGAGCATGGGGACCACATCAAAGGCGTGGGAGTGATGGCTCGTCGCTATCAGCTACCTATTTATGCCAATAAAAAGACATGGGACGAGATGGAGAAAAAAATTGGCAATATTGATTTAGAACAAAAGTTTTTGTTTGAAATGGAACAGCGCCTTACTTTAGGCGATATCGACATTTCCAGTTTTGGAGTCTCCCACGATGCGGTCGAACCGCAATTTTATACATTTGAAAAGGATTCGAAAAGGTTCGTGATGCTGACCGATACGGGATACGTGAGTGACCGCATGCGAGGGTTGGTTTCCAATGCTGAAGCGTACTTATTTGAGGCTAATCATGACTTGGGTATGCTACGGATGGGGAAATATCCATGGTCATTAAAACAGCGTATATTAGGTGACAAAGGTCACTTATCGAATGAAGATGGTGCCTTAGCATTGGCAGAAGTAATCGGCGATCGAACGAAACAAATTTATTTGGGTCATCTTAGTAAAGAAAATAATTTAAAAGATATCGCTCACTCTACGACGGAAGACATTTTGCTCCGTAAAAACAAAGCGGTTGGGTATGATTTCTTTGTAGAAGATACCGATCCAGAAGAACCAAATGCATTGTATACACTTTGATCATAAGCGTAAAAGGAAAGCTGGGGCAAAAGTCTCAGCTTTTTCTTATTTCATGATTTTTGCTTTCTAAAACGTGCTCAAAAAAGAAGATTCGATAACCACTTACAAAAGAGTATGTGGAGCTCTGTTCGGATCTGAACGCTTTTGTCCAGTTGAAAAAGCTTTGCGATCTCTATTTGAATTAAAATTGTGCTAAACTAAAAGAGAAGAAAAGTTATAAATTTTTCAAATTTTTTTCATATTTTTCAGCTATTATTTAAGTAGAGAGAAAGAAAGGAAATGAGCATCAATGAAAAATTGGAAGCAGTTTTTAAAAGCAATGCTGACCCTATCAACGGTAAGTATAGTTATTGCCGGTTGTGGCTTATCCGACTCAGGACCTGAAAGTGATTCAAGTACAACAAAATCAAATAATCAACCAACTGAAATTTCTAAAATGCGTGTAGATGTTTCTTCCGGAATAACGGATGCGGTAGAAATTGTCGATGAAGCCGTTGTTTCTGTTATCAATCTCCAACAAGTTGATTATTCTGAATGGGGACTTGGGGGAATGGATGCAGAAGAAGAGGAAGATTTGCAACAAGCCGGAACGGGTAGTGGGGTCATATACAAAACTTCTGGTGAAAAAGGCTATGTTGTGACCAATTACCACGTTGTCCAAGACTCTGATGGAATAGACATTCTATTCAAAGATGGGAGTAGGGAATCAGCCAAGGTAATCGGAAGTGATGAGTGGACTGATTTAGCTGTCTTAGAAATTTCTACAGAAAACATCAGTATGGTTGCCGAATTTGGTGATTCAGAAAACTTGACTGTTGGGGAACCAGCTATTGCGATCGGCTCTCCTCTGGGAACAGATTTTGCTTCTTCAGTTACTGCTGGAATCATTTCTGCAACCGAACGAACAGTTCCTGTAGATACAGACCAAGATAACCAAGCGGATTGGGAAATGACGGCAATCCAAACAGATGCCGCAATTAATCCGGGAAATTCAGGAGGGGCTTTGATCAATATTGCTGGCCAAGTCGTTGGGATCAACTCTATGAAAATATCTACGGATACAGTAGAGGGGATGGGGTTTGCGATTCCGGCAAATGATGTGGTAGACATTGTTAATCAGTTAGAAGAAAGTGGTGAAGTGATTCGCCCCGTTTTAGGAATCAGTTTGATCGATGTCTCTATGATTTCGGAGCAACAACAAGAATCGGTACTCAATTTACCCGAAGATTTAGATGGGGGAGTTGTAGTGCAGCAAGTCAATGAAGGTTCGGCTGCAGATGTGGCTGGTATGCAGCGCTACGATGTGATCGTAGAATACAATGGTGTGAAAGTGACAAACAGTATTGAATTGCGTAAAGAAATTTATAAGACTGAAGTTGGAGAAGAAGTAGAGGTAAAATATTATCGTGGTGGGGAGCTAGAAACTACCCGATTGATACTGACAACGAGTGACACAATGATATAAAATAGAGAAAAAGGAAAGTGGCAGTGGCTACTTTCCTTTTTTTTTATAACTAAAGCTCAGAGTAAAAAAATGGCATGAGCAATCACTAGAGGAAAGACTTCCGGGATAACTAAAAACTTATAGGGAAAGTCCACATGTGGACAAGAGAAAAATAATCGCAAGAAAAACTGTGGATAACTATTGTGAAAGCTTAAAGAATGGGATGGAAAATCGGGAGATAAGTTATCCACATTTTCAAAAGAGACTGTGGATAAATTTGTTTTTTAAGAAATGAAATAGCAGAGTAACGTTGATTTGACAATGTTTTTTTGCAAAAAGGCAAGTCGTTTAGAGGGGAGAGAAAATGTTGATAACTATAAACTTATTGAAAAATCCAAACACAACATGTGGTGACGAACAAACTTTCTACCGCTAAATACGGGATAAAAATTGTGGGTATGTGCATAACTCCTGTGGATAACTTGTGAGTCGTGGGGGATAACTAAAGAGTATTGTGGGAAACTATTTTTGGTATACTAAATGTGACCATATGGAGGAAGGAATGACAAGATGAGTATTACGATAATAAGTGTAGGGAAATTAAAGGAAAAATATTTAAATAGTGGGATTCAAGAATATAAAAAACGGTTGGATCGGTATACCGCTATGAAATTGATAGAAGTTCCAGATGAAAAAGCTCCCGAAAATTTGAGTGAAGCGCAAATGGAAGAAGTCAAAGAAAAAGAAGGGGAACGAATCCTTGCAAAAATCGGACAAGATGACTATGTCATCACATTGGAAATAGAGGGACAGCAACTGACATCAGAAAAGCTAGCGAGTCATCTCGATCAATTGGCTACATACGGGAAAAGTAAAATCACATTCATTATCGGCGGTTCTCTAGGCTTGAGTGAAAAAGTGAAACAGCGAAGTGATTTTGCTCTATCTTTTTCAAAAATGACATTACCACACCAACTCATGCGACTAGTCTTACTTGAACAAATTTATAGGACTTACCGTATCAACCGGAATGAACCGTATCATAAATGAATGAGGTTTTTTATTAAATTGATTGTATTCTTTAACTTAAATGTCAGGTCGTAGATTAATGAGATTCTAGAATATTTATGATAGTCGTCAAAATAAAACAAATAGTTCAGAATTTTCTGGTTAAGAAGTATAGCCAAGTGATTCTCATTTAATTATTCGTGTTTGTTTTTTTATTTCAAATGGAGAACCGCTTGTTCAGCAAAGATAGTTTTTTTAAGAAGGTTAGGCTAATACGTAGGACCAAACTGCAGGGAAAATTGCCATAGTTGGAGAGACAAGTCAAGTTGCTGTCTAGAGTGAATTATTATTAAGAAATACAAAATGTAATATGGCCAAGTACGGAAGAAGATTTGACAATCATTAGTAACAGAAAATTGACACCTCACTATGTAAGGCTGATCTGGTTAATAATTATCTTACGTAAGTATCTAGGAGCGATCAAATAAAATATTTTTATTTCGATATTCAGAGAAAGCCTCAATCTGTATCCCATAAAAAATCTGATCAAAGCTTCCCTTAAATAGCGAACTTCATAAGAAATTACATGTTCATCTATATGTTGTATTAGCTTAGAATATTTTTCATAAGTAAAATCATAAACCTAACAACCTGTGTCTCGTATTCTGTGATAGTAATGGTGATGTCAGCAAAGAACCACAAAGATTTTTAATTGGTCTTAAGCTTTGTAGTTGTCAGTTTCCCCATAATAATATGGGATATTTTTTTACTTTTGATAAGTTGACAAATATATATTTATCAAGTTGGGATTAATTTATTTTTAGAGTGGTATAATTATTTCATATATTACGGGATTTAATAATATTCGCAAGAATTACATAGAGTATAGCAGGGTGAATTAGCTTTTATATTAGATAGGAGGAAAAGTTAACATGGAGAGAGGAAATGTATTAGTGATTGGAAATTCTGGAGTAGGAAAATCAACTTTGATAAATTCTGTTCTTGGAGATGAAATGGCGAAGACTGGATTTGGTTCTTCTGGTACTACGGAAAAACTGGATATATATGAAAGTGAAGAATTTCCTTTTAGAATTATCGATACGGTGGGCTTTGAACAATCATTAGTTAAACAATTCAAGGCGATTAATGCAGTAAAAAAATGGTCGAAGGACAGTATTAAAGATGGGAAAGAAAATACTAAAATCAACCTAATTTGGTTTTGCATTGATGGAACATCGAGTAAGTTGTTTCCAGAGACTATCAAGAATCTTTCAAGAGCAACTGCAATGTGGAAGACTGTTCCGATTATCGTAGTTATTACGAAATCTTATTCTGTTCCTGAGAGAGCGGAGAACAAAAAAATGGTATATAATGCCTTTGCAAAACAAAAGAAATATTCGAAAAATCTTAAACATACTATTCCTGTAGTTGCATCCACTTATGTACTTAATAATACTGCATTTGCACCTCCTGAAGGGATTACAGAGCTAATTGGTACGACAAATGAATTGATGCCAGAAGGAATAAAAGCTGGGGAGAATGATGTTTACAAGTTTAAATTAAAGCGGAAAAAGGCTCTTGCACAAAGTGTTGTTGGATTTTCAACTACGTCCGCAGTAACGGTAGCTGCCATCCCTGTTCCATTTTCTGACGCATTGTTATTGGGTCCAATTGAACTGGCACAAATAAAAGCTCTTGCCCAAATATATGAAATTGACAAGAGCAAAGAATCAAAAAAGTTTATAAATTCGATTGTTGAAGTAGGGACAGTTAGCGTAGCTGCGAAAGGTGCAATTAGCTCTTTAAAAGCTATTCCAGGGATTAATATAGCAGCGAGTGTGCTAAATGCTATAATTGCGGGTGCAATTGTTGCAGCAATTGGGGAAGGGTCTATTTATGTATTTGAAAAAATTTATACTGGAGAAAAAAGTATTGAAGATATCGAATGGGTAAAAAATGTAATGGAATCTAAACTATCGTCTCAGTTTATAGAAAATGTAACGGAAGTTGTAGAAAAAATGGCGAAGACTGGTAATACTAAGAATGTTGGTGAAATAATCAACTGGTTGTTACCTTTAAAGATCAAGGCAAAAGTATAAAACACAAGTTAGGTAAAGAAATAGGACAAAAGAGCAAGACAAACTATGTTATAAGATAGTTGTCTTGCTCTTTAGGTTAGCTTTCAGTATAAATACTAATAGCAGACTTGAATTCCACTGATAAGAGATAATTGTATTATACTGAGTATATTGATAGAAACGGTATCCCTAACTTTGTTGAAGCTAGTAAATAACCGCAAGGACATATGTCACACAGACCTGTACAGTAAGTATTTCTATAAAAAATGAAAGACAGTTAATAGTACTTCATACTACTAACTGTCTATTTAAAAGGGGCTAAAAAAAAATGAGGCCAATGCAATTTGAACCGCCGACGGATCATTATGATGAACGGATTGCAGCAACAGACGAACAAATTTATAAATTAATCAAACAGCGTAAAGAAATATCGTGTAATAACCCTGGCTTTCCGACTAAAAGATACATTACAGAATTTTCAAAAAAATACAAATTTGATGAAAATTTTCTAAATTATATTTTCGTAAATTTATTAAATGAGGATTTATATAAACCTATTGTAGAACCAAAGAATTTTCTTAAAAACACACCTATTTTAAAGGCTTTTGAAAAAGATGATATTTTTTATTCGGTTACTTTCATCCGTCAGTTTGAGAATGCAAGTGTGGTTCATTTAAATATTAATAGCAATTTTACAGGTGATGTGTCTGACTGGAATCATTCTGAAGATAGCCATTTTGAACTTTCAATAAAATCAGAAGATACCCAATTTGAATGCCGAAACGAAGGAGGCGGCGGTACTTTAGGAAACGAAACTTATTCATTCATAGTATCTCCTGCTTTACCTGATGACGTATCTAAATATAAATTGGTCTTCAAAGAATATAAAATGCCATTTAAAAAAGAAACAGCTTTTGAAGTTGTTATATAAACAATATAAAATAAGTTAGTAATTTATACTCAGCTAGAATTAACCGATGATGAATCAGGAATAACACTTCTGATTTTCTAGTCTGGATAAAGGGGTGTCACCATTAATTCCTAGAAAAACTTATGAAAATCCTACCATAAGAGAATGAAGGCTTTTTCGAGAATTTTTTCTCTTCAGGGAGAGACTAAAAACTCATTTAGACGTACTATGGAGAACCTGTATAATTAAAAATGAAAATTATGGTAAGTGTAATTTGAAAATGGAACAGGGAGGAGCAAAAGACATGGTGGATCATGAAAAAAAGTCTAAAATATTACACCTTATTCTTTTGGCGTGTGTCGCCGTGGCCTATGTTTTCTCGGCTATCCATCCCTTTGACCGCTTGGCCTGGTTTGGTCAAATGATGCCAGCGGTCCTACTCGTACTTTTACTCGTGGCTAGTTACCATCGTTTTCGTTTTAGTACATTCGTCTATGTGATGGTATTTTTTCATGTCTTGTTATTGTTATACGGTGCTCACTATACATATTCCCAAAACCCCTTATTCAATTATTTTCAAGAGCAGTTTGCTTGGCAACGCAATCATTTCGACCGTGTGGGGCATTTTGCCCAAGGATTTGTACCGGCCTTTTTGTTCAAAGAATTTTTTGTTCGCGGTGGTTATGTAAAAAAGGGGAAGGTCCTGTGGTTGATCGTAATCCTATCCTGTCTCGGTTTAAGCGCAGCCTATGAGCTGAGTGAGTTTGCTCTTGTCAAAATTTTGGCTGTACCCGCTGATTTAGTTATGGGAACACAAGGAGACTACTTTGACAGCCATTGGGATATGCTGTGGGCACTGATTGGTGCAAACACAGCTACCGTTATGTTTGGGTCATTTCATGACAAACAGATGGTAAAGATGGAAAAGCGTTCAATTAAGGGGAAAGAGTCCAAATAAATATATGTATCAAAAGTGAATACTGTTTTTTTAAAAAAACAGAGCTCAATCTGATGTGGTTCGCTAAGCTGATTTTAAAAGTCAGTCACAATTGAATTCGATGGAAATGAATTAGGCTTATGATAAATAAGGAGAGCCATTTCAAAGCGAGAGATCCAATGAATTATTGAGGGGATTGATAGGATGTTTTCTGATGTCAAAGCTAAATTTAAACGAAAGAATAAAATATTATTTTCTCGAGACAGCGAATGTTTACAAGAACTGATCCAGTTAATTCAAATACAGACTCATCGAACACTAGTGATGTGGACTTTAGATTGTGCGAGAATACCTCTAATAGAATTTGAAGAAAAATATCCTGAAGAGAGGAGACCAAGAATTTGTCTGGACATATGCGAAGATTGGGCTAGGGGAAAAACTAAAATGGGTAAAGCCAAACGTGCTATTTTAGATTCTCATGCTGTAGCGAAAGAAATTAACGACCAACGGTATGAGACCTTATGTCATGCGATCGGACATGCCGGAGCAACTGTCCATGTTGAAACACATGCTTTAGGATTGCCCATGTATGAATTAACTGCACTTATTTTAAAATATGGAATCGATAATTTTGAAGAACCAGTTCATGATAAGATTGAATTTTATCAGAAACGTCTATTGTATTGGCAAGAAAATACGGATAAATTGAAACTTGAGTGGGCCGACTTCCTATTGGATGATACGAAACCGAATAAAGAGTGGTTGTTGAGTAAAAAAGAAAACAAGGCGCTAAATGAAAATAACCAAGAGTTATAAAATGTACATGTATTTCTCATAGGGACTAATCGATTAATTAAATGAGTTTAGACGAAAAGAGTCAACAGCAAACAAAAATGCTGTTGGCTCTTTTGCTGTGAGGAGGTCATTAAGCTAATTATTTATAGGGGATATTACGGTATAGTCATAGAAAGAATCTAAATAGTTGATACGATAACCCTAATGATTTTGATGATATTAAAAATCTGATTTATTTGTGATACGGAGAACCGTACCATAAGTAGATGTTGTCATTTTTTGAAGAAAACAGGGTTTGAAGGCGTTCCTGATGGGATGTGCGGTATGGATATAAGCATAAATAAGCCTAGGCAGCAACCTTGTATTAAAGGGTTTACTGCCTTTTTTTCAATCCAATTCCATGAACGATAGTACGTTTTCAAGGAGTAAAAAGGGTAAAACTTCTGTTACACTAGAGAAGGAGCAACAATAAATTTTAGAAGTGATAAAACCATGTATTGATACGTATCAGAATGGTATACTCTAGACCGTGGAAGAGTCAGTATGAAGATTTTACGCATTTTTAGAAAAACAGTCAATCGGTTGAAATCTGTAACAATAATTCAGTAAAGAAAAAGAAAGCAGGAGAATATGAATATGAACAAGAAATCATTTGAAACATTTGGGATCAGTCCCGAAATAGTAACAGCGTTAACGAGTTTGCGTTACTTCAATCCAACAGCAGTACAGGAAGCAGTCATTCCATTGGCCTTAGAGAAACAGGACATTATCGTCGAGTCCCAGACGGGCAGTGGCAAGACCGTTGCTTTTGGTATTCCGATTTGTGAACAAGCAGAGTGGGAAGAAAATAAACCGCAAGCCTTGATTTTAGTTCCTACTCGGGAACTAGCCTTACAAGTCAAGGACGACATCATGAATATCGGTCGGTTGAAGCGGATCAAAGTTACTGCGGTATTCGGTAAGTCTTCCTTTAAAACACAGAAATCTGAACTGAAACAAAAAAGTCACATTGTTGTCGGTACTCCCGGTCGGATACTGGAACATTTAAAAGAAGGCACATTAGTAGTAGATAAAATCGGTAGCTTGGTTTTAGATGAAGCGGATGAAATGCTCAATATGGGATTCATTGATCAGGTAGAAGAAATTATTGGCTACTTACCGAATGAACGTCAAACGATGCTCTTTTCTGCCACTTTGCCACCACAAATAGAGCGGTTAGCGAGTTTTTACATGAATCCTGATCGGGCTTCTGTCCGAATGGAACCATCAGCCGAGAACACGCCTAAGATTTTACACTCTTATATCAACGTGGAAGAATCATCTAAGGAAAAACGACTCTTAGATTTATTAACTATTGAAAATCCAGATTCTTGCATTATCTTTTGTAATACTAAAGATGCCGTGGATACGGTTGAAAAGTATTTAAACAAAGCTGATTTACCCATCGATAAGTTGCACGGCGGTATGGATCAAGACGATCGCTTGGAGGTCATGGATGAGTTCCGTTCTGGGAAACTCCGTTATTTAGTAGCGACCGATGTTGCTGCTCGTGGGATCGATATTGACAATGTGACACATGTCATCAACTATGATGTTCCTTTTGAAAAAGAGAGCTATACGCATCGGACAGGACGGACAGGTCGAGCAGGCAAAACGGGACTGGCTCTAACGATGGTAAGCGATCAAGACAGAGGACGCTGGCAGGAAATTCGTGACTATGCCTTCGATGATAGCCTTGAGCTTACAGAAGTATTTGCTCCTAACGAGCGCTTAGTCAACCGTTCAAAGGCAGCTTTTGAAAAGAAAATAAACGCACGAGTTGCACCGAAAATCGCCCGCAATAAAGAGTTAAATAAAGACATTACTAAGGTTTACTTTAACGGCGGCAAGAAGAAAAAACTGCGCGCTGTTGATTTCGTCGGAACGTTGACGAGTATCAAGGATGTGTCGGCCGAAGATATTGGCATTATTACGATTCAGGAAAATGTCACCTATATTGAAATTATGAACGGTAAAGGGCCTTATGTCATTTCCGAAATGCAAGACCGTACGATTAAGGGAAAAACGTTGAAAGTCCGTAAAGCACACAAGTAAATAGAAGAATAAATTGAAGAAGCCGTTTAAATTGATAGAGAATAGCACGTTATAGTTAGCGGGAGTATCTCAGTAGTTTATATGAAAACCGTAACGATTTAATAACGAGTAGAAACAGCATTCAGGAATCATTTCTTTTGGTGTTGGTTTCAGCTTTGATTACAACGGAATTTACAATCTATAATATAAGGAGAATGAGCAATGGAATGGTTTATCGAGCAACATCCTGTAATGCAAGCTTTATTGGCGACATTATTTACTTGGGGCGTCACAGCATTAGGTTCAGCTCTAGTATTCTTCTTTAAGGAGATCAATAAAAATGTATTGACTGGTATGTTGGGATTTGCGGCAGGCGTTATGATCGCTGCGAGTTTCTGGTCATTGCTTGCGCCGGCCATTGAGATGACAGAACTGACAGACACACCCGCGTGGTTTCCTGCAGTCGTCGGATTTTTACTGGGTGGTTTGTTTCTTCTCGTCACAGATAAAGTACTTCCTCACTTTCATCCAGGAACTGAGGTAAAGGAAGGGATCAAAACAGACTGGCAACGAAGCGTCTTATTAGTGTTAGCTATTACGTTGCATAATATTCCGGAAGGGTTAGCTGTTGGGGTAGCATTTGGAGCAGCGGCCGCTGGTTATCCTACGGCTACAGTAACAAGTGCTATCGCCTTAGCTATCGGTATCGGCCTTCAAAACTTTCCTGAAGGGGCTGCAGTCTCTGTACCTTTAAGAAAAAATGGATTCAGCCGAATAAAAGCCTTCACATATGGCCAGGCTTCAGGGATTGTTGAACCAATCGCTGGAGTTGTCGGAGCGGCTTTAGTCATAATGATGCAACCTCTCTTGCCCTATGCTCTTTCATTTGCTGCCGGTGCGATGATTTATGTTGTTGTCGAAGAGCTCATACCGGAAGCGAAACTTGAACGTTGGAACGATGTCGGAACGATTGGAGCCATGCTTGGATTTGCAGTCATGATGTTCTTAGACGTGGCTTTAGGATAAAAATAGTCTAAGTGGTTTAATTGGTGAGAAAAGAAAATTGTTCTATTATAAATTGAACACAATGAATCCCAGGACGTTTTTTCTTCTCCTTTTGAGCTGGTTCTAATGTACTTGCAGCTTCTCAAAGGGTTGCAGGACCCTTTTGGTTTTCTGATGTGATTTCATTCATAAGAAGGCTCTTGATCTAGTGTGTCGTGATATCTAGATCAAGAGCCTTCTTTCTTTTATACATAGGATTCTAAGCTGAAGATCAAATAAAACACTGAATAAAGTGGGTGAAAGAACATGTATGCCCATCGCCAGCAGAGTAATAGATCACAACAAAAAGAAGGGTATGACTTCACAGTCATACCCTTTAGCGTTCATATCGGGATAATTTGATGCGGCACCAAAACAATCAATAGGTTAATGCTTTTAATTCTTCTAAAGTAACCTCTTGATCAACATAGTTGTCGACCATAAATCCACTTAAAATGGAAAATTCTTTATAGAAAAGGTTATATGCTGTGAGATCAGAATTAAAATTATCTTCGTTTAACTCTGCAATCAATGCTTTTGTTTTAGCTTGTGTGTCACTATCTAACTCCCAGCTATCGGGTCTGAGACGGCCAACTTCATCATACTCAGCTTTATCACCGTAAATCATTTCCCGGTAAATGCGATCCTGATGCATGATGGGTGTTTCGTGTGTGCCTTTTTCTGACATTATTTTGTAAAGGCCGATACAATACACTGGGAAAAACGGAATAACGGAACTTGCTTTAGTAGTGACTGCAGTAGCTACCACCATTAGGGCCTTACCGTTGATGTCATCCAGTAAGCCATTTATAGTATTCGCTTTTTCATCGCAATCTGCTTTGGCACGGCCAAGCGTACCACCGCCATAATAGGGGTGATTCAATTCTGTTCCTAGATATGAATAATTAGTTGTCAAAACGTTATCAGCCAAAACGTCGGCTTCTTTTAGTGCTCTCATCCAGAGTTCCCAATCTTCTCCACCCATCACCTTAACTGTATCAGCGATTTCTTGGTCAGTTGCGGGTTCTAGCGTTTCAGTGTAATAAGTCTGCTTTTGCATATTGATATTCGGACCGACCACGGGCTCGCCGATGGCTTTGATCGAGGAATAGTATGTCTCCCCAGTATCGGGATCTGTTCTTCGACCACTTGCCAGACTATAAACGACTAAATCTACTTTACCCCCAAATTTGTTCTTTATATAATCGATGACCTCTTGCTTGGTTTCATGGCTAAATGCGTCTTGCACAAAATTCTTGGCAGTCAATCCTTCTTTTTCAGCTGCTTCTCGAAAAGCGATGTTATTGTACCAGCCAGCTGTACCCAAAGATTTTTCGCTCTTGGGTCCCTTTTCAAAAGAAATACCAATGGTATCTGCTCCTGTACCAAATGCTAGGCTGATTCGGGTGGCTAAACCATAGCTGGATGATGCACCGATGATCAGTACCTTTTTCGGCCCGTGATAAGACCCTTTATTTTTCACATAGTCGATTTGATTTAATACTTCTTGTTTGCATCCAAGTGGATTTACCCCTAAGGCTACATTTCCCCGTATATTTTGTTTGAATTTCACCATAATTAGTTCTCCTCCATTACATCGTCTTAGGAATATAATAGCAGAAAATGATTCCTAAGAGAAATTACTTGCCATGATTTCAAGGGAGACGTACACTATGTGATAAGTAAATAATGAGGTTTTATAGAAAAGAACGACAGCGACATAGTACGCAGAACTGTACTATAAGTTAATATGGGTTTTTGAAAAGATGGAAGTAGATTTCAATGCATATTGTGATCAACTAGTCTCTAAAAACGACAAGGGAATAGATACATATAAGGAGGAGTATCAAAGATGCTAATCGATCTGGAAGAATTCTTAAGAGAACGATCCATTTATTTTGAACTATACAACCATGATCCTATTTATACAAATGAAGATGCTGTGCGCATGAAAGAAGAAAAAGGATTTACGGGTACTGAAACCAAAGCCCTTTTTCTGAAAGGAAAATCTGGGCAATACTATTCATTTATAACCTTCACAACAAAACGTACCGACTTCAAGCGATTAAAGCAAATTGTAGGTGAGAAAGTGACCATTGTGAAGTCAGATGAAATGGAAGAGATCACTGGTCAAAAAGCAGGAGCAGTCACACCCTTGGGCTATGAAGCGACCATTCCGATGATAGTAGATGAGGAAATGCTGGAACAAGAAAAACTTGTTTTTGCTCCTGGAAAGCCCAATCAAACCATGGTCATCCTGGCTAAAGATTTGAAAAAAATCATCGGGTTAATTGGAAATAAACTCTTTATTTACAGTGAAAAATAAAGAGGGGCAGAAATGGACACTCACCTGAGCAGGAAGGTTTCTGGTAGGAGAAAAATGATTCAAAAAATAATAAAACAGCAGCGCAGTTTGAGGAGAATAGACTCAAAGTGTGATGCTGTTTTATTAAAAAACGACAGAATCATTTTTAATTGGCCACGTGCTTATCGATAATTTGAATAGACTATCCATAGTTTTTTACCATTCTCGTGGCGTATAGTTTAGTTCTTTAAACAACTGGGTTTTCTCTTTCTTGGATAAGTAACGCCATTGGCCTATAGGGAGGTTGCCTAGTTGAATGTTCATGATTTGAAGTCTCTGTAATCGGTAGACGTTGTAGCCCAATTCTTCACACATACGACGTATTTGTCGATTGAGTCCCTGAGTCAGAATGATTTGAAAATCATATTTGGAAATTTGTTCTACTTTGCAAGGAAGTGTCGTTGTACCTAATATTTTGACACCTTCCGACATATTCTTCAGAAATTCCGGAGTGATGGGGCGATCAACGGAAACAACATATTTCTTTTCGTGCTTATTCTCAGAGCGCAGAATTTCATTAACGATATCTCCATCATTCGTAAGAAGGATCAATCCCTCAGAATCTTTGTCGAGCCGCCCAATATTAAAGACTCGAAATGGGTGATTGACTAAATCAACAATGTTCCCTTTGACATCTTTTTCGCTAGTACTCGTAATACCTACGGGTTTGTTTAAAGCAATATAGACATTGTTCCTTGCTACGTAGATTTGGTTTCCACCGACTCGCACATCGTCACCTGGTTCAACTTGACTACCTATCGTTGCCCGTTTCCCATTAACGGTAACTTGGCCTTCAGCAATCAATTTATCGGCACCTCGTCTAGAAGCTTTTCCCGCTTCACTAATATATTTATTTATGCGCATATTGACACTTCCTTAAATGTGAGTAATTATTATTCAATACTCACTATACTTCATATTAGACGTAAATCAAGCTACTCTATCAAAAAGTTAAGATTAGCAGTGTAAATTTCACCTTTATTGGGGGATCGCTATTCACTTGTTATTTCTAAAAATGAATTTGCTTTTTTTACAATAAGGTTGTTATGAATAGTACAGAAGGAGATACAAGATGATGAATTTCCATACGGTTATGCAAGAACTGGAATCTTTGAGTAAAGAAAGAATGAAGAAAATATATTTATCCAATGGTGCACACGAGCCACTTTTTGGTGTGACCACCGGAGAAATGAAACCTTTATCAAAGAAAATAAAAACAAATCAGCTTTTAGCGGAAGAACTTTATGCTACGGGAAACTATGATGCAATGTATTTCGCGGGTATTATTGCAGATCCCAAAAGCATGACCGAGTCAGATTTCGACCGTTGGATCGAGGTGGCGTATTTTTACATGTTGTCTGATTTTGTAGTAAGTGTAACATTGGCTGAGTCCCCAATTGCACAAGAGGTGGCTGATAGATGGATCGCAAGCGGCCACGAACTAAAAATGTCAGCGGGCTGGAGTTGTTATTGTTGGCTTTTAGGTAATCGTTCAGATACTGAGTTTTCCAAAAGTAAAATTTCAAACATGCTCGATAGTGTGAAAAATACGATCCATGATTCACCAGAACGAACGAAAGCGTCAATGAACAATTTTCTGACTACGGTAGGGATCTCATTTTCCCCATTAACTGAAAAAGCACTTGAAACAGCAGCGCAAGTTGGTACAGTGGAAGTTAAACGGGCAAATAAAAAAGATGAACACTTAAATGCTTATGAAAGTATTCAAAAACAAGTGGATAAAGGAAGGATCGGTTTTAAACGTAAATTTGTCAGATGCTAAAACGGATTTCAACTAGTCTTATTGGATCAGCGGAGTGACTTGTTTAAAACGCAGCTAAGTTTATGGAGAAGAACTGTAGCATAAGTGAATTATCTACCACAATAAAGAATGTGGAAATAGCAAAGAGCCATTTGAGTTTGTCCTCAAATGGCTCTTTGTGTCTTATCTTAATAGGATCTTTTTACTGCTTGAATCAATAGTATCCTCAAAGAATCTGATCAGTAGAGAACTGTGTATTGAATTAAAAAGTAGATTTGATTTCTAATTTTTAAAACAACATGGTGTCGCTGCCGTATGATTCGCCTAAGGCTTTCATTGCGAGGACATTCAAGTAGTTCCATGGACGGTTGTATTCTGGTTGAAAGAAGAAGTCGGTACGAGCTAAGTGTTCGAGCGTCCATCCTGCTTCTATCACAACAGCCATTGTGTTGATCGATGCGGTAATGTCTTCTTTAGACATTAATTGTGCACCTTTAATGATATGAGATTCTTTTTCATAATAAATTTTCATCATTACGGTATTATCTTTCTCGTACATAAAGTCTGGACGGATTTTTTCTTCCACATAACAACTAGTGACCTCTTCTTCACATTGATAAGCATCAAGAGCCTTGACACCTGTAGTCGCGAAATGGTAGTCAAATAGTGCCAATCCAGAAGTTCCTTGTACGCCCATCATTTTCATCACAGGTTTTGAGATGTTTTTTGCTGCGACAATTCCTTGACGACGTGCGTTGGAAGCCAATGCGATGTTCACTTTACTGTGTGTAGGGTTAAATGGAATAGTGGTAGCATCTCCAGCCGCAAAAATGTCTGCTTCTGAGGTCTGCATGTACTCATCCACTTCGATCATACCTTTAGAGTCCAATTTGACAAGCCCTTTTAGCCACGCAGTCGCTGGTCTAATACCGGATGCAATGACAACGGTGTCTGCTTCATATTCGCCTTTATTCGTAATAACTTTTGTGACGGCTCCGCTTTCACCAATAATTTCTTTGACCATTTCCTTCGTTTGAACTTTTACGCCTCTTTCTTTGAGGTCTTTTTCTAGAATAGTTGTAAATTCCTTATCTAAATAAGTGGGGAGGATTTGATCGAGAGTATCAATGATGGTCGTATCCATACCCTTTTTAGCAAAAGCTTCCATCACTTCTACACCGATATAGCCAGCTCCGATGACAACTGCTTTTTTTGCTGAATCCATGCGGTTTTTTACTTTGTCAGCCCAATTGCGTCCACGAAGATAAAAAACATTTTCTAAATCTGTTCCTTCTACGGGTAATTGGAATGGGATCGCTCCAGGAGTAAGAATAAGTTTGTCGTAATTTGTTTTAGATTCACCGTCTGCTGTTTGTACAGTAATCGTTTTTGCTTTAGCATCGATGTCTGTCACTTCACTGTTGGTATGAACATGAACACCTTGTTCTTCATAGGATACCTCATTAGCATAATGCAATTCGTCCAAGGAGTTTGAAACCCCTTCTAAATAGGATTGAATCCCACAAGATAAGAATGAGACAGTCGAACCTTTTTCGTAAAGATGAATATCACTCTCGGGTGTGTCTTTTAACAATGTTTGAACAGCCTCATAGCCTGCATGAGATGAACCAACTACTATAATTTTCATAAAAATAATCCTCCATGTCTAATTCACTAAGAGAAACAAACAGCTACCACTTAAAGTGCCAGTTGCTATTCACTCTACAAATGAGCTATATATTTTATTACTTGTTAACTTTAACACAGAGATAAGGGAGATAGAAAATGAAAGGCTTCCGTTTAAATAAGAAGAAGGTTTTCATCTATTTTAAATAAAAATAGGGTCGATGGAAAATAAATTTCATTGTTAAATAGCGAATCATCCATGTGGGGATTTTACTTTCATTAGTGATGGTTCTGTAGTGTTGATCAAGATAAATGGAGAAGAATAGTATCCAGAAAATCTTCAAGGAGACCGGTAGTTTGGTGAAAACGGAGAGAAAATCAGAAACGACCAGAAACTACCTTGACAAAAGCAAAGAAAACGCTTAAAATTAAAAGTCCTACATACATTTAGTAGGGAACTGAATCAGTTCATTTCAAAATTAGAGGATGACTACTGATATGGAAAAAGAAAAATTAGTTGAAATGGCAAGAGATATTAATAAACGAGCATATGTTCCTTACTCTCATTTTCCAGTTGGGGCAGCAATTCTCCATCCCGATGGAAAAGTTACCAAAGGAGTCAATGTAGAAAATGTATCTTTCGGTGCAACAAACTGTGCAGAGAGAACAGCATTCTTCACTGCAATAACCAATGGATATAAAAAAGGTGACTTTAAAGCAATTGCAATTGCAGGAGATACAGAAGACTTTCTTCCTCCGTGTAGCATTTGTCGCCAAGTCATGGCTGAATTATGTTCGCCTGAAATGCCGGTTTATTTGACAAACGAAAACCATGAAATCAAGGAACTAACATTAAGAGAATTACTTCCTTACGCATTCACTGATTTGGATATGTAAGATTAGTACGTAGAGGTAAATAGTAAGACCCTTTTTAGATTCTTTCTAAAAAGGGTCTTTTATTATGGTCAGAAAAAAGCAAATAGAGCAAAGGGTCATACCGAATTTTAAAAAACGGGAAAGACTTACAAAAAGTAATAAAAAATGGTTGCAATTTAATTGTGTACCCGCTATTATTATAAGGTCACGTTATCAAGCTATTACAATAAGTAATCGTAGCGGAAAAGCATTTCGGAAAAAATGCTTTTCTAGGGCCTTTAACCCTATGATGATTTCTTTTCTTCGGAAAAGGCAATTAAAGGAGAGTCTATTATGAATATAATAGGAATAATCAGTGTTCTAGCCCTTTTTGTTTTAACCCTATTTGGTTTGTGGAAATTACAGCAAAAGCATGTAAAGTTTTCCACACGGGTATTTGCTGGGTTAGGTGCAGGAATCGTGTTTGGTGGGATTTTGCAACTTGTGTTTGGATCCCAAGGTGAAGTTACGAATGGAGCTATGGAATGGATCAATATAGTAGGAAACGGATATGTCGCGTTCTTACAAATGTTGATCATGCCGTTGATTTTTGTATCCATCATTGGTGCCTTTACCAAAATTCAAGGAAGTAAAGATCTAGGTAAAATAAGTTCTTCTGTTTTGATCACATTGATTGCGACCACTGCAATTGCGGCGTTTATCGGAGTAATGAGCATCAGGGCATTTAATTTAGATGGTGCTGAATTTGTTCAAGGTGAGCAAGAAACGCAGCGAATCGAACAATTGCAAGAAACTCAAACTCAAGTCGCAGATTTATCCATTCCGGAACAAATTACAAACTTTATCCCTCGGAATGTTTTTGCAGATTTATCCAATTCAAGAAGTACAAGTACTATTGCTGTGGTAGTTTTCTCTGCATTTGTTGGAGTGGCGTACCTCGGAATCAAACGGAAAGATCCTGAGCAAGCTGAATTCTTCAAAAAAATAATCGATAGTTTGTATACTATTGTGATGCGGATCGTAACACTCGTATTGCGCCTGTCTCCATATGGGATATTTGCGCTGATGACCAAAGCGCTGGCGACAAGTGATTTTGCAGCGTTGCTCAACCTTGGTTTATTCGTAGTGGCTTCGTATGTGGCGATAGCCGTCATGTTTATCATTCACTTGATCATATTAGCAGGTTATAAAGTCAACCCGATCACTTATGTTAAAAAGGTTTGGCCTGTATTAAGTTTCGCGTTCACATCTCGTTCGAGTGCAGGAACGTTGCCCTTGAATATTGAGACACAAACGAAGGCCTTAGGAGTCGATTATGCTTCGGCTAACTTCGCAGGGACATTTGGCTTATCTATCGGGCAAAATGGGTGTGCAGGTATTTATCCTGCAACACTGGTAGCGATCGTGGCCCCTTCGATGGGAATCGATATTACGAATCCGATGTACATTTTGACGATCATGGCTGTCGTAGCAATCAGTTCATTTGGTGTTGCTGGTGTAGGTGGCGGAGCAACTTTCGCTGCATTGATCGTTTTAGGTTCTTTGGGTCTCCCCATTTCTATTGTGGGATTAGTTATCTCAGTCGAACCCATTATTGATATGGCAAGAACAATGTTGAATGTTAATGACAGTATGGTAGCTGGTATTATTTCATCAAAAAACATCAATCAGTTTGATGAATCCATGATGAAAAACACCCAGGCTGTAATTGAAACAGAGATATAAAAAAAGAGTCTACTTCACTTTAATGTGGAAGTAGGCTCCATTTTTTTATTCACCGGATGTTTCGATAGCATGAACGTATAAGCGCCCTTCGTCGACGACATAATTGCAAGTAAGCAAACTGAGCATTTTCATATCTTTAGTAGCCTCAGCAGTCAAAGGAACAATGGATTTTTCTTTTAAGGACTGAAAATAAGATGCCAATTCTTCTTCTTCAAAAGAAGTTTGAATAAAGTAAGGATCAGCTGGGGCAATATGAACTGAAAAAATTTCATAAGTCCTTTCGGTATACATATCCTCGAATGTAAAAGTAGGATGGGCAAGTAAGAAGTCTTCTGTCAAAAAGTTCTCTAAATCAGCAAACATATGACCATACGCACTATGATGACCGTAAATGATCCCGTGATCATCTTTACCTAAACCAATATTTCGATGATCCATAAAAATCGCACCTAAAACATCTTTTTCTTTGTAAAAATTATGAGTGAGGTAAAATTCATTGTCTCTTCCTCTTACGACAGGGTAATCAATCTTAGTGTCGTTGAGAGTCAGCCAGCCAACATAATCGGGATTTTGAAAAACATACTCAGAAGCCGGATTGGGAGTAAAGGAGTCTTGACTATAAGAAGAGAGGGGTGTCAGAGTTTCAGAAATAGTTGTTTCTTGATCATTGTTTGCTTCATTCGAACTTGTTGTGGCATCTTCAACACGCGGAACTGTTACTGGATTCATTTGAGCGTAAATATCTTGGAAGAGAAAAAACAATTGAATAAGAAAAGCGAGACTTAAAAAGGTCACGAGTATTTTCTTTTTCATCACAATTTTCCTCTCTGTTGGAAAGTTTTGAAAACGGGTGTTACTTAATTGATATCGCTTTCATATAAAGTTAGTATAAGGTAGTAAAGTTGGAATTGCAACTTTATAAAATCAGAAAAAAGGAGAGAATGGCTATGAAGAAAGTAGTTAATGCGTTCTTATCTCTCGTCACTTTACTTGCACTTGTCTTTTCCTTTTCGTCACAAGTTTTTGCTGATAATCACGAGGAAGGCTCTCAAGACATTGTCGAAACCGCTATGGGGAATGAAGATTTCAGTATTTTAGTTTCTGCTTTACAAAAAGCTGAACTAGTAGAAACGCTTCAAGGTGAAGGACCATTCACAGTATTTGCACCGACCAATGCAGCTTTTGAAGAATTGCTTGCACAACTCGATATTACTGCTGAAGAGTTACTTGCCCAACCTGATTTAGCAAATGTATTGACCTACCATGTAGTGTCAGGTAAAGTATTGGCCGCTGATTTGACCGATGGAATGGAAGCTGAAACAGTTAACGGAGAAATGATCACGTTTGATTTGAGTGGAGATCCTATGGTAAATGAATCCATGATTTCTACAACAGACATCGAAGCAACTAATGGTGTGATCCATGTTGTCGATTCTGTTCTTGTTCCATCTAACTTCACATTACAAGAAGTAGATATGGTAGAAGATGAAGTAGCTCAAACAGGCATTGAAACCAATATTTTCCTTCTTGTTTCATTAATCGCAACTGCATTCGTTGTCATTTATCTCTTGATCAAAAAACCAGCGAAAATCAACCAATAGGTTTTTGTCTTACACAAAAGAAAGTGGAGCAAAACCGGTCAGACCCGAATAGAGCTGCACGTACTCTATCCGTAAATTGCAGGCCAATGACTATAGCACCATCAAGTGGCTGTCGGGTCTGTTTTTTGGAGCACCTTTTAGAAAGTACGATTTGTAAAATGAGTAGAAGCTGAGACTTTTGTCTCAGCTTCTTTTGTCGTGGATAGTTATAATTTGAGTAGAATACATTCTTGAAGCGTAGTTGATTTCTGGAAGAGAGATTATTTGCTATACTGAAATTAAAGAAAGCCTATACAATAGTGAGAAAAAGGGTTCAATAGAAAGTCGAGGAATCGGTATGACAATTCTAGAAAAAAGACAAATAGACACCATACTTAGCCAGCTTGAAAACATATGGCTATTGGTAGAAGAAAAAGATACGCTCTCTTTTGAAAATGAAATGAAACGGTATCAGTTAATGAAAAATAAGAATACTGCGGGGAAAGAGCTTGAAAAAGAATGGGTAAAAATGCAGGCTGCAGTAGACAATTTGAACTACCGAGTAACCGGTAGTCTGCGAAAGCTAGTGCATTATTTAGAGGAAGAAAAGTTAGATAGCTCCTTTTTTGAAAAGGAGAACCGCATGTTTCCTATATATAGGAAGTTCTCACTTGTTCCAAAAAAATGGACATTGAAACGTATTCCGTTTACGGATCGTGTGAACCAGGCACGTTCTTTTGCCACACTCTCTTTTTTTAAAGAGGAAAATAGTGCAGAATACAAAAAAGCAATCCTTGCAACTATGCAGAAGAGGAATCAATATTTTACAGAGCATAAAAAATGGTTTGAACTGAAGAGATGGTTGATTCAAATTTTTCAAAATAGCATCACAAGAAGCCAAGCAAACCTATTGAATAAAACAAAGAAAAAAAGTGGTGTATCTGATTTGATCAAAGAAAGACTGCTGATGCAAGAATTGCTTTTATTTGAATATGAAAAGTTCTTTTATACAAAGACAGAGCAAAGAGCTTATATTCAGTGGTTGATTTATCGGCATACAAAGGAAATATGGTCCACCATCGAATATATAGATGCTCGTGAGTCGTTGCCTTCTTTACAGACCTCAGGATTTTCTGGTTCAGCGCTGATTGTTCATTCAAATGAAGAATCAGAAGTATTGTATAACTTTAAAGGAAGTGAGAATTCTTTAAAGGTATTGAAAAACAAACTGCCGACACACTTTTATCAAGATTTTTTGTTAGAAGCATACAAAGATTGGAAGTATAATGTAGAATCCGTCATGATTGGAGTGGGCACAGAACAATTGGACGATGCTCAGAAATTTATTCAGGTCATCGATAATAAAATCTCAACTAAAAGGTTTGCAGCTTATGGTATAGGTCATTCACTTGGTGGAAATCTACTGCAAATGATCCAACTGATCGATCAGCCATTTAAACACATCTATTCGGTGAATGCTTCACCGATCCAAATGAAGCAAGTTTTTCAAGTGGCTCCTGATCTTTTTCAAAAGGAAGAATGGGAAGAAATATTTACTTCTCCTGCTTCCTGGGATTCATCGACAAACATGGATTTAAAAAGGCGGTTAGCAAAAAAAGAATTTCACAGTTTCCATGACCGTTTTCAACAAGATTTTACAGGTTTGTTCTTATTTATCCATTCGACAGCATTTCTGGGAGATACAGAACAAGTGACGATGCCTGTTTTTACTTTTCACTTTCCAAAAAATATGCGCTTATACATTAGCGAGAAAGATATGTATGTCTGGTATGATACGATTTATCAGGTGTTCGCCTCACTAGATGAACAACCGTCACTGGGTGATTTTTATCATGAATTGACGGAACGATTGAAACATACTTTATTGACGGATCACCCTTCTTTAAATCAACAAGCGTTGTTTACGTTGATCCGACATTTTTTTGATTTTGTCGAGGCAGCTCAAATGATACAAACAGAAGATTTACAGTCAGTATATCGGACGTTGGATACACTTGAACATACACAGTGGGAAGAGAAGAATCACGAAAAAGATCAAACGTATAGAAGGGAAGTACTTTTACTATTCCAGCAAGTATTTAGTTTACGCCATGTCATCGATACCGAAACGATTAAACTGTTAAGTTATTTTCATCGATTGGATGGTTTTAAAGAATTATATAAAAAAATGGAATTAAAAAGGAATAAAAAGGAGAGTAAAAGCAATTAGTTTGCTCTTTTTTACAGTATTGCGAACAAATTGAAAAGTTTATAAAATAATTTGCACTAAACCCTTGAATAAAAGATTGAGCTTTCATATAATGATAAAACAATTAAAATTTTATAATCGTTTTATCATTTTTGGACAGGAAGTAAAAACTAGGGGGAATAATGATGAAAAAGTGGGTAGCGGGTGTGACAGCAATGACTGCTTTGGTATTGGCAGGATGCGAAGCAGGAGATGTAGAAAACCAGACAGGTGATGAAGGATCCGTGAAATTGGGCTCCATGTTTGAATTGACAGGAGCTGTTTCGGCGTACGGAAATGCAGAGGCGAATGCGGTGAGTTTGGCTATCGATGAAATCAATGAAGAGGGTGGAATCGATGGAAAAACGATCGAGTTATTTGAATACGATACAAAATCAGAAGATACAGAGGCGGCGAGTGTAGCAACTAAATTAGCAACTCAAGATGGTGTAAGTGCCATTATTGGACCCGCAACTTCTGGGGCTACTAAATCAGCAATTCCAAGTGTGAACAGGGCAGAAGTACCATTGGTCTCACCATCAGCTACAGACGATACGGTGACTATTGACGGAAACGGCGATGTCCAACCATTTGCATACCGAATCGGATTTCAAGACTCATTCCAGGGTGTATCTTTAGCAAAATTTGCTGAAACTGAATTAGATGCGCAAACAGCTATTATTTTGGGCGACAACTCGAGCGATTATGCCACCGGATTATCCGCTACATTTAAAGAAAATTTTAGTGGTGAAGTGGTAGGGGAAGAAAACTTCACTGCTGATGAGTCTGATTTTAGTGCGGTCCTAACACGTATTAAAAATGAAGACTTCGATGTACTCTTTGTACCAGGCTATTATGAGCAAGCTGGTTTGATCATCAAACAAGCCCGTGAAATGGGAATCGAACAACCTATTTTAGGACCAGATGGATTCGGGAATGATACATTGATCGACTTAGCAGGTGCAGGGAATGTGTCGGATGTTTATTATACATCGCATTTTTCTGTAAATAGTGAGGATCCAAAAGTCCAAGGATTTATTGAAAGTTATGAAGAAACGTATGGTTCTGAACCGGATATGTTTTCGGCTTTAGCTTATGATGCAGTCTTTGTAGTCAAGCAAGCAATCGAAGAAGCAGGAGACAATGCGCCGACAGCTGTTAATGATGCTTTAGCAGAATTGTCAGACTTTGAAGGAATTACTGGTGCCTTTTCATTTGATGAAAATCACAACCCTATTAAATCTGTCACGATCGTTGAATTGCAAGATGGAGAAGAAGTCAATACGACAGAAGTCTCTCCTAAGTAAAGAATACGGCAAAAAAAGGTCTGGAGAGATACTCTCTTGGCCTCTTTTTTCTAAAAGGGGTGAAACACATGGAAAATTTAATTCAACAATTGATCAACGGGCTTTCGTTAGGTAGTATTTATGCGTTGTTGGCTCTAGGATATACAATGGTTTATGGAATAATAAAGTTGATCAACTTTGCTCATGGAGAAATTTATATGATCGGAGCATTTGTTGGGTATTATGTCATTAATTATTTAGGTGTAGGGTTGATTCCTGCTTTACTTTTATCAATGTCCTTTACAGCCGTTTTAGGAGTCATTATCGAGAGAGTCGCATACAAACCCTTAAGGAAATCTTCAAGGATCGCGGCCTTAATAACGGCTATAGGGGTTTCTTATTTATTGCAAAATGGCATGATTTACTTTGTAGGTCCGGAAGTACGCTCTTTTCCTCAAGTAGTCGAAAATAGTTTGTACACGATTGGGTCTTTTCAAGTTAGTAAGATGCAGGTCTTGATTATTGTGACTACTTTTATTTTAATGGCGGGTCTGCAATTTATTATTCAAAAAACAAAAATGGGAAAAGCCATGCGCGCAGTTAGTATCGATTCTCAGGCCGCTGAGTTAATGGGGATCAATCCCGATTTAGTTATTAGTTTTACTTTTTTCCTCGGTTCAGCTTTAGCGGGAGCAGCCGGTGTATTGGTAGGGATGTATTATAATTCCATTAATCCGATGATGGGGTATGCACCAGGATTAAAAGCATTCATTGCTGCTGTGCTCGGTGGAATAGGTATTGTTCCAGGTGCAGTTCTAGGAGGGTTTGCGATAGGATTGATTGAAGTACTGATTTCTGGATACGGAAATTCAATGGTACGAGATGCAGTAGTATATGGCATACTCATCGTGATCTTACTTGTCAGACCTTCAGGTATTTTAGGTAAACATGCCAAAGAGAAAGTGTAGGTGAAAAAGATGAGGATTCTAAATAAAACAAATGGCATCTGGATGATACTGATCGTGCTCTCCTTTGGTCTTCTCCAAGGTGCAATATTGCTTGGCTTGATCGATGCATTCTATGAGATCACTTTGGTGACGATTTTGATAAATATGATCCTAGCCATCGGATTAAATGTCATTATAGGGTTTTCGGGGCAATTCTCATTAGGCCACGCAGGTTTTATGGCAATTGGAGCGTATGCTACTGGGATCCTAACCAAACAGTTTCCGAACTATGGAGGGATGGCCGCAGGAATCGTAGTAGGCGGAATCATTGCCGGAATCGTTGCATTGATTGTAGGGATCCCGACGCTTAGATTAAAAGGAGATTATTTAGCCATTGCTACTTTAGGGGTGGCGGAAATAATTCGCATCATTATATTGAATATGGGAGATTTGACCAATGGAGCAGCAGGGTTAAGTGGAATTCCCTATTTAAGTACTTGGTATATTGGTTTCTTTTTGGCAGTAGTGGTCCTGATTTTTGCAGCAAATTACAAGTACAGCAGTGTTGGGAGAGCAACGATATCTGTCAGAGAAGATGAAATTGCAGCAGAATCTCTAGGGATCCATACCACGCGGTATAAAACGATCGCTTTTGTAATGGGAGCTGTTACGGCGGCTATTGCAGGGTCCATCCATGCAACGTATTTCAGTGTGATCTCACCGGATCAATTTAACTTTATGAAATCGATCGATATCCTTATTATTGTTGTTTTTGGAGGAATCGGAAGTCTTACTGGCAGCGTGATCGCTGCAACGGTATTGGGTGTATTAAACGTATTTTTACAACCTTTTGGATCTTTCCGGATGATTCTATATGCGATTGCTTTAATTTCGATCATGATCTTTAAACCTTCCGGACTGATGGGAACAAAAGAATTAAACATCAGCTCTTTTATACGTAAAAAAGACAAATCAGAGAATAAAAAAAGAGAGGAGAAGGTCAGATGAGTTTATTGGAAGTGAAAAATTTGACCAAAAACTTTGGCGGGTTGGCAGCTATCTCTCGTGTGAATCTAAAGTTAGAAGAGAATGAACTTGTGGGACTTATCGGGCCGAATGGAGCCGGAAAAACGACCCTCTTTAACTTATTAACGGGCGTATATATCCCAAGCAGTGGATCCATTGAATTGAAGCAAAAGGATGTTCCTCTATCTTTGATAGGTAAACAAACAAGTCAAATCGCAGGGTTCGGGATTGCACGAACATTTCAAAACATTCGCTTGTTCAAAGACTTGACTGTTTTAGAGAACGTACTCATCGGCCTTCACAATAGTCGCGGTGCGAATACGTTTAGCAGTTTATTTCGCACCAAGCATTTTTTTGATTCTGAGGAATTGATGCATAAAGAAGCACGTGAATTGCTTGCCTTGTTTGATCTTGAAAGCAAAGAAGAGTATGTAGCCAAAAACTTGCCCTATGGGGATCAAAGAAGACTGGAAATCGTACGTGCTTTAGCGACAAGACCCAAAATACTATTTTTAGATGAACCAGCTGCAGGAATGAATCCACAAGAAAGCGCAGATTTGACGAAATTGATTTTGCGTATACAAAATGAGTTTAAACTGACAGTCGTTCTGATCGAACACGATATGTCGGTCGTAATGAATGTCTGTGAACGTATTTATGTATTAGAACACGGTAGAGTATTGGCTCAAGGAACACCACAAGAAATCAGGAAAAACAAAGAAGTTATCCGAGCCTATCTGGGAGGTGAGTAAATGTTGAAAGTACGAGATTTAACTGTTTATTATGGTGTGATCGAAGCGATCAAGGGAGTATCTTTTGAAGTGAACGAAGGCGAGATCGTTACCTTGATCGGCGCAAATGGTGCGGGGAAAACAACGATATTAAAAACAATCTCGGGCTTAGTTCGGCCTTCACAAGGTGAAATCATCTATCAGGAACAGCCGATTCAACGGGCGACGCCCCGTACAATTGTTCAAAGCGGCATTTCTCATGTACCAGAAGGACGACATGTTTTTAGTGGGATGACGGTAATGGAAAACCTCGAAATGGGTGCATTTTTACGTAAAGACAAAGAAGCGATAAAAGAAGATATAAAGAAAGTATTTGATCATTTTCCTATTTTGGAAGAACGGAAAAATCAAGATTCTGCAACGCTCTCTGGTGGAGAACAACAAATGTTAGCTATGGGGAGAGCTCTGATTTCCAAACCAAAATTATTGCTTTTAGACGAACCTTCAATGGGGTTGGCCCCTTTGTTTATTCAAGAGATTTTTCAGATCATCAAAAAAATTAATGAAGAAGGGACCACGATCTTGTTGATCGAACAAAATGCATCTGTTGCCCTTGAGATCGCTACAAAAGGCTATGTACTCGAAACAGGAAAAATAGTAGAATCAGGAGTAGGGAAAGAATTACTAGAAAGCGAAGCTGTTCAAAAGGCTTATTTAGGAGGGTGAAAAATGAATGTTGAACATTACATGACAAAAAACGTCATCACAGTATCACCGGATACGATCGTGTTGGAAGCCTTAGATATAATGAAAGAGAACCATTTCCACCGGCTACCGATAGTCAAAGATGATCAACTTGTTGGATTGATCACAGAGGGCATTGTTCAGCAGCATTCCCCTTCACGGGCTACAAGTATGAGTATCCATGAAATGAATTATTTACTGAATCGTACACGGGTCGAACAGTTGATGGAGAAAACAGTCATTACAACTTCAAAAGACACACTCATTGAAGAAGCCGCGCTGATCATGCGCGAAAAAGACGTCAGCGTTCTTCCAGTAGTGGATGAGAATAACCACGTCGTAGGTATCATTACAGAAAAAGATATTTTTAGTGCCCTCATTGATCTGACGGGCTACAATGATCCAGGCGCACGCTTGGTCATTAGTATAAGTAAAGATCAAGTAGGTGTGTTAGAAAAAATCACGACTATTTTAGCAGAGGCCAATATTGGGATCAGCCATCTATTTGTTCAGCATCCAGGTGAAAAAATAGAAGTGACGATTCAAATAGATCACACCGAGACAGAGGAAGTAGAAAAAATTTTGGAAGCCAACGGTTATCCCGTTGTTCAAACAGTTAATAAATAACAAAGAAACTCTCCGTGTTCTTATCGGAGAGTTTTTTATATTTATAGGAAAGTGAAATTGGAATTGGAATACTGTATAAAAGTAGACAATAAATGCTATGATAAATGTAAGAAAAAGGGAATAGGAAAAAGTAGTGTAGATTACCATTTATTTAGAGGGAGGCAACCTATGAAACAGTTACGACAGCTAACTCTTAGCTTATTCAAATTAGTATTGATCACAGGGATCGTTATTTTAAGTTGGGGTTTGATTGAACCATACGTATTAGACAAAGAAGAACACGATGCAGAAATCACGAACTTACCAAGCGATTGGCAAGAAGAAAAAATAGCTGTAGTAGGAGACTTCCAAGTCGGCATGTGGCTAGATAACACGGTCGCCATTCGGTGGATGGTCGATGATTTACTGGAAATGGAGCCTGCCGCGATCCTGCTTACGGGAGACTTTATTTACAAGGTAGAATCAGGGAGTGAAAAAGAAATTGATGAAATAATAGAATTACTGCGACCCTTAGGGGAAAGCACTATTCCACTATATGGCGTACTGGGGAATCATGACTACGCGATGGAATTAAAAGAGGATAAACCAGATGTAGAGTTGGCAGAAGCACTAGTTAAAGCTTTAGAAGAGGTAAACATTGATATGCTTGAAAATGAAAATGTAGTTATTCCGCATGAAACAGCGACAGAAGAGCTCCATTTAGTTGCTGTAGGTTCGCATTGGGCAGGTAGAGACGACCCAAGGAAAGCATTGTTCACACTAGATGAAGATGCGGCGCGCT
Organism: Lacticigenium naphthae DSM 19658; assembly: GCF_000425865.1. Classification (GTDB taxonomy): domain Bacteria; phylum Bacillota; class Bacilli; order Lactobacillales; family Carnobacteriaceae_A; genus Lacticigenium; species Lacticigenium naphthae. The sequence continues at coordinate 254,403 of NZ_AUEG01000002.1, forward strand.
TTACCTTGATGCACAATCCGGACACCTTTGCGACATTCCCAGAAGGCTCAGCCCCAATAGCCGTTGCTGGACATACACATGGGGGACAGTTTCGAGTCCCGTTTTTTGAGGCATCCTATTTACAAATGATGCAACCGGGAAATATTCAAGTTGCCGGCTGGATCGAAGAATATGCGGATGCCGATAATAGGTTATATGTGAATCGAGGAATTGGCTTTAGTCTTATTCCACTTCGAATTGGGACTCGACCAGAAATCACTGTATTTACGTTAAAAAATAAAGAGTAAAAGAAAGGAAAAAAAATGAAGACATTTCGCGCACTGTGGTCGACAGCCGATGAAGAAGGAAAAGTTAGTCATGAAATTAAAGAGATGAGCACAAATGATTTGCCTAGAGGAGACTTACTCATTAAAGTTCATTATTCTAGCGTGAATTATAAAGATGGGTTAGCCGGAACCAACGCAAGAACGGGAGTGATCAAGAGTTATCCAACCATCTTGGGAATCGATTTAAGCGGAGAAATAGTTGAATCGGCTACAGATGAATTTAAAGTAGGGGAACTGGTAGTTGTAACGGGGTTTGAGTTTGGAGTGAATCACTTTGGAGCGTATAGTGAATACGCTCGTGTTCCAAAAGAATGGGCGATACGGATACCTGAATCTTTAACGACAAGAGAAACCATGATAATAGGAACAGCAGGTTTTACAGCCGCCCAGTCCATTGTAAAATTAATAGAGAACGGACTAAATAGAGAATCTGGACCTCTACTAGTGAGAGGAGCTACAGGCGGACTGGGTTCTCTAGCAATTCAAATGCTGTCTAACCTCGGATTTACAGTCATTGCTGAATCAAGAAAAAAAGCAGAACAGGAAGCATATTTAAAAAAATTAGGAGCGTCAACAGTAACATTGCCTGGTGATAATCAACTGAGTAAAAAAAGGCCTTTAGCTAAGCAATTGTGGCAAGCCGTTATTGATCCAGTAGGTGGAGCTGGTTTGGGCGACTATCTTGCTCAAATCAAACACAGTGGCTACATCGCCTTGAGTGGAAATGTAGGTGGACTTGTATTTGAGACGACAGTTTTACCATTCATACTTAGAGGGATCACACTTTTCGGTATTGATAGTGTGCAGTATCCAATCGAAAAGCGCAGAGAATTATGGGAAAGATTAGGCAGTGATTTAAAACCGACCTTATTGGAGGAAACGGTAGACCACGAAATCACGCTAGAAGATTTACCGCAAGCTTTCAGACAAATTATGGATGGAAAAATGAAGGGCCGTATATTGGTCAAAGTGAATTAGGAAAAGATAGAGAGAAGGGGAGCTATGGAAACTGTTTATCTCATCTCGGGAACAGTACTTGTTTTAATTACAATAGGTGATTTGATTTGGACTGCTCTATGGGTCGACGGAGGGGCGGGGCCCATTTCGAATGGAATAACTACCTTTATATGGAAAATCATGGTTGGACTTAATAGAAAGAAAAGCTCGATACTCACTGTATCAGGCCCTGTGATTCTCACGCTGACCTTACTTGGCTGGATCCTGTTATTATGGGCTGGCTGGACTTTGATATTTGCTGGTAGTCCTCAATCCATTATTGATACAGCAGAATCGCAACCCATTACCTGGAATGATTTGATTTATTATGCGGGCTACGTTTTATTTACTCTTGGAAATGGTGGTTTTGCACCAGCCAATGCCTATTGGCAAATCATGACAACTGTTGCTACGGGGACAGGGATGCTGTTTTTGACTTTAGGAGCTTCCTATATACTTTCAATTGTTAATGCAGTGGTCAGAAAGCGATCTTTTGCAAGTAGTGTATTAGGAATTGGGAAGTCTGCTGAAGAAATCGTCGCTATTGCCTGGGATGGAGAAGGATTTTCTCACTTGGATCTGTTACTCAATACGTTGGCTTCAGAATTAAGCACATTGACGCAGCAGCATAAAGCCTATCCATTGCTCCATTACTACCATACGCATAAACCAACACAAGCGATAACGGTGGCAGTGCCCACCCTGGATGACGCTCTTTCTATGATCGAACAAGGAACACCCAAAAAAGCTATGCCCAATCCCTTACTAATGAAAGAGATGCGCTCATCGATCGAAGAGTATCTAGAAACATTAAATCAAGCGTTCATAGAACCTTCTGACAAAGTACCACCTATCCCTTCAATGGACTTGTTACGTAAGAAGGCAATACCGGTCTTGCCCGAAGAAGAATTCAAAGAAAATATGAAAAGCTTAGAAGGAAGAAGAAAGAAGCTTTTAGGATTAATGACCGCAGATAATTGGGATTGGGACAATGATCGCTGATCAAGACAAACCAATAGGGAACGGAATAGAAAAAAGCAGGAAGGAAAGTCTCCCAATGGGATTCTTCTTCCTGCTTCTTTTTTTCTATTCCAAAGCGAGTGGCAGTCTGGAAGAAAAGTTAATTTCTTCTGGTGTAGCTTCTTTTTCTAGCCAATCGTCGTGTAGTTGATCAGATAAATCAATGATCCGTTTTCCCACTTCTTTGTATTGATTTGTCGGGAGATTCGCTAAAGAAATGCGAACGGACCACTTGCTGCTTCCAAACGCGTCTGCTCGTAACAACATGAGCTGTTGAGTTTCAGCAAACCGAGTAATGATTTGAGTCATCGTCCATACTTTTGTGATGTAATGTGAAAAGCTTATTCCATAGCGGTTTTCCAACCAATTTGCAAAGTCGATCTCACAATAATACGCAGTATCCAAAGATTCAAAAGGTTGTTCCATTTGAAGAGTATCGAACAAAATTTTCTCTCTTTCATGACAGATCTCCATGACTTCTTTTTTGTACTGATCCTTTTTATCTAATAAAGAATAAAGGCTAAACAAGGTCATCATGACTTGTTGCGGGCTGGATAAGCCAGAAGCATGATTCAAAGCTACATCACGGCTATCAGCTACCATTCGGTCGATGAAGGCTACTTCCTCTGGTTGAGAAGTGAGCGATTCATAACGATGAGCCAATTCTTTTTTAGTTTTTTCGGAATGTTGCGCTAATAGTTCATCAAATAGATTTTCTTTAGCTATTGTAATCGTACCCACACGCCAGCCTGTGGCTCCAAAATATTTTGAGTAGGAATAGATGCAAGCTGTATTATAAGGGATTTCGGTGAAGAGGGATGTAAACTCTTCTAAAAAGGTACCATAAACATCATCTGTTAGAATCATCAGATGCGGATTATCTTTTTCGATCACATCTTTCAGCAAACCAATTGTTGTGTCACTGATCGCATTAGATGTAGGATTACTTGGATTCACTACAAAAACAGCTTTTATTTCGGGATTCCGTAACCGATTTATTTCTTTTTGAGGAAATTGATAACTGATTTTCCCTTCGATTCGCACAGGTTCAGACTTGATATATTCTACGTCAAATCCATAATGTGGGAGTTGAGGGATCTCTAAATAAGGTGCAAAAGTAGGAATCATCAGCACGATTTTATCTCCTTGATTGAGAAGTTGATTGTTGACTAAGGAGTCAAATGTATAAACGATTCCTGCTGTTCCGCCTTCCACTGCAAATAAGTCAAAAGGTGCAGAGCGGGATTGAAATAATTCGTGATGTAAATATTGTTTGATCGGCTTTTCGACCGCAGCTAAACATCTTTCAGGATTAGGATAATTGTCTCCTATGATGTAATCCATCATCTCTGTTAACCATTCTTCTTTAGGCATTCCTAAGTAGTCTTCACCTTCATCCCAAATAGCTTGCAAAAATGTGCTGCCATCACAGGGATTATCTTGTAAAAAACCAACAAATTTTTCTCCGACAAAATTATGTTTATTGATCATATTTCCCGTTAGGTATTTATTGTTCTGCATCGTTTCACGGGTTGCAAATTGTCCTAAAAGAAAGAAAGCTTCTCGAGGAATAGGAGCTGTCCAATTGGGATTTCCACGTCCTGCATTTAATAAATCGTGGGTAGCTTTTGTTTTATCCATATTTTTTTCTAAATATAAACTCAATTCAAAAGGACTCAACGCTTCGAGATCCTTGACCATCTAGATTCCATCTCCTTAAATTTATTCATAGGGGCGACATTCATTTATGCTTATACCTTGGAGAGTATAACAAACAAAAAGTGATAACCCAAATAATAAGAAAAAAATATGAGAGCAAGATGAGGATGAACAGATCAAGCAAGAGTGGGTGAGATCTGGTATGATAAAAACAAAAGGGGAGGGTCCTAATGTTTCAATTGGTGACAAATTCGAGAGAAACATCGATGTTAAAAGAAATTACATATTCTATTGAAACATGCCAAAAATTCTATATAAATGTTGCTTTTGTCAGCTATTCGGGTTTGCAACTTCTGTTAGATTCTTTAAGGGAATCAGAAAGACGTCAAGTAAAAGGAAAGATACTTACAGGGACATATTTAAATTTTACGGACAGTCAGTCGTTAAGAAAATTGACAGAGTTTACTAATCTTGATGTGCGGTTATTTATAGCTTCTGCCAACAAAGGATTTCATCCAAAAGCCTACATATTTGAATATACGGATTATTATAAAGTGATTATTGGTTCCTCAAATATTACTCAATATGCATTAAAAAGTAATGTGGAGTGGAATGTTAAAATCATAACTAAAAATGAAGATAAATCAGAGGGGCAGGTCTTTATTGCTCAACTAGTGAATGCGTTCAATGAATTGTGGGAGACAAGTGAACCGACTGATGAACACTTGCTCAAGGCATATGAAGCTTTTAAAGCAGAGAAAAGAGAAGACCGCTTAGAAGATCCTCATTCACATGTAACTTTTCAGTATACAAAACTACCAAAAATCATTCCAAATAGTATGCAGCAAGAAGCTATTGAAGAGTTAGAGTGGCTCAGAAGCAATCAACAAAAAAGAGCACTGGTCATTGCTGCAACGGGGACGGGGAAAACTTACCTGGCAGCATTCGATGCAAAGCAAGTGAACCCTAAGAAGTTATTATTTCTTGTTCACCGAGAAAATATATTAAAAGCTGCACAACAATCTTTTGAAGAAGTTTTGTCCTTCAAATATCGCAAAACAGGAATTTTTTCAGGGAACCAAAAAGATAGAGAGGCAACCTACTTGTTTGCTACCCTTCAAATGATGGCGAATCATTTAAACGAATTTGAACGAGATGAATTTGAGTATATCATCATAGATGAGGCACACCATGTCATGAGTCCATCCTATCAAAAAATCACGGACTATTTTACTCCGCGCTTTATGCTTGGCATGACAGCTACACCGGAGAGAACAGATGGCGGGAATATCTTTGATGTATTTGATCAAAATATTGCGACTGAAATCCGACTAAGAGAAGCCTTAGAAGCTGATTTGCTTGTTCCTTTTCATTATTTTGGAATAGCAGACATCAACAATGTCGACTTAACTGATGTAGACATACAAAATATTGACCTAGTAGCCCAACGCCTCATGATTCATAAACGTGTTGAATTCATTATTGAAAAAATGAATGAGTATAGTCAAGATGGGCTTTATCGGAAAGGGTTAGGCTTCTGTGCAACAATAGAGCATGCTCAATATATGACGAAAGAGTTCAATCGTAGAGGGATTCCAAGCGTTTGTTTAACGGGAGAAGATTCTATCGATCACAGAGAAAAAATGATGCGCGATTTGGAATCAGATAGAGATTCTCTGGAAATGATCTTTACGGTCGATATATTTAACGAAGGCATAGATATTCCCAGCGTGAATCTAATTTTGATGTTGCGTCCCACCCAGTCTCCCATAATCTTTACACAACAACTGGGAAGAGGACTTCGAAAAAAAGAAACAAAAGAATTTCTGACGGTATTGGATTTTATCGGGAATCATCAAAAAGCCTATTTATTGGCAATTGCTCTTCATGGCTCAAAATTTTATGATAAAGATAGCTTGAAAGTAGCTGTGAAAGAGGATTTTCCGGATACACCTGGAGCAAGTAATATTCGGATGGATAAAATAAGCAAAGAGATTATTTTGGATAAATTAGAAAGCGAAAACTTTTACAGCATGAAATATTTACGCACGGCGTATGAAGAATTCAAACAGTTATTAGGTGGAGAAATAGTGTGGAACCTACAAGCGTATTTAATGGTTGAACAAGCTCCAGACCCTTTGGATTTTTTGACAAAAAGTTCTAATTATATTCGCTTTTTAGAGAAAGTAGAGAAACAGGATCCTGGCGTTCTTGAACAGATCAGTGACCCTTCGTGGATGGCATTATTGGATTATGTATCCAATTATCTACCCTTAAAGAGACTGCATGAATTTGTTCTCTTGAAGTTGGTCAAGGAGAATAGTGTTGTCAGTGTTCATGAACTCACACAAGAAATGAAACGGCACAGTGAGAATGTGGATAAAAAAACGATTATCCATGCGATAGAAAATATAGCTTTTTATTATGCAGATAAGGGTGAACAAAAAAGAGGACCCATTCTGATCGAATGGAAACCTTCCGAAGAAAAAGTTTACGCGAGCAAACTTTTTCTTGAGATACTTAAAATAGAAAAGCACGCTAAGATTCTCGCCGATTTATTAAACTATGGAATTCATCGCTATGAAAAAGAATTTGGGCATCATTATTATGGGATCCCTCATTTTAAATTGTATGAAGAATATTCCATGCGCGATACAGCTCTTCTTTCGAATTACACAAAAACCTTCTCTTCTTTCAGAGGTTCAGGAGTCTTACGCAATAAAGAAACAAATGACTACTTTTTGTTTATTGATCTGCACAAGGATGAAGGAATAGAAAGTAGGTTAAATTATCAGGATAAATTTCTGTCTAGAAAAATTTTCCAGTGGGAATCGCCGAATAATATGAAAGTGACTAGCGAGAGAGGGCAAGACCTGGTCTTTCCAGAAAAAGAGAAAGCCACGATTCATTTGTTCGTTCGAAAATTCAGAAAAATAGATGGAGTCATTTCTAAATTTATTTATATTGGAAAAGGAAATCCGATTGCGCATGAAAATGAGAAACCGATTCAGATCCATTATCAACTAGAGCAAAAACTTCCAGCCCATATAGCAGAGGAATTTGAGATTTCGCAAGAAATATTCGTATAGAAAAAAGGAACACGAGTGATACTTCAAGTATCACTCGTGTTCCTTTTTTCCTTAATCAGTTGATCAACGATGGGAATGTCAGCAGGAGCTCAATCTAAAGCAGTTAGATCTTCGATGGCTGACCAGATTCAACTTTCCCTCCAGGAAATTCCCACATTAATGGCAGGCTTTTATTTTCTGAACGCTGGGCACATAAGACTTTATCCTGATCCAGAATGATTGCTCCAACAACGAGTATATGTTTTTTCATGAGTATACCCCTGATCCAAACATGGAATAAATAAAAACGACTAGAAGGATGAACTTCTAGTCGTTTTGTCAATCAGTATTGGCTATAATTTTTTAAAAAATCTTACAAAGCATCTTCAGGTTCGACATAATCATAACCTAAGTCTTCAGCAACTGCTTTATTGGTCACTTTTCCGCCTAATACATTTGCTCCAGATGAGATACCTTCATTATTATGAAGAGCATCTTTCAAACTGCTGGAAGCAATTTGAATAGCATAAGGAACAGTTGCATTGGAAAGTGCCTGAGTAGCTGTACGTGGAGCTGCTCCAGGAATGTTTGCTACTGCATAATGAATCACATCATGAACCACAGTGATTGGATTATCATGAGTTGTTGGTTCTGAAATGGTTGCAAAGTTTCCGCCTTGATCAATTGCAACATCGACAACAACAGAACCAGGTTCCATAGATTTGATCATCTCTTCGGTTACTAGAGTTGGAGCCTTTTTACCGGGAATCAATACTGATCCAATAACGATATCAGATTCTTTAACTGCATCAGCAATATTATAAGCATTGGACATTAAGGTTTGGACGTTACCTTCGAATAAATTATCCAACTCTTTTAGGCGAGTAGGATTTAAATCTAAGATATTTACTTGAGCGCCTAAACCTAAAGCCATTTTAGCTGCAGCAGTACCTACGACGCCGCCTCCGATAATGGTTACTTTTCCTTTGCGTACGCCAGGCACACTTGAAAGAATAATTCCTTTTCCGCCTTGGTGTGCTTCTAAATAATGCGCACCGATTTGTGTTGCCATTTTACCTGCGACAATACTCATTGGAGCAAGTAAAGGTAACGCACCATCTGCTTCGATCGTTTCATAAGCGATTGCTTTAATTTTACTTTCTACTAAAGCTTTTGTTAATTCGGGTTCATTAGCCAAATGTAAATAGGTAAAGAGAATTAAATCTTCTCTAAAGAAAGGGTATTCAGATTTTTGTGGTTCTTTAACTTTAATGATCATATCTGACTTTTCCCAAACTTCTTTGGCAGTATTCAAAATAGAAGCTCCGGCTTTTTCATATTCCGTATCTTTGTAATTACTTCCTAATCCTGCGCCCAGTTCCATGTAAACTTCGTGACCAGCACGAATAATATCTGAAACTCCAGCAGGTGTTAGTCCTACACGATTTTCATTGTTTTTTATTTCTTTTGGTACGCCGATAATCATTGAATCATCCCCTTAAGTTTTTGTGGTAAAGTCTTTTAACTATCTTATTATACCGCAAAAAAGACTTATTTAAAAACAAACAGCATATGTGATGGTTTTCACTTAGTGTTTATATAGTGATTTCTACTAAATTTCCTTCGGTATCTTTTACGACACTCTCATAGTAACCGTCACCAGTCCACCTTGGTTCGCCAACGATTTCAACTTGGTCAGCTCTCAACTTTTCTGTCAATGAATTGACGGTTTCTTCACTGCCTACACTCATAGCTAAGTGAGCCCAGCCCAATTTTTCCTGTGTGTTTTTTTCTGTTATAGATACCTTATTCATTATTTCTAAACGAACTTCACTTTCTGGAAAAGAAAGAAAATAACTAGTAAATCCTTTGGTCTTATTCTCGTATCTATCTCCTGAGCGGGCAGCGAAATATTTTTCATAAAATTCTTTGCTTTTTTCTATATCCGTTACCCATAAAGCTAAATGTGCGATTTTCATGGAATTCCTTCTTTCATTATTTTTTTAACTATAAGTAGAAATAAAAGATTCAACTATAGCCTTGTACCGTTTTTTATCAGACACATAACTTTCTGCATGTTTAGCTTCAGGAAATAAATGTAATTCCTTTGATGAAGGATTTGCGGCATACAATTTTTTAGACATATGAACAGGAACAAAACTATCCTCTTCCCCGTGAATAAATAAAGTAGGTAATTTATTTTTCTTGATTTGCTTCAATGGAGCTGCTTCTCGAAAAAAATAGCCTGAACGAATTTTGGTCAACGCACTAGTCAAAGGAATAATAGGGAAAGCTGGTAAATGATACAGTGTTTTCAGCTGATGAGCCATTTCTTCCGACAATGAACTGTATCCGCAATCTTCAATAATGAATTTGACTTGAGGAGGAAGTTTTTCTCCACTCACATTTAAAACGGTAGCAGCGCCCATACTTAGACCGTATAATGCAAGCTGACTTTCTTCGCCAAATCGATTCAGTAAATAAGAGATCCAGCGTATATAGTCCAAACGCTCATGCCAACCAAAACCAATATAATTTCCTTCACTCAGACCATGTCCTCTAGCATCAGGAACTAACACACCGTAGCCTAAATCGTGGAATAGTTTGACAAAAGGAGCCATATCTTTAAAACTACTGGTGTATCCGTGTGCCACGATCATGTATCGGTTTGTTTCCTTCTTTGGGGGAACAAAAATACCCGATAAAGCTAATTGATCATACGACTGAATGGTGATGACTTCTCTTTCAACTTCTCGATACCAAATTTTTTCTTGTCTCCACGGGTCATTTTCATAAATGTTTTCCATCTCCATAGACTCGATAAAATCTTTTTCTCCCAGTCCGACAGCCTGACTGTAAAAATAATGAGCTGCGTATGATAAACTTCCAGCCACGAGCACTCCCCCGGTAAAGAGCCCTTTTTTTAAATGGGTATTCATTCCTGCTCCGCCTACCTTTCTATAGACTAAGGATACTCTATATAGGTTTACTATTTCAAACAATGTTTATTATGAAGTATACTAGAGAAAAGAAAGGAGGCGGTACTAATGAAAGAAATACTACTGGTCAATGATCTGCCGATAGAAGTTGAATTTACCATGTTTGAAATCGAATCCCTATTTGTGCCTTTATTAAAGAGATTAGAAAAAATGCACCTGGAAACAGATAAGAGAGTGATTTGCATCTTAGCAGCCCCTCCTGGTTCTGGCAAAACAACAACGAGTCTATTTTTAGAACGGTTATCCAAAAGCGTCCTGTCCACTGCGACATTTCAATCCGTATCTCTAGACGGGTTTCATTATCCTCAAAACTATTTAGTCGATCACTGCATAGAAAGTAATGGAAAAAAAATAAAGTTAGCGGCAATCAAAGGTGCTCCGGAAACATTTAATACAAAAGAACTAGTGAATAAAATGGAATCATTGAAGACAGGAGAAGTTGATTGGCCCATATACAATCGCAGATTACACGATGTCGGTACTGAAGGTGTGAAAATTACGGGCGACATCGTGTTGATCGAAGGAAATTGGTTGTTATTAGATGAAGAACCATGGGGAAAAATCAAACAACTGAGCCATTACTCTGTGCGCATCCATGCGAAAAAAGAACAATTAAAAGAAAGATTGATTGAAAGGAAAATAAAAGGGGGTTCTGCTCGAGAAGAGGCTGAGGAGTTCTATTATCAGAGTGATCAAAAAAATATAGAACGTGTGGAAACTCATTCTCTACGGGCAGATGAGCAGTGGATGCTAGATGAAAAAGGGCACCTTCAACGTCTGACTCAATAAGTTGAGCAAAAGTTTAACGAAAATACGGTAACTATTGGTATGATAAGAGAAAAGAAAATAGGAGAGGAAGGTAGAGATGGAAGGCATTCGTACATTTATTGATAGTTATCCGACCATGATCTATATAATCAGTTTCATAATATTAGCCATTATTCTTTATATTATTCGTCAATTTCTATTGAATCGTCTATACCCTCGGCTAAAAGAAAGTGAGCACTGGTATTTGACCCGTAAAATAAGTCGGTGGCTCAATGGATTTGTTTTATTTCTCTTATTTTTAGCTTTGTTTGGTAATAGACTATCTGGTTTTTCAACTGCTATCGGGTTAGCCGGTGCGGGGATCACCTATGCTCTGAGGGAAGTGATCGTTAGTTTTGCTGGCTGGTTTGCCATTCTTTTTGGTGACTTTTTTAGCACAGGAGATCGTGTTCTACTGGGCGGGATCAAAGGCGATGTCATTGATATTGGTGTATTGCGCACAACCCTGATGGAGATGGGCGAATGGGTAGAGGGAGATCAATATACTGGCAGAATAGTACGCGTTGCCAATAGCTACATTTTTACTTCGCCGGTATACAATTATACTGCGAATTTTGAGTTTCTGTGGGATGAAATACATATACCCATTCGGTTTAGTAGCGATGTGATTTTGTCGAGAGCCATACTATTGCAAGTAGCTGATGATGTGCTAGGTAAAAACCATCCGAAAACAGAAGCAGCATGGGCCAATATGAGAAGAAAATATCGTGTAGAGGAGACATCATTAAAACCTTCTGTATTCATCTCTTTTGACGATAACTGGATAGAACTCAGTTTACGTTATGTAGTAGATTTTAGAGAAAGAAGAATTGTAAGAGATCTTTTGTTCACAGAAATTTTAAAACGATTTAAAGATGAAGGGAAAAAGATTGAATTGGCTTCTGAAACAGTCGAAATCATACACGAAATCCCTCCGATCAATCAAGAAAAATAAATTTCGATACTAGTAAAAAGGATGAATGATATGATCAAGTATATAGGTGTATATGAAGACAATAGGATCGAAGTAGGCGAAGAGATCGATGAAGTGAATTTGAATAAGTTTGATTGGTATTGGGTGGACTTTAACAATCCAACTGCAAGTGAATTTCAATTACTTGCTTCTAAATTTAACTTCCATCCATTAGCTATAGAAGATTGCGGGATCTTGTTACAAAGACCCAAACTTGATTACTATGATGGCTATGATTTTTACGTAACCCACACGGTTAGAGAAACCGATAGGGAGATAATAAAAGACGAATTAGACTTTTTTGTATCGACAGACTTCATTGTGACGTTTCATTTTGAAGAATTAAAAGAAATAACACAGGTCCAAAGAAGATTGACCACACAAGCAAAAGTAGAAGAATGGGATCCTTATTATGTCTTTTATCAAGTATTAGATAAATTAGTTGATGGCTACTTTCCATTAGTCTATACGATCGAACAGAATTTGGATGAAATCGATGACAATAGTGGGGAAAAATCGATGGATACTTTGATGGATGAATTGTTCGATGCACGGAAAATGTTGATGCATATTCGGCAAACAATTAATCCTATGCGAGATCTACTGTATCGAATGTTGAATTCTCAACATTTAGATGGGATCCGTAACCGACGGGAATATTTTTCAGATATTTATGATCACTTGTTAAAAGTATCTGAATTAGTCAGTTCAAACCGGGAAATTACGACAGATATTCGAAATAGTTACCTATCTACGACTTCCCATCAGTCGAATGAAGTGATGAAAGTTCTTACAGTCATCACAACGATATTCACACCACTCACTTTGTTGACTGGGATTTACGGAATGAACTTTAGTTATATACCGGAACTCTATCATCCTTATGGGTATTTTATTTTATTGGGAGTGATGGCAATCATATCTGCTCTTTTATTCGCTTGGTTCAAGAAAAAAGGGTGGCTTGACTAGATAGCTGAGTAAAAGGCGAGGAGGATGGGCACCTATGATAGAAAAATGGAATTTAAAATTTCAAGAAAAGAAAATATGGGTCACTTTGGGAGGCTTTGTCTTTTTTTCTTTCTCCTTAGCTATAGTGGTCATCTCGTTTGATATGCGGATGATTCCTTTAGTGGATTCAATGCCTAGCTGGGCATTAACTAGTGTTGAGTTGGCAAAAGAAATATTGAGTCTATTGGCTGGGTCTTTATTTTCAGTAGCAACGTTTACTTTTGCAACTATGTTAACAATCATCACTTTGTATACCTCCAATTTCAGTCCACGGGCGGTTGAAAATTTTCTCTTGAATAAAACATCGATGCAGACTTTAGGTGTTTTTTTAGGCGGATTTATTTATTGTTTAGCTTCTCTCTTCTTTATGCGAAGCTCAGAAGATGAATACCTAGTTATCTCTGCCACGATAGCTTTGTTTTATGCGCTAGCTTCGGTTATTTACTTTATACGATTTGTATATAATAGTTCAAATTTTGTACAACTAGATAAATTGATCAATAGTTTGTATGAAGAAGCAGACCAAGTATTTGATAAGCATGTGGAAGTATTTGAAAAAATGCAAACACTCAAGCATTTACCAGAGTTTGATACAGTTTATCAATACACGTTAACGGCTGAAAAAAGTTCTTATGTGGAATATATTCAACTCGATTCTTTGACTAAAACGGCTGAGGATTTTAAAGGGATTCTCGAATTGAGTATTCGTGTAGGTCTATTTGTTTCTCATAATCAGCCAGTAGCAACTTTTTATTCGAATAGAAGAGTAGAAGATGAAGAAGAATTACGTAGACGCATCAATAATGCATTCTCTTACGAAAGAGAAAAATCGACAATGTATGATCCAAATTTTGCGCGATCTAAATTAACAGAAGTGGCTTTGCGGGCAGTTTCGCCAGGAATCAATGATCCGAATACAGCGATTCATATTTTGCATTATAAATCATTGCTAGAGGCAAAATTGGCAACTTTACCAGGGAAATATACTATCTCTGGAGAAGTAGATGAAGAAAAAGAGTTAGATGATACACTAAGATATCTGGGATGCGTATTTTATCGCTATAATGATTTTGCGGAAGATCTGCATGAAGGATACTGGCAACTTGTTTTTTATATGCAAAAAGATATATCCGGAGTGAATGCATTGTTCGATGCGCTAGCAACGATTGCTTACTCTGCACATCCAGATAATGTCGGATACATTAAAGAGTACAATGATTATTTGTATAATATGACAAGCGACAATTTCCAACAGCCTTTTGATCAGCAAATAATCGAGAGAAGTTATGAGACAATTAAAAAAATCGTTCTGTCAGTTTCCAAAGAAGAAAAGGAGAAAGCATTACAAGAAAAAGAAGAACCCACCGATGAGCAAGAAAAAGAACATACAAAGAGCAAAGGATAAGCCTGTGGCTCATCCTTTGCTTATGCAAGAATAAAATAGGCGAAGGTTACTTGAAGTCCTCCTATTGAGCGGTAATGCCACCATCGACTATGAATTCTGAACCAGTAGAATAACTGGATTCGTCGGAAGCAAGGAACAAGACTAAATTCGTGACTTCTTCTGGCTTAGCTATTCTCCGCATAGGAATAAATTTAGCGAATTCTTCTATAGCAGCTTTGGAGTCTCCTTGGCTGATCATAGGGGTTTCAATTACACCTGGATGAACAGAGTTGGCACGAATGCCTAGCTGAGTAAGATTTAAAGCGGCAGCTTTTGTCAAACCACGAACGGCAAATTTTGTATCTGTGTAGCCGAACGCTCCACCAACTAAACCATTGATTGAAGAAATATTGATAATGGATCCGATTTTAGCTTTTTCCATAGAAGGAACTACATACTTGATACCAAGAAATACGGATAGTTGATTAATTTTCACTATATTCATATAATCATCTTCACTTAAGTCAAATAATGATTTATTCATAGAAATCCCAGCATTGTTTACTAAAATGGACACAGGACCAAAATGTTTTTCGGTTTCTTCAATGACATTCTTCCATTCTTCGCTTTTGGTAACGTCATGAGAAATGAAATGAGCATTTTCTCCGAGTGTTTCGGCTAACGCATTCCCTTCTTTTTCCAAAATGTCTGTAAGTACGACCTTAGCTCCCTCATCAATAAAACGACGTGCATGAGTAGCCCCCATTCCTCTTGCTGCACCGGTAATGATAGCTACTTTCCCACTTAAACGATTCATACTATTCTCTCCTTTCAATATGTATACGCTTACTATAGCATGTTTAAATAGAATAGTCCTAGATATATGTATAATTATTTCTTTTTTATGTTATTTCAGAGTTTTTATATTATAAATATACATTTTTCGTTATAATACAATGAAATAATAAGTAAATACCTATACAAGTTGATTGCCTTTTATTTTTCTCAAGCTTAATTTTAAAAATTGTACTAAATCAAGGGAGGAATTGGAATGAAGAAACGGTTTTGGATATGGGGCGGTTTTATTGTTCTTCTTTTTTTAATTGGATGTACAAGATCAGGAAATGATTCTGTAGAACAAGTTTCTGACTTGGATATAGAATCAAGGGAATTTCAGGAAGAAAGTAATCAAAATCCAGCAGGAAATGAAGATGTATCTGACGATTTGATGGGTGAAAAAGTTTCTACCAGTATTTATTTAACGTATGAGACAAAGCAATACGTTGAATCAATAGAGTATCTGAAAGAAGCAATCCGTTCTCATAAAGGCGAAATCGAATCATCTGTAGAATCAACCCCGAAAGCACAAGTAGAAGATTGGGAAACAGAGTGGGATAGAGAGCAAAAAATTGGAGAATTCATTGTGCGTATTCCCGTTAATGAAACTGACCCTTTTTTAGCATCTTTGGAAGAGAATGTGGGGATCAAATCACATGAAGAAATGAGAAGCGTTGATCAAACCCAACAATATACGGACTTGACAACCCGACTGGAAACTCTTGAAAATACACAAGTTCGTTTGGAAGAACTTTTAGAACAAGCAGAAACTGTTGAAGATATTCTTTCTATTGAGCAAGCGTTGATCGACATCATCACCGAAAAAGAAATAGTGCAAAGGCAGATAGATGGGATCGATCAAAAAGTTGACTTTACAACAGTCTATATTACAATTTTAGAAGAATCCAGACCGAGCAACCGTAATGGGGAAACCGGTTTTTGGTCGCGAGTAAAGGAAGCTTTACTTGATTCACTTTATGCTTTTTATTATTGGATACAAGATGCAGCGATTTGGATCATATATGCTATACCTTACATCCTGTTTCTTAGTTTGGGAGGATGGCTATTAATAAAAATAGGAAAACGGTTAAAAGCTAAGAAGAAATAGAGACTGCATAAACAAAAAAGAAGAAACGAGATTTTTCTCGTTTCTTCTTTTTTGTTTTATAACTTTTTATCAGTTAAGGGCTGAGAGACTCGTTTCTTTTGAGAAAAAACGGGTTGTTTTTTCTTTACTGCGGGTTCACCCAACTGAATACGGCGTTTTGTTTGAAAATAAGCAATAAGCAATGGAATGGTAGCACCGATCCAAGCTAACGGATTAGCCAAGGCGGCACCTGCAAATCCAAAGAATTGACTTAAGATAACTGCACCAAACACACGGGAAGCTAATTCCATGATCCCAGCAATAGTAGGAGCAAAACTATTGCCTAAACCCTGAAGAGTATGTCTGAAAATGAATACAAAGGATAAGAAAATATACATAGGTGCATGGATAAGAAAATATTGTTGTGCCATATCAAGGGCTTGGACATCATTCGCATCAATAAAGACTCCCGCTAATGGACGTCCAGCAACGAACAATAGAAGGCCGATAAGGATACTATATATAATGACCATCTTTAATGCAGCTCGAACACCATCCCAAATTCGGTCCATCTTCCGCGCACCAAAGTTTTGGGCAGCGTATGTGGACATAGTGATTCCGAAGCTTTGAAGCGGCATAGTTAATAATTGATTGATTTTTGAAGCAGCAGTATAAGCTGCAACTGCGGTGGAACCTAACTGATTCAAGGTTACTTGGACCGCAACTGCTCCAACAGCTATGATAGAATATTGAAATCCATAAGGTAAACCAATCCGAAGATGTTCTTTATATTCTGACCATTCTAAAGTCCAATCGTCTTTGTAAATCCGTAACATGGGAACTTTTTTCCCGATATATATCAAACAGAGGAGGGAGGCAATAAATTGAGAGATGACAGTTGCGAAACCTGCACCAGCCACACCCATATTGAATCCCAATATGAAAACATAATCCAGTATAATGTTTAAAATGGAAGTAACGATCAAGAAATATAGAGGTGTTTTACTATCTCCGATTGCTCTAAGAATATTTGATAATAAATTGAAGAACAGAGTAGCTCCTACTCCGGCAAAAATAACTACAATGTATTGATAAGCTTGATCGATGATTTCAGGAGGAGTCTGCATGACCACCAGAATTTGTTTTGCAAAAGTCACAGCGAAAATGGTTAAGAGGATCCCGATGACAAAGGAAATGACTACACTCACACCTAAACTTTTCCTTAAGGATCGTTCATCTTTTTTTCCAAAACGTTGCGCTGTAATAACCGATAAACCAGCTGTTAAACCAATTGCCAAGCCTATAATAAGAAACATGATACTTCCAGTGGACCCCACTGCTGCCAATGCATCCATCCCTAATGTTCGACTAACAATAAACGTATCAGCCATACTATAAAATTGTTGAAAAATATTACCTAATAAAAGTGGATAAGTAAACAATAAAATCAGTCGCGCAGGACTGCCTTTTGTCATATCCTTTCCCATATATTCACCCCGTCAAATTTAAATACTTACTAAAGAAAAGAAACGCTTCTAAATTAGTATAGTCATTTTATAGAATAATACAAGTGTTTTTTAGTGAAACGAAAAAATTAGAAGTGGTTTAGAAAACTAGATAAATAGTAAAGAAAGCGTTATACTTCAGTTAAGAGATAAAAAAAGGAGAATGTTTATGACCACTTGGATTACAGATTCAATCAAGGAAAAAAGTTTAGAGGAATTGAAGAAGTTAATTGCTATTCCATCGGTTAACCGTACGGAGGGCGTCCAATCCCACCCGCCTTTTGGTAAAGATATCGACGCTGCATTGAAGCAGACCCTTGAACTGTGTGAATCTTTAGGAATGAAAACCTACTATGATCCAGAAGGTTTTTATGGTTACGCTGATTATGGTGAAGGATCTGAAACAGTCGGAGTATTATGTCATCTAGATGTAGTTTCACCCGGAGATAAATCTTTATGGAATTCCGAACCCTTCACTGCAACGATTATTGATGAAGTAGTTTACGGAAGAGGAACGCAAGACGATAAAGGCCCTACTATCGCTGCATTGTACGCTTTTAAAGCTGTTGTAGATTCCGGGAAAACATTTAACCGAAAAATCCGCTTCATATTTGGTACGGATGAAGAAATTTTGTGGCGCTGTATGGATCACTATCATAAACATGAAGAAACTCCAGACTTTGGTTTTGTTCCAGATAGTACCTTCCCGCTTACTTATGCAGAAAAAGAATTATTGCAACTACAACTTGTCGGCCCAGGCAGTGACAAAATTGCTCTTGAACTAGGTGAAGCACCGAATGTAGTTCCGGGCAAAGCTATATACGATAAAGAAGATTCCGAAGAAGTTGCACACATTTTAGAAGAAAAAGGAATCAAATTTGAAAAATCCGGTGATACTATTACAGTATTAGGAAAATCTGTTCATGCAAAAGATTCAAATTCCGGTATCAATGCAATCAATCAGTTAGCTAAAGCGCTGAATGAAGTATACGCACATCCCGTATTTTCTTTCTTAGCTGAAAAAGTTGGCGATGAAGGAAACGGAAGAGCCATCTTTGGTAAAGTAGAGGATGATGTTACCGGTGAATTAACTTTTAATGTCGGAAAGCTAAAGATTAATAAAAATGAATCTGTTCTGGATATCGATATGAGAATTCCAGTAAAATACAGTAAAGAAGATTTAGTTCCCAAACTCGAAAAAATCGCTAATGAGTACGGGCTCGAATACAAAGAGTTTGATTGGTTACCTTCCTTATATGTACCAAAAGATAGTTCTTTGGTTCAAACATTATTAAATATTTACCGTGACAAAACAGGAGATGAAAGAGAGCCATTTGTTAGTGGAGGAGCAACATATGCTCGTCAAATGGAAAACTTTGTAGCTTTTGGTGCACATTTCCCTGAATCACCTTCTCTAGAACACCAAGAAAATGAAGGCATTAAGCTAGAAGATTTTTATAAAGCAATGGATATCTATGCCGAAACAATCAATAAATTCTGTTGTGAAGAGTAACAAATGGATAAGCAAAAAAGAAGCTGAGACTGCTGTCTTAGCTTCTTTTTATTTCATAAATTTTCTTTCTCAAACATGTTCTAAAAAATAGACCCAATATCCACTTCACGATGCTATAGCTCGATTCGGATCTAAACGTTTTTTATCTCACTCAATTTAGTGGCAAAATAATCTGTTAATTCTTGATCTGATTTAACTGGATAGTGAAATTCATAGTGATAGTCTTCATGGCCCATGCCCATTAAAACAATGAAATCGCCTGCTCTTGCATCTCCAACTGCTTTTTCAAAAGCAGTTGTTCGATCCATATCGATAACGATGGGCTCAGTATAAAAGAAAGAGTCAACAATATCGGCAGTTTCTTTTCGAAGATGATCTGTAGGTACGTCGTGTAAATCATCTGTGGTGAGATACACTTTCTTGCTCCAAGAGAGTGCATTCTCTAACATATATCGGCGTTTTACTTTGTCACGTTTGCCTGTAAAACCGAATATGCTGAATATATTGTTATCTGCTGCCAAGCTGGAAACAGTTTGCAGACAATAATCTATTGCTTCAGCGGTATGTGCATAATCTATAATGACTCGAACATTATTGGGTAGCATGTATTGTTCGAAACGACCAGGCACACCCTCAAAGTCTTTTAAATAGGCATCCACAGAGTTAAGGGGCACGCCTAATTGTTGAACAGTTGCGATAGCCATGGAAAGATTTTCAATATTATACTTTCCTGGTAATGGAGAGAGGATTTTAATGGGTATATCATTTTCAATTAGTGTGAATTCCTCTTCAGAAGGACTAGGTGAAAGAACTACCAAGTCACTTTTTGGATTGGATCCGACTCGAATCGTTTCTTTGTCTTCTTGGGCTAAATTTCGTAACAATTTCCTTCCCCAAAGATCATCCCCATTAATAATACTGATTCCCGTAGCTCGTAATTGAGAAAATAATAGAGATTTAGCCTGGAAATAACTTTCCATCGTTCCATGGTAATCAAGATGATCTTTTTGAAGATTGGTAAACAAAGCAAAATCAAAAGGAACGTTATGCATTCTGTTTTGAACTAAACCATGTGAAGAAACCTCCATTAAAATCACGTCATCGTTAGATCGATTAAATAAATTATACAGTATACTCGTGCTGGGTGTGGTATTGGAAGAGGCTAAGAATACACCATTTATTTCATACCCGATCGTCCCGATCACACCAACTGTATACCCGTGTTTTTTTAATAAGTGCTTTATAAAATAGGTCGTCGTCGTTTTTCCATTCGTTCCCGTAACACCAATGATTTTTTTGTTTTTGAAGGGGTTTTGATAAAATCTATATAATAGCTCCCCTAGAATTTGTCTGCTCTCGTTCACGCGTAAATAAGGGACAGCTAAATCGCTCAGTTCATTTTCACCAATGATCAAGCTTGCGCCTCTATTGATACTGTCTTGTATAAATGCATGACCATCCAAATCATTTCCCGTAATCGCAACGAAAATATTTCCTGGAAGGACATGACTGGAATTTTCAGTAATGCCGGTTATTTCAGTAGCTAGATCAACAGTATCCAAATCTAGCGATAATGTTTCAACCAATTCTGACAACTTCATATTATTATCCTTTCTGGTGGTACTAATGATATAATTAAAGACATACTTATAAATAATAACATATCTTTGAGTAGATAATAAAGACTAAATAATAATATTTGGAACTAATGGTCCTATTTTCCCTCTAATTAATTGATTTTGTATGTCCGGAATTTCTTTCAGGACATTAAAGGCACATCATTGAAAGGGGTAAGATTTAAAAATGAAATTAAGCATATTAGTAGATGCAATCATCCCTTTAGAAGTATTAGGAAATGAAGATTATTCAATAGAAATAGAAAAGATAGCCTATCATTCGAAAGATGTGACCCCGCAAACCCTATTTGTCTGTATTAAAGGATTTGAAACGGACGGACATGATTATGCGATCCAAGCAGTGGCCAAGGGAGCCGATTGTCTCATCGTTGAAAAATTCATACCAGACGCGGACGTTCTCCAAATCAAAGTTGGAGATACACGGTATGCTTTAGCAGCGTTAGGGGATGAATTTTATCATCATCCCTCAAAAGATTTGAATGTTTTTGGAATTACTGCAACCAATGGGAAGACATCCACGTCATTCATGGTCAATGCTATTTTAGAAGAAGCCGGCTTTACTACCGGTCTTGTAGGAACAGTCATGGTGAAATACGGAGACAGGGTAGTTCCAAGTATTCTAACTACCCCCGAATCATTGGACCTGCACCGGTTTCTTGCAGATATGCGTGATCAGGGGATAACACATGTAACAATGGAAGTATCCTCTTTTGCATTAGAATTAAACCGTGTGGGTAAGGTAGACTTTAACTATGTGGCTTTAAATAATATCAGTAGAGAACATATCGATTTGCACGGATCGTTTGAGGAATACTATAATGCAAAAGCGAGTTTGATTCGAACAGCGAACAAAAATGAATGGGCAGTTCTCAATCTCGATGATGAGCATTCTGCTTCTTTAGTAAATGAAACAGAAGCGCAGGTGCTCACGTATGGAATCAAAACAGATAGCGGAGATCTTTATTGTAAAGACATTGATTTATCAACAGGTCGCGGAACATTCACCGTCGTTATCCAAAAGCCGATCCATTTAAACGAAAAGATCATTGAACCAACCGAATTTAAAATAGCCCTTTCTGTGCCAGGGTATCATTCTGTCTACAATGCCATGGTAGCCATCTCTTTTGCCCTGTTAAACGATATTTCGATTTCAACGATCCAACGAGGCATTCAGCAATTTAAAGGAGTAGAACGACGATTCCAATTTATTCATGAAGGTGATTTCATGATTGTAGATGATCATTTTGCAAATCCTGGGAACATTAATGTCTCCCTTGAAACGTTAACAAAAATGAAATTTAAGGATCTTCAACTTGTCTATGCGATCAGAGGGAGCAGAGGGGTGACGACCAATAGAGAAAACGCAGAAACACTCGTAAAATGGTTGCCAGATTTGGGTGTTAAAAGAGTCATCGCAACAACGAGTGAACCGTATGTTGCTAAGAAGGACAAAGTATTGCCCGAAGAATTGAAAGTTTTTCAAGAAGTCATGCAAGAAGCAAATGTGGAAGTGGATCTGTATCCTGAACTGGAAGAAGCGTTACAAGTCGGATTAGAGAGAGTTGGACCTGGCGATGTTTTATTGATGGCAGGTAGCCAAGGAATGGATTTCGGAGGAAAAATCGTACTAAATCAACTGGTGTCTAAACGCCCAGACTTAGATGCAGAAAAAATTCTCGCCCCCCTAAAAGACAGAGTTGCAGGCATAGAAGAACTATAAACTAACAAAAATAAAGAAGAGGAACGGGGAGATCCCTGTTCCTCTTCTTTATTTTGCTAATCAGTAAAAGCTAGGTTTACCATTGATTTTGAGAATACTTTTTATAATAATTCACTTGACGCAAAAAGAGGAAAAGGGTCCTTTTGAGGTTTTTATCTGGCTTATAAAATAGTGGATTCCCCCATTTACCTTCTTTTAATAGCTCGTTCACTTCATTTCGGATTTCAACATTTTGAACAAACTTTTTCAGCACTATTTTAGGTACGACCGTAAATAAAAAATCGGCTTTAAGATAATGCAATTCTTTCTCTTTGTGATATAAAACGTCATCTACGATCATCTTAGCCATGTTTTTTCCACACTGAGTCGTGTAGTAACTTGATCGCCCTTGACGAAGATTAACTTCAAACACTTTGTATTTTCCATCTCGTTCATCAAATTTTATATCAAAATTAGCAAAACCAGTATAACCTAACGTTTTCAGGAAATTAGCTAACTTATCCATCAAGGGACGATCGTGACGGACAATCAAAGCTGTGTAATTCCCTATAGCCGTTATTGTGTGTTCTTGTAAAACGACTTGTGCGAGGGTGATCAGCTGAGGCACACCGTTAGTGTTCGCATAAAAAACAGAATCCCACATAAAGGTATCATCACCGGGTATAAAGTCTTGAATGATCAGTTCGTCTGTATACCCACTATTTTTTATTTTAGAGATGATTTCATTGATTTCTTCATAACTATTTACTTTGTATACTTTTTCCATTCCTTCAAAAGGATTATGGTAATAAGCAATTCCATTACTGGGCTTGATGATGACAGGAAATGTGACTTCTTCCGTAAAGAAGTCATCATTTTGAGAAGAGTAAAAGTAAGTTTTGGGTGTAGGGATCCCATGTTGTGCACACAGTTTGTAAAAGTTTTTTTTATAGTAGATTTGTTCCATCAATTCTTTTTTGACGACATTGAAGAGGTAATAAGGGCGTAGCTTCTCTTGATTTTCGACGAGCATCTTTACATAGAAATCGTTGGTCCCAATCAAAATCAAATGATCGGTCTCGTGATGATATTTTTTTGCGATGTCAATTAAAAGGTCGACAAATACTGTTGGGTCATGAAAGTTTTCATCTAAATATTCTTCTCTTTTTAAAGTGCTAAAGCGAGTGAATTGTAAAGTAGACTTCCCAACAAGTATTGATTTTTTATTATATTCTTCGTGAAAAGAAGCCGCCATTGTATAAGCGTTCATGTCTGTACCAATAATGACAGGTATAAATTTTTTCTCTGCCAATTCAAAAACTCCTTCAAGTAATTTCAATACTGTTTTTTCGTTACGTAACTCTCATTGTACTATTTAAAATTTAATACTGCAAAAAATATTTTTATTGACAAACTATGTTTACAAGCGTAAACTTTGATTAACGATTACAAATGTAAACGAAAATGAGAAGAAGGTGTAAAAGTATGAAGGAAGTAGTTCGGCAAATCAGTGATGCAGAATGGCAAGTCATGCGAGTAGTATGGACGCAAAAACAAACGACGAGTAAAGAAGTTGGAGAGATATTAAATGATCAGATGAGTTGGAAACCCGCAACGACAAAGACACTGATTGGGAGATTGGTTAAAAAAGGGTTGTTGAAAACGCAGGCTGAAGGAAATCATTATCTTTATTCAGCTACCGTGTCGGAAGAAGCGAGTATACAAGAAGCGATGACGAATGTACTCGACCAAATTTGTTCGACCAAGAATGGGGAAGCTATTGCACAGATGATTGAGAAGGCTACACTGAGTCAAAAAGATATAAAAAAATTGATAAAAATGTTGCATGAAAAAGAAGAGACAGCCCCCGAACAAGTAAAATGCAATTGTTTACCAGGGCAATGTCAATGCAGTGCAGTACGAGAGGGGAGGAATGCTGAATGATGAAAGAAACATGGGAAGTTGAAGGCATGACCTGCGCATCGTGTGCTCAGACTGTAGAAAAAACTGCGCAGAAGGTACCGGGGATCCAAGTGGCTAATGTGAATTTAGCTACGGAAAAAATAACGGTGGAGTATGACAAGGATAGTTTTAAAGTAGAAAATTTACAAAAGATGGTAGAAGATGCTGGGTATAAAGTCTTACCAAAACAGGAAAATAGCATTCAAACTTTTTCTATAGAGGGGATGACCTGTGCATCGTGCGCTCAAACAGTTGAAAAAACTACACAAGGCTTACAAGGAATGAATACAGCAAGCGTAAATTTAGCAACTGAAAAAATGACGGTTTCTTATGACCCTCTCTCTTTGGCTCCTTTTGATATCGTGGAAGCTGTTAAAAATTCTGGATACGAAGCCATTTTAGAAACAGATGACCAGATCCAATCGGCGAATAAGGAAAAAGCTGCTAAAAAAGAAGAAGCAGCCAAAAAATTATGGAGGAATTTTTGGGTTTCAAGCCTGTTTACGCTACCGTTATTAATTATATCAATGGGGCATATGGTTGGAATGCCACTCCCGGATAGTGTAACTCCACATATGAATCCGCTAAACTTTGCTTTATTGCAACTGGCATTGACCGTCCCGGTAATGTGGTTGGGAAGAAATTATTTTCTGAAAGGATTTAAAACACTGTTCAAAGGTCATCCGAATATGAACTCTCTTATTGGTTTAGGAACCACGGCAGCTTTCGTTTACAGTTTAGTTGCCACTGTGAGTATCGCAAATGGGAATACGGAGATGACAACGAATTTATATTTTGAAACATCTGCTGTGATCTTAACCTTGCACACTTTAGGAAAATATTTAGAGGAACGGTCAAAAGGACGTATGTCTGAAGCAATTCAAAAGTTAATGAATTTAGCTCCAAAAATGGCCCGTGTTGTCAGGAATGATGAAGAAAGAGAAATACCTGTGGAACAAGTTGCTTCCGGGGACGTATTACGTGTACGCCCTGGAGAGAAACTTCCTGTCGATGGAGTAGTTATTTCAGGACACACGGCGATAGATGAATCCATGCTGACGGGGGAAAGTATTCCGGTTGAAAAAACAACTGGGAAAAATGTGATTGGTGCAAGTTTAAACAAAAACGGGACAATTGATTACCGCGCAACACGTGTCGGTAAAGATACAACTCTTTCGCAGATCATTCAGTTAGTAGAGGAAGCTCAAGGGTCCAAAGCCCCGATTGCCAAACTTGCAGATATCATAACTGGCTATTTTGTGCCTATCGTTATGGTACTTGCCGTATTGGCTGGAGGAGTCTGGTTACTTGCAGGTGAAACGGGCGTATTTGCCCTAACGATCACTATTTCTGTTTTGGTCATTGCTTGCCCATGTGCCCTAGGTCTTGCTACTCCAACTGCAATTATGGTCGGTACGGGTAAAGGTGCCGAGCAAGGCGTACTCATTAAAAGTGGGGAAGCATTAGAAACAGCCCATGCGATCGATACAATCGTTTTTGATAAAACAGGAACGTTAACCGAAGGAAAACCTGTGGTCACAGACATTGTCACGGCAGATAGTTATTCTAGGAACGCGCTCCTACAATTTGCAGCTGCAGCAGAAAAAGGATCAGAACATCCTTTAGGAGAAGCTATCGTACTCAAAGCGAAAGAAGAGGGGTTACATTTACCCAAAGCAACGGGGTTTGAGGCAATTCCTGGTCACGGAATCAAAGTGATTTTAGAGGGGAAAGACTTTTATTTTGGAAATCGAAAATTAATGGTTGATAAAGGAATCGGCTTGGCAGATTTAGAGGTGACTTCTGATCAGTTGGCAGATGAAGGAAAAACGCCGATGTATTTAGCCGTCGATGGGAAAATTGAAGGAATCATTGCTGTAGCGGATACTTTAAAGAAAAATAGTCGTTTAGCAATCAAAGAATTGCAAAGTCGTGGGATCGAAGTGGTAATGATCACAGGCGATAATAAAAGAACAGCAGAAGCGATTGCACGTCAGGCTGGTATTAAACGTGTTCTTAGTGAAGTGCTGCCTGAAGATAAAGCAAATGAAGTTGTCCATTTGCAGTCTGAAAATAAAAAGGTCGCTATGGTCGGAGATGGTATCAATGATGCTCCGGCACTCGCTCAAGCAGATATTGGCTTAGCTATAGGTTCAGGGACAGATGTCGCGGTAGAATCAGCAGATATTGTCTTGATGCGTAGTGATATAATAGAAGTGATCACAGCAATTGATTTAAGTCATGCAACGATGCGAAATATCAAGCAAAATCTATTTTGGGCTTTTGCATATAATGTGGTCGGGATTCCAGTTGCGATGGGCGTCTTGCATGTATTTGGAGGACCGTTGTTGAGTCCCATGTTTGCAGCTGCTGCAATGAGCTTTAGTTCAGTATCCGTTTTATTAAATGCTTTGCGTTTAAAAAACTTTGCACCAACAGTTGAAATCAAATAAATTATCAAAAGGAGAGCGAGTATGAAAAAATTAGTCAAAATAGAAAATATGAAATGTGAAGGATGCGCAAAAACAGTAACAAATAAGTTTAGCGAAGTCGACGGAGTTAGTCGTGTGATCATTGATTTAAAAGAAAAAGTAGCTCATGTAGAAACAGCAACAGAACTGACGAAACAACAGTTAAACGCGACGTTAGCTGATACGAAATTTGAAGTAACGGCAATTACTGAAGAAAAATAAAAGCGTAAAAAGAAGACCTTCTCAGCCTGGTACAGGTTAAGAAGGTCTTTTTATTTTTGATAAGATTCAATCGGAGAAGAAATAGATTCGCCGACAGTTTCAGAATAGGTCGCTGCTATTTCGTTTAAAAATGAATCATATAGAGTATTAAAATGAGTATAATTATCCATATTTGCATTGTGAGCAGCATTTTTCACTACAGCTAAAGAGTAGTTTTCTTCTCTTGACCAATTACGGTTGATCCATTGAATACGCCAAACAAAATCCCGAGAGCCTTGAATAATTAATACGGGAATGTTTTTTTCAATAGTCAAAGGTTTGCGATAAGATAAAAATTCTGTATAGACGATACGCAACAAATTGGCAATTTCAACTTTAGAAAGTTCATGTAAAGATTTTTTTGTAATCAATTTTGCAGGTTGATGTTTAGCTGAAAAAAAAGAAACCAGGTGAACGATAAATCGATGAGAAAGATAGGGCACAAAGCGATGCATATTTTCGAATGCCCATTTTTCAATTGTCCAATAATAGTTGTGTCCTAAGGGGTGGGAACCGCTAAACACTATAGAAGCAACTTTTTCTGGGAAATGATGCGCATAGTATTGCAGTAGATAACCCCCCATAGATTCGCCAATAAAATGAGCAGCAGGGATATTTTCTATACGCAATAAGTGGTTCATAAGGAGAGCCATTTCTTGATAATTAAAGACAGAATAGTCTTTTGAGCGACCGTGTTTTGGTAAATCAAGTGCAATCACCGTAAATTTTTTATTGAAGTGGTCTATTTGACCCTTGAAAATATGATGATTTAAACAAACTCCATGCAAAAAAACAAGTGTTTCTGGACCCCGTCCAGTCTTCCAATAATGGAGCACCCCATTTTTTGTGTGTAATATTTTATGGGTCATACTGTTCACCTATATTCTATATTCTATATTCTATTTTCTTAGTGCAAGTTTATCACGAAAGGGTGGGTTTCCAAAGAATAGACAATTTCAGAATGAATAGAAGCCCTTGAAGAGAATTCTATATATAGTTGCTTCGATCAGTACCTCGTTTGATTGTTCGTAGAAAGAAAAAAGGCTGAGACGTTTGTCTCAGCCTTTTCTTATTCATTTTTAGTGTTCGATACTTATTTATTCAACGTCTGCTGTCCATTCAGAAACAACGTCTTCGTTTTCGTCAACCCAAGCTCTTGCTGCATCTTCAGGATCTTCGCCGTCTTTAATAGCTAACATAACGGATTCAATATCTGCTGAAGTCCATGAGAAGTTATCCAAAACTTGGTAAACATTTGGAAGGTCTTCTTCTAAGCCTTCGCGAACCATTGTGTTGATCGTTTCAGCATCACCGAAACTACCTTCAGCATCTTCTAGATATTTCAAGTCATAAGACTGGAACATCCAGTGTGGAGACCAACCGGTAACAATGATTTCTTCTTCGTTCTCGATTGCTTGAGAAAGTTGAGTAGTCATAGCACCAGATGAGGAAGTTTGAACAGACCAATCACTCAAGTTGTCATAGTCTTCTAATGCTTGCTCAGCAGCAGCGACAACACCTGCACCAGGTTCGATTCCGGCAATAGTTTGATCAGCTTGATCACTTAAGTCAGCGATAGAGTCAACATCCATATAGGCAGGAACAACTAAACCAATTTTTGCGCCCTCTAAGTTTGGTCCTAAATCTTGCATTTGATCGCCGTAGCTTTCAAGTTGTGAAGCATGTGTTCCGGGTAACCAAGCAGCGACCATTCCATCAGCTTCGCCGTTTGCTACAGCTTCCCACATAATTGCGTTATCGAGTTGAGTAAGTTTTACGTCATAACCTAAATCTTCTAAAACTGTTCCTACGACATTCGTAGAGGCAATTTCAGTATCCCAGGCTACAAAAGCCAATTCAACTTCTTGACCAGCACCTACAGATTCTTCTCCAGTATCATCAGTAGTATCTTCAGCTGGGGAACAAGCTGCTAAAAATAGAGCGGATGTTGCACCTGCTGTTAGTCCTATACGTTTCCATGTTGATTTTGTCAAAATAAATCTCTCCTTCTTTTTTTAAAAATTTTTAAACTAATTAATAAACAAATTCTTAACGGTTAAAGTTTTGCAAAATACGGTCCATAATAATTGCTAAGACTACAAGTGCAAGTCCAGAAACAAATCCAGAGCCTACTTGAGCACGTTGAAGTGAAGAAAGCACGTTTTCACCTAAACCAGGTGCTCCGATCATAGAAGCAATAACGACCATAGATAAAGCAAGCAATACTGTTTGGTTGATACCAGCCATAATCGTTGCTTTTGCAAGCGGTAATTCCACTTTAAACAATTTTTGGTTAGCAGTACTACCAAATGCATCAGCAGCTTCGACCATTTCTTCAGAGACTTGGCGAATACCTAAGTTTGTAAAACGAACAGTAGGGGGCAACGCAAAGATCACGGATGAAAATACGCCTGGTACTAAACCAATTCCAAAGAATGCAACTGCGGGAATCAAGTAAACGAACGCGGGCATGGTCTGCATGAAGTCAAGTACGGGTTTCAAAATAGCTTCTGCCCAATCACTCTTAGACATCCAAATTCCAACTGGAACACCAATGAGAATAGAGACTAAACTAGCGATGACGACTAAGGTGATCGTACTCATCAAAGGTTCCCATAGTCCTTGGTTTTGAATATACCAAAGTCCCACTACAGTAAAGGTAGTCAATCCGATTTTCTTCCCTGAAGAGAAGAATGCTAAGATTGCAATGAGTAAAATAAATACAATAGGGGGGATGACTAGGAGTAAGTCAGTCATTCCTTCCATCAACCATTCGCCACTTTCTTTTAATGCGTCAAAGATGAAAGATAGATTATCTGTTAGCCAATCTACTCCGTTTTCAATGGCCTCTGCGACGGGTACTTCTGGTATAAAATCTAATATACTATTATTCATTCGGTTCAGCCTCCTCTTGAGTATCTTTAGCTAAAGCACCAATAACAAGGCTTCTTACTATAATACCAAGTAATTTTCCATCTTCCACAACCGCAACCGGAGTTTGTGAGTCATGAATAACTTCAAATAACTCATTAACAAGAGTTGTTCTTTCAACGGTCGGAATATCTGTACGTAATATGCCTTCGAAATTTGTTTGGCCTTTTTTCACTGCTTTAGCCACATCTTCATCCGTTACATAGCCATAGAATTTTCTGTCAGAGTCAACGACCATCATACTGGATAAATCTTCTTTGGTCATGCGCTGTAATGCAACACGGGGACCATTTTTTTTGATATCTAAGAATGAAGGGCGAACCATAATGTTTTCTGCTGTTAAGACTTTTCCGCGGTCAACATCTTCTACGAAACGTTCAACGTAATCGTCTGCAGGATGTGTTAGGATTTCTTCTCCTGTGCCGATTTGAACGATTTCTCCACCTTTCATGATGGCGATGCGGTCTCCTAAACGAAGAGATTCATTTAAATCATGTGTAATAAAAATGATCGTCTTATTCAATTTTTTTTGCATTTCAATTAATTCATCTTGCATGTCGCGACGAATCAACGGGTCAAGTGCTGAGAAAGCTTCGTCCATCAACAATATTTCTGGATCATTTGCCAATGCACGTGCTAAACCTACACGTTGTTGCATCCCACCAGATAATTGATTGGGGAGCTGATCTTTATATGGGAGAAGACCAGCATTGTCCAAAGCTTGTTCAGCTTTTTTCTGACGGGTTTCTTTGTCCACGCCTTGAACTTCTAGACCATACTCTGTGTTTTCTAAAATCGTCCGATGAGGGAAAAGGCCAAAGTTCTGAAATACCATACTGATTTTTTCTCTTCGAACTTTCCGCAATTGTTCTTTATTCATTTTTGAAACATCTTCATCATCGATAAAAATATGTCCCTCTGTCGGTTCGATCAATCGGTTCAACATACGAACCAAAGTGGATTTCCCACTTCCTGATAGCCCCATGATTACGAATATTTCTCCTTCTTCAACTGAAAAACTTGCACGGTTTACACCGACTGTTGCACCAGTTTCTTTAAGGATTTCTTCTTTCGACTTACCTTCATTTACCATCTTAATTGCCTGGTCTTGTTTTTTACCAAAAATTTTAACCAAGTTTTCTACTCTTACTTTGGTCAAAGGAATCCCTCCATTTCTTTTTTTGTTTATATACAATAAAAGTCTAACGTAATTTGCCACTCGTTGGCAAGCACGACAACTAGCTTACCAAATTCCACCCCCGCATGTAAAATGAGCGCTCTGTACCAATGCATCATTAACGCTTACATGCTTTATTATAACACATTTCTAAGAATTTGATTAGAAAAAGAGATTTGATTCATATTCTGGTTTTTCTTCTTAAGAAGTAAGTAGAACGCACTATCGAATTGGTTTATAGTAGCAAATAAACTGTGTGGATCCCAATAAATAGCTAAAGTTTAAAAAAATTACTCGGAGGACTGGTTGAACAGATTAGAAAAGGGAACTAGAAAAAGAGAAATTCATCATCAAAATCTTGTTCATATTTAATGAAGAGTTCAGGTGCATAATAATTGTGTGAAGTGAAATTTTGTTGGGATAAGCAGAAGACCAGTGAACAGACTTATGCGATAAGGGGGGATTATGCCGTAGCTGATATAGTGACGTAAATCCATGTGCTGATTAGTTCAAATAGCTGAATAAGAGAGGGATGATAGTACGTAAAAAAATTGGAGTATATATAGGAAGACTTTAGATTTAACAGTTTACTTCTACTAATAGCAGCATTCTTTTTTAGACTAAATAAATAAAAGAAATACAGAGAACGAAGAACTGTGAATGGAGTCCGATGTGGATGTGTGCTACGATTTAACTAAACAACTAAGGGGCGTGGGCAATAATGAATGATTCTATGAAAACTGCCTTATTTAGAGTAGATGTAAAAGATTCCGCTAAATATTTACAATCTGGAGAACTAAATGTGCTGGCCACATCATCTTTAATTCGTTACATGGAAATAGTAGCCCATCAGTTAGCTACAGAAGAGTTACCTTCTGATCAAACAACCGTAGGAATAGAATGTAAAATAAGGCACTTAGCTCCAACGGCGATGGGTAAAAATATAGTTATTAAAGCCAAATTGATGAAAAAAGAAGCAGGAAAGTTCTTTTTTGAAATTGTCGCTTACGAGGGTGAAAAGTTGATAGGAGAAGGTAAGATGACACGTATGGTAGTAGAAAAAGAAGATTTTTTAAAAAAAGTATAAATAGATTTCCTAGAAAAAGAATAATTTTTTGAAAAACTGGCTCTTTACAATAATACCTCTGGGGGGTATAATGGAAATTGTTAGGAAGGAGCAGAGACATGAAAAAAGTTTTAATATCTGCTGTTAAAGGTTACCAGAAAGCTATTTCGCCATTATTCCCCCCCACTTGCCGTTACTATCCAACGTGCTCACATTATGCTGTTGAAGCGATTGAAAAACACGGTGCAGCTAAGGGAACGATGATGGGGACTGCACGTATTTTGCGCTGCCATCCGTTTGTAAAAGGTGGAGTAGATAAGGTGCCAGATAACTTTTCCTTGAAAAGAAACCAAGAACCGCTAGAAAAATCTCAAAAAACCAAAAGGAGAGAAAAGAAATATGCCAGTAAAAGTCACTGATACAACATTACAAAACGAAGTACAAGAAGGATTTACACTCGTTGATTTTTGGGCTCCGTGGTGTGGACCATGTAAAATGTTAGGCCCTGTATTAGAAGAAGTAGAAGGCGATTTGAATGGGAAAGTTAAAATTGCCAAATTAAATATTGATGAAAATCAAGCAACCGCTAGTGAATATGGGGTAATGTCTATCCCAACGATGATTTTATTCAAAGATGGAACACCGGTTGAAAAAGTTGTCGGTTATCATCCTAAAGAAGTTTTGATGAATTATCTATCAGAAAAAATTGCTGCTGAATAAAATTTTCTAAATGGCTGTTTGTAAATGGGAGGAAGTGAATTCGTGCTATACGATAAAAAGATAGTCAATCGTATTAAGCGTACCGAAGGGCAAATGCGTGGTGTCATTGCTATGATGGAAAATGACAAACAATGTCAAGATGTTGTTACTCAATTGTCGGCGATTCGTTCGAGTATCGATCGAACAATTGGACTAGTAGTAGCAGAGAACTTGGTTCATTGCGTGACCAATCCGGATGATGATGAACGTTCATCAGAGGATAAGGTACAAGAAGCGATTAAACTGCTCATAAAAAGCAGATAAATTCATTAAATCAAAAGGGAGCAAAGACATTCTGTCTTTGCTCCCTTTTTGATAGTGTGACGAAAAAAGTTCTCTCATGTTAGTTTGGATCTGGTTGTGAGAAACTTAAGGAAATCTTTCCGTTTGCTCCTTTTTATTTATGCTAAAATGTAGTCACAATGGATAAGAACGGAGCGATAAGAGTGAAAATCTTAGTTGTGGATGATGATAGAGAAATAGTAGACTTACTTGGTATATATTTAAAAAATGAAGGCTATACAGTAGAAAAAGCGTATGATGGTCAAGAAGCGTTAGATGCACTTTATTCAAATGAAGAAATAGAGTTGCTAGTTTTAGATGTAATGATGCCGAAAAAAGATGGTATCCAAGTAGTAAAAGAAATCCGACAGTCCTCTCAAATCCCTATTTTAATGTTAAGTGCTAAGACAACAGACGTCGATAAAATCAAAGGATTAGTGAATGGTGCAGATGATTATGTAGTCAAACCCTTCAATCCCTTGGAGGTAGTCGCAAGGATCAAATCTTTGCTAAGAAGAAGCACCTATGGAAAAACGAATGATGCGGAAGATGAATTGGCTTTAGGGCCACTGATCATTCGGAAAAATTCCCATGAAGTAGTAACCATAGAAGGGGAACCCATCCAACTAACTGCGCTAGAATTCGGTATCCTTTATTTATTGGCTAGTAACCCTAATCGGGTATTTAGTGCGGACGAAATATTTGAAAGAGTATGGCAACAAGATAGTCTCATATCGGCCAAAACAGTGATGGTGCATGTAAGTCATTTAAGAGATAAAATCGAACAAGCTACAGGTGGAGAAAAAATAATTCAAACCGTCTGGGGTGTCGGATACAAAATCGAGAAACAATAGCCGGGAGGAAGTGAAGAGAGAATGAAATTATCTAGGAAAGAAAAATGGAGATTGATTCTCGAAGCTTTTATTACCGGTAGTGTTGTACTTCTTTTATATTTTGCTGCCTTTGTTATATTGCAGTGGATCGTCACAACGTTTAATTCTTTTTTTTACTCCATGGGATTTCTTGGTGATATCTTTCTTCAGTTTCAGGCAAATGAATATATTATTGGAACTCCTTTTATTGTGTTCCTATTAGCTGTAATTGCAGGAGTTTTTATTTATTGGCGGTTAAAACGAAGATATCGGCAATACGAATTGCAGCATATTATTAATGAATTGCATTATATTGCTAAAGGGGACTATACACATCGTATAACCGGTCAATACGGTGAAGATATGAAGAAAGTTGTTGAAAGTATTCATGTATTGGTGGATAGTACCATCGAAGCGATGGAGGAGGAACGTAGAATTGAACAATCCAAAGATGAACTGATCACTAATGTGAGTCATGACATAAGGACGCCGCTCACTTCCATTATTGGTTATTTAGGCTTGATAGAAGAAAATCGCTACAGCGATTTAGAAGAAGTACAAAAATTCACCCATACCGCCTATGAAAAAGCCAAACAAATGAAAATACTGGTCGATGATCTATTTGAATATACGAAAGTTCGCCAAACGACGACGCCGATTCAAATCGTTTCTTTTGACATGATCCAGCTACTTGAACAACTCGCAGCAGATTTCGAGTTGGAAGCGGCTAAAAAAGAAATGGAAATCATTGTAAAAAGTTCGGTGCCTACCTTGAAAATGCAAGGGGACACAGAGAAATTAGTCCGTGTGTTTAATAATCTGTTAACTAATGCCTTGAAATATGGGAAAAATGGCCATTACATTGAAATGATCGTCCATGCTGAGCGGACGAAAGTGAATATAGAAGTCAATAACGATGGGACCAATCTTCCAGCAGAAGCCATTCACCAACTATTTGAGCGCTTTTACCGTGCTGAAGAATCACGTTCGCAAGAGACTGGTGGCACAGGGTTAGGTCTGGCGATCGCACAAAGTATAATTGAGTTACATGGCGGGACTATTCAAGCGAAATCGGAAAATGGGTGGACGAAATTTGTTATCGAGTTGCCTTTGCGACCTCAAAAACAGCTTAAAGAAAAATGAATCACACCTCAGAAAAATACGCTGAGGTTTTTTTATTACAAAACCCGCACAAAAAGAAGTGTTTTTGATGATTTTTTTTGAAATTGGTTGTTTTTTTTCGATCAGTTAAGTACGATAGTAAAAGCAACAATAAACTAAAATATGTTAGTAATAAATAGGTATATATTGAGGAGAAGAGTAAATACAATGAAAAAAATTAAAAAAATTGTCCTATCTAGTTTGGTAACGAGCTTAATTGCTCCGGTAACAGGGTTTTCGGCTCAATCTGTTTTAGCAAAAGGACCAGAAGTCGATGCAAAAGCAGGGTTTTTAGTAGATGTGGAATCAAAAAAGGTCCTCTATAATGAAAATGGAGATACTGAGCTAGGTATAGCTTCCATGACAAAGATGATCGTTGAATACTTATTGTTTGAAGCGATTGAAAATGGAGAAGTCACATGGGATCAAGAAGTTGAGATAAGTGAATATGTTCATGAAGTCAGTCAGGATTATCTTCTGTCCAACGTGCCTTTGCGTATAGATGAAACCTATACTATCCAAGAATTGTATGAAGCGCTAGCTATTTATTCCGCGAATGGTGCAACCATTGCAATTGCTGAAGCTATTGCAGGAGATGAAGTAGCCTTTGTTGATAGGATGCGTGAAAAAGTCGAATCATGGGGGATCACTGATTATCAATTGGTCAACACGACTGGATTGAATAATCAAAATCTATTTGGGAAGCATTATCCTGGATCAGCTGAAGATGACGAAAATTCTATGAGTGCTCGAGATATAGCAAAAATTGCCATACATTTACTTGAAGATTACCCGGAAGTTCTTGAAACATCGAGTATTTCTGAAAAAGTATTTCGCGAGGGAACCTCTGATTCTATTTTAATGAAAAACTGGAATTGGATGTTACCTGGATTGCTTTTTGAAAAAGAGAACGTAGATGGATTGAAAACGGGTACCACCGAGTATGCTGGAGCCTCTATAACGGCAACCATGACCGAAGGAAATACCCGGATCGTGTCGGTTATTATGGGTGCTGGTGATGGCCAGACAAATAAAGGACAACGATTTGAAGAGACTACTAAATTGTTAGACTATGGAATGGCAGAATGGAAACCTCTTCCGGCTGTTGAATCAGAGGGAAATATTGAGGCGATCGAGCCGGTAACAATTTCAAAAGGAAAAGAAAAGACGGTTGAAGTTGTTCCAAACGAAGCGTTGGCTATTCTTGTTCCGGAAAACATTTCGGAAGAAGATTTGATCTATTCCTTTGAACCAAATGAAAAATTACTAGATAATGAAGGTGCGCTTGAAGCCCCAATTGAGAAGGGTACCGAGGTTGGGAACATTACTGTTTCTTATGAAGGGGATTCTTTAGGATATTTAGGAGAAGTTGAGAGCGCAACGGTTCCTGCCGTAACTGCTGGGACTGTAGAAAAAGCGAATATTTTCGCGCTAGCTATTCATTCTATTAAAAACTTTTTTGGTAATTTAATGGAGCGCTTCTAATAGTATGAAAAATCAAGTAGAGTCTAATTGACGCATATTCTCAAATCGAGTACAATGAAGGTAACTTAATAAGACAATAACTATTTGAACTAGTACGTTAAGAAAAGGTCAAGAGAGTCAGTGGATGGTGTGAACTGATCCTTTTTCTAGCGGAATCCATCAGATGAATTGAACAATGAAAACAGTTGATTAAATTGTTCCGGATGTGGCCGTTATCCTAGCAAAGCGTAGGATTAGTTTATCTTAAAGCTGGGTGGCACCGCGAATGAAGTCATTTCGTCCCTGTAAAAAGGGGATGGAATGACTTTTTTTAGTACATATAATAAGAAAAGGGGAATGGAAATGTTAGATATGAAGTTATTTCGTAATGAATTTGATGCAGTTTCAAAACAATTAGGTCAACGTGGCGTAGATAAAACAATTTTAGATGATTTCTTGAAAAAAGATGAGAGAAGACGGGAATTGATTCAAGAAACAGAAAAATTAAAAAAAATGCGGAATGAAGTTTCAGATCAAATTGCTCTGAAGAAAAGAAATAAAGAAGATGCCCAAGCAGACATCGAGTCGATGCGTAACGTGGGTAGAAAAATCAAAGCTATTGATGCCGAGTTAGAAATAGTAGAAAAAGAAATATTTGACATCGCTGCAGTATTGCCAAATCTTGCCCACGAATCTGTTCCAGTTGGAGAAGATGAAAATGCTAATATAGAAATGAAAAAGTGGGGAAAGCCACGTACATTTGATTTCGAACCCAAACCGCACTGGGAAATTGGGGAAGAATTAGGCATTTTGGATTTTGAACGTGGGGCAAAAGTCGCTCATTCTCGTTTTCTCTACTATAAGGGGCTAGGTGCGAGACTGGAAAGAGCCATTTATAATTTCATGATCGATCTACATGTAGACGAACACGGGTACACTGAAATGATTCCACCTTATTTGGTAAATGATGAGGCGATGTTCGGAACAGGTCAGTTCCCTAAATTTAAAGAGGACGTATTTCAAATCGCAAATGAATCGCTGACGTTGATCCCTACGGCGGAAGTTCCATTGACAAATTACTATCAAAATGAAATCTTAGAAGAAGAACAATTGCCAGAATACTTTACGGCTCTTTCTCCTTCCTTCCGTTCAGAAGCGGGTAGTGCTGGTCGTGATACACGAGGACTGATTCGCTTGCATCAATTTAACAAAGTAGAAATGGTTAAATTTAGTAAGCCAGAAAACTCCTATGATGAATTAGAAAAAATGACTGCCAATGCAGAAGATGTTTTGCAAAAATTGAACTTGCCTTATCGAGTCATTGTATTGTGCACGGGAGATATGGGGTTTGCAGCTTCGAAGACATACGACTTAGAGGTTTGGATCCCAGCGCAAGATACTTACCGTGAAATTAGCTCATGTTCTAATACTGAAGCTTTCCAAGCGAGACGCGCAAAAATCCGCTATCGTCAATCAGATTCAGGGAAAGTAGAACACGTGCATACTTTAAATGGTTCGGGACTCGCAGTAGGTAGAACCATGGCCGCTATTTTAGAGAATTGTCAGGAAGCAGATGGGTCAGTAACTATCCCTGAAGCATTGGTCTCTTATATGGGTGGTATTACTCAAATCAGTAAAAAGAAATAAAGAGTACACAATAGTAAAACTGAGTTAAAGGGCTATCTAGTGATTTCTAAATCACGCAGAACTCTTTTTCTCAGTTTTTTTGGTTCACAGATGTTATATGTAAGGATGAGTCGTTCCATCAGAATAAGCGATTCTTTAATAAAAAGACAAATTCTTTGCATACCTAATTTTGTAGAGTTAAGCTAAATTAGAGTATAAACCTACTATAGAAAGGGGTAGCACAAATGAAATTAGAAGGAAAAGTCGCTTTGCTCTTTGGGGGAACATCTGGAATAGGAGAAGCTACAGCCAAAGCTTTCGCTCAAGAAGGAGCAAAAGTGATGATCAGCGGTCGAGATGATCAAGATGGGAAAAGAATCGTAAATGAAATCAAACAGAAAAAAGGGACAGCCATGTTTGTTCAAGCTGATGTAACAAAATCAGAGGAGATAGATAAGGCTGTAGAAAAAACACTCTCAGAATATGGAACAGTCGACGTGCTCTATAACGGAGCGGGAATTCATGATAGTTACGCTAATGCATTGGAAACAACCGAGACAGAATACGAGAAATTGATGGCAGTAAATGTAAAAGGACCATTTTTAGCAACAAAAGCTGTCTTGGATCACTTTTTAAAAAAAGGAAAAGGCACAATCATCAATGTAGGATCTCAGGCAACTTTTGTAGCTGGACCAGGGGGCTCAGCTTATGTTACATCAAAACATGCACTTGATGGTTTTACGAAACAGCTAGCGTATGATTTCGGACAAAAAGGAATCAAAGCGAACTTGATAGCTCCGGGATTTGTTGAAACGCCTATGACTGAAGGAATCAACGAAGAAAGATTGGATGATATTCCTGCAAAAAGAGCAGGCAAGCCAGAAGAAGTAGCTGCTTTAGCTGTTTTCCTAGCTTCAGATGAATCCGATTATATTCAGGGGACCTCTGTTAAAATTGATGGCGGTTGGACCGTTGGACGGTAAGAGGGTGATATGAAATAAGAAACGGGAACTAGAGAAGGGTGTGAACAGGTAGGATGCATGAGAGTGAGTTCAAAAAAGTAACGTCTACTACATGGAGTTCCTTATATATGGTCCATTCTTTGTATGAAGTACG
Source organism: Lacticigenium naphthae DSM 19658 (assembly GCF_000425865.1). Taxonomy (GTDB): domain Bacteria; phylum Bacillota; class Bacilli; order Lactobacillales; family Carnobacteriaceae_A; genus Lacticigenium; species Lacticigenium naphthae. Next base: position 294,069 of record NZ_AUEG01000002.1, read on the forward strand.
GGAAAAAAAGGTGATTGTAGGAAATCCTCAAGGGTGACAGTCTGAGTACTCTGTGTGCAGACGCGTAATAACAGCGCTTTAGCTTGCAACTGAATTCATAACAGAAAAATCCTTAAATAGTTCTTTTGAGAAGGTATCTTTAATGAGAGACAGATGATCTTTCATTAGAGATATTTTTGTAAATTTTTATAAGAAGTAGAGGCAAATGATTGGTAATTAAAATAAGAATGATTTAATGTAAGTTGAGTGTTAACTAACAAATAATAAGTATATTGAATATATCGGAGGAAATCATGAAAGCAATAGCAATTGAAAAATATGGAAGCAAGGAAGTACTGAAAGAAATGCAAGTAGAGGAACCTAAGGCAAATGCAAAGCAAGTAGTTGTCGAAGTAAAAGCTACATCTGTTAATCCAATCGACTGGAAACTACGCGAAGGTTATCTGCAAAAAATGATGGACTGGCAATTCCCAATTATTCTTGGATGGGATGTGAGTGGAATAATCAGTGAAATAGGCAATGAGGTAATAGGCTGGAAAGTTGGAGATCGAGTTTTTGCTCGCCCAGAGACAACTCGTTTTGGCACGTACGCTGAATACACTATAGTAGATCAATCATTACTTGCTAAGATTCCAGAAAACATTAGTTTTGAAGAAGCGGCAGCCGTTCCGCTTGCTGGTTTGACTGCGTGGCAAGGGTTATTCAATTACGGCAAGTTGAAAGAAGGAGAAACAGTCTTGGTACATGCTGGTGCAGGTGGGGTTGGGACCTATGCTATTCAGTTAGCAAAATCTGTTGGTGCAAAGGTCATTACAACAGCAAGCCAAAAGAACCACGACTTATTATTCGGATTAGGTGCAGATCAGGTCATTGATTACAAAACGGATAATTTTGCGGAACTCTTAAACGAAATAGACCTAGTTCTAGATACTGTAGGTGGAGAAGTGCAAAAAGAAAGTTTTAAAGTTTTAAAACAAAAAACAGGGCGAATGATTTCGATTGTAGGACTGGCTGATGAAGAAGTTAGAAAACAGTACGACGTAGGCTTTGAAAGTATTTGGTTAGAACCCAATGGGCGAGAGTTAACAGAAATTGCAAATCTAATGGCAGCCGGGAAAGTGAAATCTGTTATTGGATCTAAATACCCGCTTACAGAAAAAGGGATCTATGAGGCGCATGGACTAAGCGAAACACATCACGCTCTTGGGAAAATTGTAATTGTTTCTGATTGAGAGAGTATAAATGCATTCTTTGAAAATACATGTAACCTATTGTATAGAAGAAAAAAGAATACTATCTTATGATCTATCTAGAATCATAGAAATCGGAGGGGAAATGTAGATGAATGATCAAAATTTTCAAAAAGCAACATTTGCTGGAGGTTGTTTTTGGTGTATGGTCCATCCTTTTGATGAGATACCAGGAATTGAGAAAGTCACTTCAGGATACACCGGAGGGGATATTCCTGATCCTACGTATAGAGAAGTGACAACGGGGACTACAGGTCACACGGAAGCTATTCAAATTTTATATGATCCCGAAAAGATCTCTTTTGAAGAATTAGTAGAAATATACTGGAGACAAACAGACCCTACTGATGCCAGCGGACAATTTGCAGACCGTGGTTCTTCATATAGACCAGTGATTTTTTACCATAATGAAAAGCAAAAAGAAATTGCACAGGCTTCTAAAAAGACTTTAGAAGAAAGCGGAAGATTTCTTGAACCGATTGTCACAACAATAGAAGAAGCTAAACCTTTTTATGAAGCAGAAGAATACCATCAAGACTATTATAAAAAAGCTCCTGTCCACTACAAACTGTATAATAAAGGTTCAGGAAGAGCGGGTTTTATTAAAGACAATTGGAAATAAGTAAAGTGAATCTCTCATAAGAATGAGGGACAGGGTATTTCTATTGAAATCTCAGAGTATTCTGATTTTTTAATAGAAATACTTTTTTGTTTGAAAGGATCAATAAATCAGACCAGTTTTGGTTCAGGAAATATAGGCGGATGTATCCTGTTATTGCGATAAAAAAAGAATAGCAACAATAAATCGAAATAATATCCGGTTTATCTTGACGATTCATCTAATCGATGGTATATTTATAAACGTGCTAGAAAACAACAACACGAACAACTCATAAATAAGTTTTTGGGAAATGAAATTTCCTATTGACCTCGAGTTGCAAATGATGTTATGATATAAAAGTTGCTGATAACGGCGACAATGAATTGACCTTTGAAAACTAAACAAAGCAAACACAATCAATTGTGCAGGTGTCTTGATTTTTAATTAAGACAACACAGGCAAAGTAAAATTTGCAAAAGAAATAACGTAACATTCAAATTGAGTCACAAACACTTTAACGAGAGTTTGATCCTGGCTCAGGACGAACGCTGGCGGCATGCCTAATACATGCAAGTCGAACGCTGAAGCTCTCTGCTTGCAGAGAGTGGAAGAGTGGCGAACGGGTGAGTAACACGTGGGGAACCTGCCCATGAGAGGGGGATAACATCCGGAAACGGAT
>NZ_AUEG01000003.1 GCF_000425865.1 Lacticigenium naphthae DSM 19658
GGTGAAGAGGTACATCAGAACAACGTTCCAAACCCTGAATAAATACCTTGATTCAATAGAGAACTCCTGTAAATATACCTTGTCCAACGGACATTTAGAGGGCATTAACAATAAGATAAAAACAGTCAAACGAAGTGGCTATGGTTACCGTAATTTCAATCATTTAAGAGCACGTATTCTTATTAGCTTTAAATTAACTGAGAAAACAGATAAAGAAAGTAGACCTTTAACGTTTATAGAAGAAAAAGAAATAGAAAAGCAACGAACAATGAAAAGCGCATAAAAAAAGGTAGAAAACAGTTCTGTTTTCTACCTCGGGAAATACTGACCAACACCATTTGACATAGAACCATATTTTACGGAAAATTCGAATCAGCGGACGTAACAATAAGAAAAAAGCGCCTAATATATACAAAATCAGCCCAAATATTTCAGGAGCACCTAATAAATTTCCCAAACTTCCGACAAAATACATCAATCCAATCAAAATATCGTTTACCAAAGAAATAATCGAATAGTAATTTTCAAAATAGAATTTTATTCCCCTTGTTTTAATGATTACATCTTCATCATCACTCGGCCCTACTTCATGTGGCTTTTTTTCTACTTTTGGCATTTCAACTCCCCCTCATGCCTTTTTCAATTTAGCAATCTATTTTTGTGATTCTTTCACAAAAACAATGGCGTTCCACTTATTGAAAACAAAATGCCCCAAAAAATTAATGTAACCCTTTTTTGAATTTAATTTTCCAAAACCAGAATGATTTTGAGCTTGAACATCATCTTAAATAGCTTTGACTGAAAAAAAATTTACTAGAGAGAAGTAGTTATTAAGACAGAAATACAACTGAGAAAATAGATTAGACTATCCAGCAAATACATCTTATTTTCTTCTAATCCTTGAATGATTAGCCTGCTTGCTCTTGAGTAACCGATAAGAATTACTCCATCCGTCCCTACCAAAGTTAGCCTTAAAGAGATTATTCCTGCCCCATCAATAAAAAAAACAACCCTTCACGAAAAAGAAGTCCGCTTCACTATTCATCCATATTTTTGCACGTAAGCACTATGGGTAGAGTCTTTTTCTCTAGAATAGTCTCTCACTTTTTAAAATTCATGTTGATTACGGAATTCTCATTGATTTTCAAATAAATCAAACAGTATTTTCCCATCTGTTGAAGTAGGGAAGCTTAGACCTAATGCGTGTAGAAATGTAGGACCTTCATCAACTAAACGAGCTTGTTCAATTACCATTCCAGTATTAATTGTCGGTCCACTCATCATCAAAAATGTTTCATAATTATCTTTTGTTGGACTATATCCATGAGTGGCCTTATACAATGAATTTTTCTCTTTGACAGTTTCCATGAATGGTTTGTTGTTTTCAGGAAGAAAATAAAAACCTCGTTTGGCTTCAATTAAAAAAGTGCAATCTGGATCAGCCCCGAGAGCATTTGCTTGCTCCTGGTTATAAATGACTTCGATGCAATCTGGATACAGTTGTAAAAGCTCAAAAATCGATTGATCAGATACCTCACCATTACTATAAATGTAGCACGAGCCTTCTGCGGGCTGTGCTATAACTTTCCATTTCTTTACATGCCCATTTTTGTCTACTTCTATCCAGCCTTCTTGTCTGAACAACACATTTAATCGGATCGCCGTGTGTGTATCGATTTGATAATGATCACCAAATATAGCTAAAATTGTTTCATCAAAAATTCCTTGTTGTTTCATTGCACGTATAATTTGTCCAAGATGCTGATCCATTCGCTGAATAGCTGCCTTGGCTTGTTTAGAATCCACACCATGATGGTGGCGCATGTAATCTAAATCAACAAAATGTATAGCCATTAAATCGGGATTTTTAGTTTTTATCGTATCGATGATTCCCGCAGTTAAAAATTCATCTAATTCCGGTTGCATTATCCCATTTCTCAATTTTCCGAATTTTTTATCTAGTTGATATACAAAAAAAGGACTTCCTGAGTAAAGAGAGACCATAACTTGATTTTGCCAAGAACGATTAGGAAAAATTTCCGTTAGATTATAGTCGATGGATCGACTTTTTCCAGTGACTGGCCATAAAAAGCTGGCAACATTCCATCCATTCTCGTGTGCGATATCAAAAATTGTTGAACTTTGAATATCTTGAGCATACCAGAACCAATCTGGTGAGCTTTTACTCGGTTGTAATTTTGTATTGTGTGTGATTCCATGCTTATGTGGATAAAGTCCCGTCAAAATAGACGTATGACACATATAGGTTAGAGAAGGATAAACCGTTTCGACATTTTTAACTAGTGCACTTTTTTTCAATAAATAGTTAAAATTCGGTAATGTTTTTGCATAGTCTAGATCTTTCGACCCAAATGCATCTAGTGAGATCATATACAATTTTTGTTTTCCCATAATATCCTCCATTTTACTTTACCTTATTATCCCATAGAACCAAATAATAGATAAAGAAATATGATTTTTCATCTATTATTCTTTTGTAAAACAAAAAAAACAGACCTACTTGAGACAAAAACCAGTCATACTGGCTCAATCTCAAAGTAAGTCTGTTGTTTTGCAAACATCTAAAATAGATGTGACGGGATCGTTCACAGCGATCTTACGTCCTCACCAGCATCCTGCTGTGTACTAAAGTACTGTGACCTGCATAAAACTATCTTGTCCACTTGTCGTCCGAAGACGAAATGATAAAATACCATCTGAACAAGAGTCAACTCATCGCATACCAAGTAGTATACCATGAATTTGACAAATTACAATAGTTTTTAATTTAAGTTACAGTTGTTTAACCATTCTTGAGCAATAAAAGAGTGACCAGCTAAGGTAGGATGAACTCCATCCTCTCCAGTAAGAAATTTAAATCCGTAAGAAAGCCCGGTTTTATTCAATAAAGCATCTAACGGAATATAATCTGTTTGGTATTCTCTCGCCATTTTTCGAACAATTTGAATGCGTGGATCAAGATCTTTGCGCCAACTTGAACGATCTTTTGGGTAGGCTAACACAAATGGGTCGATGAGGATCACTCTAGCATCTGTTCGCTGCAAAACTTGCTTCAATAAAAAACGATAGTCCGATTCGAAATTTTCAAACTCTGCTTCTGTCCCAAAAATATCTGAATCAATGTTATGCCAGGTGTCATTGATTCCAATCAGAATAGAAACGATATCGGGTTTAAGATTCAAGCAATCTACTTCCCATCGATCGACCAAGTCTCTAATTTTGTTCCCCCCGACACCTCTATTAATAAAAGAAAAATGATAATCTGGATACTTTCTAAATAACTCACTGCCAACTAATAAAGGGTATCCTTTTCCTAAATCTAAATCATCAGAAATATTGCGCCCAGCTTCCGTTACGCTATCACCAATAAATAAAATCCGATCATTTCTCTTTAGTTTCATCGACTTTCTCTCCTTTTTGCTGGAAAAAATTGTACACTGCTCCTATCAAATTCGCATCATTTCTGTACTGACACAAAGCAACTTCTGGTTTAAAAGGAGCTATTTTTACTTTCTTTATAATTTTTTCTAGATAACCATCTAACTGATCTAATAAATCAGGTTTGTTCGATACTCCACCACCGAGCAAAATCAATTCAGGATCAAAACTATATTGTAGATTATAAATTCCTATCGCTAAAGAATTGTAAAAAGTATCTACTTCTTTCTGGGCAATTTCATCACCTGCTTCAGCCTGTTTAAAAACTTCCTCCCCTGTTAGAGTCGTCCCTTTTTGCTTGTTATATCTTTTAGCCATCCCTACAGCAGTGCCCAATTCACTAAAGGTTTTTGTTCCGTTGATCAGCGTGAAGCCAAACTCCCCACCAAAGAGATGCTTACCGTGTTGTACTTCTCCATTTACGATTACGGAACCGCCAATTCCAGTACCGATAACAATGAATAGAACATTTTGTAATCCTTTAGCTGCTCCTTTCCAGACTTCAGCCAAAGCAGCGCTGTTAGCATCATTTTCGATTGCAACAGGAGCCTCAAAAATTTCTTCTAATTCATCATAAATTGGAAATTGATGTAAAAAAGGTACGGCACTTACTCCTTCAATCACTTTTTCTTTTTGATTGACTGCACCTGGAGAACTTATGGCAACACCTTCAATGGGATAATCTATTGCAAGCTTGTCTTTTATTTCTAAAAATTCACGTTTCATGTTGTTCCATGTTTTAGGTGTTCTGAAGTTACCTTTTTTAACTAATCTATCTTTTTCCCAAATACCAAATTTTACCGAAGTTCCTCCAATATCAAATGCTAAAATCGCCATTTTTTTACTCCTTGTTTTCATAGTTTAAATAACTACATACTTTAAACAAAAGAGGGTTGAGGTATGATATCCCCCTCAATCCTCTTTTGACAAATAGTAATGTATCTATAATTCGAACTAGCTTTCATATATTTCTATAGGTAGAAAATCTGGATCTTGAAAAAAAGTAAATCGCTTAGATGTATAAGGATCTACACGAATTGGCTCCACATCTATATTCAGTGAGTTTAATTTAGCAATTGTAGCTTTCAAATCTTTGACTTTAAAACATAAATGCCTTAATCCAGTTGCCTCTGGGTCGGTAACCCTTTTAGGTGGATCGATAAAAGAGAATAATTCGATAGCCTGATTTCCCACCTTCAAGTCTAACTTAAACGATTTTTTTTCTTCTCTATACACTTCATGTATAATAGGAAAACCCAATTTGTTTACATAAAAATTTTTAGATTTTTGATAATTTGAAGCGATAATGGCAACATGATGAATTTCATCAAACAAAGCTGTTGTCATATCAACTAGCTAAAATCTTTTCGATTTTATTCAATTCAGTCTGACTAAATTGAATATTTTTTAATGCCTCGACATTATCTTCTAACTGACTGATTTTACTTACGCCAATCAATACACTAGTCATATTTCCATCACGTAATAGCCAAGCTATAGCCATTTGTGCAAGAGACTGATTTCGTTCTTTAGCAATTTCATTTAATTTTCTCGTTTTATCTAATTGTTTATTAACATCTTCTACAGTTAAAAATGCACTTGATTCTCTAGCTGCACGTGAATCTTCATCTACTCCACCTAAATAACGGTCTGTCAACATTCCTTGAGCTAAAGGACTATACGCTATAGCACCTTTCTGATATTTATTTAATACATCCGTCAATCCATCTTCTACCCAACGATTATACATACTATAGCTCGGTTGATGAATAACAAAAGGTGTCTTCATGTCATTAAATAGTTTGATGATTTCCTCTGTCTGTTCCGCATTATAGTTTGATACACCTACATACAGGGCTTTTCCCTGACGAACAAAGAGGTCTAATGCTTGAGCGGTCTCTTCCAAATTTGTATCTGGATCTGGTCTATGATGATAAAAAATATCAACATAATCTAACCCCATTCGATTTAAACTTTGATCAAGACTAGCGGTCAAAGATTTTTTTGAACCATAATCTCCGTAAGGGCCTTCCCACATATAAAATCCAGCTTTAGAAGAAATAATCATTTCATCACGGTAAGGCAAAAAATCTTTTTTTAGAATTTTCCCGAAGTTTTCTTCAGCACTTCCTGCAGGTGGACCATAATTATTGGCTAAATCAAAATGAGTTATCCCCAAATCGAATGCCCGTCTAACTACTTTTTGACTTTTTTCAAATAAGTCCACGTGGCCAAAATTATGCCACATTCCTAACGATAGTGCTGGTAATTTCAACCCGCTATTTCCCACTCGATTGTAAATCATTTTATCATAACGGTCAGTTGATGCTTGGTAAACCATTTGATTTCCTCCTTTAAGATAGTTCAAAGTTTAAGTTTTTTACTAATTTAATCCATAAGTTGTCCAATAGTGATCAATCCTCGATTTGATTTCTGAGGTTCGTGGATATTCAAAATTAGCAGAAATTCATCAACTTTGTATTTTTCTTCTAGCTCTTTTAATTGATTTAATACCTCTAGTGGTGTTCCTCTCACACTTTTTTCATCAACCAACGTTTCATCTATAGATGTATCACCATATTCACTAATGTCTAAAATTTCTTCAGGGTTTGGAAGTGAAGTAGCTGCATACCACTTAAGAAAACTTGCCCATTCATCTTCCGCTTTTTCATGCGAATCCTCTACAATAACAAAACAGGTGAACAATACTAAAGAATTTTTGTTTGGATGATAGTTTTTAAAAACCGTTCGGTAATGTTTAATTATTTCTAAAACCTCTTGTGGTTGCATATGGAATGTGTAAACAAATCCAACACCTTTTTCTCCAGCAATTTGAGCACTTTCCATAGTGGAACCCATGATAAATATTTCCGGCATAAATTTTGTTTGTTTTATTTTTTTGACTTCATTTTCAAATCCAGATTTAACCAAATTTTCTTCATTCAATTGCATCGACCAGAAAATCAAATCCTGTGGTGCTTGAGCGTACCCTAAATTAAATCGACCATCATAAACTTGACCTAAAATAGAATAGGATTCATTTATTTTCTCTGCATCATAGAAAGGATACAATACCGCTGGAGTCCCCAATTGAATATGCCTTGTATGTTTTACCAAGTGCGACAATATAAGTTCTGGTGTTCGCCCAACCAGTAACGTATTTCTTTTTTGATCAGAAAACCAATATCTATTAAATCCATATTTTTCTGCTAATTTGGCTGTTTCAATGCGATTATCTAACAGCTTTCTATTGGATAACCATTTTGTGTTTGGCAAATAATCTAATATACCAAATTTCAAAATTATCTCTCCCCCTTTGCAGTAGCGATTAGTAAAACGCCTACATTTATAATTATACACTACAAAAATTAGACTTTCATTATTATTTTCTTTTAAAATACAAAATGACGTATAAACTTCTTTTTGTTTTGTTAAGTATACTATTGATCATCTGTTTTTCCATGGATTTCTAAAAAAACTACCCATTTTACATTAAAAATAAAATAAACCATTTAGTGAGAACTTCAATGACCCTGAAATATTTACATCCAATTATAATCAAAAAAGCAGTTTGGACTCTTGGGTCCAAACTGCTTTTTCACTATTCATTATGCGGCCGAGAGGACTTGAACCTCCACGGGGATATTTCCCCACTAGCCCCTCAAGCTAGCGCGTCTACCATTCCGCCACGACCGCTGATCATCACAAAATTTATTGTATCAATTCCACTTTCACTTGTAAAGCTTTTTCTGACTCTCAAAACCAGATAAAGAGCCTATTCCAATCAGTCATCTCGCTAACTAATTGGAATAGGTCCATATTATTTAATCTGCAACTTCAATTCTCCACTACACTTTCCACAAACATATTTTTGAACATTCATTTTTCGCAGTCTCTCATAAGTCGATCCACAATCTTGACATTGATACCGGTACTTTCCCTCTCTCTTAACTAAAGACGGGACATGCCTCGAACCACCCGTTTGTATCAAAAGTTTTTTGAAGTCAACATCACGGTGTAGATAACCTTTTCCCTCCAAATGCAAGTGATAATGACAAAGTTCATGTTTAATCACTTTAATAAGCTCATTTAATCCATATATATCATAAACGAGGGGATTGAAATCTAGATCATGTGAATGTAAATGGTATCTTCCCCCGGTTGTTCGCAAACGCTTATTAAAAAAAGCTTCATGCAAAAATTCTTTTTTAAAATAATGAATAGAAGTGAATTCGACCAAATTTTGTAATTCTCGATCATCCATGATTTTCATTAGGATTTATTCGTGTCAATGCGATCCTACCTTTGTGTAAATCGACTGAATCCACCCAAACTGTTACAATATCTCCCACAGAAACTACCTTACTTGGATGCTTGATAAATGATTGGCTTAATTTGGAAATATGAACGAGTCCGTCTTGTTTTACACCTACATCAACGAAAGCCCCAAAATCTACTACGTTTCGAACCGTCCCTTCCAGTTGCATTCCCGTTTTCAGGTCTCCCATCGTTAATACATCTGTCCTCAGTAAGGGGGCCGGCATATCTTCCCGCATATCTCTCCCCGGTTTTATCAGTGCACTTACGCTATCTTTAATTGTTTCCGTCCCTATTTCTAGCTCTTTTTCTAATTCATTAAGATAAAGTGACAACAATTTTTCTCTAGCTTCCTCAGTGCCTAACTCATTTTTATTTACCTTAGCCATTTTTAATATCTTTTCAGTTTCCTTATATGTTTCTGGATGAATACCCGTATTATCAAGCGGATTTTTTCCGCCAGGGATTCTCAGAAAACCAATTGACTGCTCATATGCTTTGGGTCCCAACCGTGCTACTTTTTTTAATTCCGTTCTTTTTTCGAAAGAGCCGTTTTCTTCTCTATACAATACTATATTTTGTGCAGTAGTCTTGTTTAATCCAGATATATGTTGTAATAGGGCTGAACTAGCAGTATTTACATTGACCCCCACCTGGTTGACCACTGTTTCAATAACAAAATCAAGCTGATCAGTTAACTTCTTTTGAGAAACATCGTGTTGGTATTGTCCTACACCAATTGATTTCGGATCGATTTTCACTAATTCTGCCAAGGGATCTTGCAATCTCCGAGCAATACTGATAGCACTTCTTTCTTCAACCTGTAAATCTGGGAATTCCCGACGTGCTTCTGGGCTAGCAGAGTACACCGAAGCCCCGGCTTCATTTACAATCACGTAAGCTATTTTCTCATCCATATCTTTTAATGCATCTGCTACGAATGATTCGGATTCCCTACTAGCAGTACCATTCCCAATGGCCACAATATCCACTTGATGTTTACGCAATAGTTTCTGTAAGTCTTCTTTTGCGGATGCACGTTTGGAAGTAGGTGCAGGCGGATGCGGGTAAATCAAAGAAACATCTTGAAATTTACCGATTGCATCTATTACTGCTAATTTACATCCTGTGCGATAAGCCGGATCAAATCCAAGTATTGTTTTGTTTTTTAATGGGGACTGTAACAGAAGATTTCTTAAATTATCTCCAAATAATTGAATGGCATGATCTTCTGCTTTTTCAGTAAGCGTAGACCGTATTTCTCTTTCAATTGCTGGTCCAATAAAACGCTTATAACTGTCCCGTATGGCTTCTTTCACAAGCATGGTTGCTTCATCATTAGTTGAATTGGATACTTCATTTTGAAAGATAAAGGAATGAATTTTTTCTTCATCTACTTCAATCGACAAAGAGAGAATCCCCTCTTTTTCGCCCCGATTTAAGGCAAGTATTCGATGCGACACAATTGAGCGTATCGGTTCACTATAAGAATAATACATTTCATAAACTTTCTTTTCGTCATCTTCTTCCGATTTGACAGTTGCAGCAAATTGTCCAGTCTTCTCAGTGAATGTACGTATCCATTCACGATATTCAGGTTTATCGGAAACGAACTCAGCAACAATTTCATGGACACCTGCTAAAACTTCACCAGTTGTTAGTAACTCCTTTTCTACATCGATATATTTATTTGCTTCTAGTTCAATATTTCCTTTGGGAAAAGATAGAATCCAATTCGCTAAAGGTTCTAATCCTTTTTCTTTAGCAATTGTTGCCTTTGTTCTCCTCTTTTGCTTATATGGCCTGTAAAGATCTTCCACTCTCTGCATTTTGGTAGCATCTTTAATTTTTTTAGCCAATTGTTCTGTAAGCTTCCCTTGTTCTTCGATATTTGCTAGTACATCTTCTTTTCTTTTTTCCAATTGGGATAGATAATGATACCGCTCTTCGATTTCTCTGATTTGAACTTCGTCAAGAGAACCTGTAACTTCTTTACGGTAACGAGCTATAAAAGGAACTGTATTCCCTGTTAATAATAAATCTAAAACTGTCTCAATCTGTTTTTTTGAAAAAGACTCCATCTCTTCATTTAAAAGATTTAATGTTTTGTATTCAATTTGACTTTCCACACTATTCATCTCCATTACAATTTTGAAATATAACTCTATACATTTTAAAACTCACCTCTTTAGTTTAACAGAATCTAAAGAGATGAGCTAACATTGACCTATTCTTTTAGAGTGAAATCACTACGAGTGTATTTTCTATCTGCTTTTTTGCATCTTTCAATTCCCAATGCCGTTGCAATCCTAGACAGGCTGCTATATAAGTTACACCTTTATCGCGAAAAGTTTTTCTAAAATGGACGTGTCCCATGATACTATACTGAATGGAGCGAAACTCAGTATATAAACCTTCATATTCTTTGGCGCCTAGAAATGCATTGGCATAATCATACAACCGGTGTGGAAGAGGCATGACAAATTCTGAATGCGTGGCTACGTGAGTCATCAAAATTATTTTTTTGTCTTTTACCGAGTGCAGATCTTTCTTCAATTGAATGAGCATATCTGAACTGACTTTCCTATCGTTTTGCTCCCAGTCCACATGGTGACGATCATTCCATGAAGCAAATTTATATTGCTTTTTTTGAAAGTCCTTTTCTGAGAACTTTTCATCATCAGCAAATCCATAATCGTACCACCCAGGATTCCCAACAAGTGCCCATTCATCATTTAAAATCCGGGGATTGCCTATTAATGACTCTTGTTGCTGAGAATAGAATTGATGGATCATTCGTGTTGATTTGCTCGATTCTTTCATTACCCAATAATCATGATTCCCTGGAACAAAGTAAATAGGGATACCTGACAACTTCTGAACTTTTTCAAGGAAATCTTGAGTCATTTCATACTGGTTCGAGACATCTCCAGCTATCAATAAAAATTCTACCTGCTTCTCTAAAATGATTTGGCTGAGTAATCGATCGTAAGTTTCTCCTTTTTTGAGAGCTTTTTGATTTCGATCGATATGCAAATCAGATATGATACCTATAGCTGTCATGTCATAATCCCTTTCTAACATTACTATTTTGGAATAGAAAAATGTTCCTTCATTCCCTCCTTGTCAAACACTACCCCATGTAGTGTGCCTCCATATACCGCTCCACCGTCTAATCCGATTTTCCCGTCTCCAGAATCCCAAATAGAAGTATCCTTTCGATTCTTATGAAGCATCGAAGTAACCGTATGACCAAATACAATAATCTTATCTGTATTATTAGGTTGATCAAAAAAACCTTCTCTGATCCAAACAAAATCTTGTTCATCAGAATCTTGCCAGTTTGACTTCATCAGATTGACTCCTGCGTGAACAAAAAGATAGTTTCCCCATTCATAATATAGAGGAAGTTCTTTTAAGAATGGTAAGAGTTTAGGATAATACGCTTTGATACTTTTAGCCCATCCTTCTGGATTATCATCTGCTTTATCCATTTCTTTCCCAGCTAAAAAAGTTTGAATTGTTTTTATTCCACCATTCAACAAATAATTTGCATAGTGTCTCTCAGGATTTTCCAAATAGTTTATCAGCATATCCTCATGATTTCCTTTTAGACAAATTGCCCCTTCAGTTTGAACTAAATTTTGAACTAATTCAAAACATTCTTTGGGATTTTCTCCACGATCACCTAAATCACCTAAGAACAGTAACTGTTGCGTTTGAGAGTTCCAATGTTCTAACAATTTTTTTACTAGAGTGATTTCTCCATGAATATCACCGACAACAAAAAATTCATTTTTCATTTTCATCCCATCCTTTTACCCAATTATACGCGTAAAATTGCGATGGGTAAAATATATCCTGTTTTTGAAGATTTTGTGTTTTTTGTATGAAGATAGATAACGGACTAGCTACTTCTTTCTATAAAAGTTATAATTAAGAGATAGACACGTACTCTCTAGGAAGACATATTTACTCTTTTAGAAAAGTCTGAAACTTATTCTAGAAAGGATTATTTTTTCCATTAGATTTGAATAAGAGTGTACATACTAAGAAAGGAATGAACAATATGAAAAAATGGATAGGTATATTAGTAGCACTTGCCGTTGTGGGCTTTATTGGTTATAACATCTGGGCAGGAGGAACTACAGATGAAACTCCTACAGTTCGTACTGCACCAATTGAACGGGGGTCTATTTCAGAAATGGTTTCTGCGACAGGTACGATCGAACCCAGCGAAAAACAAGAAATAGTTGGACAAGGCCTTGTATCTGAATTACCTGTTGAAGTGGGAGACACTGTCGAAGAAGGAGATTTACTCGTTTCTTATATGGATGGAACCACTCACGAAGCCGCTTTTGCCGGTACGATCGTTGAATTAAATATCACTGAAGAAACAATCGATTCAAGTGCACAAAAAGGTACTCCCTCTCTAGTCTTAAGTAATTTAGAAGACCTAGAGGTCGCTCTTTCATTATCAAAATCTGACAGTGCGTTAGTCAAAGAAGGTCAAGAAGTTGCATTGACATATGGAAACAGTGAATATACTGGGACCGTAGACTTTGTTGCTCCAGTCGCTACACAAACACAATCACAGCTTGGTACTTCGAGTACATTAGCTACCCGCATTGTTTTTGATGAAACACCTGAAGAAATAGTTGCAGGGTTCGATATAGATGTTGATATACTAGTAAATTCTGCTGAAGACGTGCTTATTCTCCCAATTGAAGCACTGCTTTATGACGATGAAAATCGCCCTTATGCTTTTGTAGTAGAAAATGAAACTGCAAAAAAAGTTGAACTGTCTATTGGTATCCAATCACCTAGTGGCATTGAAATTGTTGATGGCTTAGAAGAAAATGATGAAGTGATCCTTTCACCTACTGAGTCCATTGAAGACGGCTCAGCTGTTATAACCGAATAAGAAAGGAGCATTCAAATGATTGAAATAAAAGATATTGTGAAAATTTATCGTACTGGATCGGAAACTTTAACTGCACTGGACCATGTGACATTGACGATTCAAGAAGGAGAATTCACTTCGATAATGGGGCCTAGTGGTTCGGGAAAATCCACTTTAATGAATATCCTAGGGTTACTTGACAGTTTCGATTCAGGTAAATACTTTTTAAATGGAAAAGATGTATCTGATTTGACTGATGATGAGCGTGCAGCAATTCGCAATAAAGAGATTGGTTTTGTTTTTCAGTCATTTAATCTTATGCCCCGCATGAACGTACTAGAAAATGTTCAACTCCCATTAGTTTATGCTAAAGTTCCTATGAAAGAACGTAAAAGAAGAGCAGAAGAAGCATTAAAACGCGTAGGGCTTGAAAATAGAATGTACCATAAAACAAATGAAATATCCGGTGGACAAAAACAGCGTGTCGCGATCGCTCGCGCAATTGTCAATAATCCATCTGTATTGATGGCCGATGAACCGACTGGGAATTTGGATTCAAAAACGACTTTGGATATCTTGCGCATTTTCCAACAGCTAAATGAAGAAGGAACTACTATTGTAATGGTGACTCATGAATCCGAAATGTCAGCATACACGAAACGAATCATCTCGTTTCGTGATGGTATTCTCCAAAGTGACGAGCTACAAGAACCGAAAGTTCTTCCGAAAGGAGGAGTATAAATGTTTTTTAAAGAAAATTTGAAAATGGCTTTTGATAGTATCTTTGCTAATAAGATGCGTTCATTTCTAACTATGTTAGGTATCATCATAGGCATCACGGCAGTTATTGCTATACTCTCTGTCGGGAATGGTGCTGCTAATCAATTGACTCAAACATTTAGTGATTTAGGCTCCACTTCCATTACGTTAAGTGCAGAAGATGAGACAGGATCCCAGGAAATGATTACAAACGAAGACATTCAACTTTTAAAGGAAACCATTCCTGAAATCGAATATATCTCTTCTGATAATCAGACTAGAAGTGAACTTTCTTCTGATTTTGAAACACGAACAGCCGTCGCCTGGTATGGAACACCTGATATCCAATTTACGAATCAATCAATGGATGCAACGGTTATTCATGGTCGTTATTTTAATCAAAATGAGTATGATGATATGAAAAATGTGACCGTGATTTCTGAAGATACTGCTCGCGCATTATTCAATGATCGGACCGATGTGGTCGGTGAAATGATTCGTCTAGATGTAAACCGAGAGCAGTTGAATTTACAGATCGTTGGTGTCGTAGCAGGAGCCTTTGAAGATTTGCAAGGAACTTTTGATCTGAGCCAGATGCCGGTCATGCTTGCCGTTCCGCATACGACAATGTCACAATTATCATCTATTCCTTCAAACATCAACAGTTTAACTATCCAGGTTGAGACAACTGACGATATTGAGCCTATCTCCAATCAAGCCGTTCGATTGCTAGAAATCAGGCACAATTCTGTGGGCGAAAATAATTATACTGCTTACAATATGTTACAGGCTCTCGATCAGGTGAACAATGTATTAAGCCTGTTTATTAACTTTATTGCAGCGGTAGCAGCTATAGCCTTGCTTGTTGGTGGTATCGGAGTTATGAATATCATGCTCGTTTCTGTTACTGAACGGACCAGAGAAATAGGCACTCGGAAAGCTCTCGGAGCTACTACACGAACCATCCTTGTCCAATTCTTAATGGAGTCTGTTATTCTTAGTTTAATAGGAGGCATTATTGGATTAATGTTTGGTATTCTTTTAGCTAATGGAATTGCTAGCGTCTTAGGTATAACTCCCGATATTACGCTAGGTGCTGTCGGACTTGTCATCCTGTTCTCTTCTGCAGTTGGTATTTTCTTTGGGATTTATCCTGCAAGAAAAGCAGCCAGACTTGATCCGATCGAATCTTTGCGTTATGAATAAATATATTCACTAAAAATCGAGCTCATAGTATCTAATTCATTTGATCCGCACTTTGATTAGAGTAATTTATGCATCCTGATCAAATAAAAAAGGCGCTGACTCTTAGAGAGTCGGCGCCTTTTGATTGGTTTAGATCAAAGCCAGAATTGCAAAGTTAATGATAAATAGTGAAGCGGTGACCCAGACTACTGGGTGAACTTTTTTCGCTTTGCCTTTTACTGATTTCACAATAATGTAACTGATAAATCCAGCAGCAATACCATACGAAATACTATAAGCTAAGCCCATAAAAACTGAAGCGAAAAATGCGGGAATAGCTTCTTCTAAATCATCCCAATTTATTTCTGTGAAAGAAGATAACATCATTATACCAACGAGTATCAACGCTGGAGCTGTTGCTGCAGTTGGTACAACAGATACTATTGGAGAAAAGAGAGCCGTTAACATGAACATGCCCGCTGTAACTACACTAGTTAACCCAGTACGACCACCCATTCCGATCCCTGCAGCACTTTCTACATATGTTGTTACATTTGAAGTTCCAAATATAGCTCCTGTTGTTGTAGCAATAGCATCCGCAAACAATGCTTTATCCATTTTCGTTTTGATTCCTGTACTGTTATCCAATGCAGCTTCATCTTCAGCTGAAAAGATACCTGTTTTTCTTCCTGTTCCGATAAATGTTCCAACTGTATCAAAAATGTCTGTTAAGCTGAATGCGAAAATAGTCATTAAGATCAATGGATACTGTGAAGGAGTACTGAGTAATGAACCAAATCCTTCAGATCCAAATGCAGCCCCAAATGTTGTGCCTAATTCTGAAATAGAAGATGACAAAGAATTAGCCGGATTAGAAAGAGCAGCCAAATTGGTAACGCCTAAAGGTATGCCCATCAAAGTCGTTGAAATGATCCCAATCAAAATAGCTCCTTTGACTTTTTTAATAACCAAGATGATTGTTAGAGCTAGCCCAAGCAAAGCCAATAAAGCGACCGGATTTGTAAAGTTGACTAATGCCGGAATAATTCCACCATCAGTTACGATACTGCTTATGCCTCCTTCGAAATTTGAAGTGCTTGGGTCAAATGGTGTATTGTTAATGGCAACAATATTATTTGTTTCAGTTGTAAATTCTAAGAATCCTGCATTTTTTATTCCAATATAAGCAATGAATATCCCTATTCCACCTCCAATAGCATGTTGTAAGCTAGTTGGAATTGAACGGATCAACATTTTACGTACTTTTGTAACCGTGATAATTATATTGATGATCCCACATAAAAAGACCATTGCTAGTGCTTCTTGCCAAGAAAATCCAAGAGCAAATACTACTGTATAGGTAAAGAAAGCATTTAATCCCATTCCTGGAGCTTGAGCATAGGGGACATTCGCGAATAATCCCATGATTAAAGTTCCTACAACCGTAGCAATTATTGTTGATAAGAATACTGCTTGAGAAGGCATCCCTGTTAATGATAAAATAGCTGGGTTAACAAATATTATATACGACATTGCGAAAAACGTAGTCAGACCTGCCATAACTTCAGTTGCTACTGATGTTCCATTTTCTTTCAATTGAAAGAACTTCTCCATAAAAAATTCCCTACTCTCTTCAAATTTTTAGTGAAGATCTTTTATAATGAGCGGTGGGAATTTTAAGTACAAAAAAAAGATGAACACTACCTGTTCATCCGTAAAAAAACTATATAAATTGCAACACAAAAAATGCTGGTACAATTCTAATAGTCGGACATTTTACGGTGCCCGGTAGAGACTTAAAGCCCATATCGCTTAATTATATTAGATGTATTCACTTGTAAACACACTATAACTTTTTCAATTTCAAGAATCAAGAGTATAAACATATTTTAATTAATTAAATACTTCTAATGTTCGTATTTAACATAATTTCAAAAAGGAGCTTTCCTATGATCATTATTCCTGGAGGTAAACCAAAAATTTGGGATACTGACAAATCGCATGGTCCAGCGCTCGCAAGTCAAGCCTATACCGGTACGTTTCACTCACTATGTAAGCAATATGCTCTCCAGCAAGATCAAACTGATTATCTGATTCTATCTCCTTACTACGGTTTTATCCATCCAGATAGTATTCTGCCACATACTTATAATGTGAGATTTACGCAAAATGGACCTACTGCTGAAACTATTTCTTTAACGCTGTTAAAAAAACAATGGAGTTCGTTGAATGCATCAGAAAATGAACCTATAGTCGTTTTAGGCGGAAATAAGTTTATTACTTTATTCAATTTGATTACTGACCACCCCTATTTATTTGAGTTTCCTTTAGTTGGACTCGGTGGAATTGGCTATATGCAAAAAGCTTTAAAGGAAGCATTGATGACCCATACAATATTACAAAAAAAATAATCCATCCGACCTTATGATTTGGTTGAATGGATTGCTCCTTTTTTATATAGTAGTGCGACTAAATCAAATACTTTTCTTTTTGTTTCGAATAAAAATCATAACTTCTACTCCTATAAAAAGTATGATCGATGCACTGACTGTAAAGACTATTACTGGATAGTCTCCGTTCCATCCTTCCTCACCTATGTGCTTTATCAATATACCTGTATATCCCCAAATAACAGCAGATAAATAAATAATATCCTTATTAATAAATGCTGTCGAAGCAGCAATCAAGAATCCAACAAGTAAGATAAGGACGGTCCAGATGACTTCTGATATCCCCCATCTTTGCCAGTCTATTTGAACTAAATAAGCTGTTACATTCGCAATGGTTGCCACAGTTATCCACCCAAAATATAAACTAAAGGGTAATTGAACTACTATCTTTTCTTTTATAGTTAATTTTTCTACCGGGATCAATCTTAGTATACTTATAAGTGAAACCAATAAAGAGCCCATTAATATCAATGAGAGCCACAGGATTTTGTAATGCCAGGTAAGAATCCAGAGTCCATTAACAATAGACGAGAAAATAAATAAGTAACGAATCAGTTTTACTGTATTCATCCTTATAGCACTATTTGTTCGAGTAAAGTCTTTCCATTGGTAGAGGACAAAAGCGAATAAAGTCAAATAGATAACTCCCCAAATTGAAAAAGTAATTCCAGCTGGTTCAAATAAATTTGGAAAAGATCCAGAAACTTCTCCTGTGCTCAAGCCATTAATTGGTAATGCGTTAGCTAATCCATTCATCGTTATCATAAATAAAAACGCAACGGTCACACTAATTTTTTGACTTAGATTATTTTTCCAATCACTCATTTTGACTACCCCTCTCTTATTTCTTAATTGTAGTATATCCGAAATTGAATTGTTTTGATATTTATACGCTATGAAGAGAGGAAATTAGAATTTTCACCAAAAATAGTCTATACTAGTGAAGGAAAAAGAACTGTTTAACAAGGAGGAGCTATATGAAACAAGATAAGTCTATTTACTGGACTCTATTCACATCTACATTTTACTTAAGTACATTTACTTTCGGCGGTGGTTATGTCATTGTCCCCTTAATGGAAAAAAGATTTGTAAATGAGTTAAAATGGATCGATGAAAATGAAATGTTAGATTTGATTGCTATTGGTCAATCTTCTCCTGGTCCGATCGCTGTAAATACTTCTATTTTAATTGGCTATAGAATGGCTGGAGTCTCTGGAGCTTTAGTAACAGTTCTAGGAACTATTTTGCCCCCCCTAGTGATCATGAGTGTGGTTTCTTATGTATATTTAGCAGTTCGAGATAATATTATAGTAAATAACATTTTATTGGGTATGCAGGCAGGTGTCGCTGCTATTATTGTAAACGTAGTTGTTAATATGGCTCTACGAATCATCAAACAAAAAAAAATTATACCTGTTATTGTAATGGTCATTGCCCTGATTGCTGGTATTGGATTTGGCGTCAATATACTTCTTTTGTTACTGTTCGCTGGGATAATCGGAGCTATTACCACTGTGATCGAATCCTATAAAAGTAAGAAGGGGGAACCTCAATGATTTTAGTCGATTTATTAATTAGTTTCTTCCAAGTTGGATTATTTAGTTTTGGAGGAGGTTATGCAGCACTTCCTCTGATACAAGAACAAATAATTTATAAAAGAGGTTGGATGACTGCTCAAGAATTTGTTGATGTTTTGACTCTTTCTGAAATGACTCCTGGTCCAATTGCGATTAATGCAGCTACTTTTGTGGGAAATCGAGTAGCGGGCATTCCTGGAGGAATTGTAGCTACAATCGGTGTTA
The DNA here is from genome assembly GCF_000425865.1 of Lacticigenium naphthae DSM 19658. Lineage (GTDB taxonomy): Bacteria > Bacillota > Bacilli > Lactobacillales > Carnobacteriaceae_A > Lacticigenium > Lacticigenium naphthae. The sequence goes on from NZ_AUEG01000003.1 coordinate 18,876, forward strand.
CTTTGCCTTCTGTTTTTATTGTGCTATTGCTTGCTACGCTCTATTTTAAATTCCAGAATCTATCCCTTGTTCAAGGTGTCATCCAAGGCTTGCGACCAGCAGTTGTTGCTTTAATTGGATCAGCAGGGTTATCTATTTTTTTGACCGCCTTGTTTGGCGAAGGGAAATTTCCAATTGAATTTAGTCAAATCAATTGGATTTCAGTATTACTTTTCTCCATCAGTATTGGATTACTTAGAAAAACAAGATTCGGTCCCATTCAAATCATGCTTTTTTCTGGCGTCGCAGGATTGCTCATCTACACGTTAATTTAAAAAGAGCTACACGGTTTTTTAGCTCTTTTTCCCATTTCATTAAAGTAGTGGCTGAGATCAATGATCTCAGCCACTACTTTTTTTCCATCTATTATTTAGCCTGTCTATCGTACTTCACTTCTGGACGTTGTTGATGCCCATAAATTCTTGGCATTAATTTTTGATCAATATAAGGTGCTAATGCATTCATTATCAATATAGCAAAACCTACTCCACCTGGAAAATTGAATGTGATTCTAAAGAATGCCGTCAACAACCCGGCTCCTATGGCAAAAGCGGTTTTTCCTTCAGGTGTTAATGAACCGGAGCTATAATCTGTAGCCATGTAAGTCGCCGCAAAGAATAGTGTTCCTGTCAAGCCATGAGTCAACATAAAGTCCAAGTCGAACCCTGAGTAAAAACCAGTCGCTACTATAGTCGTTACTATATACAATAGTGGGATTTTAGGATTGATCACACGTCTTAAAATCAAATAAATCATACCCATTAAAATAGCTAATTTACTCGTTTCCCCCACATTCCCACCTAAGTTGAAGCCCATAAACAATTCTCCAATAGAAGGAACCGTTGCAGCCACAGTTTTAACACCATTCCCAATAAATTCTAAAGGCGTTGCAGTAGAGATAGCATCCGTTCCTGGTAGTACCCAATCAGTGATCCAGGGTGAAAAAAATACTTTTAACATAACGCGGGCAGCTACAGCCGGATTGAAGTAGTTTTTACCAATCCCACCATTCATCTGTTTCACGATTACAATAGCAAAAATCGCTCCTATGACTACTGTCCACCAAGGTGCGGTCACTGGCAAGCTTAATCCTATTAAAGCACCTGTGACCATTGCACTTCTATCCTGAATGCGTATTTTTTGATAACTAAATTTTTGAAATAAGTACTCACTCAATACAGCTGTTGCCATACCCAATCCGACTAACAACAAGACTTTCCAGCCAAAGAAGTACGTTGCCGCAATAATTGGAGGAATGAGCGCAATGAGGACTTGTGTCATAACCCAAGACGAAGTCCTCTTTGTGCGAATGTGAGGAGATTGACTCTGAACAAGTTTTCCTTCTAGTTCCATTGTCTGTGTCATTTTTTAATCACCCTGCCTTATTTTGTTCAGCTTTTATTAAAGCTTTTGCACTTCGAATATTTTCTAGAAGGGAAATCTTGGATGGACAAATATAGGAACAATTTCCACATTCAATACAATCCATAGCTCCTAATTTCTTTGCCTTTTCAATATTTCCCCTTTCAAAGGCATCACTGATCAATATTGGTTGTAAACTTACTGGACAAACATTCACGCATTCAGAACACATAATACAGTCTGAACTATCCCCCACTTCAGCTTCTTCAGGGGTAAGTGCGGTAATTGAAGTTGTCCCTTTAATAATCGGTTCACTTCCATCCGCGAGAGTTTTGCCCATCATCGGTCCGCCGCTCAATAATTTTCCCGGAAGTGTATTAAATCCGCCACATTGCTCAATTAAAAATTCTACCGGCGTTCCAATTCGCACGAGTAAATTTTTCGGTTCAACTACTGGTGTTCCGGATACCGAAACCACACGCTGGTATAAAGGTTCCCCAAAAGTGGTCGCACGATAAATTGCCAGCGTTGTCGAGGTATTCAACACGACGCAATGGACTGCTACCGGCAATTCTCCTGGGGGAACTTCTCTTCCTGTAATATTTTGAATAAGATTTTTTTCTGAGCCTTCTGGGTACCTTGTACGTAGAGAATGAATGCTAATATCAGCATATTCACTACTTGCAATTTCTAAGGCATCAATGGCCTCTGGTTTATTATCTTCTATACCAATTACGATACTTTTCAAGTGAGGGAACAAGTGACGCAGAACTTGAATTCCTTGTATGATTTCATCACTGGATTCTATCATCACACGGTGATCAGAAGTAGAATAGGATTCGCATTCTGCTCCATTTATGATCAACGTATCGATTGTACTGCCCGGTGGAGAATCTAATTTCACGGATGTAGGAAATGCGGCTCCTCCCATACCTACAATTCCAGCTTTTCTCACAGCATCTAAAATAAATTCTTTCGTTAATTTTTGATCAAAATTTATAATAGGCGCATCCTTTTCATCTTTTTGATTATTTTGTACCACTATACAATCGGCTAATCCATTGACTGTTTGTCTTTTTTCAATGGCAACCACCTCTCCAGAAACTGAGGAATGAATAGCAGCTGAGATTTTCCCAGCAGCTTCAGCAAGAACCGTTCCGATTTTTACTTTGTCTCCTACTTCTACCACAGGATTCGCAGGAGCGCCAATATGCATAGTTGTTGGAAAAACTAATATACGTGGGACTTCAGCTTCAACGATAGGTAAGTTTGCTGTTCTTTCTTTATTCTCATCTGGATGACTTCCACCTTGTTTCCCTTTAAAAGAAAAGCGCATTTTATTCATCCTTTCTATCTGACTTGTTATGTAATTTTGAAGTACATTCGATTGCTTTTTTTCAACTGCTATATTATGGTAATTATAACCAAATATTATTAAAAACTACAGCCATACAATTCAAATAATTCATTATCTAGTTTTCTAGGAGAATTCTTATGATCAGTCTAACTTTTCAGGAAATGTTTTTGCGTCTATCTCTATCACTTGTTTTGGGTGGAGTGATCGGTTACGAAAGAGAGCTGAAAGGCCGTGATGCTGGTTTACGTACACACATATTAGTCACTATGGGAGCGGCCATAGTGACCTTGACCCAGTTAGAAGCTACGAAGCAGCTTCTTGTTTATTCACTTGAAAACCCAGAAACAATTGGGATAGTTTCCACGGATATCATGCGCATGACTTCTCAAATTGTCAGTGGTATCGGGTTCTTAGGAGCAGGAACCATTATCGTAAGTAACCGTTCTGTCATTGGATTGACGACAGCAGCATCTATTTGGACTGTTGCCGGTATTGGGATAGCCACTGGTATGGGATATTACTTCATAGCTATTACAGGCTGCTTGATTGTTCTGGTTGTTTTACGATTAATTAAACAAGTTTTTCGTATCGATCGTATTAAAAAAATTGAAATTTGTTTTATACAACAAAATCAGACACAAGAATTGCTCACAAACTACTTTGCAAATCAGAATATTCGTGTACTGCAAATTGAATACTTTTTGAATCTCAATTTGGAAGAACCACTTTCAAAGGATATATATACTTTGAATATTCCTGATAATTTAACAACTGGCAAAGTCATTTCGGATATTGCGGATATTGACAATATTAAACAAGTCGCTACCCTACAGTCAGATGTAGCGTAAACTTCAGATACAAAAAGACCACCCAAACACTGGATACATGTTTGGGCGGTCTTTTTGTATTCATTAAGCTACATTACACTTTTTAGAGAGCTATTTAATTTGATATCATCTAAATAACCAAACTATTGTTAAAAGTCAGTTTCTTTTTTTCTTTTTGAAATCAGTTTGAAAGATAAAAGAAATACAAGGGTTCCTGAAGTTATTGCCAAACCCAAAAGTAATCCTGGGGTTCTATACGCTAAGGTCAACTGATTCTCTCCCTGCTGTAAGGGTATCCCGACAAATCCTTTGTTTATTTTTATCGTATCAACTTTTTCCCCATTTATTTTAGCAGTCCACCCTCTAGAATAAGGAATAGTCGTGATCAATAGTTCTTCGTTCAGACTATAAATATCCCCTTCTACAGTATTTCTGGAAAAACGCAAATTATTAAGGGATCTATCGTTCTTATTTTTTACTGCTTTTTTAATTTCTTGCTGTGAGAAATCTGCGGCATAAAGCGATAAATTTTCTATAGAATAATTCCCTGTTTCATCAAATTGAACCCGAATAGAATTTAATTGATCTTCGTTTTCTACCGTCCCTAGATTAAATAACATATTGTCACGCTTAAAATATGAACTGAAACTATAAACGTCTGATTGATAGACACTTTCATTTCTTGATCCCATACTAACCTTTAGTCGATATCCTTTACTTTGTCGAATGAAAGGCGACCAATTAAATGGTTCGTAATTTAATCCATCGAATGAAAGATACACTTGTTTCCCAATTAACTCTTTTGCATCAAACTCGCTAACTAACTGAAATTGAGTTGCTTCATCCTGGATATCAAAATTCACTAACTTTTCTTTTGTTAAAAGATCTCCTTCACTTTCGTTTTGTAAACTAATTTGAAAAGGATAAATTTTTTCAGGCTTTACTCCACTATTGACAGGATCGTCTTCACTAACATTTCCTTTGAGTAGGTAATATTCTTTTTCAACAGGATTTAACTGATCGAATTTTTTTTCTGAAATCAATTCAGCTGATGCATATGCAAAAGGAAAATTGTAGTTTGTTTCTGCTACGACCCATTCTCTATTTTTACTTTCACTCACAATATTATACCCGTCTGGAATATACATGCTATTCTCTTTCTTTGCAAAGATGTACTCAACACCTAGGAAGTAATTAGCGATCGGTCGATCATCCAACCCGTTTCTCAACGGTTGGATAATTTGGAAATCTTTCAATTTCAGAGAATAAGCGAACTCTGAGATACTTTGGTTTGTTAAAGATAAATAAGAATTCAAGCCTTTTTGATTTAAATAAATCATCTGATTCTTGATGAAATTATCTTTTGAAGTAACACCTATTCGATAAAATTCGTCATTTTGAGGCAATTGTCTTTCTAGGCCATCAAAAGTTTCTTGATAACTTTTTTCAACTTCCCCATAAGATAAAACTGATTTTGTCATATCTTTACCATATGGCAAATAGTAACTCCAAGCTGTTACCACGATATTCATTAGTATCAAACTATACAGTAACGAACGGAATTTTACTGTTTTTGATAAAAACGCTCCCCCTACATGTTGTCGGAATAAAATATAAATCCCCCATGCAAGAATAATTGGCAGAATATAATATAAATATCTTTCTTGAAGAAAAGCAGCAAATATATGGACCAGACTAAAAAAGATAAGAAACATAAAAGAAATTTTCACTGAATCTTTTTTTATCTCTCTAACTGAATCCAAGGTTATAGCTATCCCAATAGTTAAATAGAAAGGTATAGCAAACGAAAAACGATTATATGGCCCAGAGAATCCATTCATTATCGAAGCAAACCAAGGAATGAGGGTCATGAACCCTAAAAAAAGAAGATTAGTTATCCAGATAAAGTGTATTCTTCTTTGCTTCCATAAAAAGGGAATCACTATTAAACTCACTACAGGCAATCCGCCTACTAACCAAAAATATGTCCCTGGTGTTAAGAAGTTTACCAGTAGCGCTCCGTAGTAGTTCAGAGGATAAAACCATAAATTGATATCTACCCCCCCAGGACTTCTTGATGAAGTTAAAAAACCTATCACTACCGGAATGAATAAGACACTTGCCAATGATATTCCGATAATATAGCTCTGTAGTGACTTACCAGTTAATGAAAGAAACTGTTTAACCGTTCTCTCTTCCTTAGGGAAACTCAAAAAACGAATGACTGCGTAGATAAATAATAGTAGACTCATTTTATAAAAAAAATAAAAATTGCTTACTGCACTTAAGAATATAATAAACACAAAATATTTTGCTTTATCTTCTGTTACCAATTTTTCAAAACCAAATATGATAAGTGGGAAAAAAATCATTGGCAATATAAAAAAAGGATGCTTTAGGACGTTATGCAGGACAAAATGACTGAATGCATAGATAAGTGAAGTTAATACCATTGTTAGTTTTGTGAAATTTTTCCATTTTGCAAAAACTAAGAAACTTATACCTACAAAATAGACGCGCAATAGGATAAGTACGTGATAAGCTAATTCAGTTTGTCCAGAAGGAAATAGTAATCCCAAATAAACAAAAGGATCCCCAATTACGTAATAACCATAGGACAGAATAGTGTCACTTCCTAGCCCGATTGTCCAGTCCCACATTGGAAAACCTTCACCAGAAAAGAAAGATCTCAACTTGTTTAAATAATCTGAAAAAATAAGGTAATGTTGGGAGTACCCGTCTCCAGTCCAAATAAATGATTGCTTGGCTAAAACAAAATAACCAAATATCAAAATGGCTAGTCCAATAAAAAGCACTGTATAGGAAACAAAGGGTATGGTTGAAATATTTATCAAATGAGATTTCATTCTTTTTTTCATTTATATAACACCCTTATTTCTTTTCTTTGAAAATAAAGAATTTACTAAAAAGATAATTAGATACCACTACAACAAATTGGGTCAATACTTTGGAAAGATTGGTTCCGAGGTTTAATCCATCAACTAACAAAAACATACTGCCCATATCAAATAGACCAGAAATGAGTCTAAAACCAAAGAAATAGAGGAATTCTGTTACTGTTTGTTTCAATGAAGTAGTCTGTGTTTTGAATACATATTTTTTGTTCGTTACATAAGCAAATACGATAGAAATGAAAATGGCAATCGCATTTGCAAATAAATAAGGAAATGAGAGAATCGTTTCAAAAAGGTAAAATGTTCCAATATTCACCACGGTAGTGAGGATACCAAATAATCCGTAGTGAATAATTTCTTGAAATTTTTTATATATGCTCATTAATTTATTCATGATGAACTTCCTTTTTGGTTTTTATATGTTTTTCACGGATGAAATAGGCTGGGCGTCCCTTCGTTTCAATAAATACTCTTCCAAGATATTCCCCCATGACTCCTAACGAAATAAGTTGAATTCCACCCAGAAAAAGAATAGCTGCTAATAGTGTTGGATATCCAGCTGAGTTGCTCCCAAAAAGTATAGTTTTGCCTATTTCATAAGCTAAAAACAAAAAAGATATAAGCGAAGTAAAAAACCCAATGTAAGACCACATCCTCAGCGGCACAGTACTATATGAAGTAATGCCATTTATAGCTAATTTGAATAATTCGGAAAAATCAAATTTTGTTTCTCCAGCAAATCGTGGCTCTTCTTTATAGCTGATTTCTTTTTTATGAAACCCGATCCAACCATACATCCCCTTCATGTAACGCTCATTTTCTCTTAATTCACGCAAAGCCATAACACATTTCCTATCTAATAACCGAAAATCTCCTGCACTGGGATAAACTTGTTCACTTGTTATCTTTTGTACGAATTTATAGTAGGTTTTTGAGAAGAAATTTTTAACCCCATCTTCATCTTCTTTCTTTTCTCTCACAGCATATACATCTTCATATCCCTGTTCCCAGTATTTAATCATTTCTTCAATAATCTCAGGTGGATGCTGTAAATCTGCATCAAGTATGATGACTGCTTCATCGCTAGCATAATCTAGACCTGCTAGCATAGCTGTTTCTTTTCCAAAGTTTCTTGAGAGATCTAGATAAGAGACTCTTGGATGATTTTCAGCTTTCTCTTGTAGCAATTCTAAGGTATTGTCTGTACTCCCATCATTAATAAACAAATAGGTAAACATGTAACCAGAAATATTATGCGTTACTTCGTCTAAGCGATCGACTAGTTTATCAAGCGACTCTGCTTCATTATAAGCAGGAATAATTATTGTAATTCCTTTCATATCTTTTGTCCTCCACTCTTGCTTCCTATTCGATCATTCCTCTTTTGTAAGAATGATTATACGGTTCGTATGATTTTTCATTCAGCACAATTGCTGCTTCATTAACCCAATTTGGATTTCTTAAAAGCGGTCGACCTAAAGCTAAAAAATCGGCTTGCTCATCTTCTATGATAAAACTCGCCAGTTGAGGATCACCCAATTTCCCTACTGTAGCAACGGGAATACCTATTTCTTTTTTGAAGAGAGTAGCCCATTTTGTTTGATATCCTGGATAAACTTTAGTCGGCTTAACATTGCATAACCCACCACTTGAGACATGCAATACGTCAATTCCTAATTCTTTTAACCATGCAACGATTTGTCTGAACTCTTCTTCAGTCGTACTATTTTCAACATAATCCGTTCCTGAGATCCTTACCCATACACTTTTAGAAAAAGACTGTTTCACTTCTTCCACAACTTCTTTTAATAAACAAAAACGATCAGCTAAAGAATTCTGTCCGTAGCCATCATCTCTTTTATTTGTGACAGGCGATAGAAATTGATTTAGTAAATATCCGTGAGCAGCATGAATTTCAACCATATCAAAATTAGCTTTTTCTGCTCTTTCTGCAGCTTTTTTAAATTTTTGAACTGTCTCTTTTATTTCATCGTAGTTTAATTTTTGCGGAGTTTGATACTCTTCACTAAAAGCTATGGCACTTGGTGCATAGCTGACTGGTTCATCTTGTGCTTTTCTTCCAGCATGAGCCAACTGTATTCCAATCTTACTTCCTAAGTCGTGTACATGCTCAACCAATTCTTTTAGATTAGGAATTTGATCATCATTCCAGATACCCACATCGTTTTTCGTGATACGACCTTCTTTGGTTACCGCACTGGCTTCCACAATGATTAGTCCCACACCCCCCAGAGCTCGAGCGCCATAATGAGTAAAATGAAACGGAGTGACGATCCCATCTTCTTTCTCAACTTCGTACATGCACATCGGCGCCATTACAATTCTATTTTTTAATGATAATTTTTCTGATTCATATGATTGGAACATCTTTAACAATTTTTTTTCCTCCTTAGTTGACAAACTATATTTTAACTAATCTCTTTAAAAAAAGAAATGAAAGCATCTTTTCTAATATCATTTCCTTTTCTGATGTTCAAGAAAAACAGCATACTATATTGGGCACTCTATCCTCATAAAGGAGGGCAGCATGATTGCCAATTTTTTATTCAAAATAATTTACTCTTACGGTTTTTCGAATGGGAACGACTTCATTTTTTTGCGTTGGATGGAATAACAAGTAGGAGCGTTTTATAAAAAGCAATCTGAGAATGAGCGCAAAGATTTTTTTATTCTTGACATTCTATGTCTATCATTCAAGAATCACTCTTAAGTTCTTTCACAAGAAAATGAATCTCCGTTTGCTCCTTCACAATAAAATCGATTTATTCAAAAACTCGAACGCTTTTTCTACTATATCCTGTTATTCTTTAATGCCGACTTTTTGAATCTTCTCCCCCTTATCCTACTCTTCCACCTAGAAAAACATTTCTTCTGATTGTGAACGGGTACTTCTCCTCATCTCGAAGACTTCTTGTATACTACCCCTCGTTCAAACTTGTAGAAGAATGACTGCGTTGTCTATTCTATTATCTAACAGAATGGACTTGTACATATTTAGCATTTTTAAAACCGTTTACATTAATATAATGCCTTAATCCTGCTCAATTATTTGAAAAAATCACAATTATACTATAAAATAATTTATAGTCTCAAAATCTATAAACTCATTTGTTAAAGATAGACTTCAAGTAATTATTATCATTTTACCATTTAACAACTACTTTACGAGTGAGTTTCTTCTCTTTTGAGAACTAAATTATTCTGAGGAGGAATACCCATGAAAAACAAGATAATGGATACTCTACAAGGTCTCGGTAGAACATTCATGCTGCCTATTGCCTTACTTCCGGCTGCAGGTCTTATGTTAGGTATCGGAGCATCTTTTACTGGAGATTCATTTATTAGTTTATATAACCTCGAAGGCATCCTCGGGGAAGGAACCATTCTCAACGGATTCTTAGCAATTTTGAGAGACTCCGGTGATGTTATTTTTGGAAACTTGCCTTTATTCTTTGCAATTGCTGTTGCATTGGGTATGGCGAAAGCTGCAAAAGAGGTTGCTGCTCTAGCATCTGCAGTTGGTTATTTGATGATGTATGCATCAATGACAAGTACGATTGCTAACTTTAGAGACATTGATCAATTAAATCAAACTGCTGGTTTAGTTGGATCTGTTCTTGGCTTTGATAACACCTTGAATATGGGCGTTTTTGGTGGGATCATCATCGGCTTGATTGTAGCAGCTTTACACAATCGTTTTTACAAAGTCGAATTCCCAGATGCTCTCTCATTCTTCGCGGGCACTCGCTTCGTTCCTATCATTTCTGCTTTCGTTGCCGTATTAGTCGGTATCGTAATGTCTTTCATTTGGCCTTTTGCCGGATCTGCAATTGCATGGTTAGGCGAAGCCGTTGCTGATTTAGGCTATTTCGGTACATTCTTGTATGGTTATATTTATCGTATTTTGATTCCATTAGGACTTCATCATGTTTTCTATCTCCCATTCTGGCAAACTGCTTTGGGTGGTACTGCTGAAGTTGGTGGCCAAGTGGTTGAAGGAGCACAAAATATTTTATTCGCTCAATTAGCCGCCGGACAACCAATCGATCCGGAAGCTGCTCGTTTCTTTGCTGGTATGTTCCCGTTCATGATTTTCGGTTTCCCAGCAGCTGCATTTGCAATGTACCAAGCTGCAAAACCAGAACGTAAAAAAGATGTGAAAGGCTTAATGTTCTCAGCTTCTCTAACTTCGATTTTTACAGGGATCACGGAGCCAATTGAGTTCTCATTCTTATTTGCCTCCCCATTTCTATATTTCGGGGTACATGGTGTTCTAGCCGCCTTCTCCTTCATGCTCATGCATATATTGGAAGTTGGTGTGGGCGTAACCTTCTCTGGTGGACTACTTGACTTTGTCTTGTATGGTATCTTACCTGGTCAGGAAATGACCAACTGGATTCCAGTAGTCGTTGTCGGGTTAATTTACGGAGTTGTTTATTATTTAGTATTCCGTTTCTTCATTCACAAATTTGATTTGAAAACTCCTGGTCGTGAAGAAGGAGACCAAGAGGCAAAAATGTATACAAAAGCTGACTACAAAGCTAAACAACATGGAAAATCAGGAGACGGATCTGAACCTATTCAAGATGAAATGTCTCAAGATATCGTAACTGGATTAGGCGGACCAGACAATCTAAATACTGTCGACAACTGTGCAACGCGTTTACGTGTTAATGTTAAAGATAGTACCAAAATTGATGAAAGTTTATTGAAATCAACTGGTGCTGCTGGTGTGACAAGCAGCGGTAACAATGTTCAAGTAATTTATGGGCCAAAAGTTTCAAACATTAAACAGAATCTTGATGAATACCTTTCATCCGTGGGTAAAACTCCTTCAAACGATGAATAAAATAATAAAACAAGACGCGTATTCCATAATTGGAATACGCGTCTTGTTTTATTATTTTATTCCCACTCGATTGTTGAAGGTGGCTTGGAAGTTATATCGTAAACCACACGATTAATATGGCCAACTTCATTCACCAAACGCGTAGAAATTTTTTCTAATACAGGGTATGGAATGCGTGCCCAATCGGATGTCATTCCATCAATTGAAGTCACCGCACGAATTCCAATTGTGTAATCATAGGTTCTTCCATCACCCATTACCCCCACACTTTTAAATCCTGGTAGGACAGTAAAATATTGCCAGATTTCTTTATCTAATCCAGCATTTGCTATTTCTTCTCTCAAAATTGCGTCACTTTCACGAACGATCTCTAATTTTTCTTCAGTAACTTCTCCTAAGACACGAATTGCTAGCCCTGGTCCTGGGAATGGTTGCCGCCAAACTAGTTCACTCGGCATACCTAATTCTTCTCCTAACAGTCGGACTTCATCTTTGAATAGCGTATTCATAGGTTCAATAAGCTGGAAATCCATTTCTTCAGGTAGTCCACCCACGTTGTGATGTGATTTAATTGTTTGAGCAGTAGCCGTTCCACTTTCAATTACGTCTGTGTACAATGTTCCTTGCGCTAAATATTCTACACCATCTAGTTTAATAGCTTCTTCTGCAAATATTTCAATAAACTCATGTCCGATTATTTTTCTCTTCTCTTCGGGGTCACTTACACCCTTTAGTTTAGACATAAATCTCTCTTTTGCATCCACTCTGATAATGTTCAAGCCGAATTTTCCGATCAGGCTCTCCATTACCTGATCCCCTTCGTCCTTGCGCAAGAGACCGTGATCAACAAAGATACAAACAAGCTGATCTTGAATCGATTTCTGTAAGAGGACCCCTGTCACACTGGAATCAACTCCACCTGACAGTCCTAACAATACTTTTTTGTCGCCGACTTTATTTTTTATCTCCTCTACCTGCGCATCAATAAAATTACTCATGTTCCAATCTCCTAAAAATCCGCAAATAGAATAAGCAAAGTTTTTAAGTAACTGATCTCCATGTATAGAATGACGAACTTCAGGATGAAATTGTACGCCATAAAGCTTTTTTTCTTTATTTTCCATAGCTGCAATTGGACAATGAGGATTGGTTGCCGTGATCTCGAATCCCTCAGGAAGTCCTGTTACGTAATCCCCATGACTCATCCAGACACTTTCAGTGCTTTCCATATCCTTAAATAATGCTTGATCAACCTCTTGAATGGCGATTTCTGATTTTCCGTACTCTCTTTTCCCAGCTAGCTCAACTACTCCGTTGAATTCTTTTGCAATCAGCTGCATCCCATAACAAATACCTAAAATCGGAATACCCAAGTTGAAAATTTCCGGATCAATAGCAAAGGCACCCGCATCATAAACACTCATTGGACCACCTGAAAAAATGATTCCCTTTACATTGATTTCTTTTAATTCATCAGCACTTATTGTATGTGCATAGAGTTTTGAGTAAATGCCAAATTCTCTCATTCTTCTGGTGATCAGTTGATTGTATTGACTTCCAAAATCTAATACAACCATTGTTTCTAAAGCTTCCAATCCTTTTTCTGCTTGCACGTAAGTCACTCCTAAGATTAATATTTTTTTAATAAAATTTGATCAATAAAATGGTTTTGCGTTTTATGAATGATCATATTTGCACGGAAACGAGTTGGAAGAATATATTCTTCCAGGTTTTTCAAGTTTATTTTTTTCCATACATTTCGTGCCATATCAAATGCCTCTTCCCGGCTTCCGATTGCATATTTGTAGTAATAGTTTTCTGGATCAGTAAAAGCAGTCTGTAAAAGTATCCCAAATCTTTGCAGATACCATTTTTCAATTCTCTGCGGCTCTGCATCCACATAAATAGAGAAATCAAAGAAGTCACTCACATAAATCTTTTCGCTTGACGGAAGTTGCAACACATTGATACCTTCCACTATTAAAATGTCTGGTTGATGAGTTTCCTCAAAAGAACCTGAAATAATATCATAGTGTTCATGCGAATAAACAGGGATTTGAACATCTTTACGTCCATTCTTCATATCACTAAGAAAATGAACTAAACGATCCATATCGTAGCTCTCTGGAAAACCTTTCCGATCCATGATCCCTCGACGTTTCAACTCTTTATTTGGATATAAAAACCCATCAGTCGTCACGAGTTCCACCCGCTTATTTTTATATGCTCGAGACATTAATATCTGCAACAAGCGTGCAATCGTACTTTTCCCAACGGCTACACTCCCTGCAACCCCTATTATATAGGGATCATTTTTCAAAGGTTGATCCAATAATTTTTTCTTTTCCTGCTGATGTTTTGCGTAATGATTTATATATGTATGCATAACTTGTAAAATAGGCATATATATTTCTTTGACATCTTTCATGGAAAGACGATCATTAAGGGACCGTAAAGCATCTAATTCCGCATCTGACAAACTGATTCCCCTATCTACAGGCATTCTTTTCCATTCGTCACGATCGATTATATAAAAAGTATCTGATTCTTTCATTTTTCACCATCCTTGTGGAGTTCATTTTTGATAAGTTTGGTTTTTAACATTGTAACAAATAATAGCATACTTTTATTCAGAAAAAAGAAACTATCTTTCAATTCTTTTTATTTTCATCAATTCTTTAGTGAATCTTAATTTTTATTTGTTATTTTGTAAGAAGAATGACATTCACAGAAGGGAACCGCTTATGGAGAAAAATAAACCTACAGCTTTGGGAAAAGCACACGGGAAAATCATTTTAATTGGCGAACATTCAGTAGTATACGAAAAACCCGCCATTGCTATTCCGTTTAAAGCTACAACCGTTTCAATAAAAATAGTCTATGTTCCCGGAGAAGTCTCTATCAAAAGTGATTATTTTACCGGTGTGTTGACTCATGTTCCTATTGAACTTGAAAATATTAAACAACTTATCATAAAAACATGTCAACTGATTCAATTACCTCTTGCTAATTTCCAGTTAGATGTAAGCAGCTCTATTCCCTTTGAAAGAGGGATGGGTTCAAGTGCAGCCATCGCAGTAGCTACAGTTCGTGCTTTATACGCTTACTGTGATATTCCATTAACAAAAGAAGTCTTACTTGAATTAGTTGATTTTTCAGAGACTATCGCGCACGGTAATCCTAGTGGGCTAGATGCTCGAATCACTAGTTTCGATGAACCTCTCTACTATCAAAAAAACCGACCTTTTGTTCCCTTTGATTTTGTTTTAGACGCCGTCTTGATCGTCGCAGACACGGGAATAAAAGGTCAAACAAAAGAAGCGGTCAAAGCAGTAGCTAAACTGTGTGTTGAAGATCCCAAAACCACCGCTGAAATAATGAACAAGCTTGAGAATTTGACGATTGGCACAAAAAAAGCTTTGCTTGAAAACAACCCTGCTCTTGTGGGATCGTATTTAACAGGAGCTCACAGACTATTAGCCGATTTGACCGTAAGTTCCCAAAAACTTGATCAATTGGTGACCGTTGCACTTGCTTCAGGATCTATAGGAGCAAAATTGACTGGTGGTGGCCGAGGTGGTTGTATGATTGCTTTAGCTCATGATTTCCAGCAAGCAGAGAAAATTTCTAGCAAACTTGTTAAAGCTGGTGCCACTCAAACATGGATTCATTCATTAGGAGCTGAATAATTTGATAACAATAAAAACTGTGCGCGCGCATACAAATATTGCCTTAATAAAGTATTGGGGGAAAAAAGATGAAGAATTGATTATTCCTATGAATAGTTCTCTTTCTTTAACTCTGGATGCTTTTTATACAGATACGAGTGTATCTTTTAGCTCTACATATGAAAAAGATACTTTTTACCTTAACGGAATAGAACAAGATGAAAAGGCTTTTGAGAAATTGAAACCCGTTATTCAGCAAATACGTGAGTGGAGCAATGTAACCTCCCCCCTCTTGATAGAAAGTTACAACCATGTTCCGACGGCAGCAGGTCTTGCTTCGTCTGCTTCAGGAATGGCAGCTCTAGCTGGGGCTGCAAGTCTCGCAGCTGGGCTTACGTTGACCCAAACAGAACTCTCTCGTTTGGCAAGACTCGGTTCTGGTTCTGCAACACGCAGTATTTTTGGTGGATTTGCTGAATGGCAAAAAGGCACGAGTGACAAAGATTCTTATGCTATTCCAATTGCCGAGGCAGATTGGGATATTGGGATGATTTTCCTCATTTTAAATAAGAACAAGAAAAAAATTTCAAGTAGAGAAGCCATGCAACGGGCAGTCAATACGTCTCCTTATTACTCTGGGTGGCTAGAATCAACTGCGGAGGATATTGAAGAAATGAAACTAGCGCTTGCTGAAAAAAACTTTACCCGCGTAGGTGAATTGACAGAAGCAAGTGCTCTAAAAATGCATGCTTTAAATTTTTCTGCCAGCCCTCCTTTCACTTACTGGGAACCAGAAACGTTACAAGCCATGAAAAAGGTTGAATCTTTAAGAGAAAAAGGGTTTTCCTGCTTTTACACAATGGATGCTGGACCCAATGTGAAAGTGTTATGTAGATTAAGTGAAGCCGAAGCTTTGATAAACGAACTCAAACAATCATTTAATGAATATACAATAGTTTTATCCAAACCTGGACGAGGAATCGAAGAAATTTCTTCTCCTAACAAGGAGGTAACCTAATTTGGACACAGTAACTGCATCCGCTCCAGGAAAACTATACATTGCTGGAGAATACGCAGTAGTCGAACCTGGCTACCCTGCTATTCTTGTAGCAGTCGACCAATTTATCACGGTACGTATCACCCCTGCCCAAGACGAAGGGAGTATTCGTTCCTTTCAATATGGAAATTACCCAGTCACATGGAAAAGAGAAAATGGTGAGATCGTTTTGGACAAACGGGAAAATCCATTTCACTATATATTTGCAGCACTTTCTGTAACTGAAGCATATATGAAGGAAACCACTCAGGATCTCTCTTTATATCATTTGACAGTGAAAAGTGAACTAGATAGTGCACAAGGACTAAAATACGGACTTGGCTCGAGTGCTGCCGTTACCGTCGCAACTATCCGCGCCTTACTTAAATACTATAATCAAAAAGAAAATAATCAATTAGTATTTAAACTAGCCGCCCTGGCTCATATTCAACTTGGAAGTAATGGATCATTTGGAGATATTGCTGCTAGTACTTATACAGGGTGGATAGCCTATACTAGCTTTGATAGACGCCGACTCAGCGAAAAACTCCAAACCCAATCTGTTTATTCTCTAGTTCAGGAATCCTGGCCCTTATTCTCAGTTGAAAGATTGATTCCACCTGACAATTTGAGATTGATCATCGGATGGACCGGATCGCCAGCTTCTACTACAAAGTTAGTTGATAAAGTAAAAGAACAAAAAACGACTAACCAAAACTTTTATCACCAATTTTTAAATGAGAGCAGACAGTGTGTACAAGAAATGATTAGAGGTTTCCACGAAAATAATCTTTCTATAATACAGGAACAAATCCACCTCAATCGTCACCTCCTGCAACAAATGAGTAATGATACGAATGTATTGATCGAAACGAATCGTTTGCACTCTCTTTGTGAAATTGCTGAAATATACGGCGGAGCAGCTAAATCCTCGGGAGCTGGTGGCGGAGATTGTGGAATTGCCATATTCCATCGTCACGATGCTTTAATGGAACTGTTAGCTGATTGGGAAAAAAATAATATTGCTATTTTACCTTTACAAGTTTATACAGCTGAAAAATCTGTTTGACTACTATTTTAGGAGTGATATCTCTGAAAACTACGAATAGAAAAAATGAACATGTCTCCTTGTCCGAAAAATTTTATAGTGAGAAAAGCCAATCTTCTTTTGAGGATTTTTCCTTTGTTCACCACTCTTTTCCTGCACATAATGAATCCGATGCATCCTTAAATACAGCTATTGAAACGTTGACTTTTGATTCGCCATTTTTTATCAATGCAATGACCGGTGGCAGTAAATGGACTGAAAAAGTCAATGGTAAGTTGGCTACTGTAGCAAGGGAAACTGGATTAGCGATGGCTACAGGTTCTATCAGTGCCGCTTTAAAAGATCCTGAAGTAGCAAACAGTTATAAAATTGCCCGTAAACAAAATCCTAATGGCTTACTATTTGCTAATTTAGGTGCCGGTCATTCAATTGAAAATGCAAAAAGAGCGATCGATTTAATTCAAGCCGATGCTCTGCAAATTCACATTAATGCTCCTCAAGAATTAGTTATGCCCGAAGGCGATAGAGATTTTAGTAATTGGTTAGAAAACATTGCCCAAATTAAACAACAGGCTGGTGTGCCCATTATTGCAAAAGAAGTTGGATTTGGAATGAGTAGAGAAACGATCCAATTGCTTATCCAAGCTGGGATCTCTATCGTAGATGTCAGTGGAACAGGTGGCACGAATTTTGCGCAAATAGAGAACTACCGACGCAAAGTTGATAAATTAGATGCTCTAGAGAGTTGGGGCCAGTCTACACCCATTTCATTGTTAGAAGCTCAATCATCCCTAGACAAGATCTCACTTATTTCATCTGGAGGAATACGCTCTGCAGGATCAGTCGTAAAATCTCTGGCTTTGGGAGCAAAATTAGTTGGCGTATCCAGTCACTTTCTCCATTTAATATTGCAGGAAGACGAAGATGCCGCCATTTCAGAAATTGAACGGTGGAAAAAGGAAATCAGAAAAACAATGACGCTTCTTAGCGCATCTCGTATCTCAGAGTTACAAGAAACTGATATGATAATTGGGGGGAAAACAAAGGAATGGTGTGAAGCTAGAAACATTGACTACCGCCAATTTGCTAATCGTTTTTCCCTAAAATAATACAAAACGACCCTATAAGGAGTCTCTATTATTACGAGACTCCTTATAGGGTCAAATTATTTTCTCAAAGCATTTTTCCTATTCATCGTCCATCCAGGGTGTTGTTAGGGAAACAGCTTGGTTAAACTCAGTATAGAATGATTTATCTTCTGAGCGTTTTGCTTTCCTTTTTTCATATCCACTACACACCATTTTTTCTTCTGCAGTCTGGGGAATAACTAAAGGAAGTTTTTCTCCCTCTCCATACCCGGCTACGCGAACAAATGTCAAAAAGCTTGTCGCTGCTAAATAGCGTTCACCGGTATCCAGATCTTCTCCCATTACTTTTGCAAAAACTTCCATAGATTGTGAACCCACTCCAGATACGAAGGTTTCTACACAAACAGAATGATTAGAATAAATGGGATGCAAGAAATCTAATTTATCCATTGACGCTGTAACAATTTCGCCTCTCCCATGCCGAGCAGCAGATATCGATGCTGTATCATCTATAAAACTCATCAGTTTTCCACCAAAAAGAGTTTTATGGTGATTCAAGTCATACGGAAAAACACGATGTGTTTGAATGACTTTAGATTCTTTACATAATTTTTTATTCCGTATCAATCTCTTCACTTCTTTCCTTATCACTTTTTCTTTTTTATCTCGTTAGGCTGTAGTAATAACTTCATGAATAAGCGTTAGCGGTTCAGCTGACTCAGCAATTGTGATGTTGTTTACTATTTTTTGTTCTACCTCTTGAACGTTTTTATGATTACTATGGATCATTGCCAACGTATCGCCTGATTTCACACTGTCCCCAACTTTTTTCATCAATACGATCCCCACTGCCAAATCGATTTCACTCTCTTTTGTTTCACGACCAGCTCCAAGCATCATAGAAGCAATTCCCAATTCATCCGCAACAATTTCAGCAACTTTCCCAGATTGAGTTGCTTTTACAGGGATTTGGTATTCAGCTTGTGCCATAATTTCTGGATGATCGACCACTTCCGGATCCCCACCTTGTGCAGCTAGAAATACTTTGAATTTTTCCAAGGCTTTTCCATTGCGAATATTCTCTTCAAGTAAGACACGTGCTTCTTCTAAGTCTTCTCCTATACCAGCTAGATGAGCCATTTGACTACCCAGAACTAGACAAAGTTCCGTTAAGTCTTCTGGACCATTGCCTTTGAGAGTATCAATGGCTTCTTTTACTTCAAGAGCGTTCCCGATTGCATAACCTAAGGGCTGGCTCATATCTGAAATAACAGCCATCGTTTGACGACCTACTTGGTTTCCGATTCTAACCATAGCGGTTGCTAGTTCTCTGGCATCTTCTATATTTTTCATAAATGCTCCTGCACCTATTTTAACATCTAAAACAATAGCATCAGCACCTGAAGCAATTTTTTTGCTCATAATTGAACTAGCGATCAATGGAATCGATTCAACTGTAGATGTCACATCGCGTAAAGCATATAATTTTTTGTCAGCAGGTGTTAGATTACCTGTCTGTCCTACAACAGCAGCCTTATTTTCATTAACTAATCGAATAAAGTCTTTTTGATCGATCTCAACATTGAAACCAGGGACAGCTTCTAATTTATCGATCGTTCCTCCTGTATGCCCAAGACCACGACCGCTCATTTTAGCAACGGGTACCCCCAAACTTGCTACTAGTGGTGCGAGAACCAGTGTTGTTGTATCTCCAACACCTCCAGTAGAATGTTTATCCACCTTGACTCCTTCGATTGCTGATAAATCGATTTGATCGCCTGATTCGACCATAGCCATCGTTAAAGCTGATCTTTCTCCATCTGTCATGTCATTGAAGTAAATAGCCATCAAAAATGCACTCACCTGATAATCTGGAATGGAGTCATTTGTATAGCCTTCAACGATCCATCTGATTTCTTTTTCAGTCAACGATTGATTGTGCTGTTTTTTTGCAATTAAATCTGTCATACGCATACCTTTTTTCCTCCTTTAAACAATTGTTTTCATTCTTATCTTATCATATTTTGTTATGAAAACCGTTTCCATTTAAATATATTCTCACAATTCTCTCATAGAATCCCTTTTCTCTGTTTAGACTATAAGATTTATAAAATCAATGGTAAAATGAAAGAAATACTAAAAGGAGGATTTTGTATGACAAGCAAAAAATTAGATGCATTCCTATCGAAAAACTTGAAAGAGTTACGTGAACAAGGTCTGTATAATGAAATCGATGTAATAGAAGGTCCCAATGGTCCGATCATTACGATTGAAGGCAAAGAACTGATTAATATGTCTTCAAACAATTATTTGGGCTTTGCAAATGATGAACGTCTAAAAGAAAAAGCAAATGAAGCTACCAACCGATACGGTGTGGGTGCTGGAGCTGTGCGCACTATTAATGGAACACAAACGATTCATGAGGAATTAGAAGAAAAGTTGGCCCAATTCAAACACACTGAAGCAGCGGTAGCTTTTCAATCTGGTTTCAACTGTAATATGGGAGCTATCTCGGCAGTCATGAATAAAAATGATGCCATATTATCAGATGAATTAAATCATGCTTCCATTATTGATGGTTGCCGTTTATCCGGTGCTAAGGTCATTAGAATAAACCATCAAGACATGGATGACTTACGTACAAAAGCAAAAGAAGCTACTGAAAGTGGTCAATATGAAAAAATCATGTACATCACAGACGGCGTCTTTTCAATGGATGGGGACGTTGCAAAGTTACCTGAAATTGTAGAAATTGCTGAAGAATTTGATTTGATCACCTATGTTGATGACGCACACGGTTCTGGCGTAATGGGCAAAGGTGCTGGAACAGTCAAACATTTTGATTTATCAGACAAAGTTGATTTCCAAATGGGAACATTATCCAAAGCTGTAGGTGTTGTCGGAGGATACGTTGCCGGCAAAAAAGAATTAATAGATTGGCTAAAGGTACGTGCGCGTCCATTCTTGTTTTCAACATCCCTCACTCCTGGAGCTGCAGCGGCCTGTAAAGAAGCACTTGAAATCATGATGAACAGCACGAAGGAAAATGAAACATTATGGGAAAATAGTGACTATCTGAAAAAAGGATTAAAAGAGTTAGGTTTTGATATTGGCCATTCTCAAACTCCTATCACTCCTTGTATCATAGGAGACGAGAATTTGACACAAAAATTCTCGAAAAGATTAAAAGAAGAGGGAGTCTACGCGAAGTCTATTGTTTTCCCGACTGTTCCTAGAGGTACAGGACGAGTAAGAAATATGCCTTCCGCTGCGCATACGATTGAAATGTTGGATACTGTATTAGAAGTATATAAAAAAGTAGGAAAAGAATTAGCTGTCATAAAATAAATGAACAATAGTTGGCAGAGAAAGAGACTCCATGAATTCTCTTCTTTGTATTTTTCATGACGCTAAGGAATAGTCGCTTCTTAAAATAAAATTCGGAGGATTTTTTGTGAAAAAAATATTGATTACTGGTGCTTTAGGACAAATTGGTTCAGAGCTTACCTTAGAGTTACGTAATAAGTATGGAAAAGAAAATGTTGTTGCTACTGATATAAGAAAACCAGAAGATTCAATAGTTGTGAACAATGGGATTTTCGAGATCCTAGATGTGACAGATGCTAACCGAATGAAAGAGCTTGTAGAAACATACAAAGTAGATACACTCATTCATCTGGCTGCCTTACTTTCTGCTGTTGCAGAGGAAAAACCTCAACTAGCATGGAACCTAAATATGGGCGGATTGTTGAACGCTTTGGAAATTGCCAGAGAATTTGATTTGAAGTTTTTCACGCCTAGTTCAATCGGTGCTTTTGGACCTGAGACACCAAAAGATCAGACTCCTCAACTGACGATTCAACGTCCAACGACAATGTACGGTGTTACAAAAGTAAGTGGAGAGTTATTAGGTGACTATTATCATCACAAATTTGGAGTAGACACCCGCAGCGTCCGTTTCCCAGGTCTCATTTCATACGAAACTCTTCCTGGTGGCGGCACGACTGATTATGCTGTAGATATTTATTATGAAGCATTACGTCATAAATCCTATACTTCTTTTATTGGTAAAGGAACTTATATGGATATGATGTATATGCCCGATGCCGTCGAGCTAATTATTCAACTGATGGAAGCACCCAGTGAGCAACTGACTCAGCGTAATGCTTATAATGTCAGCGCCATGAGTGTTTCTCCAGAAGACTTTGAAAAAGCGATTCAAAAACATATTCCTGAATTTATTTTAGAATATGATGTAGATCCAGTCAGACAAGGCATAGCAGATTCTTGGCCAAATGCCATCGATACGAGTGTCGCCCAAAGAGAATGGAATTTCTCTCCTTCTTATAATTTAGAAAAAATGACTGACGATATGTTGACTCAGTTAAATAAAAAAGGAATTTCAGAGAATATTAAAAGCGGGACAAATCAGCAGTGAACACTATAAAAAAAGCGCAGAAGAGATTTTCTTTTCTGCGTTTTTTTGTTCACCTATTCACTTCTTTAATCACTGGGCCCTCATTTGTCCCTACAATCACTTTTGTTACACAATCTAAAAACAAACCATGCTCGACCACACCAGTCAATGAATCTAACCAAGCAGCTAATCCTCTTGGATCCTCAATTGTTTCCAAATGCAAATCGATTATAAAATTGCCTGAATCGGTTAAATATTTTCCCTCATTTTCGTCTTTTCTAAAAGTAGGATTCATCCCCTTGGTTTCGAAGAGACGATACAATTGACCAGCCCCAAATTTGACTATTTCAACGGGTAATGGAAATGCACCCAATTTTGTGACAAGCTTACTATCATCCACGATCCAAATCACTTCTTTAGATAGGTTAGCTACCATTTTTTCAAATAAATGTGCTCCTCCGCCCCCTTTGATGCCTTGGAAATCAGCTGATATCTCATCTGCTCCATCGATCGTTAAATCGATAGACTCTACTTCATCGATGTCTTTTAAAGGTATGCCCAGTTCTTTTGCATGGTCAGAAGTGCGATATGAAGTTGTTACTCCAACAATAGATAGTCCTTCTTCTTTTACCCTTTTTCCGATCGCTTCGACCATATAATATGCAGTCGAGCCCGTTCCCAATCCGACTACCATACCGTCCTCAACAAATTCAGCTGCTTTGTATCCTACCATTTTTTTCAGTTCCACTTCTCATCTTCCTCTCTTCTCTCTTTTGTCCTCTCCAGTTTATCATATTCAGAACGAAAGATAGCCTATCAATTACAATTTAGAATTAAAAAAAGACACCTGTAAAAGATGTCTTCGATCACTTTATTGCATTTTGAATTCTAAGAATAAATCATTATATATCCCTAAATATTTCGGTCCTAAATCTTCATATACTTCCAAATTACCTATTTTCTCTTCTCCAGGATAGAATTGTTCATCCGCAATCGTTTCTTCTGGAAGAAGTTCCATTGCTGATTGATTGGGAGTAGAGTATCCAATATAGTCTGCATTTTGAGCCGCTATTTCTGGATCTAACATAAAGTTAATAAACGCATATGCTGCATCTATATTTTGAGCAGTCTGGGGAATTACAAAATTGTCAAACCATAAGTTCGATCCTTCTTCTGGAAGAATGTATTTGATCGCTTCATTTTCCCACATCATGTCGGCTGCTTCACCAGAGAATGTGACAGCGATAGCTGCTTCTTCTTGAATCATATACATTTTAATTTCATCGGCCACTACTGCTTTAACATTGTCTGCAAGGGCATTGAGATCTTTAGTAGCTACCGCTAATTCTGCATCTGAAGTAGAATTCAAAGAATAGCCATTTTTTTGTAGTGCCAAACCAATGACTTCTCTTGCTCCATCGATCAGCAGGATACTTTCTTCGTATTGAGGGTCCCACAAATCTGCCCAAGTATTCATTTCATCTCCATCAACTAAATTTTCATTGTAAACAATTCCTAACGTACCCCAGAAATAAGGAATGGAATACTGATTGTCCGGATCAAAAGGCTGATCTAAAAATTTAGGAACTAAGTGATCTAATCCTTCAATTTTCGAATGATCTATTTCTATCAATAGTTCTTCATCCCGCATCCTCTCGACCATGTACTCACTTGGAACAGCTAAATCATAAGCCGTTCCCCCCTGTTGAACTTTAGTATACATTGCTTCATTAGAATCAAAGGTTTCATAAACAACATGATACCCTGTTTCCTCTTCAAATTGAGTAAGCAGATCCGGGTCTATATAATCCCCCCAATTATATAGATTGAGTGTATTGTTGCCTGTAATTCCTTGAGAACGATCTAATTGAATGGAACCGATATATAATCCAACAACAGCGAGTAAGACGACAATGAGTAACCCAGTTAATTTTTTCATCGCGTTGACACCACCCGTGCTTGATTTTTAGTCAGCAATTTTTTTGATTGTTGATTTCGTTGAATAAAATAATAACCGATCACTAAGAATAAGGCAACCAAGAATAAGAGTGTACTCAATGCATTGATTTCTAAGCTGACTCCTTGCCTTGCTCTGGAGTAGATTTCAACAGATAATGTTGAAAATCCATTACCTGTGACAAAGAAGGTCACTGCAAAATCATCAAGAGAATATGTGAAAGCCATGAAAAATCCCGCTAAAATACCAGGAGTAATGCTAGGTAAGATGATTTTCGTTAGTACTTGCCACGAATTCGCGCCCAAATCTCTAGCAGCTGTAATCATCGCATCATTCATTTCTTGTAATTTTGGCAGTACCATTAAGACAACGATGGGGATACTAAAAGCGATATGAGAAAGAAGAACCGAAAGAAACCCCAGACGAAACCCGACAACTGTGAATAGAATCAGAAAACTTGCACCAATAATTACATCTGGAGAAACTAACAAGATATTATTCATGCTCAGCAAAGCTTGTTGGGCTTTATATTTTCTTACAAAGTAAATTCCAATTGCCCCTAATGTTCCAATCGTCGTCGCGAATAATGAAGACAAGAGCGCTATACGTAAGGTATCCAGTGCAATTCGAATAAGGCGTGTGTCTTCAAAAACAGCACCATAGTGTTCCCAAGTGAACCCTGTAAACTCATTCATCGTCCCACCCTCATTAAAAGAGTAGAAAATCAAATACAAGATTGGGGCATAGAGCAAGAAAAACACTAAAAGCAAGTACAAGTTGCTAAGTTTAAGTGACTTTTTTTTCATTCTTTATGCCTCCCTTTCTTTTTTTCTCTCGTGATACGCATTGTAATAAACATAGCTACGATTAGAACTACACCTATCGTAGAACCCATTCCCCAGTTTTGAGTCACTAAGAAATGCTGTTCAATAGCAGTTCCCAAGGTTATCACCCGATTCCCTCCGATTAATCGTGTCAACATAAAGAGAGAGAGAGAAGGAATAAAGACTGCCTGGACGCCACTTCTTACCCCACTCATTGATAAAGGGAATATAATTCTCCTAAATGTTTCCCATTGATTTGCACCGAGATCTTTACTCGCACTAATGTAGGAAGGAGAGATTTCGTCAATTGCATTAAAAATGGGTAAAATCATAAAAGGAATTTCTATATACGTAGCTACAAAAAGAAAACTAAGATTTGTAAAGAGTAATTGTTGTCTCCCTATTCCAACAAATGCTAGAAATTCATTTATACTTCCGTCCTGACTTAATAAACCGATAAACGCATATGCCTTTAAAAGTATATTGATCCAAGTCGGTAGTATTAACAGCAGCAACCATAATTGTTTATTTTTTGCCTGTGTTAAAAAATAGGCTGTTGGATAGCTAATTAAAAATGTGAATACAGTAATCAATAAAGCAAAAACAATCGAATTCAGTGTCATACTTAAATAGGTGCTCGAAGTAAAATAAGTAATAAAGTTTTCAAGAGTAAACTCCCCTTGAATATTAAAAAATGATTGATACACAATCAAGGCCATCGGGATAAAAACAAAAAATCCAAGCCATAGCGTATAGGGGATAAAAAAATATTTTCTTGCCTGTCTGTTCATTACCGATTCCCCTCTTCTGTATACGCCTCTATCCGTTCATCGAATTCTTTCTCCGTTTCGCCGATTCTCATAATGTGCATATCATAAGATTCAAATTGCAAGGCAACCTGCTTACCTACTTCTGCTTTATGCGTAGAGTGGACCATCCATTCATTGCCTTCTGCATCGTAAGCAATAATTTCATAGTGAACACCTCTAAACAATTGGGTATCTATTTTAACATTGATGCACCCTTTATTTTCGGGAACAAGAACCAAATCTTCTGGACGAATAGCTACATCCACCACTTCTTCAGGCTTCATTCCTCCATCAACACATTCAAAGACATTTCCACCAAATGCTACACGATAGTCTTCTACCATTTGTCCTTTCAATATATTGCTTTCTCCAATAAAGTCGGCTACATACCGATTAATTGGTTCGTCATAGATATCGACTGGGGTCCCACTTTGAACAATTTCTCCTGCTTTCATAACAAAAATTTCGTCACTCATTGCCAGTGCTTCTTCTTGGTCATGGGTGACATATATAAAAGTAATCCCCAAGCGTTGTTGTAATTCCCGAAGTTCATATTGCATATCTGTACGTAATTTTAAATCAAGTGCAGAAAGAGGCTCATCCAGAAGAAGAACATCCGGTTCATTAATCAAAGCTCGAGCAATGGCAACACGTTGTCTCTGGCCACCGGACATTTCAACTATTTCGCGTGTTTCATAATTTTCTAACTGTACCATTCTCAAAGCTTCTTTTACTTTTTCCTTCACTTTGTTTTTATCCATTTTCTTGATTTTTAATCCAAACGCTACATTTTCGAAAACATTCATATGTGGAAAAAGTGCATAATCTTGAAACACAGTATTGATTTTGCGTTTATTTGGGGGTAAATTTTCAGCACTTTTTTGATTTAATTTAACTTCACCTTGAGTAGTATCAGTAAAACCCGCAATAATATTTAAAATAGTGGACTTTCCACAGCCAGAAGGTCCGAGTAAAGTATAGAACAATCCTTTTTCAATAGAAAAATTAATATTTTTTAAGACAGTTTCTTCGCCATATTTTTTTGTCACTTCTTTAAACTCAATAATTGCTTGACTCATGTATGACACTCCTTTTTATAAATACGAATGGGTGACAACCAACAATATTTTGCTTTTTTTATCAACACTATTTCTTAATTGATGTTCTTGATTCGCTTGAAAATAAAAAGTATTCCCCGTTTCGACTTTCCATTTTTCAGTTCCTAAAACTACTTCTATCGCCCCTTGAAGAACATAGCCAAAACTTTCCGATCGAGAAGGTGGGTACTTTTTCATAGAGCCTTGTTCATTTAATTCAATTAAAACAGGTTCCATTTCTTTTTCTGCTGATTCAGGTATTAGCCATTGAATCTGATAACCGCGTTCGTTATCTTCGAAAAACAACGCATCCTTCGCTTCATAGACTATCCGTTGCTTTTTGTCTTCTTCAAAAAATTCTCCTGGTGTTGTGCCTAATACTTCGAGGACATCAAAAAAAACTTCCATCGAAGGAACACTGATATCTCTTTCCATTTGAGAGATAAAACCCTTAGTTACATCTGTACGTTCCGCTAATTCTTCCTGTGTTAAATTGTTTTTCAAACGCAAATTTTTTATACGTGCTCCGATTTTCATAAAATCTCCTTCAACACTCCATTTGTTTACATATACTAATTAATAAGTTTAGTATAACAATTTAATTATACGGTTTTTCACCATATTTGCAATAAAAAAACGAAACAAAATGAATGGTTCATTCATTTTGTTTCGTTTTTTGTTCACACTACCATTGGATGTTAAAATGAATAACAGCTTTAAAAACATTACCAACTCTCATCGTCTAGCTTAGTTCTTCCCCAATGATTTTTACTTCTGTTTCCAATTGCACTTGATTATTTTCCCAAATAACTTTTTTGATATGAGCGATCAAATTCACATAATCTGTAGCCGTTGCAGCATTGACATTCACAATAAACCCTGCATGTTTGGTAGAGACTTGCGCCCCTCCCCAAGTAAATCCTTGTAAACCTGCCTCTTGAATCAGTTTACCGGTGAAATAGCCTGTGGGTCTTTTGAACACACTCCCACAAGAAGGATATTCTAACGGCTGTTTAGCTGTTCTCAACTCCGTTAACTCATCCATTTTTTCTTTCATTTCGTTTTCGTTACCTTCCTCCAACTCAAAAGTAACTTCTAAAACTATATCGTTTGATTCTTGCAAAATACTATGTCGATAATCAAAATCGAGATCTTTGTTTTTCAACTGTTTTACTTCGCCTTCACGCGTTATTACTTCTATTGTTTTAATGACCGATTGAACTTCTCCACCATAAGCACCTGCGTTCATATAGACAGCTCCACCGACACTTCCGGGAATACCACAGGCAAATTCTAATCCCGTTAAATGGGAATCTAAAGCGCGTTTGGAAACCTCGATCAGTGCAGCTCCAGCTTGCGCAACGATTTTCCCTTCTTCTACTTTAATTTGATCCATTTCCGTCAAGATAATGACGACACCGCGAATTCCACCATCTCTTACTATTAGGTTACTCGCATTGCCCAATACAGTTAGCGGATAATCTTCTGCATGAATCCACCGGACGATTTCATTTATTTCTTCTTTGGAACGAGGAAATACTAAAGCATCTGCGGGCCCACCCGTTTCCGTGTAAGTATACAAAGACAATGGTTCGTCTATTTTGATCAATGAATCTGGAAATTGTTTTTTCATTTTTTCACTATTTATCATTACAATGCGTTCCCCTCAATGATTCCTTTTATATTATCTGATTTCTGCAGTGTTTTCTCCCTCAAATCATACCGAAACTCACACTGTTTGGCAAATTCCACACCCAATCGTAAGAATTTGTTCATAAAATAACGCTCAAATGCATCAACGTATCTCAACTACATGCGGTTGAGTGAACAAACTGATACTCCAACCTAAAAGTAACCCTACTGATGCGGGGACGATCCACCCCATGCCTACTTCAAAAAGAGGGATCCACTCATTAAACCATTCAATAACAATTTGGACCAATGGGATTTGTTGCAGAACCTCCGGGGAAGCTTTCAAAAAATCGACTATACTGATAGGTAAAGTAAATATGGTCGTCAACAAATAAACGATCTGTCTATTTTTAAATAGCGGAGAAACAATGGCAAGGACGATGAGCGTAATCGCTAATGGATACAAAAACATTAATACAGGAATAGATAGCGCTATAATATTATTTAGTCCGATATTGGCTACAAGAAAAGAAATCCCTCCAAATAGAACGACGTATGTTTTATACGAAAAAGACTGGGGGAACATTTCTCTAAAAATTTCTGCACAGGCAGTAATTAACCCTATAGCTGTTTTTAGACACGCCAATGTTACGGTCATGGCTAGCAGGAAACTTCCAAAGCCTCCAAAGTAATAATATGAAATCTGCGCCAATGCAACGCCCCCATTATCTGCGATTCCTAAAGCATTTACACTCATCGCTCCTATGAAAGCCAACACTGCATAAATGACGGCCATCAATAAAATACTAATAAATCCTGATTTTATAGTGTCCTTAGCTATTTCTGTAGGTTTAGTAATGCCTAAATCTTTTATGGCACGGACAACAATAATACCAAATGCTAAGGCAGCCAAAGCATCCATTGTATTGTAGCCTTCAAAAAATCCTCTCATAAACGCTTGACCACTATACTCTGATGATACAGCAACATTTTCAACACTACCCATTGGATTCAAAAAAGCGGCAATCACTAGGATACTAAGAAATACCAAAAATAAGGGGTTCAAAACTTTTCCAATATAAACCATTATCTTTGAGGGATTGAGCGAAAAGAATAAGGCAATCAAATAAAACAAGAAGGAAAAAATGCCTAATGCAAGAAGTTGATTAGAATCTGAAATACTCGAAGAAAGACCGACTTCATAAGATACGGTACTTAAACGAGGTAAAGCGAAAAAAGGACCAATGGTTAGATACAATAATACCGTCAACATATAACCGTATAAGGGATGAACCCGACTAGCCATTTCAAACAGTCCACTACTTTTGGATACGCCAATAGCAATGACACCTAAAAAAGGCAACCCGACACCGGTAACTAAGAATCCCCAAATAGCTGGCGTGACATTTTCACCGGCTAATTGACCCATGAAAACGGGGAAAATCAAATTCCCTGCTCCGAAGAAAAGACCAAATAACATTGATCCTACAGTTAGATATGACGTCAATGACAGTTTCTTTTCAAGCATAATAAATCAGTCCTTCTCATTGTTTTTATATATATTTCTCATCATTATTCATCATTTCATCACTATTTTCAAGGGCTTTTCACAGTTTCCCTCCGATAAAACGTTTTCCCTTTCAAGCTGTAACAAACTTTTGAAATTAAAGCCTTTTCATTTGAACCCTTTTCTTGCGCTCAATCACTGAATCCTTTATACTGAGTGTAATAAATTAAATAGTGCATCGAGGGAGTAACTGACAGCAATTGCTGTGACATAGCCACCATCCGTAGTTTTTCACTACTGGTTATGTCTGAAATAGTGAGACTTGTGCAGATTGTTTAAACACAGTCAGCATAAGTCTTTTTTTTACTAATTCGAGTGGTTCAGTTGATCGATAATTATTTGTTGAATTTTGATAGTAGAGAAATATAGAGAGGATGTTACACAGTGAAAGAATACCAAAAAGAGGTTTCGACAATTTTCCAGGAGTTGGATACTTCTAAAAAGGGATTAACTAATGAAGAAGTTAAAAGGCGACAAGAAAGTGATGGATTAAATGAACTAAAACAAAAAGAGAGCACTTCTACATTAAAACTTTTTTTAAATGTGTTTAAGGATCCGATGGTTATTGTTTTACTAATCGTTGCTGTTATTCAAATAATACTAGGAGAAGCAATTGAATCACTCATAATTTTCACTGTTTTGATTATCAATGCCATATTAAGCGTGGTTCAAACAAAGAAAGCGGAGTCTTCACTCAATTCTCTGCGCGATATGTCTGCTCCTAGTGCGACCGTTATTCGAAATGGAGAAACAATCTCAGTAGATGCAAAGCAGCTTGTTAAAGGGGATATTGTCGTATTGGAAGCCGGCGACTACATTCCAGCAGACGGCCGGCTGTTCGACACAGGATCATTGCAGGTTGAAGAAGGAATGCTCACTGGGGAATCTGTTGCTTCCCAAAAAGATGAAGCACTCCTTGACGGAGAAGTCCCTCTAGGAGACAGGAAAAATATGGTCTTCAGTGGAACACTGGTCACTTACGGTCGTGGGCATTTCATTGTAACCGGAATTGCTACTGAAACAGAAATGGGTAAAGTTGCCAAGTTGATCGATGACGCAGTTGCTAAACAAACTCCACTTCAAAAGAAATTGGATGTATTTAGTAAACAACTGGGTATCGGCATTTTGCTCTTATCCGTACTGATTTTTATAATCCAAGCGGTTCGAATCTTTACCGGAGACACGGTCAATCTTCAAACTGAATTGTTAAATGCCTTTATGTTTGCTGTGGCTGTAGCTGTGGCAGCTATTCCAGAAGCCCTGCAGTCGATTGTGACCATCGTCTTATCCGTTGGGACAAGCAAGATGGCTAAAAAGCATGCGATCATTCGTAAATTACCGGCTGTTGAAACATTAGGCTCCACCAGCGTTATTTGTACGGACAAAACAGGTACGCTTACCCAAAACAAAATGACCGTTGTTGATTATTATTTAGCCAATGGACAAACAGGAGATTTTAGTAATTCACCTTCTGATTGGTCAGTTGATGAAAGAAGATTGATTCAAATCGGTGTGTTGGCAAATGACTCTTCTATTACTGAAGATGGCGAAGAAAGTGGCGATCCTACCGAAGTGGCCATGATCGCTTACAGCAACAAAATGAATAAACCGTATACAGAAATTAGGAAAGAAAACCCTAGAAAAGCTGAATTGCCCTTCGACTCAGATAGGAAATTGATGTCCACTGTGCATAAAATCGAGGGCGAGACTTTATTATTAACTAAAGGTGGACCAGATATTATATTTGATCGTTGCTCGCAAATTCTAATCGATGGCGAAGTCAAAGAAATGACAGAGAAACATTTAGAACAATTAAAAGAACAAAATGAAACTTTTTCAGATCAAGCTCTGCGCGTGTTAGCTTTTGCATATAAACCATTGCCTGATTTCTCTAATGAAGATGAACTAGAGTTTGATGCAGAGAATGGACTCATCTTTGCAGGTTTAATGGCTATGATCGATCCTCCTCGCGAAGCTGTTTATGGTGCTATTGAGGAAGCAAAAGCAGCCGGGATCAAAACAGTTATGATAACAGGTGATCATAAAACGACTGCACGTGCGATTGCCAAGGACTTGAAGATATTCGAAGATGGCGACCTGTCATTTACAGGGCAAGAACTTGATGAATTAAGTGATACAGAATTATTTGAAAAATTGGAACATATTTCTGTTTATGCTCGCGTAACACCGGAAAATAAAATCAGAATAGTCAAAGCTTGGCAAGAAAAAGGTAAAGTTTCCGCTATGACTGGCGACGGAGTAAACGATGCCCCAGCTCTTAAACAAGCCGACATTGGTATTGCTATGGGAAGCGGAACAGATGTTGCCAAAGATGCTGCTGCAATGGTCTTAACAGATGATAACTTTGTATCGATCATCAGTGCTGTTGAAGTTGGTAGAAATGTCTACAATAATATAAAAAAGGCTATTGCCTATCTCTTCTCAGGTAATTTAGGTGCTGTCATTGCAATCATATTTGCTTTAGTAGTCAACTGGGTAAGCCCATTCACAGCACTTCAACTTCTCTTTATAAACTTAGTCAATGATTCTATTCCCGCTATCGCGCTCGGAATGGAACCAGGCGAACCAAATATTATGGAACAAAAGCCTCGTGACCCAAATGAAGGGATATTCTCAGGTGGGACTTTAGTCTCCGTAATATTTAGAGGAACAATAATTGGTATTGCCGTAATTATTTCTCAATATATCGGACTTTCCTATTCGGATGAAATGAGTATTGCAATGGCCTTTACAACTCTTATCTTGTCTCGTACTTTGCAGGTATTCCCCGCACGTTCGAATAGTCAGACTTCTATTGGAGCAGGGTTCTTCAAAAATAAATATGTAATAATGGCGTTTGTTACCTGTATGGGACTTTACGGTATTACTGTATTACCCGGAGTCCGTAGTATCTTTAGTATCCCAAGCGACTTTGGATGGGATCAATGGTTGATTGCTGCCGGATTAGCTTTAGGTGCAGTTGTACTGATTGAACTTAGAAAAGTTGTCTTCCCTCCAAAAACTAACAAATAGACTGCATCAAGTAATAATCAAATTTGAGGAGAGTGGGACAAAAAACGTTCAGACCCGAATAGAGCTCCGCATACTCTATCCGTAAGCCACTAAAGTGTCAACGGATACAACAACTGGAGCGAACACTCTTCGATAGTCATAGACTATCGAAGAGTGTTCGTGAAGTGGATGTCGGGTCTGTTTTTTGGAGCACGTTTTAGAAAGTAACGTTTGGAAAATAATTAGAGGCTGGGACTTTTGTCCCAGCCTCCTTTCCTACGTTTAGTCAAGTCAAAAGATTAGGATATTACTTTTTTTTTCAATCAATTCTTGTTATAATTGTAAACAGAATGTACGTTCGGAGGGATGACATGGATTTTGTAGCGATAGATTTTGAAACGGCAAATAGAGAACGACATAGTGCCTGTTCCCTAGCATTAACCATTGTGAAGAATAGTGAAATTGTAGGTGAATATTATTCATTAATAAAACCGCCCACTTTTTTTGACAGACAAAATATTCGGATACACGGAATACAAGAAGAAGACGTCCAGTTTTCACCTATTTTTCCTGAAGTATGGCAAGATATTCGTGAATATTTCACTCCCAATCAATTGATTGTAGCGCATAACCTACCTTTCGATAGAGGCGTTTTAAATAAAACTCTAGCCTATTATGATATAGAAACTCCTCACTTCCAAACACTTTGTTCTGTACAAGCAAGCAGAAAATTATTAAAAGAATTGCCTAATCATAAATTAAATACTGTCTCTTCCCATCTGAA
Organism: Lacticigenium naphthae DSM 19658; assembly: GCF_000425865.1. GTDB lineage: Bacteria > Bacillota > Bacilli > Lactobacillales > Carnobacteriaceae_A > Lacticigenium > Lacticigenium naphthae. Next base: position 53,185 of record NZ_AUEG01000003.1, read on the forward strand.
CATTCCGCTCAAGAGACACCACCATGCTTTAGATGATAGTTTAGCAAGCGCTGGGATCATTCTTCGTTTAGAAGAGCAATATGGAACTACACCATTCAGACCATTGATTAAATTTTACTAAGATTTAAATTAGATAATATACATAAACGAGTTGGTTTCACAACCTTCGTTTGTGTATTTTTTTTATTTTTATGTATAAAATACACAAATGACTTTTTCCTTTTTTTGTATTTCCAAGACAAATATATAGTAAAACAAGAGATTTTTTGGGTGCAAATGCTGGTTTGATTTTTAAATTAAAGATGTAACCGTTTGTATAGTTATTGTTTGCAGTGTATAAAAATTTGCTGTATCATTTTAAGAGAATACTAATCTTAAGGAGGAACAACTGATGAAAATCAAAAAAGAAAAGGTGTTCCCGTTTATAATTGCATTTATTTTTTCTCTTTTTATAAGCGGTGCATTCTCACAAACGGTTCAAGCCGAAAAAGGAGATGAAAATGATCCCTATTTGATTACTACAGATGTTACCTATGCTCCTTTCGAGTTTCAGAATGATGAAGGCGAATATATAGGTATCGATGTAGAAATTTTGGCTGCTATTGCTGAAGATCAAGGGTTTTATTACGAATTGCGTCCGATGAACTTTAGTGCTGGGTTGCAAGCTTTAGAATCAAATCAAGTAGACGGTATGATTGCCGCAATGAGTATCACACCAGAAAGAGAAGAATCATTTGATTTTTCAAATCCCTACTTCGAAGCTGGTCCGGTATTAGCCGTACGTGAAGATAATGAAGAAATTACTTCCTATGACGATTTAGATGGTAAAACACTGGCTGTAAAAGTAGGTACGACCGGAGCTCAATTAGCAAATAAATTAGCTGAAGATTATGATATATCTATCAACCAATTTGAAGATTCAGCAACAATGTACGAAGACGTTGCCGCTGGACATTCAGATGGAACCATCGATGATTATCCCGTAATGGCGTTTGCCATTCAAAACGGATTATCTTTGAAGTTCCCAACTGACCCTGAACCAGGAGATGTTTATGGTTTTGCTGTAAACAAAGGTAGAAATCCAGAATTACTTGAAATGTTTAATGCTGGTTTAGCAACTATTTATGAGAATGGAACACATGAACAAATTACAAGTCAATACCTAGGCGAAGATACAGAAGTAGCCGAAGAAACGGGATTTTTTGGACTGTTAGCGGATGTGTTCCCTGATTTAATGAACGGTTTATGGCGTACACTCGTACTCACTTTTGTTGCATTTGCTATTTCCCTAGTAGCAGGTACTGTTATCGGATTGTTTAGCGCTACTCCAAGTAGAGTTCTAAATATTATTTCAGATATTTATGTAACTGTGTTGCGTGGAATACCGCTAATTGTTTTAGCATTCTTTATGTATTTCTCTGTACCTCAACTGTTCAACATTCAAATCAACGCGTTTACAGCAGGAATAGTCACGTTGAGTTTGAATACGACTGCTTATATAGCCGAACAAGTACGTGGCGGGATAGCGGCTGTTCCTGTAGGGCAACTTGAAGCTGCCCGAAGTTTAGGACTCCCTTATGCTGTGTCGATGCGGAAAGTTGTTTTACCTCAGGCAATAAAAATCATGATCCCGTCGTTGATAAACCAATTTGTCATCACACTGAAAGATACGTCTATCTTATCAATAATTGGCATAGTTGAGCTAACTCAATCTGGAAGAATCATCATAGCGAGAACATACGAATCTGGGGCAATGTGGATCATTGTCGGAGCCATATATCTCACGATCATTACTCTCTTAACCAAAGTTTCTGCAACCGTTGAAAGGAGAATCTCAAATGACTAAGTTAAAAACTATCAATTTAAAAAAGAACTTTGGGGATTTAGAAGTTCTCAAAGATATCAGCACAGAAATTTATGAGGGTGAAGTGGTTGTGATCGTAGGACCTTCAGGCTCAGGAAAAAGTACATTTCTCCGCTGTATGAATCTTTTAGAAGAGGTGACTGCTGGAAAAGTTATCATAGATGACATTGACTTGACCGATCCTTCTCAAGATATCAATGCAGTTCGAGAAAATATTGGTATGGTTTTTCAACAATTCAATTTATTTCCTCATTTAACTTCGAAAGAAAATATAATGATGGCACCAAAGTATTTACAAGATGTACCGGATGATGAAATTGAAGCTCGGGCTGATCGCCTATTGGAAACAGTCGGCATGGAAGACAAGGCCGATGCTTATCCTCGTGCTTTGTCTGGTGGACAAAAACAGCGTGTGGCTATCGCTCGAGCGTTGGCAATGGAGCCGGATATCATGTTGTTCGATGAACCTACAAGTGCATTAGACCCTGAGATGGTCGGGGATGTTTTAGAAGTCATGCAGAAGTTAGCCAAAGAAGGAATGACTATGGTCGTCGTCACCCACGAGATGGGATTTGCAAAAGAGGTCGCTGATCGTGTAATCTTCATGGACGAAGGCTATATCGTGGAAGAAGGAACCCCCGAGCAAGTATTCAACAACCCTCAAAATAAACGAACAAAAGACTTCTTGGATAAAGTATTGATTTGATAACAAGTAGAAAAGGAATTGCGATCATTCGCAATTCCTTTTCTTATTTTACTATTAACGCCATCATTATAGTATCTACATAATCAGTTTTTACTTTAACTCTTTTTTTTAAGTGACCTTCTTGTTCAAATCCTGCTTTTTCATATAAATGTAGAGCCCTTTTATTCGGTTCTTGAACCTCAACCTCTAAACGTACTAGATCACTTTCATTACTAGACCAATGTATTGCTTCTTCTACTAACGCACTGCCTAAACCGAATCCCCAATATTCTTGATCCACAACAATACCCAGCTCACCTACATGCTTCATTTCTTCTCTGTCTTGCGCACGTATCGTGACGAGACCGATAATGTCATTCTGACTAAGGGAGATAAGCAATAAATCGTTTTTTGAATGTAAAAACTGCTCAATAAACCGAACTTCTTGTTCGACAGTTATCTCTTCATCTAATGATGGAAAGATCACAAAAGAAGATTGTTCGCTCATTTTTTGGATAAAGATCAACAATTCTTTAGCATCACTCTTATCAGCTTCTTTAATCCTTATTTCAATTTCTTCTTTAGTCATTGCTCTCTTCCTTAATAAACTGTTGATAAAATCCACTTAATCGGTCTTCAAGTTCTTCCGTATTTCCTTCAATAGACAGCACGCGCATATTTGTATCCATATTGAACTTTTCAAACCGAATAGAAATATATTTTTCTGGTAATTCTGATTCAATCAAAGATGCCCATTCAATAACACTGACACCGTCTCCATCAAAATATTCTTCTAAGCCGAGTTCTTCAGCTCCTTCTTCATCAATTCGATAAACATCCATATGGTATAAAGGCAACCGCCCTCCTAGGTATTCTCTAATAATAGTATACGTAGGACTCTTGATTATCCGCGTAATACCTAAACCAGAAGCCAATCCTTTTGTGAAAGTAGTTTTACCCATCCCTAAGTCACCTTCTAGCAAAATAACATCTCCTGCTTTTAGATACAAACTTAAATGATAGGCTATTTCTTTTGTTTCCTTTTCATTCTTTACCGTGATTTTTTTCATAAGAAACTCCATTTCTATGTTGATACACAGTTTTTCCATAAAAAAGGACTCGTTTTCCAAAAGTTTTGTTTAACTTTAGAAAAAGAGCCCTCTTCATGTAACCTTCAAACGTTATAAAAAAATTTGAATTATTCGTCTTCCATTATTGCTTGATTAGCGGTAATGACGGCTGTTTTATAGACGTCTTCTTCTACAGAACCACGTGACAAATCAGAAACAGGTTTGTTTAGACCCTGTAAAATTGGCCCTACCGCTTCAAAACCACCGAAACGTTGTGCAATTTTGTAACCGATATTTCCTGATTGTAATTCAGGGAAAACAAATACTGTAGCTTCTCCAGCAACTTTAGAGCCTGGAACTTTTTGTTCAGCAACTGTTTTAACAAAAGCAGCATCGAATTGTAACTCTCCATCAAAGTCAAATTGAGGTGCCAGTTCTTGCGCAATTTTTGTTGCCTCGGCAACTTTATCCACTTCTGGTGAACTCGCTGATCCTTTTGAAGAAAAGCTAAGCAATGCAACTTTCGGTTCTATACCAAACATTTTTGCTGTTTTTGCACTTTCAACAGCAATTTCAGCTAATTCTTGTGCGTTTGGATTCACATTGATTGCACAATCTGAGAAAAGATATTTCTCTTGTCCACGACCACGCAACATGATAAACGCACCACTTGTACGACTTACACCCGGACGGGTTTTAATGATCTGTAATGCTGGACGAACTGTATCTCCCGTTGAATGAACAGCTCCACTCACAAGACCGTCGGCTTTATCCATGTACACGAGCATTGTACCGAAATAATTTTCATCTAAAAGTAACTCACGTGCTTTTTCTTCGGTAGCTTTTCCTTTACGTCGTTCAACAAAAGAATTGACCATTTCATCAAATGCATCATATGTTTTTGGATCAATAATTTCAATTCCACTTAAATCAAATCCGTGTTCTTTTGCTGATTGTTTTACTTCTACGTCATTCCCTATTAAGATTGGCACCAATAATTTCTCAGCTTTCAAGCGTACAGCTGCTCCCAATATTCTTTGATCCAACGCTTCTGGAAAAACAATCTTTATATTCTTACCATCAATTTTTTCTTTTAAACTTTCAAATAATTCCACAGTATTCCCTCCATTTTTTTATTCTTTCCTTTATTATCATAGCAATTATTTGTGCAAATGAACAGAAGAAAGTCTATTTATAACGGTTTTATTATAGAACGATAAGTTTATATTAGTTTACCATTCAATTGGTTTGTTTCCCTTATCTACGAGAAAATCATTTGTACGAGAAAAGGGTCTAGAACCAAAAAATCCACGATAAGCAGATAATGGACTTGGATGAGGAGCTCTAATAACCAGTTGTTTCTTCTCGTCAATCAATTGGACTTTTTGCTGGGCAGCTTTTCCCCATAATATAAATACAACTCCCTTTTTTTCTTCATTGAGTAGTCTAATCACTTCATCAGTCAGGACTTCCCAGCCTTTATTCTTATGAGAATGAGCATTCCCTTTTCTTACAGTGAGAACTGTATTGAGTAGTAAAACACCTTGTTTTGCCCATGGTTCAAGATTACCATCACCTGGATGAGTTATTTGACAATCTTTTTCAAGTTCTTTGTAAATATTTTTCAGAGAAGGTGGTAAAGCAGTTTTACTCGGTACTGAAAAACTTAACCCCATTGCTTGACCTGGCTGATGATAGGGATCTTGACCTAAAATTACTACTTTTACGGATGAAAAGGAAGTAAGTTCGAAAGCTTTCCAGACATTATCTTTTCTCGGATAGATCGTTTCTTGTTGATACTCTTTTTCTATATACTTCCAAAAACTTCTTTCTCTTAACTTTTCAATTGTTGGCTGCAGTCGTTCTTGCCAATCTCTAGGTAAATTAGTAAACATAGCAGATCCTTTCTTATTCTCTCTAAAATCATTTTACCCTATCCTTTCTTTTTTTCCAAAACATGGTAGACTATTCATGATAGATAACGAAGGAGGATCAGTATGATTAAATTAATTGCTTCAGATATGGACGGAACTTTGCTCGATGAACAAAGAAAACTCTCTCCAATTACAATTGAAGCCGTAAAAATTGCACAGCAAAAAGGAATCCAATTCGTTGTTGCAACAGGACGCGCCTATTCACAAGCAAAATATGTTCTAGATCAAGCGGGGATCAGTTGTCCTCTTATTACATTGAATGGTGCTCAACTATTTAATGAAGAAGGAGAACTACAATTTAGTCACCCAATAGACAAACAATTGACTCACGATTTATTAACTAACTTTCAATCCAATCAACTTTCAAGTGAATTGATGACTTCAAAAGGAATTTTTATTGAAAACAAGGAAAGATGGATCACGAAAAGGACGCAGTCCATTTATGAAAATGATCCTTCTATCCATTCATTTGAAGAAGCTACTACTGTAGTTGAAAAAATGGCTATAGATATGGAGCTCACTTTTGTTTCGAATTTCCGTTCAATATTATCAGATGTGTCTATTGATATATTGAAAGTATACGGTGAAAGTGAAGAAGGACCTCAAATTTTAAATCCGATCAAAGACAAATTATTCTTATGGGATAAACCCTTGCATATTACTTCTTCGGAATTAAATAATATTGAGATCAACCACTCCTCTGCCCAAAAAGGTATCGCGCTTAAAAGATTTGCACACTCACTAAATATTGATGCGAGTCAGACCATGAGCATTGGTGATAATTTAAATGACTTATCTATGTTAAAATGGGCTCAGTATAGCTTTGCTTTAGAAAATGGTATGCCTGAAACGAAAGAAATTGCTCGGTTTTTAACTACTACCAATCATGACCATGGTGTGGCAAAGGCCATCCACAAAATTTTAAATAATGAATTACAAGAATTACCTGTTAAAATAGTTGTTCAATAAAACTAGGAGGAATGTAGATTATGACAGTACCAAAAATAACATTGACTATTGCCGGTAACGATGCTAGCGGTGGTGCTGGAATAGCCGCCGATTTAAAAACTTTTGCAGAGTTTGGAACATATGGAATTGCTGCGCTTACGACTATTGCGACAATGGATCCTGATAATAACTGGAGACACGGCGTCACGGCTATCGATGCGCAAGTAGTTGCAGATCAATTAAAAACCGCTACAGCAGGGCCTAAAATTTCTGCATTGAAAACCGGTATGCTACCAAATGTAGCGGTCATTAATGTAATTGCAGATTCCATTAAACAAAATAATTTAGAAAATATCGTCATTGATCCTGTTATGGTATGTAAAGGGGAAGATGAAGTTCTTAACCCTGAAAATGCCGATGCATTAAGGGATGTTTTAACCCCCTTAGCAACCGTGGTTACTCCAAATCTTTTTGAGGCGGGACAATTATCTGGGTTGGGAATTATCCACGACTTAGAGACAATGAAGAATGCTGCCAAAGCAATATTTGATTTAGGAGCTAAAAATGTCGTAATCAAAGGTGGAAAAGGTTTAATAGGAGCAAAAGCTATAGACTTATTCTACGATGGCACTGAATTTACTGTTCTTGAAACGGAAAAAATCGAACCCGCTTATAACCATGGTGCAGGATGTACTTTTGCAGCAGCGGTCACTGCAGGTTTAGCCAAAGGTTTAAGCCCTAAAGAAGCCGTTGTGAAGGCAAAAGACTTTGTCACAGAAGCAATCAGTAGTGGTTTCCAATATAATCAATTTGTTGGACCTGTATTCCATAGCGGATACCGCTTGAATAGACAAGACTCTATTTAAATTTACGAGGTTACACATTAGCTTTCTTATTCGTTGATAATTATAGACGAATAAGAAAGGAGCTCAACTATGGAATATAGTCCTCAATTTTTTTCAATGATAGTAGAATTGATCGGCAATGTAGGTTTTCCAATCATTGTCTCATTCTTTTTACTTCATCGTATGGAAGCAAAATTGGATGACATGGTTAAAGTTTTACAACAACTAGCCCAAGCCATTCAAAGTCACTAGTTTAGTTCTATAGTGAAAAAGTAGTTTCTTAACTTTGTTAAGGAGCTACTTTTTTTGTAAAAAGCTCTTATATCCAGTTTTAATAAATTTTGATATAATATAGACAAACAGATGGGCTATTTAAAGGAGGTGGGAAAATGATTCGTGTCTTTATGAAACAGGAGTTTGTTTCTATGCGCAATAGAATTATTGTTAAGGATTCTTGTGGTGACGATCTTTTTCTGATCGTAGGCAAATGGGGCCGAATTGGCGACTCCCTTTCTCTTTACAATATGCACGGAGAACTTTTATTCGAGGCAAAACAAACGATTTTATCTTTATTTCCCAAATTTGAATTATTTGAAAAAAATAAAAAGGTTGGTACATTGGTCAAACGTCCTTCTCTGAGAGCTCCTTATTTCACTGTTCATCCTATGCATTGGTTGATAACAGGAAATTTTGAAGAACAACAGTATACAATCAGAGACAAAGCCAAAGTCATTACTCGAGTAGAAAAAACTTACTCTTATGTTGGCGATTTTTATTCCTTAGAAATAATTGATGAAGAGTATGCACCCATTAGCTGTATACTTGCAGTAATCATCGATCATTATTCAATTAATCGGTTGACAAACTTTATGAGAAGTCCTGTTAAAGGCTACACACTCAATGTTTATCAATCGTTCTCAAATTTCATCTCTTCTAAACGCAATACAAAAAAACATACTTCAAACTAATGAAAAAAAAGTGGCTCCCAAAAAATCGGACTAAATAGTCTCATTATTTTGGGAGCCACTTTTTTAGCGCGGTGGATTCTCACTGTATTTTTTTTATCATATGATCATACTGATGATTTTCGATAGTACGTTCATCTAATTTACTAAATCCGTTTTTTAAATAAACCGATTTGGCATGGGTATTTTCTTCCTCACAGTTTAGCGATAAAATAGTATAGCCGTTGCGTTGCGTTTGTGTTTCTGCATCTTGCAACAGAGCAGAAGCTATTCCTTTTCCTCTGTGCTGTTTTTTGGTAATGATCGAGTCTATATACCATTCGTTCTTATATGCTTCTGAATCGGTATATATACTGAAATTATCTGCCACGTTTCTCTTCTTTGCTATATTTTTTAGTGGTTCATCAATTATATTTTCTTCGCTCCCCGAGTAGCTATAGTAAACACCTGCAATATTTCCATCGACAATATAGACTCTAGCTCGATCATAGCTAAACCGATAAAGCGGATCCTCCATTGCTTGCAAAATCAATTCTTTTAGTTCCTCTTCTTGTATTATTTGAAAAATCGATAACTCCATATCTCTTAAAATAACAAACACCAGTTCCACTAGTAGTTTATTTTCTTCTTTTTTTGCCCATCGGATCAATTTTCTCCTCTGTCCTCTCTCAAAACATTCTTTATTCTCTCTACTACAGTCTTTGGAATCCCTAAAGCATGGATTTCCTCATTATCTGCTTCTTTGATTCTTTTCAACGACTTAAAGTGTCTTAAAATTTTCGTTCGTGTTTTTGGACCTACTCCTTCAATAGAATCAAGTTGAGATGAGAAACTATTTTTGCTCCGCACTTTTCTATGAAAGGTGATTGCAAATCGATGGACTTCTTCTTGGATACGCTGGACCAAGTGAAAGGCCTGACTGCGTGGATCCAAATAGACTTGAGCATAGTTCTCCCCAAAAATCAAAGCGGCAGTTCTGTGCTTCGTATCTTTAACCATTCCAGCAACGGGAATAAAGAGATTCAACTCATTTTCTAACACATCTATGGCTGCGTTGACTTGTATTTTACCGCCATCCATCAGAATCAAATCAGGAAGTGGCCGTTGTTCTTTTAATAAGCGAGAATATCTTCTGCGGATAACTTCTCTTGTAGTTGCTGCTTCATTACTACCCACTACAGTTTTGATCTTATACTTACGATAATTTGTCTTATCGGGTTTTCCATCTTTGAAGGACACCATCGCAGACACCGGATTCGTTCCCTGTATATTAGAATGATCAAATGCTTCGATCCTCTCAATATAAGGTAATCCCATAGCTTCTGACAATTCACCTATAGCCCCTACTGTTTTTTTCTCATCCACCTCCATCAAACGAAACTTTTCATTTAATGTAATTTCACTATTTTTTTCTGCTAACTCCAATAAATCTTTCTTGTTTCCTCGCTTAGGTACGCGAACTTTCACATCGAGCGTTTCTGACAAAAGTTCAGTATCCAACTCTTCGGGTACCAGTATTTCTTTCGGTTTGATTATATTCTTGTTATCATAATATTGTAAAATATAGCTCATCAATTCTTCTTGTGGAGTACCATAACAAGGGAATATAGAGGCTTCTCTCTTAATTAAAGTTGCTTGACGTATGAAGAAGACTTGAATAGAAATCCAGCCTTTATTCATATAAAAATTGAAGATATCTCTGGGTGTGAAATCTCTGGACACAATGGTTTGTTTTTCTACTGTTTGTTCGATGTAAGAAATTTGGTTTCGAAGTTCTGCAGCTCTCTCATACTCCATGTTTTCTGAGGCTTCCTGCATCTTTTTCACTATTTCTTCTTTAATTTCTTTCACGTTTCCGTTCAGAAATCTTTTGATTTTCTTTATCTGCTGATCGTATTCTTCTCTGGTTACCTCATGATCACACGGCCCAATGCATTGCCCAATATGATAATATAAACATGCTCTTTTTTGTTTACCATTACATTTTCTTAACGGATATATTTTTTGAATAAGCTGTTGGGTTTCTGTCGCTGCATAGACATTTGGGTAAGGGCCAAAATAGAGCCCTCCATCTTGCGTGACTTCAGAAGTTATGATTAACTGAGGATCTTTTTCTTTAGTGATTTTTAAATAGGGATAATTTGTTCCCTGTTTTAATTTTATATTGTATTTGGGTTGATGCTTTTTTATCAATGTGATTTCAAGCAACAACGCTTCCTTGTCTGTTCCCGTTACAATTGTTTCAAAATCAATGATTTCTTGGACAAGCAAAGCTGTTTTCCCTTCGTGTTTCCCTCTAAAATAAGACCGTACGCGGTTTTTCAAATTCTTTGCTTTCCCTATATATATAATTTCGGCATTTCGATTTTTCATGATATAACATCCTGGCATTTCAGGAAGCAAATTAAGTTTTTGTTCAATATGTTCACTTGGCATCTATTTCACCTCTTATTGGCCAATTTCATTGTTTAAAAAGAACAGTGGAGATTTCCACTGTTCTTTCGCTCAAATACTTTTCACATTATCACTTTTTATTTGGGTTCTTGAAACAAATAAATATTATAAAATCGGTTATAATCAACTTCTCCGACAAGAACTTTTTTATATTCGAAATTTGTTCCTAAGATGATTTCTTTTTGTGTATATAACTCATGAATAGTTTTGCCAATTTCTTCGTAAAGATCATCCAATTCTTCTTCACTTAATTCGCCATGTTGCTCTTCCCAACGCTCAAGAAAATCTTTTTCATCACGATCTCTGTAAAAATCTATTCCTGGAATTGTGCTTTCATTTTCCATCATTTCATCGCCGACCTTTCCATTCTCGTTTCATTTAAAGTGTACCATATCTAAAATTTTTAACAATCTCTCTTGATCGATTTTCTATTCAAATAATAAAAAAAGAAGTTAGCCGAAGCAAACCTCTTTTATCATTTGTATTAATTCAAAATTTTAATTGTTATTGTACGACGACCCCAATTTAGTGCTTGTTGAACTGTGGAATAATGAATATCGATTTTATTTCCTTTGATCGCACCACCAGTGTCGCCAGCAATCGCCACTCCGTATCCAGGTATTTCAACTAAAGTACCTAGTGGAATTACCCGAGGATCTACAGCAATAACCATTGGGTTTACTCTTAAATCAATTCCTGTTGCAGTATGTGTGCTTAATCCAGGTTGCTTAGTAGAGTAACCTGTAGCGGACACGGTCAGTGTTCGACCAGATGAACTCACTGTTTGCTTTACCGGTTCTTCCTTTTTCTCGCTTACATTAGTCGTTTGAGTAGAGCTAGCTCCACTTTTCTCTGTTTGTTTTTTTGGTTGAGACTGACTTGCTGTTTTGGCACCAGTTTTCTGTATCACCGCTTGACTTGATGCTCTTTGTGCAGCAGCCTCTTTTTGTGCAGTAATTTCTTTTTGACGTTGAATTTCTTGGCTTTTTTTAGTAGCGAGGGTTGCTAATTGATTTTCGTTTTTCTGAATCATTTCTTGAATAGAAGCTATTTTAGTATCTAATTCTTCTTTTTTCACTTGCACTTCTTCATTTTTTTCTTGCAATTGTTTTTGTTCTTCTGCTAATGTTTCCTTCAATTCATTTAATTCGTTAAATGCCTCTTTAGCTTCTTCTATTTGTTCATTTCCTGCTTCCTGTAAAGAAACGAGAACATACATACGATTAAGTAGATCTGAGATGCTTTCCGAATCCAATAAACTGAATAAAACATTCTGATTTAGTTCATTGGTTTGAATGGATTGTAATCGACTTTTGGCTTGTTCTAACCTTTGACTGACTACTTCTTCTTGCACAATAATTTCATCAGTAGTTTTCTCAATGACGGTTTCTTTTTGTTTGATGTCTTCTGCTAGCTGATCTACCAGACTATTTATTTCATTAACTTCTTGCATCGTTGTAGAAATTTGCCCTTGTAAATCTGTTAAGTCTGCTTTGGTTTGTTGTTCTTGCTTCTCGATTTCTTGAATTGAGTTCGCTGAAACGTCTGTCGTTTTACCAACTACTAGAAATAAAGCAAAAAATAATATTGTTTTTGTGAATTTACTATTTTTCAAAATCATACCATCCCTTTCCTACTTAAAGGTTTATATATATACAGTATCCGTCCCTATATGTCTTTGTCATTATAACGGAATTCTTTCTTCCCTATATTTCTTTCTCGTTACATTTTATTACAAAGTCTTTTCTAGTATAATGATTTTGTCATATAAAACATTAGGAGGAATCTCATGACTCGCTCAATCTATTTTGCCAGCCCACTATTTTCAGAAATGGAAAAACAATACAATGCTTTAATAGCAAGCAAAATACGCTCTAAATATCCAGAAATAGAAATTTATCTCCCCCAAGAACAAGGTGATATCAATAATAAAGAGGCTTACGCAGACTCTGTAACAATCGCAAAATATGACACGGATGCTCTCCTAAACAGCCAGATACTGATTGCTGTTTTAGACGGCGCAACAATTGACGTAGGCGTGGCTTCAGAAATTGGTGTGGCTTATCAAGCCGGTATTCCGATTCTGGGACTGTACACAGATTCACGTCAGCAAGGAGCGACCAACAAGAAGAAGATCAGTGCCTTGCAAGATATAGCTGAGTCTCAATTTTCATATATCAATCTCTATACTATCGGCTTAATCAAAATGAACGGAGCCATTTTATCTTCTGAAGAGGATCTTTTATCCTCTATTAAACAATATGTTTGATAGCTGTTTGGGTACCTTGATCACTTATCCAATTAGCTGAGATCAATAAGTTTCTATCCAAAATACTGCTCCAATTTGCCTAGCGAGATCAGGTCTATCTATCGGGACACCTTTTAGCAAGTAATAATCAAAAAAATGCGGCTAGGACATTTGTCCTAGCCGCGTTTTTTAATAACCTTTATTAAAATCTACTTTATTTTTTATTACATTGCCCTTTTCAACGAATGTTGTCAAATTTTCTAAAAATATTGGGAAAAGTGCGGCTTCATAGTCTTCTAAATTTCCTGTTATATGAGGAAGGATCAGAACATCCTCCCTGTGCCATAATTCAGAGCTTTCCGGTAAAGGTTCTTCTTCAAAAACATCCAGGGCAGCAAACCCGATTTGCTTATCCAGTGCCTCGATCAACTCTTTTGTATTAACAGTGAGTCCTCTTCCAACGTTTACAAAAACACTATTCTCTTTCATGTTCTCAAACAGTTTTCTATTGAAAAAATAGTGTGTTTCTTTTGTCAGAGGCAGAATGTTTATAACATAATCCGCTTGATTTAAATATTTCCCTATTGTCTTTTGGGTATACTGCTCATCCATGAATGGGGCTTTTTCCCCACTTCGATTGATTCCAATAGTGTGCATGCCGAAATTTTTTGCTAATTTCCCTACTTCTTGTCCAATCTCACCACTCCCGACAATCAGGATGATTTTATCGTGTACCTCTTGAACAGTTAGTTGATCATTCCATTTAGATTGAAGCTGATTTGCATGAGCTTTCCCTATCCCGCGTGTATGAAAGAGTAGCATGCCTATTACAGATTCAGCAATCGGCTTCCTATGAATACCACTAGCATTCGTCAACAGAATACCATTTTCTTGAAAATAATTTTGTGGAAAATAGTCTACTCCTGCTGAAGAAGCTTGAACCCACTTCAAATTCGGAGCCTTTTCTTCTAAATGTGACCCAATCGTTTTATTCCATCCATAAAGAATTTCCACATTAGGATCAGGACTTTTTTCCGTACTCAATTGTACTATTTCATACCCTGGAGCAACTTGTTTAATGCTCTTCTCCTGTTCTCTTGTCAATTTGCGATAAGAGCCAATTTGTTTATTCGTCATAAATTTCCTCCTCTACTCTTTTCATTATCGCAAATGCCCAATTATTGTACAACTAGATACCCTTTTTGAATAGTTTCTTTCTTTTACTCTTTTTCTTTTTTCGGCTATACTATAAAAGCTAAACATTGAGTGAATGAAACAGGGATAGGACCTTTTCGGTCTTCTCATTAGTAACGAAAAGACAGTTGAGTTTTTTGCAATTAGAGTATCTTTCACATAATGAATACTATATTTTAGGAGGCTTTATATATGAAAATACACCAAATCGTTACTGGGATGATCCAAGAAAACTGCTATCTGATCTGCAAGGATTCCGAAGCATTGATCGTAGATCCCGGAGCGGAAGCAAATAAAATAAAAAATGAAATAGAAACGAATAAAGTGAGACCCTTAGCTATCCTATTAACACATGCGCACTATGATCACATTGGTGCGGTGGAAGAATTACGTACAGATTATGCTATTCCAGTTTACTTAGATGAGAAAGAGCAGGGGTGGATGAGTGATCCTCAACTCAATTTATCAACTTATGCCATTCACGAAGTCACTGCGAATCCTGCAGAATTCACTTACTCTTACTTTGAAAATTATTCTATTGGGAATTTTGATTTCTACGTTGTCCCTACCCCCGGCCATTCTCCCGGCGGGGTAAGCTTGATATTTGAAAAGGAAAATGTTCTGTTTTCGGGCGATGCTCTTTTTTATCGTAGCATCGGGCGCACTGACTTACCTGGAAGTAACTCACAACAGCTTGTAGAGAGTATCCGTTCTCAGCTATTTGCTTTGGAAAAAGACTCTATTATTTATCCTGGACACGGTCCCTCTACTACTCTCTTTAATGAAAAAGAAACAAATCCATATGTATAATTTTTGTAGGAGGATGTAGTCATGAAAAAAATATTGATATTACACACCGGCGGAACTATTGCCATGAGTACTGATCATTCATCTGGAAAAGTAAAACCGTATACTCATAATCCGCTGTTATCTCAGCAATCATTGTTCCCAGAAAATGTTGAAATAATCAGTGAGGACTTATTTTATTTGCCGTCTCCTCATATCACTACAAAAGAAATGTTACTAATAAAAAACAGAATTGAAGAAGCTGTCGTAAGTCACTTTGACGGTGTGGTTGTCACACATGGTACTGATACGTTAGAAGAGACTGCTTATTTCCTCGATTTAACCTTGAGACATTCCATTCCCATCGTATTAACGGGTGCCATGAGACCTACGGATGCAATCGGATCAGATGGGTTGTATAATTTACAAAATGCAATTTGGACCGCTCTTGATACGAATTCTGCTGAGAAAGGTGTAGTGGTTGTAATGAATGAAGAAATTCATTCTGCCCGCTATGTGACAAAAACTCATACGACAAACGTCGCCACCTTCCGAACCCCAACATTTGGTCCGATCGGCATTCTAGCAAAAAACCGTGTTTACTTCTTCAAAAAGTTGGTGGACGAAGAATATTATCCTGTCAATGAAATGAAAAAGAATGTCTATTTACTAAAAGCCTATGCGGGAATGGATGGAAGTTTAATAGAGAAATTAGCAGAATTACCTATTGATGGTTTAGTTATTGAAGCGCTCGGAGCCGGCAACCTGCCTCCTCAATCTGTTCCGGCAATCGAACAGCTACTCCAGATGAAGGTCCCTGTTGTTTTAGTTTCGAGGGCATTTAATGGCATCGCTCAAGACATCTATGACTATGAGGGTGGCGGAAAGCAACTGAAAGAAAAAGGTGTTACTTTTGCTCCGGGCCTTACTGGTCAAAAAGCGCGTATTAAACTGCAGATAGTTTTGGAACAACCTATTTCGAAAGAGAGACTTGAGTATTACTTTGAATAAAAAGTAGACAAAAAAATAACGGGCCGAGGGAAAATCTCTCAGGCTCGTTATTTTTATTCGGTCTACTTGCTAAAACTCAATCACTTTTTTTAGTTCAAATATAGAAAAATCAGTAATATTCTCTTTCCAGCTGTCTTTTTTCCAAGTCCACAGATTTGTTCTTTCTTTCTTAAAGTAACGAAGTGAAAAAACTTCTGCTCCATTGTTCAGATAAACTTCTAGAGAAGAATCTTCTATAAATAGTTGCATAGATTTCAAAGATTCAGTTAGTTGCACACTTCTTGTTTCTCTTTCTGCTGTTAACCAGTTGGTCCTTTCGATCGTAAACCGTTTGGAATCTGCATTGTATTTCAAACTTACTTCATTCCTCAACACCCAATCAAAACTAGCCGCAGCTGATTTCCAAGTACAAACCATTTCTTGTTCACTGGATGAGAATTCCACTTTATTCATCGTTTGAAGATCCGGAAGTGTAAGCTTTTGACTGTTTCTTAATTTTTGTAGCTCTGTAACGGGTTGTTGGAGAAGTTGTCCATTTTCCCATTTGATTTCTCGGGGCAGAGTTAAATGATGGATCCACCCTTCTTTTCTAGTTGGAACAGCATTTTCTACGTCGGGCTCCATTGCCCCCATCCAACCAAATAAAATCGTTCTGCCTTTATTGTCTTCAAATGATTGTGGAGCATAAAATTCAAATCCGCGATCAAGCTCTTTGAATGTTTCTCCAGTAGGAACAAATTTTCCGTTCTTAAAGTCTCCGACTAAATAACCAGTTTGAAAGACGTTTTTATAAAAATCTCCTTCTGTTTCTATCCCTTGCGGTGAAAAAAGAAAGATCTCTTTATTTTTCATCCGCAAGACATCAGGACATTCCCACATGTAACCAAAATCGGGATAAGCTTCTGTAAATTCACCAGAAAATTTCCAATCAAGTAGATCCGCTGAGCGATATAATATAGTTGTCCCTTTTAAACCAAGAGTCTGAGCGCCTAAGATCATCCAGTAGCAATCTTCTTCTTCATCTTTCCATACCTTAGGATCTCTGACATGGGCTGTATAATTCTTCGGATGTGTAAACAGAGGTCCTTTTTTTAAAAACTGCTCTCCATCTTCAGAAATTGCTAAACACTGATAACTTTCTCTTTCTCCTGCATCATTGCGTACGTTTCCTGTATAAAAAAGAAACATTTTCCCATCTTTTTCAATAGCACTTCCCGAGTAGCAGCCATTTTTGTCAAACCAGTCTGTAGGTTCCAATGCGGGCTTTAAATACGTCCACTCCACTAAGTCTGACGATATTGCATGACCCCAAGTTTTATTTGCATGAGTCGTTCCCTCTGGGTTCCATTGAAAAAAAACATGGTACTGATTATTGAAGAAAATAAGTCCGTTCGGATCATTTAGCAATCCTTCTGGAGCCCTTAAATGATAATGGACAGTGTACTTGTCTGGTGTTGGTTGAGTCATAGTGATCCTCCTTCTAAACTAGGCTTTATTTCCTTCAATGTCTTCCCTCATCTTGTCCGTATAACCAAAGAGGTAAGTTAAAACAAAGGCTACGCCTATAGCAATGATGTTAGTTAAGATATACCAAACAAATTGATCATTCAAATACAGTAGTGTTCCGGGAATAACCGTAACAGACATTCCTGTGGCTTCTAGGTTTAAAATATCTCCCATAAATCCACCTGCTGCACCCCCTACTAAACCAAAGAGGAAGGGTTTTACATATCGTAGGTTGACCCCGAAAATCGCTGGCTCGGTGATTCCTAAAAATGCTGAAAGTGTAGAGGGATAAGCTAAAGCTTTTAATTTTTTCGATTTTGTTTTCATGGCAACGGCTAATGTTGCACCACCTTGTGCAGCTATACTTGAAGTAATGATCCCATTGTAAGGATTTACTCCTGTATTAGCTAAAAGCTGGATTTCTAAGAAATTGAAGATGTGATGTACACCTGTGATAACAAGAACTTGGTTTAAACCACCAATAACGATTCCAGCTAAACCAAATGGTAAAGCGAGTAACCAAATCACTGCTTCTAATACTACTTCTTCCAGTGAATGGAAAACAGGACCGATAACAAAAAGTGACAAAATGCTCATAATTAGTAATGTCCCAAATGGAGAAAGCAGCAGATCCAATGATTCTGGAACTATCTTTCGGAGCCTTTTTTCAACTTTGGATCCAATATACCCCGCGATGAATGCTGGTAAGACTGTTCCTTGATAACCAACCACTGGAATAAAATCGAACATATAAATTGGCGATGCATCCCCACTCGCTACAGCATAAGCATTCGGTAATGCTGGGTTAACAAGCATCAACCCTAGCACTATCCCAATTACAGGGGAGCCTCCAAATACTCTAAAGGCTGACCAGGCAACTAAGGCTGGTAAGAATGCAAAGGCTGTGTCCGTCAATACTTGAGTATAGAGTAAGAAGTTTGCGCTGATATCTCCTGGCACTAGTCCGAATACTGCAAGGACTGGATCTTGTGTTAATAGTCCGCGCAGTCCCATAAATAGTCCTGTGGCGACAAGAACTGGGATGATCGGTACAAATACATCTCCAAAAGTCCGAATCGCTCTTTGGAATACGTTCCCCTGTTTTTTAGCTTCTTGCTTCATTTCACCTTTGGTAGTGCCTGACAAACCTTGGTCAATGACCTCAGCATATATTTTATTTACGGTACCGGTTCCAAAAATGATTTGATATTGTCCAGAATTGAAAAATACACCTTTTACCTTTTCTATGTTCTCAATTTCATCGTCTCTTACTTTCTCTTTATCTTTAACCATTATTCGTAAACGGGTTGCACAATGAGCAACTGAATCAACATTCTCTTTTCCACCAATTGCATCGATGACTTGCTTAGCAATTTCTTTGTTATCTGTCATGTTTATCCCTCCCAAATTTTTAGTTCCAAACAATTGGAACCGGTTCTTTTTTAGTATAAGTGAATACGGTTTCTTTGTAAACCCTTTATTTTGATTTTGTTGTCGTTTCTTTAATGATCAATCGATTGGATAAAGTCCGTTTTAGTGCTACCTCTTTTTTATTGATCATTTTCTCCATTGTTTGAATTGCAAGTTCTCCCAGATCAAAATACGGATAATGTACAGTAGTTAGGGCTGGAGAAATAAAGGACAAGGCTTCGTAACCACCAAACCCTGTTACCGAAAAATCAGTTGGGACAGACGATCCTGAATCATGAATCGCTTTGATAACAGCTAAAGCTATGTTATCTGTAGCGCACGCGATGAAAGTGGCATCCACTTCGCTTCCCTTTAAGATAGCAAGCGCTTTTTCATAAGCATCATTCATATGGAAAGAAGTTTCTACCCATTCAACCTTCGTGTTTTCTTTTTTAGACACTTCTGAATAAAAGCCATTACGCCGTTCTTGCCCCACCGCTTTGTCTTCACCAGAAACAGTGAAGTAAAGAAACTTTTTATGGCCCAGCTCTAATGCATGTTGGGCAATTTGTTGGCCTGCTCCATAGTCATCGTGAATAATAGAAGGAATATGTTTTGCCTCCTGTCCTAACACTAAAAATGGGATCCCTGCTTTTTTGATTGCTTCTGCGTGTTTTTCTGTAATTTGTTTGGCTAAGAAAATAATTCCATCCACTTTTTGTTTGGCCAACGTGTAGATATCTTCTATCTCTCTTTTTTCTTGTTGGTTTGCATTCGTTATAATCAGTTGGAACCCCTTTTTCTGGGCTTTCAAGTCAATTCCAGAGAGGACTGCATTTGTTGAAGGTGAATCTAATCGTGGAATAATTACACCAATCATATTTGTCCGTGAGGCTTTTAGGCTACGAGCAAACGAATTTGGACGGTAATCTGTTTCTTCAACAATTTTTTCAATTTTCTTTTTTGTCTTTGGGCTTACTGATCCTCCATTAAGATAACGGGAAACCGTACTTTTTGCTACACCCGCTTTTTTAGCTATGTCAGCTATGGTTACCATTCGCTTTATTCTCCTTTTGCTTTCCAATTGTAACTTGCCGTAAAATTTATTTGCTCTCCAGATTTGATGTGATGATTCGTTACATAAAATTGTTCATCTATTTTTTCCATTGAAGCTAAACTTTCTACTTTTTCATCATATAATACTTCTTTTTCAAATTTCATTGTGGCATAGGTCAGTTGATGTTGGTTCAAAAAATCAGCATCTAGTGCGTCTAAAGTCCATTCAAGATATTTAGAATTATTCACATGCTTATTTCGATCGATATCAAAATATCTCACATGATAGGATCTTTTTTGTGCTTTGTCTATATCTACTTTTTGTGGTCGAGGAGTGCGAACTAAGCTTTTAGAGAATTCTGCTCCATATGGTTCCATAATATTTTCAGGTAGACGAACTAGTTTTCTTTTGGACAAACTAATCAGCCCAAAAGTTACGCAGACTTCAATGATAGTGTTTCCCTGTTCATCTTTCACAAAGAAGTCTCTGTAACTAAATAGTTTGTTGTATTGTCTTGCGATGGTTTCGATTTTGATTGTCTCTTTGAATTGAGGTAGTCGTTTAATGTGCATTTCGTATTGGATAATGACCCAGCTTAAATCTCTTCCAGCTAAAACATCATCAGACAACCCTAATTCCTCTGAGTGTTCTCCGGATACATGCAACAATAAATTGACCAACATAGGGAGCGTTAAATTTTGTTGCTGGTCGCATTCGTAATAATGGATAAGATGTGTATTACTATGACTGATTCCTGACATAATGATCTCCTTTGAATAATTGAATTATTTCTATTCATTATACTACTTTTCACTCTTCTAAGAAAACATACCCAATTTCATTATTTTTTTTTAATCAAATCATGACAATCTTATCATAATCTAGTATGCTTGTATAAGGCACTTTTTTGAACTGATTTTAAAGTGTATCGTTTTAGGTTATGCGAATTATTAAGGGAGGAAATTTCAATGGATAAATCAAATGAAAAATCATCTGGATTTTTAGGCACGATTGAAAGAGTCGGAAATAAACTGCCCCATCCAGCGGTCATTTTCGTACTGCTTTCACTTTCCGTTATTATTATTTCAGATTTAGTTGCGCGCTCAGGCGCAAGCGTCCAATATTTTGATGCGGGAGCTAACGAAGACATTACCGTTACCGCGACGTCATTATTAAACGCCGAAGGTCTTCGTCATATCTTCAACACGGCTACAAGCAACTTTACAGGTTTTGCACCCTTAGGTACTGTCCTTGTTGCCATGTTGGGTGTCGGGGTTGCAGAGTGGTCCGGATTGATTGGATCTGCTCTAAAGAAGATGGTACATAAAGTCCCTACTTCTTTGCTGACTTATGTAATTGTTTTTGCGGGTATCATTTCTAATATTGCCTCAGATGCAGGTTATGTGGTCGTTGTTCCTCTGGGAGCCATCGTGTTTGCCGGAGCAGGACGTCATCCTATTGCCGGTTTAGCTGCAGCTTTTGCGGGAGTTTCCGCTGGATTCTCGGCAAATTTGATTTTCGGACCGACAGATGCCTTACTTTCCGGAATCACCAATGAAGCTTTGAATAGTGTCAATATTCCTTATACTGTAGATGTTACAGGGAATTGGTATTTCATTATTGCTTCGACCTTTATCTTGACTATCGTGGGTGCCATGATAACGAAAAAAATTGTTGAACCGCGTTTAGGTGAATATACTGGAAGTTATAAGCCGACAGATGAACCTTTGACTGATGACGAACAAAGAGGTTTGCGGAACGCTGGTATTGCTTTAGGAATCTTTCTAATTATATTACTTTTCTTGACCGTTCCTGAAAATGGAGCATTTCGTGAATTTGACGAAGCCACAGGCAACATGACATTGGGTAATTTCTTGAGTAACGGTTTAATTTTCTTGATTTTCCTACTCTTTGCCATTCCGGGGTATTTTTACGGTAGAACAACTGGGAAAATGTTGAATTCTCATCATTTTGTCGAGAGTATGACTGATTCTATGCGTTCAATGGGTGGTTACATCGTTTTGGCTTTCTTTGCTGCTCAATTTATCAATTACTTCTCTTACACAAACCTGGGAATGCTAATTGCTGTTGGTGGAGCAGATGTACTGGAAACAATTGGACTTACTGGTCTTCCACTGATTATGGCTTTCATTTTACTCACCAGTTTCATTAACTTATTTATGGGATCTGCTTCAGCTAAATGGGCAATCATGGGGCCTGTGTTTGTCCCTATGTTCTATACGTTAAGCTTATCGCCTGAAATGACACAGATGGCTTATCGTATTGCTGATTCTTCATCAAACGTTGTCTCTCCATTAATGAGTTACTTTGCGATGATCCTTGTCTTTATGAAACGTTACGATAAGAAAAGCGGTATAGGAACACTGATTTCAACTATGTTGCCCTATACGATCGCTTTCCTCATATCTTGGTCGATCTTGTTGATCATTTGGTTTACTCTTGGCCTTCCACTCGGACCGGGTGCTCCTGTTCGTATGTAAGAACTGGTTTAATCAATATAAGAGCAAAAAAAGTTTGTGAACCCCCTTGGAGTTCACAAACTTTTTTAGTTTATTATAAGTTGAGTATCAGGGATGGTGTCTTCAAAGACGATACTCTCGACATAGGGTAACAACCACTCAGAGGAATATTTTTCTATCCACCGATAAGCTTCTTTTTGTTTTATCTGTTGGATAGATTCTTGTCTTCCTTCTATGGGCAATGAATTTTTCCCGGAAAAGAAATCAGTATTGATTTCTGCTACAAAATCTCCAACAGCTAATACAGTTTCTTTTTTTATTTCATTTTTTTGATGCAAAATTTGTTTTCCTATTTTTCTACTGTCCTCCATAAAAATTTCTTTTTTGTAAGTTGAGAAATTCAGTAAAGATTCATTTGTATACCCTTTTGCTAATGACCAGTCTGCTACGGGAATAGTCGTTCGCTCGTAAGCAAATCGATCAGCACTAATTTCTATTTCTCCAATGCTGCTTGGGTAGATAGCTACAGCCCCCGTAGAAATTTCATAGAAAGGAGCAGCAGCTGTTTGTTGAATGTTTTGAGCATGTAGATGTGCGGTCAATGCAACTTTTACATCTAATTCTTTCCATATTTCTATAATTTCTTCGGCATTGTCTATTTGATGCTCCCCATTGATAAAAGAATTATGTCGCAATAAATTGTGGTGCATGACAGGAAGGATTTCCGCCCCATTCAACTGTGCCATTTCTTTTACTTCTTCTAACCATTCGACTGTTTCTTCTTTAACACTTCCACCAGGAGGTGCAGGTTTTCCGTTTGTTTGAGGGAGATAGCGATTTGAATCGACCATTACGATCCAGAGATCTTTCCTCACTGCTTGAACATAACTCAAAGAAGCGGGATCTTTAGAAAGCCAATTGTCGTATCCCTGCTGCTTAAAAATCTCGACAAACTCTTTTGGTCCTATCGAATCTGTTTTTCCTTGTTCGGCATCTATATACGAACGAGCCCATCCGTTAGAAATATCATGATTTCCCGGATTGACTAAAACTTGAGTTCCAAAACTTTCAATTTCTTCAAAATAGTGTTGTAATTCCAAGAAGCTTTCTTTCTCCCCATTAAAAGTCAAATCACCATTTACTATAAGGTATTCCGGAGAGTTTTTCTTTAGTTTCCAAATAAAAGCTTCCATGGTTTCTTGTTGATAATAGACTTCTTTTCCCGCAACAGTTTTGGCGATTTCATGAAAAGCTTCTCCTTCATTATTTAAGCTCTCAGCTAAATAATGTAAGTCATTTATTACCCAAATCGACAGATCATCCGTTCCTAGTTCAAGATTAGGGATGTTCTTTTTTTCAAATGTGATTTCCTGTTTAGAATATCCCGCTATGAAAAACACAAGGATTATCAGAATACATGAAAACAGAAAAACTAATTTTTTTGGAGTCACCTTTTTCATCGAACACTCTCCCTTCTCCATTGAGCCTTGCACTTGGCTCTCCATCATTCTCTTTCTATATGCTCATCAGCTTAGCTTAAGTTCAAAAATCAATCAAGTGGATCTCGCTACTTTATGGTATACTAAGGGAGAAAATTTTGTAAAAGGGGATTGGAAATGATAAGTAAAAAGATGAAATTTGGACTACTGATTTTCGCATTTATTATCGGAGGCGTTTTGGGATTTATTTATCCTACAGTGATGCAAGGAATAACTTCTCCCATTGGTATTGGAGTAGGATTGGGCTATTTCTTTTTAAGTCGTAGAGAACAAAAATCTAAAGGTAAAAAAGTAGTGACTGAAAGTAAAGGTTTTGTAATTATTCAAATGTTGCTTGCTTTCATCATCGGCGGAGCCATTATTTCTTTGTATCCTCTATTCGTTCAAACACAATAAGAGTCGGTGACTTTTGTTTCACGATTCGTTGAATACTATCTTAGGGACTATTTATAGAATAGTTATATTTTCCAACATAAAAAAGACTGGCCAATGAGCCAGTCTTTTTTTATTATTCCATTCCTAAAATAGCTATTCCTACCATTATAGCTGTAATAACTAGATATTGTTTCTTTGATAATTTTTCTTTTAAGAAAATTCTGGAAAGAATGACCGAGACCATGCTATATGAAGAAATAAGCGGTGCTACAACAATCGCATTGGAAGCCATCGCGTATACATAGAAGAATTGCCCAATTGTTTCAAAAATTGCTGCTGCTCCGTTTGCTCTTTCATCTATCACTGTAAAAGGTTCATTTTTTATCCATTTCAAGTAAGCCCATGCAATAAGCCCACATATAAGGAAAGTAAGCTCATAGGATACATTTGCTTGCATTTCGGACATTGTATTCGTTAATACATAACCGTCTAAAAAAGTTCCCATAGCGTCGATGATTGCATAGAGTATTGGTAACACCAGTGCAAGAGCACCTAAACGGTATTTTCTATCGATTGCTTTTTTATCCAAAAGACGTTCGCGGTCGGCTAACTGCTTTTCAAATACTCCTAACAGAATGATACCAACAGAAATAATGGTGACTGCAAAGAACTGTGTGGTCGTCATTGTTTGCCCTAGTATAACAAACGTCAGCAACGCCGATACAGCACCGGAAGAGTTTTGAACTGGAGAAGATATTGAGAGTTCAATATAGCGCAAGCCGGCATAGCCGATCGCCATTGATAGAATGTACATCGCTGAGACTGGGAAGTATCGGATCATGTTGATTGGATCGTAAATTTCTGAAGACGTGAATATCAAATAAAAAGCATGTAATCCCATTACCAATCCAACCATGATCACTGTTTTCAAATGACTTAACCGGTCACCTGCTTTATTTCCTTTCTTATAAAATAAATCTGCTGTTCCCCAAGCGAGAACGGTAATTATTGCGTATGTAAACCACATGAATCATTCCACCTTTTTTCAAATATAAAATCTCCCCAGTTCATGAGAGGTCTCATTACTGAGGAGATTAGAACATTTTCTACTTTATCCTTTTTTTAAAAAATTAGCAATAAAAATATAAATCAAAGTACCTTCGCAAGTGCCCCCATTGGATCCCACGGTTCTAATTCAATGATCGG
Organism: Lacticigenium naphthae DSM 19658; assembly: GCF_000425865.1. Classification (GTDB taxonomy): domain Bacteria; phylum Bacillota; class Bacilli; order Lactobacillales; family Carnobacteriaceae_A; genus Lacticigenium; species Lacticigenium naphthae. The sequence goes on from NZ_AUEG01000003.1 coordinate 78,722, forward strand.
TTCTGCTAAAGCCTTCAGCCACTTTTCTTCTATATATTTTGTATCTACCGCTACTTGATAAGTATATTCATCAAACCACTGATCGCTCATAGAAAAAATACCCTTTTTCCCTACTTTTTCACCCCAACTGTTTTCTACTTTCCAATTTATAGGTTGGTCGTTTTCATCTAAATCGACTCCGACTAATACCATCGCATGAGTTAACAAACTATCACCATAGTCTAATCGTTGAGCTTTGGTTAATCGGATAGGTTCATTTAGCGTAAGATCATAGGAATAGGTTTCTGTGTCCATAACGCCCGCTTTTCTTTCTGACATCTTGCCTACATCACACCCAAACCAGACAGGTTCTCCATTTTTGATTGAAGCGATTGCTGCATCTTTCAAAGCTTTGATTGGTGTATTAATATATCGGACTGGTTGAGCTTCTTTTACTGTACCTAAATATTTTACCGTATAAGCTCTACCAAACGGTTTATCCTTTGTCGGCGCATGTATCAAACTGATACGCTTTTCTAAATTCCAATCTACATACTCTGCAAAGAAATTTTGAGGGGTGATTTCAGAAATTGCTTGATAATTCCCCTTTGTATCATGGTATGCATACGTAAAGGTTGTTGGTACTTCCCCCAGTGTTTTCACTAGTGTAGCGTATATCCAAGACAACATTCTCTCTTTTTCCATTGCGATTTCTTCGTTAGAAGACCCATTTTCTTTTAACTCTCTTAATCTAGCTGCAAACTCTCTCAATTTCGAAGTCATTAACGTGTTCAATACTTTAGTGTTTGAAGAGTGGTATGTTTCTGGCATGACGGATTTAGGAACAGCACCGTATTTGTTCAATAGCCCTGCAAACATATCCCATTGCCCACCATCTTGAATCGGATCAGTCAGCAGATGTTGTACCAACCTTGAATCCAATGGTTCTGTAGCCGTTTCTAAAATAGAGTCCAAGAAATAATTGCTCTTTTCTAATTTATCCCAAAACAAAGTATAATTTTGAGAAAATTCAAAATCTTCTGCATCTAGTTTTTTCATTGTATCTATTCGGGCGGTATTTAATGCAGCAAACATCCAGCAACGTCCGCTTGCTTTTTGATTTGTCATTTCACCTTTTTTTGTTTCTTGTGAAAACGCAAATGTATGTTTACGCATAACAGAATTATTGAAAGAAGCTTCGTTGATCCCCACTTTCGCAATTGCATTTTTAACTGCTTGACTAGCAGGATCACTGGTCAGTTGATTGTTAAATTTTTCTAATAAGGCTGTATCGATCATTTCGCTATCTCTCCCTTTTCTCATCTATATTTAATCATACGCTAATCATTTTTAAGGTTCAACACCTTTTAGTGTAACATTTCTCTTTTACTGCGGTACTATGATAAACTAGGCATAACAATACGCAAAAAAGAGGAGTCAACTATGGAGAATTACAGAAAAACATATGCTCATATATCCTTAACGAATTTCATTTCCAATATCCACACGTTCAAAAACCGCCTATCCGATTCTACAAAATTGATGGCTGTAGTAAAAGCAGATGCATATGGTCATGGTGCGGTAAAAATGAGTCAAGTAGCCATTGAAAATGGTGCTGACTATCTAGCTGTTGCAATTTTAGAAGAAGCCTTAGAATTACGCAAAGCAGGTATCACAGCTCCCATTTTAGTTCTTGGTCCTACCACAATGGATGGTTTACAACCCGCTATTGACACGAATATTACATTAACTATTTTTAAGAAAGAAACGGCTCAGGCACTAGTGAAATTGGCTAAACACTCTTCTCAAAAACCACTAGTGCATTTAAAAATCGATACTGGCATGACGAGAATTGGCGTACGCAGCGGAAAAGAGGCTCTAGAAATAGTAGAGATATTACAAGCTGGGGGAATTTCTGCTGAGGGTATTTTCACTCATTTTGCGGATGCAGACAATGTAACAAACCTGGATTATACAGATAAACAGTATCACACCTTTGTGGCTATTCTTAACTATTTAAATCAACAAGGATTCTCTTTTCCGATACAGCATTGTGCAAATACAGCGACCGTTTATACACGTCAAGAATACCAGTTGGATATGGTTCGAATTGGGATAGGTTTATACGGTTATGCACCAGATAAAAAACTGCTTGCCGCCTTATCCTTAAAACCTGTATTAACATTGGTCACTCATCCTTCTTTTATTAAACACGTACCAAAAGGACAATCCATTGGCTATAGCTGCACCTATAAAACAACTGATGAAGCCACTATCGCTACCTTACCTATTGGTTATGCTGATGGACTGCCTAGACAGCTCACGAATGCAGGCAGTTTATTCCATCAGGGCATCCAACTCCCGATAGTTGGTAGAGTATGTATGGATCAAACCATGATCGATAGTACCCTCGCACCTCATTTGGCCGAAGATTCTGAGCTGGTATTGTTCGGTGATCGTCCTTCTACTCAAACTGCTATATTTACTATCGCAGAATTCACACAGACAAATCATTATGCAATTTTATGCGGTATAACTAATCGGGTCCCACGATATTATGAATAAGGAGTGCGTCTCTTATGTTTATTAGCGATTCATTGTCTATTACTCGAATTGCGGTGGTCAGCATTTTAGCTTTTATATTGGTTGTCATTGTCTTACGCATATCTGGAAAAAGAACCTTATCAAAAATGAACTCGTTTGACTTCATTGTCACGGTTGCTCTTGGCTCTGTCCTAGCAAGTATTTTGACAAGTACAGATTTACCTCTAATCGATGGTATCCTAGCTTTTTCACTACTTGTTTTTATGCAATATATAACCAGCTGGCTTTCTGTTCGATCCAATTTCATCAGTGATTTAGTCAAATCACAGCCTCGCTTATTATACTATCAAGGAAAATTCGACAATAAAGCGATGAAAAAAGAAAGAATCACACAGTCAGAAATATTACAGGCTGTTCGAAATCAAGGGAAAGCCTCTTTCTGCTGTCGTCTTGGAAACTGACGGTACATTTTCTATCCTAGAAACCACAGCACCTTCTTCAGCTGATGTATCGACCCTGAAAAATGTCATGGGAGAAAAATAAGAATTCAGAAATAAAGGGTGCAATTTTTAAAAAAACACGTATAATAGAATTATTGGACTAAAAAACTTAGATGAAATTATAGAATTGAGGAAATTGATTACATGATCACAGTAACAGATGTAAGTTTACGTTTTTCAGATAAAAAACTCTTTGAACAAGTTGATTTAAAATTCACACCCGGGAATTGTTACGGGGTAATCGGAGCAAATGGTGCCGGAAAATCTACGTTCTTAAAGATTTTGTCGGGAGACATTGAACCGACTACAGGAAATGTTTCTTTATCCCCAAATGAACGCTTGACTACTTTAAAACAAAATCACTATGACTACGAAGAATTCACCGTTATCGACACCGTTATCATGGGACATAAACGTCTTTATGATATTATTGAAGAAAAAAATAATCTTTACATGAAAGCTGATTTTTCAGATGCAGATGGTATGTTAGTTGCAGAATTAGAAGGAGAGTTTTCAGAACTAAATGGTTGGGAAGCTGAGCCACAAGCGACTTCTCTTCTACAAGGTTTGGGAATTTCCGAAAGCTTGATCCACAATAAAATGAGTGAATTAGATGCGGGACAACGTGTCAAGGTATTACTTGCTCAAGCTCTTTTTGGAAAACCTGATGTTCTGCTTTTAGATGAGCCAACAAACGGATTAGACACTCCCTCTATTCAATGGCTAGAAGAATTCTTGATCAACTTTGAAAACACCCTTATTGTTGTTTCCCATGACCGTCACTTCTTAAATAAAGTTTGTACACATATGGTTGATGTGGACTTCGAAAAAATCAAACTTTTTGTTGGAAATTACGATTTTTGGTTGGAATCTAGTCAATTAGCTTCTAAATTACAAGGTGATCAAAACATCAAAAAAGAAGAAAAAATCAAGGAATTACAAGATTTTATTGCGCGATTCAGTGCAAATGCTTCTAAATCCAAACAAGCTACTTCCCGTAAAAAAATGTTGGAGAAAATCACATTGGATGATATCCAACCTTCTTCTCGTCGTTATCCTTTTGTAGGATTTAAACCGGAAAGAGAAATTGGGAATGATTTGCTCCGTGTGGAAAATCTTTCTAAATCAATTGATGGGAAGAAAATTTTCGACAATGTTTCCTTCACATTAAATCGTGGTGATAAAACAGCTTTCATTGGCCGCAGTGATGTAGTTTTGACAACTCTGTTTAAAATTATTATGGGCGAAATGGAACCTGACAGTGGAACAGTCAAATGGGGCGTGACCACTTCTCAATCGTATATGCCTAAAGATCATTCCGCTGAATTTACTAATGGCTCTTTGACTATCATAGATTGGCTTCGCCAGTATACTTCTAAAGAGGAAAGCGATAATACTTTCTTAAGAAGTTTCTTGGGACGCATGCTTTTCTCAGGCGATGAAGTGATGAAGGAAGTGTCTGTTCTTTCAGGGGGAGAACGCGTACGTTGTATTCTTTCCAAGCTAATGCTAAGTAAAGCGAATGTACTTGTTTTAGATGACCCAACAAACCATTTAGATCTGGAATCCATTACTTCTTTAAATAATGGCTTGATCGATTATAAAGGAGCCTTACTTTTCAGCTCCCATGACCATCAATTCATCCAAACAGTAGCTAACCGGATCATCGAAGTTACTCCGAATGGCGTAGTTGACCGTCCAGAAACCACTTACGACGAATTCTTAGATACAAAAGAATTACAAGAACGTATTAAAAAACTTTATGCAATGTAGTAACTAAACAACTGAAAGAAGGATCGTTCTTCTTTTGACTAACACAAAAAATGAAACCTTATAAAACACCCACGAAATAGTATGATCATAAACATACTATTTCGTGGGTGTTTTTGTGTAGACAAAATCATGTATTCATAGGTCAAACGAGAGAAAGACTTCCTCAGTAGCCTATCGCGAAGAGGACGATGTGAGATAATAATACACTTGAGGAGACGTTTCGTCCAACTGCTCTGTAAGGAGATTCCACTAGTTCGGTGCATTTGGTTGGCCTCACAAGAAATCCTCGCTTGTGAAATCAACTATTTCTATGGTGAACGAATGCAAGAAAAATAGGCTACTATTCTCCAACAAAATTTAGTGGACCAGCAGCCTAAGAAAGTGAATTATCACTATCTCCAAGCAATCTGTCGATTTACTTTTTAGTTTTTTATTCAACAATTTCTCCTGTTTGCGCATTTACTTTTACATCATCGTCATCACTTATGTCCTCTGTATCTTCTAAATCAATTTCGTATACAGTCAGATCATTTTCAACATCCAGCTCCCATTTCTCAACATATCCAGACCCCACATAATCTAAAACTCTATTCATGGCTTCTTTTGGATTCAAGATGCTTGTTACATCTAAACTATCATCTGTATCATCATTGTTTTCTTCCTCTGTTTCTTCAAAAAGAATTTCTCCCGATTCGGCAGTTAGCCTCATTTCGTAGTCATTGGCTGAATCGAACCCCTCTATATCATAAACATATTCGCCATCTTCTTCATCAAACTGGATCGATTCGATCATGGGATCTGAAAAATTTTCGTTAAAGTGGTTTATGGCATCCGTTAAAGAAAAATCGAAATCCATCGTTTCCAGCCCCATGCTTGCTTGACTCTTATCCAAAGAATCACTCGTCGATTCATCAACTGTTGTATCATCCGTTTTTGATTCTGAAGTCTCCATTTTTCCCTCATCCACCGTTGTATCGATTGATCCATCTTCTTCTGGCCCCACTCCAGTTTCATTTCCGCAGGCTACTAAAGCCACCATAGATATGAAGGACACTACACTCAGTTTAATGGTCTTCTTCAAAAACACCTCTATCACCTCCTACTATTTAAGTTTTTTCCACTCAATTATTGCTTAAATTGTACCAAAACAGGTTTGTAAATAATATTTATTTGCTTACAAAAAGAAAAAATAAACAATTCACTCTTTCCGAATTAGCAAAAAAAAGCCAGGACATTGTCCTGACTTTTTCATAAAATTCTATGCCGCTCTTAATTTAAAATTGTGATTTCCATACTACGTCTGCCAAAAGCAATCGCATCATTTAAATCAGTGATATGCACATCGATGCGGTTACCTTTTATTGCACTACCCGTGTCTCCAGCAATATAAGTGCCGTATCCAGGTATGTGGACCTGTGAACCTAATGGAATAACACTAGGGTCAACAGCGATCACCCGTGGATTTTCGAGAAGATTGATTCCTGAATAAGTGATAGTACCTAAAGATGGTTGATTTGTTGAATAAGCGGTAGCTTCAACAACTAATTTTCTTCCTGCTTGAGAAGTAGTCGCAGCTGCTTCTGCTTTTTCAACTGGTTGTGTTTCCACAGTTGTTTCTACTTTTTCTTCAGGTTTTTCTTCCACTACTTCTTTTTCTTGTAATTCTTGTTTAACTTCTTCTGGTGTTTCTACTTCGACAACTTCTTCTTCACTTACATCATAACTTTTCACTTCATTATCGCTATCTTCAACAGTCACAACAGAATTATCTGCAGATAAATGAATGTTATTTCCAGCAAAAATCATGTCTTTATGATTGATATCATTTACTTTAACTAATTTATCTACTGAAAGATCAGTTGCTGCTGCAAGTCCAGATAAAGTATCTCCCCATTGGAAAGTATATTTGGAACCTTTCGCTTCTTGTTCTTGAATTTCTGATCTGATTTCTTCTACAGAACGAGGAGTCCATGATTCTTGCGCGGAGGCAGTTGTTTCGCCAGCCAAGAATATTCCTGCCATTGCTATAGTTGTTCCCATTGTCATCAATTGCTTTTTCATTTTGTTATTCATTTAAATTTCTCCTTTGTATATAACTTCTACATTCTCAAGGACAGACGGTTGACTACATCTACTGATACAGCATTATCTCTTTCCTTCAACGAATGTAATCTTAACATGTCCCCCCAAAGAATAAAGGGGTTTTTCTTAACTGTCACACCCTCTTAGTCGTTCTGTATTATTACACGACATTTGTTACAGAATGACTACAGCGCTCTGTTTTCTTGTAAAATAATACATGTTATTGTAAGAAACTTGGTTTTCTAACAATACAGCGCATACATTCTGTTTTTACTAACTAGACACTTTTTTCTCTTCAATAAGTTGGCTCTAAAAATCGATTAGTTCCTCTTAGAGGTTTGCAGTCAAAAAAAGAAGGATCTAGGATATCTCTCCCAAACCCTTCCTGTTCACACAACCATTATCATCCTAAACGCGTTCAACCTTGCATAAACAGATATAGTAGATATACAGCTTTATGCGAATGAAAGCACGCTTGTTTCTTTAGCTGTTTTCTGCATCGATCGTCTGCATTTTTTTAAGCAACTGATAGGTTTTGTTTCCTCCAGATAAATTATATACTTCTTTAAACCCTTTATTGTGCAGTAAATTTTGAGCTGCATTCCCGGTTACACCTTTATTGCAATAAACTACAGTAGGCAACGTGGGATCCAGTTCACTTAATCGATCACGTAAATCCGCTAACGGGATGTGTTGGGCATGAGCCACATGATTCTTTTCGTAGTCTTTTTTCGATCGCGTATCGATTATTTGAATCGTTTCTTTTTGGCTTCTCTTCATCAATTCACTAGCTGTAAGCAGGGGATTCTTTTTCAAAGCATTATCCAAAGCCATCCCAGTATAAAGAATCGGGTCTTTCGTTGTTGCAAAGGGAGGTGCATAGGCTAAATCAAGATGAAATAAATCTTCTGCCTTTGCTTTAAAACTAATAGCAGTAGCCAGGACATCTATTCGCTTGTCTACTCCTTCAGGTCCTACTATTTGAGCACCAAGGATACGTTCACTTTTTTTATCCACTAATGCCTTGATAGTGATCTCTTTTCCGCCCAAATATTTCGCATGCGCCGGTTTGATATTATATAACACTTCTATAGCGTAGCCTTTTGCTCTTGCCTCTTTTTCAGTCAATCCCGTTTGTGCAACGTGCAGATCAAATATTCTAAAGATCCCAGTTCCTAATACACCTCGATGAGTCAGACTTCCGCCTGTAATGACATCGCCCGCAATTCGTCCCATTTTATTGGCAGTAGATCCCAGTGGACGATACAATGGTTGGCCATCAATGACTGAAAAACTTTCCGCAACATCTCCAACTGCAAAAACATTTGGAATATTCGTGCGCATTTGCTTGTCTACTTTCAAGGCTCTCGACGATCCGATTTCAGCACCCAATGATGATCCCAATTGTGTATTCGGACGGACCCCTGTAGCCAAAATCACCAAATCTGTTTCTAGGGTTTTGCCCTTAGTCGTTGTTAGCTGAGTAATTTTTTCATTTCCATTGATCGTTGCTACAGTATCAGCTAGCTGGAGGGTCACATTGTGGTTCCTCAATTCTTCCTCTACATGAAAGGCCATCTCCTTATCCATTTGGGGCATGACCTGATCTTCTAGTTGAACGATAGTTACTTCTAATCCTTTTCGAATCAGCTGTTCAGTCATTTCAAGACCAATAAATCCAGCTCCAACAATGACGACCTTTTTAGGTTGAAGCCTTTCGATTGCTTCTTGAATTTGACGAGCATCTTCCATTGAACGAACCTGGAATAAATTTGAGTATCTTCCCAATTCAAAAGGAGCCGGTGTGTATGGAGAAGCTCCGGTCGCCAATACTAAACGATCATAGTTTTCTGTGATTGTTTCATTTGTTTGTAAATTCTTAACCGTCAAGGTATGTGCATCTGCATTTACTTCTAAAACTTCATGCTGGGTATGGATATCAATTTGAAATCTCTCTTTAAACCATTTTTCATCACGCGGGATCAAATTATCGATGGTCTCTACTTCGCCACCAAGGTAATAAGGAATTCCACAAACAGAATAAGAGATGTCTTTCCCTTTATCATAAACAACGATTTCCGCTTCTTCTGTGTTTCTTCTTGCTTTAGCTGCAACGGAAGTCCCTGCGGCAACCGAACCGATCACAACGATTTTCATACTGATTCATCCTTTCTTAATAAGAATAATCTTTAAACCAGTGCTTTGTTTTATTCGCAATCTTAACTAATGTTAACATTACCGGCACTTCGACTAACACACCCACAACAGTTGCCAAAGTTGCTCCCGAATTTAATCCAAAAACAGAAATAGAAACAGCTACAGACAATTCAAAGAAATTGCTTGCTCCAATCATTGCAGCAGGTGCGGCGATGCTGTATGGCAACTTGCATGCTTTGGCTCCTGTATAACTAATGATAAAAATGAAAAATGTTTGAATGATCAAGGGCACGGCAATCAATAGAATATGTAAAGGATTAGCAAGTATCCTCTCTCCTTGAAAAGAAAAGATCATAACAAGTGTTAAAAGGAGCCCTGCAATTGTTATTTTATCAAATTTTTTGATGAATGTATTTTCAAAATAATCCATGCCTTTCGATTGAACTATTAACTTACGAACAAGAAAACTTAACACTAAAGGGACAACAATGAAGAGGACGGTTGATAAAATAAGTGTTCCCATAGGTACGGAAACATTTCCGATGCCAAGTAATAAAGCCACAATAGGTGTGAACAAGAATAAAATAATAATATCATTAATAGAAACTTGTACAAGTGTATATGCCGGATCTCCATTTGTTAAGTGACTCCACACGAAGACCATAGCAGTACAGGGTGCAGCACCTAATAAAACGGCTCCTGCAATATATTCTCTCGCTAGGGTAGTCTCAATCAGCCCTTTAAATACAATCAAAAAGAAAAAGGATGCAATAAAGAACATTGTGAACGGTTTGATCAACCAGTTGACCGTTGTAGTTAAAATGAGTCCTTTTGGTTTTTTTGTGGCGTCTACAATACTGGTGAAATCTATTTTTAACATCATAGGAAAAATCATTAACCAGATGAGGATGGCTGTCGGAACTGATACGCTATAATATTCAAATCTGCTTAAAAAATCAGGTACTGTAGGAAAGAATTGACCAATGCCTACCCCCACCAACATACCCAAGGCAACCCATACCGTTAAATAACGTTCCCATAAACTCATTCCACTTTTATTTGAAGTTTCACTCATTATAGATCGACCTCCATTTGTTCTACTTGTTTTTTCGTAGCACAATTGCTTGATCCATTCACGATTTCATAGCATGAGCAGTCTATTATTCCAGATACAATTTCTTTTGTTCGTTCTTGAAAATCTTCTAATGTTGATTTATTTAGAGAATAATGATGCCACGTTCCTTCTTTACTCACATTCAATAAATCTGCATCTTTCAAAATTTTTAAATGATGTGACAGCGACGGTTGGGTCATGGCAAAGTATCCCAATAAATCGCAGGCACACAAGCTTTCGCAAGAAACCAATTCAACTATTTGTGTTCGTTTTGGATCAGATAAAGCTTTTGCTATTTTGGAAAATTTTTCTGCATCCATTATCTTCATCCTTTCATACATAGAAGTTCTTCTATATATTAACGAGAATGATCTCATGTGTCAATAAAAAAAATGTGGCTGTACGATCGTTTCATGAAATGTTTCCGCTCAAATCCTACCCCATATTTCATCCAAAATTCTCGGCGAACAGTAAAAAACGGCCAAAAATATTTCCTGGCCGTTTTCACATTATTCAATTTAGACTGTCAATTGATTTCTATCATTGTAATATTCTTTATAAGCCATGTAGCTAGCAATAAAGGATGCAATGCTAGTGACGGAAATAAGCATAAACATCACGACGATCTGGTACCGGATCGCTTCAACAGGATCGACTCCAGCGAAAATCAACCCAGCCATCATCCCAGGCAAACTCACTAAACCAACTGTTTTGGTACGGTCAATAGAAGGAGCCATTCCGGTCTTGATGCTTTCACGAACAATGCTCATCGAAGCTTGTTTTTTATCTGCTCCTAAAGCTAATTTTTCTAAAACTTGTTGGCGTTGGTCACTGAATTTAGAATTTAGTGACCGGTACGTAATACCGATAGCCGTCATTGCGTTACTGGCGATCATTCCTGTTATGGGAACAATCTGTGCAGGGGTCCAATCGATTGCCCCAGAAAAGACTAAAACAATTAAAGAGAGTGCTGTCCCCGTCCCTATTGCAGTCGCAGAAATTGTAAAGGATCGATTGATGCCTTCACTTCTTTTATGCGCGTTATAGGATGCATTAAAAACAATAAATAAAACCATTGCAAAAGTAATGAGATCATTATCAATTTCCAGAATATACCGTAAGACATATCCGATAATGAACAACTGAATAACTGCACGGATACCCGCTACAAATATATCATTGCCTAACCCTAATTTTTCTTTGTAATCGACTAACATTGCCACAATTAAAAGCGTAACTGAAAAGAGTAGTGACCAATTATTGATTTCTAAGCTACTTGTCATTTGTCTTCCTCCATTTTTCCAGCTCTAATTTCAATCATACGAGAAGCTTTTTCAATTTCTGCTTGGTTATGGGTGATTGATAGTACTGTAATTTTTTCTTCTTCAATCATTTCATTAATTAATTTCCCGATGATTTCCCGGTTTTCTTGATCTAGCGAGCTCGTTACTTCATCAAGCAATAGCACATCTGGCTGATACATCAAGTTACGTACGAAGGCAATCCTCTGTTTTTCTCCACCAGATAAATCTTTTACTTTCTTTGTTAAATACGACTCTGGTATTTGGACCTGTTCCATCAGCTTCAATGCGCGTTCTTTCTCAAACTCTTTTTCTCGAATATGAGCCGGAAAAGATAAATTATCTTCCACTGTTTCATCAAATAATGCAGCATTCTGGAAAAAGTAAGAAACTTCTTTCCTGTACTCTATCGGGTTTAATTCTTTTAAATTTGTTCCTTTATATAATATTTCTCCACTTGTTGGCGTTAAAATAGTCCCGATCAATTTAAGTAAGGTGCTTTTTCCACTTCCTGACGGTCCTGAAAAAGTAACCACTTCTCCTTTATTCACTACAAAAGAAATATCTTGCAAAATTTGAGTTCCATCTACTTCAAATCCTACATTTTTCAATTCTATTAACGGTTCGCTCATATTGTTCTCTCCTTATAGACATAAATAGAACCTGCTCTGACAAACCAATGCCCGAGCAGGTTAGATAAGACAGGGCGCTATGCCCTACAGTTTTTATTAGTCTTCGTTTGGATCATTCTCTGCATCTTGATGAGTCGGATGAACGGTTCCTGGTAAATGATCAGGCCCAGCATAGATTGTATACAATTTTAAGGGTTTGTCACCGGTATTTTCAATGTTGTGCCACATATCTGCAGGAACAAATACAGCATCATCATCTCCGACTTTTTCTTGAACATTCAAGTCTTCTTCGGTAGGACCCATTTTGCATATTCCATCGCCTTCTTCGATACGAATAAACTGATCGATGCCGTGATGAACTTCTAAACCAATATCATCGCCAGGTTCAATCGACATAACAGTTACTTGTAATTTTTCGCCTGTCCAGATTGTTGTACGATAATTATTGTTGTCTTTCGTTGCATCCTCAATATCAATGATGTACGGTTCTTTCCCATGATCTTTGTAATCTATTTCCATGATCCAATTCCTCCTTAATATTTTTTGCTACTTTGTAATGATTCTAATATAATGATAGCATAAATAAATTCAATTTCAAGTTTAAAGCTCACTCCTTATTCCCTATCAGTAGATACCCCTCAGCATAATATCCATTTTCAAATTCATTTACATGTTGAACGACCAATTTTACCTGGATTTTTTCGTTTTCTCTTTCCCAAGTCAACTCTTCTACTGAAATATTCTCTCCACCTGCCTGATTACGAGTGAAGAATTCTTCAAAAACTTCAATCATATTTACTCGCATCAATTCTTCTTCCGCTTTATCTAATATGACGACAACATTCTGTTCACTCTTAAGCTGATACTTTTCTGTTTCAATAGCTGTTTGCGGACCCATACCAAAACGCACCGTTGAATCTCCTACATTAAATTGAGTAAAGTAATCGTATCCTTCTATTTCTACTCCCGAAAACCTTTCCCAATCAATACTTAAATTTCTAGACTGTTCCAGCTCATAGCGATTTCTTGTGTACATAGGCTTGAAGCCGAAGAGTTCTTCAAAATTATCTCCCCTGTCGTTTAAAGGAATATAAGAAAATTCGTCTAGCCATTCCATTCCTTGTAAATAAAAGACAGTTTCAGTAATTTTCTCTTTTTCACTGGAAGGAATTTCTGGCTGCGGAGTCAATGTCCCCTCTTGAAGGAGTTGATTTGAAATCAACAGTTCCTCTAAACGATTCGTTTGTTGCCATTTACTTGTAGTGAACGCATCTATTGGGGGTGTTATAGACAGAATCGCTAGCCCGATCAACAGCAGCATCACGCGTTGCAGCTGATCCCGATGATAAACCAAGAAATGAATCCCCGCAAGAAATAGAAACACAGCAACCAATATGACGTAATAGCGACCGTAAGTGACGCCTGTTTCTTGAATTCTCAAACTGGAAGAAATCGTTTGAAAAAGCATCAATACGATTAATGCGATAGGATAATATTTAATAAACGCATGGGTAAATGGGTTTTTCATTGTACTTGCCAGAACATAGGTGAGGAGTCCAATAATGGCATAAGAGATAAGCATCGGTTCAATCAAATTATCTGTCCAAAACTCTTCCCGTATATTTATTGCCAAATAAACGATCAAAATTAAAGTAAAGAGAACAAGCAAAGGAATTATGACATACGATACGAGTATTTCTAAACTTCTTGGTAAAGTAGTGTTACTTTCTTCTTTTTTTATTTGTGGAGTGTATTTAGGTAAATACGATAAAAAGAATATTGGTGAAAATAATGTGGTGATCGCGTTGACAGCATGAGCATATGTTCGCTCCGGGATGCTGAACAGCAACGAGTCAAATGCTAAAAGAATAGAACTTGTTCCTGCAACGAGCACAGCTGTAAATAATACTGTCAGGAAAAAAGCCTGGAAAATTTTTAAAAAGTTCCATTGGAAGCTCAATCTTTTTTTTAAGGCTGGAACCGTCAAAATCCCTACGATGAGCACAAAATACAATACGGTCGTTCGAATACCAACAACAATTGAGTCGACTCCATCAGGAACAACTAGATAATATCCGATTGCTGCCATAACAGCGATACCGTATAAGCCAAGTTGATAACTGACCGTTTTGAAATATGTTTCATAGATCACTTGAACCAGAATACTCGCAAGAATCCCTACGCCAAGAGAGAATAAAAGTCTGTTCGCACTTTCCGTTGTTTCGATGGACCAAGCACTTGTTGCAAAAAAAGCAATCAAAAAAATGACCGTTAGCGGAAACCGGATGACTGATTGTTGCAATCCCTGCAGTCTATTCTTGAAATTAAATATATTTCTCATCTTTATTCCCTTCTTTCTTCTTGTTCTTATCATCTTTTATCACGTGATTTTCTAAGAGTATTTCATGTGGGTATCCAATAGCTGCAACAGTGATTCTGCCGCTATGTTTTTCCCCCATTGAAATATGTAATCCTTTTTTGCTGTATCCAAAGGTGATCGTCCAATCGGCTTTTATCGCTGATCCATATATTTCCCCAGTATTGGCATCGATGCCGGAGGGGATGTCCAAGGAGACTACGTCTGCATTATTTTTAGCTTGATTGATTCTTTCAATAACTTCTTTAAATTCTCCTTTAATGGTCCTATTCAATCCAATACCAAACAATCCATCTATTATGACCGTAGAATTTGACTCATTCTGTATTGGAAATTCTTTGATAAAATGAACGCCACAATTTTCAGCAATTTCTTTTTGTTGTTTCATCTGTTCAGAACCTTTTTCCTGATCCCCTCTAATCAATAAATCGACGTTCTCACCTAAAATAGTCAGCATCCTGGCTAAGGCAATTGCGTCTCCACCATTATTTCCCACACCGCTCACAATTATATAGCGTACTTGCCTATCTGTATAATTATCGATCAGCGATCGACAAGCCGACCAAGCAGCACGTTCCATCAATACAAGAGAAGGAATACCAATTTGATTTATTGTGTAGTCATCGATGGCTTGCATTTCTTCCTTACTGACTCTCATTATTTGACCCTCCAAAATCATTTTTATACTTCCTTTCACTTTTATTATACGCCCATCATTCATTCTTTCATACTTAATCGTCTCACTCCTTTTTATTGCTTCTTCAAAAAAAGCGGTCACCCCCTCTGCCTCGAACAGAATGAATATTTCCTTTTTAGCCCGCTGTATGACAGTAAAGTACAGACCCTGGGTTTTGAACGAATGGAATCCCTTTTTATTTTTTATACTCTATGTATTACAAAAAGTAGCAAGGATTTCCCCTCACTACTCTCTATTGTAGATATTCATTTTTAACTGTTCACTTTTTCAGAGCCACGATCCTGTAAACTGGTGAATCCCGTGGGTGTTCTCTGTCGCATTGACTTCCCTTGTATAATAATCTTTTGGTGAGAAATAATCACGAGGGAAAAATGTGACGTTTTCAACTGTTTGTTTAGTGTTGTTCAGCTTCAAACCGCGTTCGCTCATAATTTCGGTAATACGTAAGACGTTTGTTTGACGGTCATGTGACCCATCTTCTAAAATAAATTCCCGATCATCATAATCATGATACAGTTCTGCTATGAAAGGATGATTTGGTTCAGCTCCGATGATCCCCGTTGATATTTCTGTTTCAATTTCAAATCCAAAAAAGGCTGGTAGTTTCCGGAACTCATCGATCGGTTTGATCAACTCCATATCAGTATCCATGTATATCCCGCCCTCAGTTTTCAGAGCATACAAACGAGCAACATCCGAAACAAAAGCCCATTGTTCAGCATCATACGCCTGTTTAGCGTAGGTCCCACCTAATTTTTTCACGTCAAAGGTTTTTTCGTTCCATTCTTTTATTTCATAATCAGGACAATATTTTTTCCAGCTGGCAATGCATTTTTTTTCGAGTTCTCCGAGTGGATTGCCACCGAACCATGCATAGTGAATAATTTTTGGTATCATTTCAATGTCCTCCTTATTCTTTTCGGTTCATAATCAGTTTATCGATTATTACTCAAAAAATCGAATAATAGACACTTTTTGGCATTTTTGATCATAGTATTGATTGAAGAAACATTTCTACGGAAAAAGAGTCATGCGAATGCATGACTCTTTTATCATTTATTATTTCTTGTTGATTGCTTGGGTCAACTCAATGATCCGCTCAACTGTTTGATCCAGATAATTGATGGTATCATTTAGTGGTTTATCAGTTGTGATATCTACCCCGGCAACTTGAGCAGCTTCTGCTGGTTCAAGTTTATCTCCTAAAGCAAGGAACTCTAACCAATTATCGACAGCTGGTTGTCCCTCTTCTTTCACTTTTAAGAAGGCTTGTGTCGCAATAGTCAATCCAGCTGAATAAGTGTAAGAATACAATCCCATGTAATAGTGGACTTGACGCATCCATGTCAACTCTGCGCCTGGATTGATTTCAACTGCATCTCCCCAAAATTTTTCTAATACAGATCGTTTGATTTCACTCAATTTATCCGCATCAAAACCTTTACCTTCATCAACTAGACGATAAACTTCTCTTTGATAAGCAGCTTCCAATAAATGTGTTATGAAATTGTGGAAGTACGTGTTTGCCAACATTTTTGTCAAAGCAAAACGTTCCATTCTTTCATCGGTACTTTTCCGTTGCAAATAATCGGTTAGCAATAATTCGTTAAATGTTGAAGGACCTTCAATCAAGTATAAAGAAGGATCTTCTCCCAAAACAGAATTATTTTCACCAGATAGTATTCCTTGTCCGGCATGACCGAATTCATGAATAAGTGTATACACATCAGACAATTGGCCTGTCCATGACATCAATACAAACGGATGTTTTCTGTAGGGACTAGAGCAAAAACCGCCAGCTTGTTTCCCTTTATTCTGAACAAAATCCACCCATCTTTCTGGATAAGCCTTCATGATCATGTCTGTATAGTCTGGTCCCAATGTGCTGATAGACTCTTTCACGTAGTTCTTAGAATCTTCGATCGATACTGGAACAGAAAAATCAGGATCCAAATCGATTTTCAAATCCGCATACGTTAATTTTTCTAATCCTCGGACATCTTTTAAATGTGCAGCATATTTTTGCATGACCGGCGCAAGCTTTTCCATGATCAAATCAATTTGACGGTGATACATATCCTGGTCGACTTCTTGATCAAAAAGTAAGTAGTCAAATATAGAATCGAAACCTCTCATTGTCGCAATTGTTTTTTCTTTTTGCACTTGTGTATAGTATGCAGTCGCTACAGTATTCTCGTATTGTTTCAGCACAGATGCAAATTTGTCAAAAGCTGCTCTGCGTATAGCAGTATTTTCATGGTACATATAGTAGTCTTCGTATAGAACAAAGCTCAATGGATATTCCTTGCCATCCACAGTGAATGTCCCAAATTCCATATCTGCTAAACGAGCTTGTTCATAGATTGCTTCTGGTGAAGATAAAATGGGACTCAATTGAGCTAATGCTTTTTCTACAGCTGGATGCAACTGAATAGCTTTGTTTTTCTTTAAATGTCTAAGGAACGATGCGTAATCTGGCTTTTCCTTTTGAACAGCAGCCAAAACTTTTTCCTCCACCTGCATGAGTTCATTTTCAAAGAAAGAAAGCTGTGCACTTGTAGATGCCAAGATATTTTCCATATACCGCGAACGTTCAGAATAGGCAGAATTGGTGATCTCTGTTGCAGCGGGTAAGAAAGCATAGTGATATGTGTAAATAGAAAGCTGCATAATTTTTTCATAAGCAGTTAATGCTTCTACAATACTAGCCGCAGAATTTAAGTTTCCTTCATAACGCTTCTCGAATTGACTGACTTGCTCTTTGAGTTCTGCTACATCTTTTTGGAAAGCTTCATCTGTTTCATACAAGGCAGAAACATCCCACGTATATTGTTTGTCTACTTCACTGCGCAATTTCAATTCTTGTTCTGACATAGTTTTCATCCCTTCTCTTTCATCTTCTTATTTATGCAGCCCTGACCGCACATCTTTAGCTCCTTGTGTCGTTTGGCGGCGAGCCATTTCCGCATCGATAGCATTCAGCACTTCCCACTTTTTCAGACTCCATTCAGGACCGATTAGTGTATCGCGCGGAGCATCACCAGTTAATCGATGAATCACAATATCTTTCGGTATCCGCTCTAGCTGGTCACAAATCAATTGAACATACGTATCTTTCTCTAAAAATTCTAAGCGCCCCTGGGCATAATCACGTACCATTTTCGTGTTTTTCATAAGATGCAGCAAATGCAGCTTGACGCCTTGAATATCTGAATCCAAAATCATCCGCTCAACATTTTCGATCATCATGTCCACGGTCTCACCTGGGAGTCCACTAATTAAATGGGTAACAACCTGAATGTCATGTTTGCGCAATTTTCTTACAGCCTCTAAATAGGTTTCATAAGAATGAGCACGATTGATTTTTTCGCTTGTTTCTTCATGGATAGTTTGCAAACCTAATTCCACCCACAAATAGAACCGTTTATTCAACTCACTTAAGTATGCGACCGTTTCATCTGGCAAACAATCCGGACGAGTTGCAATCATGATCCCAACAATGCCTTCTTCATTTACCACTTGTTCAAAGCGGTGCCGCAATATTTCCACAGGTGCATGCGTATTCGTGAAGTTTTGAAAATAGGCGATATACTTTTGCCCGCTCGGCCATTTTTTATGCATCATATCTACGCCTTTACGGAATTGAATAGGCAGCGGATCCACTCGATCTTGAGCAAAATCGCCGGAACCCGAAACACTACAAAAGGTACAGCCACCATAAGCAACCGTTCCATCTCGATTCGGGCAATCGAAACCTCCGTCCAGAGCTACCTTAAATACTTTTTCACCAAATGTTTCTTTCAAATGTTTATTCCACGTATAATATCTCTTTTGATCATTTTGCGTAAGCACACTCTTGCTCATCTCTTCACCTCCTTAAAAGTTTACCACTTCTCTCTTCTATTTAAAATAGAAAAATCGCGCAGGCTACTCTCACCGTTTCCGGAAAATAAGAGAAAAGCTCGCGCGACCAATTCAGTTTTATTCTGATGTCGAAGAAGTTTCTGGGTCTTCCAGGGTTGCGGGTAGCGGGTCAATATACTTCTTATAAATGACTCTTAAAAAGTAAACACACAACAAGGCCGAAGCCAATTCAGAAATGGGATAAGACCACCACACATATTGAACTTTATCCGTTAAAGAAAAAAGATAAGCTAACGGAATCAATATGATAAGTTGGCGCGCAATCGAAACATACAAACTAAACATCCCTTTTCCAAAAGCTTGGAAAACTGTGCTGACAATAATACTAAAGCCAGCAAACAAGAAGCTTAAGCTAATGATACGTAGTGCCGGTATACCGATTTCTAGCATTTCCTCTGAAGCATTGAACATGTTGAGCAGGGCGACCGGTAAAATTTGGAAAATAGCTAAACTAAACAACATGATCCCCATTGCATAGTAGATGCTTAACCGAATGGCTTCGGTTATCCGTTCTTTTTTTCGTGCTCCATAATTATAAGAGATAATGGGGATCATCCCATTATTCAACCCAAAAACAGGCATGAAGGCAAAACTTTGTAATCTGAAATACACACCGTAAACAGCTATGGCCGTTGGAGTAAACTGCATCAATATTTTATTCAACGAGTATATTGTTACTGACGTAATGGAAATCATCATTGCAGAAGGAACTCCTACTGAATAAATCTTTTTGATCGTTTCTAAATGCGGACGAAAACCAAAATACTGCATTTGAATTTCGTCGTTTTTGTATTTATTCAAAAAGAAACCTACAGTGGCAGCAATCGATTGTCCAATGACAGTAGCTACTGCTGCACCGGTTACGCCTAATGCTGGAAAACCGAACCAGCCAAAAATAAATAGTGGATCTAAAATAATATTTATAATAGCTCCTGCACCTTGAATCCACATCGAATAAATTGTTTTCCCGGTTCCTTGAAGCAAGCGTTCGTAAATAACTTGAAGAAATAAGCCCAAAGAAAAAATCATGATGATGCTCAAATAGGCTTCACCTTGTTCAAGAATGGCTGGATTGCTCGTTTGACTTCTGAAAAAAGTTGGAACCATCGTTAACCCTAAAATCAAGATGACGATATAATGTAAAATGGATAAAAAGACGCCGTTGCTTGCGGCCCGATTAGCAGAATCGAATCTTTTTTCACCTAAATTTCTGGAGAGTAGCGCATTCATTCCGACTCCAGTACCGACTTGAATCGCAATCATCAAATTTTGAATCGGAAAGGCTAATGTAACTGCTGTTAAAGCATTTTCACTTAACTGAGCAACAAAGATACTGTCTACGATGTTATAGAGCGCTTGTACGACCATCGAAAGCATCATTGGTAAAGACATACTGACTAAAAGCCTATTGATAGGCATGGTTCCCATTTTGTTTTCTTTCATTTTCCTGACTTCCTTTTTATGCATTTCGATACTTATACTTCTATAAGTAAACTATACTAACTAAACAAGTATAGTCATTTTATCCGATGAGGTCAATACTCGTTTACGTTAATTATCTTTTGGTATCCTTTTATGTTTCTTCTATAATTTGTTGGACGCGACCCACTTGATTTCCTTCTCGAATTCTTACTTTGATCCCATGTGGATGCGTGGGACTATTCGTCAGAATATCTTTCACATGTCCCCTAGTTAATTTATTCGTACGCTGATCTTTTTTCAACACGATATCCACTAATGATCCTGGTTGAATATCTTTCCTTGTTTTTCCGTTTTTCATTTATACCCCTTCTTTCTATCTGTCCTTATATGTTACTTGAGTTCGTTGTAAAAAGATAGAGTAAATTATCATATGATTCCCGCCTAATACTCACCCATCTCTGCTAGGGCATCGTCTTTTATACGGCTAAATCCACACTCATATAACGGCATTTATTTATTCTCCTCCAGTTGTCAATTGACTGAGATTTGTTGTTGCCTCCCTCTCAACACTTCTTTTGAATAGGACTAGATTTTTTTATTACTTTCTATACATTCTAAAAAGGTTGCGACCTAGGTCACAACCTTTTCTAAAAAACGTTTCGTTATTCTTCTTCTGCTTCGATTTCCTCGATGAGTTCCTTCATTTCATCAATTTCTCGCTTTTGCGCTTCTATGATTTCATCGGCTAATTCCTGCACTTCAGGGTTCGTGAGGTTGGCACGTTCACTCGTTAAAATAGCTATAGAGTGATGGGGGATCATTGCGCTCATCCAAGATGTATCATCAACAAGTGTCTGACTACGAACTAACCACAGGGATGCTCCAAATGTCACAGCAGCCACCGCTAAAATAATTGCATTTGCTCTTTTGTTTTTGTACATTTTCCACATAAATAGGAGCATGACAATTGCCATGACCGAACCCATGATAAGTGCCATATATAACCGTGTTTCACTAAAAGTGGCATGTGAGATTTCGAAAACATTTAAATACATGAGGAAGTACATGATTACCGTAGAAGTTAAAATCATAATGGCGAATCGAATATAATTTTTCATTTTCATTTTACCTCCAGTTCATTTTATTACTCCAATTGTAAATCGTTTCCTTTAAAAAATAAAATGATTTGCTTAACTCTCAATTTTTCTTCCATTCTATTTATTTTCTGGTACAATTTAGAAAATAAGAAATAAAGGATGAACACTATGGGTAGATTTTTGCTTTATCTCCTGACGATAATTTTCTCTTTACTCGCAGGAATTTGGATCAAGACATATGAATTGTTAGACGGAACCCAATTAGATGAGCCTGTAGATCGAATCATCGAGCAAATTCCCGTTCCTGAAGAATGGAAAGATTCTTCTATTGAAATACTGACTCCAGATGTGTTAAAAAACGAAAGTGCAACGACAGATACTCCAATCCCATCAACCGAGAATAAAAGTAGCGAAATCAATTACGAACAAGTAGAAGAATCTATTTTTGAACAGTTGAACCAACTCAGAGAAGAAAAGGGATTACCCATTTTGACTTCCCAGTCACAATTAAAAGTAGCGGGTGATATCCGTGCAAAAGAAACGGAAGAATCTTTTTCGCACACACGACCAGACGGCCGGGATCCTTTTACTGTATTAAAAGAAGATACTGTTCAATACAATTATCGCTTAGCGGGAGAAAATCTTGGAATGGCAACTTACTTCGGGGATGAAGAAAGTATGGCTAAACTCCTTTTTGAAGGTTGGCGAGAAAGCCAAGGTCATTATGAGAACATGATTCATCCAGATTTCCGGGAAGTAGGTATTGGTATTCATTTTGATGGTGAGATTTTATATGCTACGCAGATATTTGGCACACCCATGTAATTTAAACGGATAAACAAAAAGTTCTCTGCTCAAACTGCAGAGAACTTTTTATTTATGAATTCACTTATTTTTATGCATCTAGTCGTTTTTTCAATTCTAGCCGTATCGCATAGCGATGTCTGATCAACATTCCTAAAAAGAAAACACTACTCAAGCCAAAAGAAAACAAACTAAAAACTGGAGAACTCGTCCAATTGAACAGGAGGAAAACTCCTGGGATTATCCCCAATAGAGCTGCCAATTGGATATACAAAATGTAGTCTCCAATCTCCATGCGAACCATTCTGACAGAAATCTGCATCGCCAGAAGAGCAGAAATCGAGATGCTTGGAATAGCATAGGTTAGAGACCACCCACTCCACCCTTGAATAGCATCCAAATACAAAGAGAGCAGACTGAATGTTACGAGCAGATAAACGATGCTTTTAGCAATGTTGCGTCGTTTCCGAATAAGGATCAACATGGACACCCACAGGCTCACAACTGCAAACAGTAGGTATTCCACAAAACCTACACTCAAATCGAAGAAGAGTTCTGCCAAAATATAACTCAGGATAATAAGGAGCGAAAACCCGATCAAATAGCGGAAAATTCGTTCTCTGCGAAATCGGAGAGGAATTTCCGGATAAGGGTTCGGCTCTACCTCTCCATCTCTATCAATTACTGTCGCTTCACATAGAGGACAGTTTGGGGGATCTCCCTTTAGCTCGATCTTACATTCGGGACAGTATTTCATCTACTTATCCCTCCCTTTGTTTTCTGGT
Organism: Lacticigenium naphthae DSM 19658; assembly: GCF_000425865.1. Lineage (GTDB taxonomy): Bacteria > Bacillota > Bacilli > Lactobacillales > Carnobacteriaceae_A > Lacticigenium > Lacticigenium naphthae. The sequence continues at coordinate 101,910 of NZ_AUEG01000003.1, forward strand.
TTAGGACTAGCAGCCACGACAACTGAAATTTCCTTTTCTGTCAGCAAACGGACAAATGTTTTTTGAATATCCGTTTCCATGAAAGGAGAAGTAAAAACGATGGACAATTTATTCTCAAAACTGATCATCGAAAATTGCGGTCTGACCGAAGCCGTCTGAAAATACAGGCGGTCAATTTTCTGTGCGAACTCTTCTGCAAAGATCATTCTGCCTAAGTTTGACATAGAAACTGTCACTTTCCGGTTGTTTAGCCAATTGATTATTTTTAATATACTATCCTTGAGCGGACGGTAAACAAATCGAATGACCGGATTAAATTCAAAAGATAACAAATAGCCCAATCTTTTTTCTAAATTTGTCTGTGTCAGTTGGTTCTTCAATTGCTGAGATAATTCAAGACAAACTGTTTCTAATTCAGGCGTTTCTTTCTTGAAAGTATAACTTAAATGAATAGCTGTGAAAAAATTCCGAGCAGAATACGTAGGGAAAAATTGTCTTAAATTCACGGGTATAGATAGAGTCAAGGTTGGTTTCTTTTCTATATGAGCACGCGCTTTATAAATCGCTAAAAAGTAAAGAGCTGAAAGATAAATGGTTAGTGAAACTCCGATTTTCCTTGATTCAACCAGTAACTGATCTACAGGCATTTCCAATTCTGTCGTATTCATACGCAGGTCAGGAGTCTTCGTTCCCTTTATCTGGTACACTTTTGACTTGGTTTGATCTTCTTCCCAGTTGTAGTACAATGCTCGTTTTCCAATTCGAAGAGCAAACTGTTCCACTTTTTTTGTTGTAGCAGTAACCGTCTGTAAAGCTGATTGTGCAGATAACTTAAAGATTTTCTGTGCTTGTGGTCTAAAATATTTTACAAATCCATCTTCGATCTGGGTCGTCAATCTTTCGGGCATTTGCCCTTTTTGACTTTCACTCAAAGCCTCTGGATAAGCCAAAGTTATATAATTTTTTACTAAGTCTTCTAAAAACCAGGAAGCACCTGTTCCATCTGATAGTGCATGAAAGACTTCCAAATGAATGCGCTTGTGATGCACGAGCACGCGAAACAGCAATTCTTTTCTATCAAAGTGATAGATCTGTGCGCAGGGTACCTGTGTTTCTAAAGATACTTTGGGTCGTAAATGACTTTCTTCTAAATAATACCAAAAAAATCCGCGCCTAAGAACACTGTGATACAAGGCGTATTGATCGTACGTTTTATCTAAAGCCTTTTGGAGCCACTCAGTTTGAACGGGCTCTTTCAGTTCCGCAGATATGCGAAAAACTTTCGTGTCTAAATCGTTTCGCGATGCTAAAAATATATTTGACGCATTATCTAAACGAACCCATGTCTTGTTCGCCACTTTCTCTCACCTCAAACTCTCCCTGTCACGCGTCTAGAAAATCTTTGATCAATGGATACACTTCTTCTAAAAACGGATGATTCTCTGGATAGGTAATAAATCCATGCGGACTTTCTTCCACTCGGTGAAACTGGGCCTTGTTACCAGATTCCTGCAAAGCTTTTGCATAAGCTTCTCCTTCATCTCTTAAAGGATCAAATTCTGCCGTAATAATGAATGTTTCCGGCTGATTTCTTAAATTGGGTGCCATCAAAGGAGAAATATAAGGTGTTCTTCTCAATTCTTCCTCTGGAGCATACAATTCCATATAACTTTCTACCCTTTTAGCGGTCAATCCGTAATCGTAACCATTTTCTTCAACTGACTTAAATGGTGAATTTTTCGTATGGTCCCAATGCGTGACCGGATACCACAATACTTGTTTGTCTGGTAATTTCATCCCTTTATCTCGAAGCATCAGTGAAACTGCCGCTGCCAAATTACCCCCAGCTGAATCACCCATCAAAATGAACTTTTCAGGCTTAAACTGTCTGGGTATACCTTTTTTTTCAAATAAAAGCTCTGCCACCCGATAGCAATCTTCTAGCCCAGCTGGATAAGGGTATTCTGGAGCCAAACGGTAATCCACAGAATAGACGACTCTGCCAAGTTTGTTCGCCATATTAATGCACGTATGGGTATAGGTTTCAATGTCTCCCACTACCCAGCCGCCCCCATGATAAAAGAGGATAGCTTCTTGTTTCTCTAACTTTTCAGGATAGAAAACGCGTATAGGGATCTCGTGTGAATGATCTGCAGAAAACAGTTGATAATCGAGGATTTTATAGCCTTTTTTTGATTTTAAAGAAAAGAGTTGATGAAATCTGCGAATGGATTCATAATCCTCTTCTACATCGATGCGTGGAGAAGATAAGAGTTTCAAAACAAATTTTAAAAATGGGTTCATATCCGTTGCCTCATTTACTATTATTTGTTCTAGTTTAGCATACCTGACCTAAAAAAGAGAAAATGAGGCTGAAATAAATCTCTCAGACACATTTTCTCTTTACGAATACATACCGCTCCAAAAAGCAGAACCAACAGCCACTTCTCCATGCTGTATCCCTTGTCGCAAAGCTTCACTCTCTTTTTTGAAACGAGTTGCGCTTTGCAGAAAGGCGGTTGCTTCGCTGGGATTCACCGATTCTGACGAATCTTGTTCTGCCCCGCTCCAGCCCCTCATTTCTGAACGCAAAGCTTCACTCTCTTTTTTGAAACGAGTTGCGCTTTGCAGAAAGGCGGTTGCTTCGCTGGGATTCACCGATTCTGACGAATCTTGTTCTGCCCCGCTCCAGCCCCTCATTTCTGAACGCAAAGCTTCACTCTTTGATTTGTTTGCTTAATTCAATAATACGATCGACGGTTTCATCTAAATACTGAATCGTATCATTTAAAGGTTTATCTGTAGTAATATCTACTCCAGCGACTGCCGCAGCTTCTATCGGTTCATATTTATCTCCTAAAGAAAGAAACTCGATCCATTTTTCCATTGCCGGTTCTCCTTCTTCTTTTACTTTTAGGAACGCCTGTGTCGCGATGGTCAATCCAGCTGAGTAGGTATAAGAATACAATCCCATATAATAATGGATTTGACGCATCCAAGTCAATTCTGCCCCCGGATTGATTTCTACAGCTTCTCCCCAGAATTTTTCTAAAACTGAACGCTTGATATCACTTAATTTTTTGGCATCGAAACCTTTTCCTTCATCTACTAAACGATAGACCTCTCTTTGGTAAGCAGCTTCTAACAAATGAGTCACAAAATTATGGAAATATGTTTTCGAGATCATCTTGGATAAAACAGAGCGTTCCATTCTCGGATCTTCGCTTGTCGATTTCAAGTGGTCCGTCAGCAGTAACTCATTAAATGTAGACGGTGCTTCGATCAAATATAGAGAAGGACGCGCACCCAAAATGGATTGATTTTCATTCGATAAGATTCCTTGACCGGCATGTCCGAGTTCATGGAATAATGTGTAAGCATCAGCTAACTGATCTGTCCAACTAACTAAAATATACGGATGTTTGCCATAAGCTGTCGAGCAAAATGCGCCTGAACGTTTCCCTTTATTTTGAGGAAAATCTACCCAGCGATCTGAAAATGCATTTCCGATGCTCTCGAGATAATTTTTCCCTAAGGGTTTCAAAGCCGTGAAAACCATCTTTTCACTTTCCTCTATAGTAATAGTAGGGGAAAATTCAGGATCTAAATCTAGTTTCAAATCGGCAAAGGTGACTTTATCCAACCCATTGATTTGTTTTAAATGTGTCACATATTTACGCATCACTAAAGAAAAGTCGTTCATCAATTTGTCAATCTGACGATGATACAATTCTTGATCCACTTCTTGATCTTCCAGTAAATAATCGAAAATAGAGTCGTATCCACGTAGGGAAGCTAGCGTTTTTTCTTTTTGAACTTGTGTGTAATAAGCTGTTGCGATAACATTTTTATATTGTTCTAATACTGAAGAAAATTTTTCAAAGGCCGCTCTTCTTACTTTCGTATCCGGATGATAGGCATAATATTCTTCATACAATACAAAGCTGAGTGGGTGCTCTGTTCCATCAACTGTAAATGACCCAAAGTCCATATCCGCTGAACGTGCTTGTTCAAATAATTGAAGTGGCGATTGTAGTGTTGGACTTAACTCTGCTAAAGTCTTTTCAACCGCGGGATCTAATTGATGTTCCTTTTGTTTTTTTATCTTTCGAATAAAAGGGTCATACTTTTCTTCGCTAGTTAGGATCTCATTTAATGTCTCTTCACTTTGTGCAGTAAGTAAGGAGGTAAAAAAACTCAGCTTCGCCTGGATTTGAGCTAAGAAATTACTTGTCGAGCGACTCAAATCTGTGTATTCAGAATTGGCGATATCGACGTTTGACGGAAGTCTGCCGTACTGTCCGATCCACCCCATCAATTGACGGATAGCCTCATACTCTTTTAAAGCCGACAATAATGCATTGACCGTTAACGCTTCTTCCGGTCGATCATAATCTTCTTCAAAACCGCTTACCTTTTTAAGTAGCTCTTCTTTTGCTTTTTCAAATTCTGCTTGTGTAGAAAATATTTCAGTCAAATCCCATGTTCTTTCTACCTTCACATCTTTGCGTTCCACTAATTGCTGTGCCATTCTTTTCTCCCCTTTAATTGTTTTATCCCCTATAATTTATACCTCATCAGTATATCATTGATTTTTAATCTTGGAAATTATCTCGTTTGTATTTGATTTTAAATAAAAAGCCTGACCATTTTATCCAATGGCCAGGCTTTCCCCTTATTCCTTCTTCGGTTTTACAAACTTATCTTCTCTGCCTGTTTCTTCTACTTTTTGTTCTCGTCTAGTCATTAAAGCGAAATAACCACCTGCAGCAACGACAAACCCCCCTACCGCATCGACTATCAAATCTTTCATTGTGTCTGTTAGAGCTTCTCTTCCAATGAGTATTTCACCCTCAGCGGTAATGAATTTCTGCATGTTTGTCTGGAGGATCCCATCTGCTAAAAATTCATAAATTTCCCAAATAACGCCCACCGTAACTGTAAAATTAAAGGCAAATAAAGCCACAAAAAAAGGACTCAATCGTACATCGAGTATACCTGTATCATTAATATAATTGACAAGCAGAAAACCTAACGCTCCCAGCATCAACGCACTGAACCCATGCAATACAGAATCCCAGTGTGGAACCCGGAAATAGAAATTCCGTACCTCCCCTAGATAAATTGCTGCAAACAAAAATAAAAAGAAAATGATTTCCATAATATCAGGAATATCAATACTATATTTTCTCTCAATTTTTGAGGGAATAAAAATAACAATCAGTCCCACTACACATTGAAAAATCATTAACACATAATCACTTTTTACTCGTTGATATTCATTTTCCGCGATTCCAGAAGGTGCTTGTGTGAGCATATACCCTGCATAAATAATAGAAATGGCCAGAAGGGTAACAACCGTCCAAAAAATCCATTTTTTCCTTGGTCGATAATTTTTATTTAAAATAGATAAATTCAAATTTTTCACCTCTCATCCTCTTACTATACCTTAATTTTATTTTAAAGCCTACTTTTTTAAAGCAAAAAAAAAGTTGTACAGATTTGTACAACTTTTTCACCGTCATTTAGTTGATTTTTTCTTCGATTTCAGCCGGTGTTAATACGCGGCCGTAAGAAACAACTTTGTTATCCACAACTAATCCCGGTGTACTCATGACACCAAAGGATATAATATCCATCGGATCAGTCACTTTAGAAACAGTTGCTTTCATACCAAGATTTTTCAAAGCTTCCTCCACATTTTTTTCTAACCGCACACAGTTTGCACACCCAGGTCCTAATACTTTGATTTCCATTTTATCGTCTCCTTTGACTAATTTTTTTAAATAAATACACTACTAAATTCATTAAATCCAAATCCGATGATAAAAATCCCTATGACGACGATTCCTACAAATAAACTCATCAACCTCGGTTTAATAACTTTTTTCAACATAATCAACGAAGGCAATGATAGCACAGTCACGCTCATCATGAATGCCAGCACTGTTCCAAGCCCCACACCTTTAGCTAATAAAGCTTCCGCAATCGGAAGCGTCCCAAAAATATCAGCATAAATTGGAGCACCTATTAAAGTAGCCAACGGAACAGAATACCATTTATCTTGACCAAGCAAGGCTGTTATCAATTCTTGGGGGATCCAGTTGTGAATCAGTGCACCGATTCCCACACCCAGTAATACATAGAGCCATACTTTCTGAATAACTTCTTTCACTTGCTCGACACTGTAATTGTATCGATCTTTCGGACTTAATTTGACTTCCTCTACATCAATAGAAGACGCCCCATAGACAAAAGACTCGACTTGATTTTCCATACCTGCTCTACCGATCACTCCTCCACCTAGTACGGCGAGGACCAGTCCAACGAGTACGTAAGCTAATGCGATACTCCAATTAAAAATACTTGCCAATAATATAACTGAAGCCAAATCTACTAGTGGAGAAGAAATCAGGAAGGAAAAGGTTGTTCCTAAAGGCAACCCTGCTCCTGTAAATCCAATAAATAAAGGAATCGAAGAACAAGAACAGAAAGGGGTGACTGTTCCCAATAGTGCGGAAAGAATGCTTGCGTTGATACCTTTATACCGCCCTAAAATTTTCTTTGTCCGTTCCGGTGGAAAATAACTTTGGATATAAGAAATACCAAAAATCAATACAGATAACAAGAAAAATATTTTTAGCGTATCGTATAAAAAGAATTGTAAACTTGCCCCGATTCTACTCGTAGAATCTAGCTGAAATACATTTTCTACTATACCGCCCATGAAATTATTTAACCATGTCATTTTTAAAAATACTTCATTAAACCACGAAAATACGGCCATCACTACATCTCCCTATTTGTTCACTACCTCATTATTGATTTTGCCGAGATTTTTCATGAACTCGACTAGTTCTCTATATTCATCTTTGCGAAGGCTGTACATCGTCTTATTTCCTTCTTTTCGAGAAGAAATCAACTCTTGATCCTTTAACATCTTCATATGATAAGATAGAGTCGGTTGAGAAATTTGAAAGTTTGCTAATAAATCACAGGTACACTGTTCCTCACCAGCTAACATCTGCACCAAGTTCAACCGTGTTTCATCAGATAACACTTTTAATTTCTTTACATTATCTTCTAAACTATTCGCCATCTTTTGCTCCTTTCATTTTCTCTATAAGACATTTACATACTTCTATATTGACAACCATCTATATAGAAGTATACTCCTTCATAGATGGTTGTCAATACTCTTTTTAATTATTTCACAAACTTTCCCCACTATCTTTTTTAGCGTCTGCTTTTTGTAATACGTTTTAAAAACGAAATTCGTTAAATAGAAAAAGGCCGGGACTTTTTGTCCCGGCCTCTCCCTCTTTACATTTTAGGTAATGCGTTAATCAATGATTTCCGCATTTTTACGCTTTGATTTGTCTTCTGTATCATCTGCATTGAGCAATTTTTCCGCGACGAATAAGAGGATCGGCAAAAGCACATCATCTGCATAGCCGACCATTGGGATCATATCTGGAATCAAATCGACTGGGCTAATAATGTACAGAACAATTGCAGCTACCATCCATTTTCTACGTTTATCCACAGTTGTGTCAAACAGTGATTGCATTAAGTGTTTTACTGTTGAAAGAGGCGTCTGAGTCTGTTTCTTTTTGAATTTCATAGACATTTTCCTTTTTCAGTTTATTTGCCTGTTTAATCAAGCTTTGTACGAAGTATACAATAAAACACCAGCGGACACATCCGTCTAAAGTAGGAAACCTATCTCACTCTAAGTATGTCGATCTTCAGTTGACTTTCTTTTCAAGGAATTGAATCGAAACAGCATCTGGACCTGCATGAGTCATGACACTACCATTTGCATGAGCAATTTCCAATCGTGCCTGAGGAAAAGCTTGTTTTAATAATTCGACCAATTGAAAAGAGTAAGCACTCATTCCATCATGCGTCACACCTATTTCAATGATTTCTTTTTTTGCTTCTTTTAGTTCTGCAATGATTTTTTCGTATCGTTTTATGATTTTTTTGGTCCCACGACCTTTTGCGTCGGCCTTTAAAGCTCCTTCTACCATTTCTAGATTTACTTTTAAATTAAGCAATTGCGAAACAGCACCCAAAGTTTTTCCGATCCGACCACCCTTGATCATATTTGTCAAATCCACGATTGCAATATACAATGTGGTTCTTTTTTTTACTTCTTCTAATCGTAGAAGGGTATCTTCAATAGACAAGCCTTCTTTAGCACACCGCGCAGCTTCTAAAATTTGAAAAGCCATTGCTCGTGCAATATATTGTGAGTCAATTACGGTTACTTTTCCATCAGCTAGCGCTGCAGCTTGTTTAGCTGCATCCACTGTTCCACTCAATGTATGCGTTACATGAATAGAAAGGACTTCACTCCCGTCTGCAGTTAGTTCGTTGTATTTATCCAAAAACAATCCCACAGGTGGTTGAGAACTTTTGGGTAGCTCTTCACTACTTTTCATATCTGCTAAAAATTGTGCTTTCTCTTTTTCTGTCCCATCTTTTCTGACTTCCCCATTTAAAATAGTCGATAGTGGAATGATGGAAACATCATTCTCAGCAATTTCATTATCGGTTAAATGAACGGTTGAATCTGTTACGATTTTAAAGCTCATTTAAATCCCCCTTATTTTTTGATAGCGTTCTTTCATTATACCTTTAATTTTATGATTACGCTATCCTATCAGCGATTTTCATTTCCAATATTCATGCACACCTAGATTTCTTCCACCGACTGGATCACATTCCGGAAACGGAACTTTTTGTATTTTATGGAGTAATTCTTCGTACTCTTTGGAATCCCCCTTTTCCATATCCGGACTATTCCCGTTAGGGTAGGCCCCTACAATTTGAAAATCTCCTGTAGCCTCAATTAATTTATGTGCTACTCCGGCCGGTAACAATAAGACGTTTCCCTCAGTGAATGGATGAACCTCCCCACCCGGTCCACCAAGTTGGACTGTTGCGCTCCCTTTAAAGCAGGCGAGCACTTCATGTGTGGTCGCATGAAAATGGTGATAAGCATATATCCCATTCACCCAACTATTCGTATAACCATTTTTTTTGAAATGGCTTTGGATCAAATCCACAGCATTTTCTTTTTCAATTATCTCCTTAAAAGCATGGGGATAATACAATACGGGCAATGTATTATTTGGAAAAGGACGATTTTCCTTTATTGCGATTCTTTCGATCATACTTTTTCCTCCTTTGAATTAAGTTTCATTACCTCTAGTGTAACGGGAATTCATTTGAAATTAAAAGAGTTCTCCCTCAAAAAAACCTTTTATGTAGAAAGGTTCAGCTAAAAGAACTGAACTTCTAAATAAAAGGTTTTTTGAAACTATTATTTCTCAGCAGGATAAGGTAAAGCGCCAACTATAGTATGTGGAACATACAATTCTTCTAAATAATCGATTTCTTCTTTCGAAAGAGCTATGTCGACTGCCGCAACAGCATCATCTAAATATTTCTCTTTCGTAGCACCGATGATCGGTGAGACCACTTGATCTTTATGCAACATCCAGGCCAGTGCAATTTGAGCACGAGGGACTTGTCTCTTTTCAGCGATTTCAGCCAAACGTTTCACAATTTTTTTATCTTCTTCTTCAGTAGATCCATATTTCATTTTTTGAACTGCATCTGTTTCAGAACGTTTTGTTGTTTCAGACCAGTCACGCGCTAATCTGCCTGAAGCTAAAGGACTATAAGGCGTCAACGCCACTCCCGTTTCCTTACAAAACGGGATCAATTCCCGCTCATCTTCACGGTAGATCATGTTGTAATGATTTTGCATGGATACAAATTTTGTCCATCCATGTTTTTCAGCCACATTCTGCGCTTTTTGGAATTGCCATGCGTACATAGCTGATGCTCCTATATAGCGAACTTTTCCAGATTTCACTAAGTCATGTAAAGCTTCCATTGTTTCTTCTATCGGAGTCGTGTAATCCCACCGATGAATGATATACAAATCCAGATAATCCATCCCTAACCGTTCCAACGTCTGGTCAATGTGGTGGAAAATGGATTTGCGAGACAATCCACTCATATTCGGTCCGTCTTCCAATCCAAAATAGACCTTGGATGCTACAACGATTTTTTCGCGGTCAGCATAATCGTTCAACGCTTTCCCCAATATCTTCTCGCTTTCCCCGCGCGAATAAATATTGGCAGTATCAAAGAAATTTATTCCCATATCTAACGCTTTTTTAATGATTTTTCGGCTGTCCTCTTCTTTCAACACCCATTCATGTGTCCATTTTTCAGGATCCCCAAAACTCATTGCCCCCAAACAAATTCGTGAAACATCCATTCCCGTATTTCCAAATTTCATCATTTCCATTGATAAAACCTCCTTTTGATTAATAAATACCTTATTTAACGTTTTAAACCGGTCATACGTTTGGCAGTTTCGGCCGTTTGATGATTAAAGAACAAGCTGGACTCTTTATCTAGCTCTCCTAACCTTTCCATATCTTCTTGAGTTAATTCGAAGTCAAAAACGTCAAAGTTTTCTTTCATCCTATCTTTATTGACTGTTTTTGGAATCACGACCACGTTTCGTTGTAAAAGATAGCGTAAAGCTACTTGTGCAACGGATTTTTTATATTTTTCCCCAATTTCTTTCATTGTTTCATTCGTGAAAAAGTCATTTTTTCCTTCAGCAAAGGGGCCCCATGATTCAATTTGTACATTGTATTCTTCCATCACTTTTTGAGCTTCTTTTTGTTGGTTAAATACATGTGTTTCCACCTGGTTGACCATCGGAGGGATCTCTGTATAAGTTGCTATATCGATCAAGCGATCTGGGTGGAAATTACTTACACCGATTGCTTTCAGTTTGCCAGCTTTGTAATATTCTTCCATAGCTCGATAAGCACCGTAATAATCATTAAATGGCTGATGAATCAGCATCAAGTCGATATAATCTGTTTGCAATTTACGTAAGGATTCATCCATGGAAGCTTTTGCTTTCTCATAGCTAGCATTGGAAATCCAGATTTTCGTAGTGATGAATAATTCTTCTCGTGAAACTGAACTTTTTTTGATTGCATTTCCTACCGCTTCTTCATTTCCGTATGCTTGAGCAGTATCGATTAATCGATACCCTACGTCAATTGCATCTAGAACACAGCGTTCACATTCTTCTAAATCAGCAATTTGAAATACTCCATATCCTAATTGTGGCATTTTCACTCCGTTTGTTAGTGTGATTTCATTCATTTCTCATCTTCCTTTCCTGTTATTAAAAGTGTGTTTTATCGATATCTATTTGATTTAAAGATTCATTGATTTCAAGTAAATCATTTGAGGATAACGTGATGTGCATTGCCTTTATGTTTTCATCTAAACGATGCAATTTTCTCGTACCAGGTATAGGAACTTTGTAATCTTTTTGAGCCATTCCCCAAGCCAAATCTATTTGAGCAGAAGTGGCCTTATTTTCATCTGCAATTCGGTCAATCATTTCAAGTAAGTCTTTATTTTGTTTTATTACTTCTGGTTTGAATCTTCCCATAAAGTTACGAAAGTCACCTTCTGGATATTCCGTATCTGGAGAGTACTTCCCGGTCAAAAATCCATTTCCGAGTGGACTGTATGCAACGACAACGACACCAACACCCAGTTCTTCGCAGACAGGAAATGCTTCTTTTTATGGTGCTCTCCACACCATAGAGTACTGTTTTCAATGGCTGTAACTGGACAAACTGCATGCGCAAGTCGCAAATGTCTTCCGGTGTATTTGAAAGGCCCCAGTAGTTGATTTTTCCTTCCCTGATCAATTCCTTCATTACTTCAGCTACAGTTTCTGATTAAATATCCGGATGGATACGGTGTTGATAATACTAATCAATTGTTACCACTTATAGTTTTCCCAAGGAACCAGCAGCTTGTTCCCGAATGGAATCTGGCTCACTATTTAACATATACTGCGGTTTACCATCCACGATTTCCTGCCCAATAATTCCAAACTTGGTTGCGATGACCACTTGATCACGAATGGGTTTAATAGCTTCTCCTAGTAGCCTTTCGTTGTCTTCTCCGTAAACAACTGCTGTGTCAAAAAAATGCACTCTCAATCAACTGCCTTGCGAATGAGTTGAATCATTTCTTTGCGGTCAGCAGCTGGTCCATAAGCGTGATCCATACCTATGATCCCAAGTCCGATGGCCAATACTTCTAAGTCTTTACCTAAAATTCTCGTATGCATGTACTTTCTCCTATGTGGGTCCCCCTTTTGGAAAGCGATACCAATCAACTGACTCCATCATACCCCTTGAAGTAGGCTCTAAGTCAAGTCATTTACATAAACAAAATAATAGTTACAGAACTCCCATCCTCTCCTCATTTTTTTAAAAAGAAGCCTAGACCAATGGGAGTAAGTTCGGTTTCTTATCATGCCAGTAAAAATGCTATGCGCAATACTTCTTGATTTCTCAGCCAATACTAGTCAGATATGACCTAATTTCGACTTTCTATTCTGCATACAATTTTTTGCAAAGTGGAACCCGGTTACTTTTTCGCTTGAATGTAAAGGGTACTGTGAGTGGTTGTGTTAAAATAAGCATGAGTTTTGCAAAGGAGCTCTCTTTAACTGACAGTCAATTTGATACAAGATGTTCGATCAACGGATGGATTAATAAACAATCTAGCTCGTTGAATAATTGCGAGTTTATACAATAAGGAGTGAATATATTGCTGAAAATACTCAGAATCGTATTATCGATCATTGGTATAGTGATAGCGGGGTATGCTTTACTATCTAAAAATTACATAGTTATGCCTTATATGCTGTTTTTTATGGGAGCGACGTTGCTGGTTTTGGGGATAGCCGAAATCATAGAAGAACGAAAGCAAATAGGTATTATCAGTATATTTGCTTCCCTATTTATTTTTTACGTTTCTGTACACACTTTATTGTTCGCTTAAGTGATGCTACCAGACAAAAAAGAAAATCAAACTGTACAGAAAAAAATCTCAGTTCACTGAACTGAGATTTTTTATGTTTAATTATAAATCTGATACAGATAGTTATTGAATGTCAACTACCTTTTGAAGTGACATTCTGAATTATGTGAGAGGAAACACAATACAGTAGGCCCATGGCCAGAATTTTTTTATTTTATTTGATTCCGACAATATCTTCCATTCTGTTTTCACTCAACCAATTGGCAATTTCCTCTTCGGTACCCAATACTTCATGAGTCCCGCCAACATTTTGGAGAGAGCCTTCGGAATAATCCAATCCACTTGTTGCATAGTCATAACTTAACGCTGTCCGTTTTTTTTCAATCATCGGATTTGGATATGGTATCGCAGAGAGTAAAGATTGGGTATAGGGATGAACAGGATTCGAGAAAATTTCCTCTGTTGTTCCTGTTTCGATCATATGGCCTAAATGCAAAACCCCGATCCGATCCGAAATATAGCGAACCATCGACAAATCGTGCGCAATAAAGAGATAAGCTACATTCGTCTCTTCTTGGATTTCCTTCATTAAATTCACGATTTGTGCCTGGATCGAAACATCCAACGCACTGATTGCCTCATCAGCAATGATTAAATCCGGATTCATGATCAATGCCCGAGCAATTCCGATCCGTTGGCGTTGTCCTCCAGAAAACTGACTAGGAAAACGTCCAGCAAATTCTCTCGAAAGACCCACACGTTCTAAAATCTGTAGGACTCGTTCACTCCGCTCGCTTGAAGAACCAGCCTCTCCATGAATATCCAATCCTTGGGCAATGATATCCATTACATTCTTTCTCGGATTTAAACTTGCCATCGGATCCTGGAAGATCATCTGCATCTTCGTCCGCAACATTTTTTGCGTTTCTTTATCCATTTTCCCTGAAACATCTTTTTCTTTGAACGTTATTTCCCCATCTGTGATTTCATGGAGACGAATAACCGAGCGACCGATCGTCGATTTCCCACTGCCCGATTCTCCAACAAGTCCATACGTTTCTCCAGGATAAATCTTAAATGAAACACCGTCAACAGCTTTCACGGAAAATTTGCGACTGATCTTAAAATATTGCTTCAAACCTTTAACTTCTAAAAGAGCTTCCCTATTCTGTTCCATACACGCGGTCCTCCTCTCGCATCCGTTCGATCCGTTGTTGCAGTTCAATTGGCAAACTATACTCCGGTCCCTTTTCACTCAGTAACCAAGTAGCCGCAGCATGCGTTTCAGAAACTTTGATCAATGGCGGCTCCTTCTTCTTATCGATATGCAAAGCATAAGGATTTCTTGGATAAAAAGGGTCCCCTTCCATTTCATGGGCCATGTTTGGTGGATTCCCCGGAATAGATACGAGTTTATCCGGATTAGTTTCCAAATCAGGCATAGCGAGCAATAAGCCCCATGTATAGGGATGTTTTGGTTCGTAAAAGATTTCATTTACGGTCGCTTTTTCAACAATTTTCCCTGCATACATAACATTGACATAATCAGCAACTTTCGCTACGACACCTAAGTCATGCGTGATATAAATGACTGAAATACCTGTTTTTACTTGGATATCATGGATCAGTTCTAAAATTTTTGCCTGGATCGTTACATCTAAAGCAGTTGTCGGTTCATCGCAGATCAAAACATCGGGATCACACGCTAGTGCGATAGCAATGACGATCCGCTGTCTCATCCCACCGGATAATTGATGAGGATAGTTTTTCATACGCGCTTCCGGATCTGTGATCCCTACTAGTCGCAATAGTTCGATTGCTTTTTCTTGCGCTTCTTTTTTCTTGGTATTGTAATGCGTGCGCATTCCTTCGATGATTTGATTTCCAACACTCATTGTCGGGTCTAAAGAAGTCATCGGATCTTGGAAAATCATTGCGATATGTTTCCCATTAATTGTTTTGCGCATTTGTTTTTTAGAAAGGTCTAAAAGATTTTTGGTTACCTTCTCACTTTTGTCTTCATATGTGTATAAAATAGTGCCACTTTCGATAGTTCCATTGTTGCTGAGGATTCCCATGATTGCTTTCGTAGTAACGGACTTCCCACTTCCAGATTCACCTACGATAGCTAATGTTTCCCCTTTAAATAAATCTAAATCGACTCCACGAACAGCGCGAACGGACCCAGCAGAAGTTTTGAACGTGATTGCTAGATCACGTACTTCTAATATTTTCTCCTTTGTCATTCTTTACACCTCTTTCATGGTAGGATCGAGTGCATCTCTTAATCCATCAGCTAATAAGTTGAAACTGAGCATTAACAATGCCAAAACCACCACAGGGGGCACGATCATATAAAAATGCGTGGTCAGTGATTTAAAGTTTTCTGAAATCAGTGAACCCAACGAGGCCATCGGGACTGGGATCCCAATTCCGACGAAAGCAAGAAACGCTTCGGTAAAAATCGCATTCGGTATCGAAAACATTGACATGATCAGTAATTGAGAAAAAATATTCGGCAATATTTCTTTATACATGATGGTCAAATCTTTCGCACCCATTGTGCGGGCCGCAAGTACATACTCACTCTCTTTTAATTTCAGCATCGAAGCACGGGCGACACGACTCATCCCGATCCAGCCGGTAATGGCAATCGCCAATGTGATACTCATCAAGCCCGGTTTCAGGATGATGATCAGCAACGTAACGACCACTAGGTTGGGAATTCCATTCAGTACTTCTACACTTCGTTGCATGATATTATCAATTCTTCCGCCATAATAACCGGAGACCATTCCATAAGTCATTCCAATCAAGACATCGACCACTACTGCAACTAGAGCAATGTACAGAGAAATCCGCGTTCCTTCCCAAGTACGTGTAAACAAATCTCTTCCTAAAACATCCGTTCCGAACCAATGATAGACTTCTTCTCCACCTTCGATCACTTCATATTTATTGACTTCCAGTTCACCTGTAGAAGTTTTCAAGGTTTCTGTTCCATCAAAAATACCAAAGTTTTCCAGAATTGGAATACGCGGAGCCATACTTTCATGTCCGGCAACTTGCTCATCAAACTCATACCCTGAAATCATAGGTCCGATCAGCGCCATAAATATGATCAATGTAATGGAGATAAATCCAAAAATGGATCCTTTGTTCTTCATCACTCGTTTTACTAGCTGTTTCCAAAAAGAATCTTCTTCATAGACTTCATCTATCTGACTGATATTATCTGCCCCAATAAATGTAAAATCGTCTATAGGGTTTATTGGGTGATCAAGTGTCTTATCCATTAGAATCCTCCTTCGCTAAACGGATACGTGGGTCCAATACTCCATACATAATATCCACGCCCAACATGACAAATATATACAAGGCGCTGTAGACAAATGCTAAAGCTAATATTACGTTATAATCATTTGATTGAATGGCTTGAACCATTAATTGTCCAATGCCCGGAATCGAGAATATTTTTTCTACGACTAGACTACCCGTCATTAAACTAACGACCAAAGGTCCTAAGATCGTAATAATAGAAATAGATGCATTCCTTAAGGCATGTTTAAAAATTAAATGTCCACCTGAAACACCTTTACTTTCCACTAATTGAATATAATCGGAACTAAGCACTTCAATCATTTCGGTACGAGTAAAACGGGCTACTGTAGCCATTACAGTCATACTTAAGGCTACCGCTGGAAGTGCAAAAGCAAGTAACCCATCAGAGACGCTATATAACATCGGGAACCAACCTAATTGAAACCCAAAGTAATAAGACAGACCTAATGCAAATACATAAGATGGGATAGAAACCCCTACTACTGATAGGAACGTCGCAGCGGAGTCTAACAGACTATTGTGTTTCAAGGCTGCTGCGATCCCTAAGAAAAGGCCTACTACTGAACCTAAAGCAATAGAAATCCCTCCTAACAACAGAGAGATCGGCAAGCGGTTTTGCAATAATAAGGAAACATCCGTATCTTTTGAAATGGTGTACGATTTGCCAAAATCTCCTGTTAACATGTTTTTCACATACCGAAAAAATTGAACGGGAATCGGGTCATTCAGACCGTATTTCGTCATCAATACTTGTTGTTGTTCAATGCTCAAGCGTTCGTCATTAAAAGGAGAACCGGGTAACAACTGCATCAACGTAAAGAGAACTAACACAATGACCATAAGGGTCACAACAGACATCAATACTCTTTTTAAAACATACTTTTTCATATTGTTTTTCTCCTTTCACATAAAAAATGAAAAAGACGTACCTGAGAAGAAGTAGAAGCTAGAAAGAACTTATTAGCTTCACTTTCCCAATACGTCTTCTCCGTTGTTGATTATTATTCTTTCACAACGTTTTTGTATACACGTGACAATCCAACTGCGTGGAAGTCAACTCCAGAAACGTTATCTTGCATCATAACTGCGTTCCCTTTTTGATATACAGGAAGGACGCCAGCTTCATCCATGATGATAGCTTCAGCTTCTTTCAGTGCTTCCCAACGGGCTTCCGTATCAAGTGAGAGATCCCCATCAATAGCAGAAAAGACAATTTCATCATATTCTTCATTTGACCAAGAACCATCATTGTTACTTCCGTCTGTTACCCACAAGTCCAAGTATGTCATTGGATCTGCATAGTCTGGTCCCCAACGTGTCAGTCCCAAATCGTAATCGCCTTGTTTCATACGATCTAGACGCGTTTTCTTAGGCATTTGCTCGATTTCGATCGTGACACCGTCCAAGGTATCTTCGATCTGAGATTTCAATACTTGGGACACATTGATTGCACTCTCTGTATCTTCAACGAGTAGTCCGAATGTGAACGTATCTTGTCCAGTCTCCTCTTTAGCTACTTCAAAAGCTTCCGTAGCAGCTTCTGGATCATATGCTAAATAGGTATCTGCTGTTTCGCGGAAATCTTTCCCATCTGGTCCTGTTGCTAAGCCCTCAGGAATGACATAATCAGCTGCTGAAGAACCATCTTTTAAGACTGTTTCAGCAATTTGTTCTTTGTCAAACGACATGGCTAATGCTTTTCTCAAGTTCTCATTTTCTAAACCTTCAACTAATGTGTTAGGTGAGATATACCAGAGATAACCAGCTTGAGTATTTACAAATTCTGGATCGTCTTTGAATAAGTCCACTTGTTCACCGGCAAGTGTTACAAGGTCTAAGTCTCCATTTTGATAAGAAAGCATAGCTTGTTGTGAATCTTTAATGACTTGATACTTCATGCCCTCTAACTCAATAGATTCAGCATCATAATAGCTCTCGTTCTTTTCTAATTGAATAGTCGTTGCAGCCGGTTCATAAGAAGTGATTTCAAAAGCACCGTTTGCAAGTAACGTATCAGGTGAAGTACCATACTGATCTCCTACTTCGTTCATAAATTCTTCATTTAATGGATAAAATGAAATGAATGACATCAAACTTTCAAAGTAAGGAACAGGATTAGCTAATTTAACTTCTAATGTCTTTTCATCTAATGCTGTAACACCTAATTCTTCAGGAGCTTTTTCTCCAGCTAATACTTCATTAGCATTTTCCAGACCCGCAATTCCCATGATGTAGCCATATTCACTACCTGTTTCAGGGTTTGCTAATCTTCTCCAAGAATAGACAAAGTCTTGTGCTGTTACAGGTTCCCCGTTTGTCCATTCTGCATCTTCTCTAATTTTAAAAGTATAGGTCAAACCATCTTCACTTTTATCTGTAGTTTCTGCTAGAGCTGGGATCGGATTTCCATCAGCATCCACTTGATATAATCCATCAATTGTATTGGCAATCACTTCAAAAGAAGTTCCATCAGTTGCAATTTGTGGATCCATAGACGCTACTTCGACGTCAACTTGCACATTTAATACTTGACTGTCAGAAGACGTATCAGCTTCTGCTGAACTATCTACTTCTTCATTTGTTTCTCCCCCACAAGCAGATAGAACTAAAAGTGATGCTAAGCCGCTGACTAATAAATGCTTTTTATTCAGTTTCGTCATTTTTATCCCCCCGTTATTTAAATTAAATGAGCAATAGATTAGATTTTTTTAATCTAATGTAATCGAATTATAATCTGTATTTTTAGATTGGTCAAGTATTTTTTTGATATTTATTAAAAAAAAACGTAAAAACTTCGCTTTTTTTAAAAGAAAACGCTTATCAACAGCGTTTCTAAATTGTGTCTATTCCATATCGTTCGTGTTCTCCTTAAAACATTCGTTTTTTTATCCTCACATTTAAATCTCATAAGGATGGCTGTCATCTTTTGTTTTCACAGAAACCAAATATTAGTTGCTGAATAAGTCTGTATTTAGTACTATTTTTTTGTTTTAACTATTTGGACTGTTTTATCCCCGTCGCTTGTCCTATTAGTGCATTTAAAAAAAAAGACAAAAAAATAACCCAAAAACTGAACACTCGCCTGGCAAGTGTTCAGTTTTTGAGTTATTTGTATTATCCCTAATTTAATTTGTTTTAATTTGTTCTGTATTGTTTACTGGTACGTCTATGATGTGGTTTTCGATAAATGGTTGGATTTTACTCATAAAGAATCCCATCATTGGGGCAAATATGACCATCCCAATAAACGTTCCTTCTCTGACAGTCAACGGTAAAGTAAATAGTAACGTCAAGGTCACAGCTAAAACTAAACTCAATACATCAGCCATTTGACGGACAAAAGCAAATTTATATTTTGTGTTTTTAGCAATAGCCATACAAAATCCTTCTAACGGGAAAGATATGACGTCTAGAACGACTACCATTCCTACACTAAATGATACAATAACTAAGGCAGAAATGTATACGATCAATGTTACAATATATTGATCAAATACGAGATTGGCAAACAGTGTGTAGTAGAAGAAATTAATTAATACTCCCAGAATGATACTGATAGGAACTTGTAAAAATTGCCTGAAATGAAAATCTTTTTTGAGCAATATTAATTGTCCCACTATACAACTGATATTTAAAATCATTCCAATTGTTCCCACTTTAACATCCGATAAAAAGGACAGTGATTGAATCAAAGCATCCCAAGCTCCTACCCCTATAGCCGCTTTCAACGTTAACGATGCTCCGAAAGCAACCAAAACCATTGAGCCGAGCATGATAACTATTTTTTTCAGTTGGTTCATATCCATTTCTCCTTACTCTTTTTTATACCTTTAAAGAGTTCTTGACTTTATAGTTATCTCAATTCTTCAAATTAGTTCTAGTCTACCACGTTTACAAACTATTTCTGCTAATAGTACATAAAATTAAAAGGAATTTGCAAAAAAAGTGTGAAATCTACATTAATTAGTAAAATTATTCCTCATTTTTTCTGCATGAACAAGAAATCTTTCCTATACTTACTTTTATTTCAATTTCCTCTTGATTCCGTCTTTTTACTCTTCAATCATCCTGATGACTTTTGCCGGTACACCAGCTACTACTGAATTCTCAAGAACATCTTTAGTAACGATTGATCCTGCCCTGACAACCGAATTTTCTCCGATCGTTACTCCGGGAACTACGGTTGCTCCGGCACCTATCCACGCATTTATTTAATAGTAACTGGGCTAGATAAATTGCCTCTTTTTTTTAGGATCGATTGGATGATTAACAGTCAAAATCTTCACTTGCGGTCCAATCAATACATCGTCTTCTATTGTAAGTCCGCCCTTATCTACAAAGGTGCATCCCATGTTTATAAATACATTTTTCCCAATGGTGATGTGCTGTCCAAAATCGGCATAAAAAGGCAAGAGCACATGTACAGAATCATCAATTGGTTTACCCGTAATTTTTGCTAAGATTTCCTGTATCTCTTTTTGGGTATGTTCTTCTGTGTTTAATTTGTGAATCAGGCGTTGGGTTTTTTCTAAAATTTCCCCAAATTTATAAAATTCTGGATCATCTGCCGATTTTTCGTCATTCAAGTGAGCTTCGTGATAAAATAATAATTAGTCTACATAAAAGGAGTTTATTGAATGGAAACTATTTTTTCTGCTAGTGTTGTATACATCTCTACCAGTATTGATTATTTATTTATATTATTGATCCTTTTTTCTCAAAAAAAGGTCCAACATCAGAAGGCACAGGTAGTATGGGGCCATTATCTCGGTACCACACTGCTAGTAAGTGTGAGTTTACTTGCAGCTTATGTTTTGCACTTTGTTCCGGAAGAGTGGATGATCGGATTTTTAGGATTCATTCCTATTTACCTAGGGGTACAGTTTGCTATCAAAGGAGAGGAAGAAACAGAAGAGGAAGAAGTTGTAGAAAAGATGAACGCAAGTCCTACTTCTTACTTATTTTGGACGGTCACCTTGCTGACGATTGCCTCAGGTGGAGACAACTTAGGAATTTATATTCCTTATTTTGCATCATTAGCTGTCCGTGAGATCGTTATTGCTTTACTTGTTTTTGCTGTCTCGATTCCCCTTCTTTGCTATGTAAGTAATCTTTTGACAAAATTGCCCCTGGTTTCTGAAACGATTGAAAAATACGAAAGAATCATTGTCCCTATCGTATTTATTGGACTTGGAATTTACATTTTAATTGAAAATCACACTCTTCAAACACTCTTCACTCTCATACAATAGAAAGGTAGGATATGATGTCGCCATTAAATAAACTATTTTCTAAAATTGAAGCAAACAAAGAAAAAATGCTGCTGATTCGCCGCCATTTACACGAGAATCCAGAATTATCGTTTCAAGAAGTAAAAACAGCAGAGTATATTGAGGATTTTTATAAAACTGTCCCCGTTGATAAATTAGAAACGAATATAAATAATCAACTGGGGATCGTTGCGACCATCGAAGGTAAACACCCAGGGAAAACCATTGCATTACGGGCAGATTTCGATGCATTGCCCATCGAAGAAGCAACAGGGCTACCATTCACATCCAAGAATCCAGGTATGATGCACGCGTGTGGTCATGATGGACATACAGCTTATTTATTGATTTTGGCAGAATCTCTAGCCCAAATGAAAGACCAACTTCATGGGACCATTAAGTTCATTCACCAACCGGCTGAAGAAGTTCCCCCAGGAGGAGCAAAAGGGATGATTGCAGCTGGTGTGCTAAAGGGTGTGGACGCTATTTTTGGTATCCATCTCATGTCTACAATGGAAACCGGAAATGTATATTATCGTGAAGGCAATACGCAGACGGGGCGAGCTCGTTTTTCTTTAACGATTCAAGGAAAAGGAGGACATGGTTCTTCTCCTCACCTTTCAAATGATGCAATTGTCGCTGCGAGCTCTTTTGTCCTAAATGCACAGACGATCGTGAGTCGCCGAATCGATCCTTTTGAAACGGCTGTTGTAACGATTGGCTCTTTTGATGGGAAAGGTCAATTCAATATTATAAAGGACTCAATCACTCTTGAAGGGGATGTACGGACACTCTCTTTAAAAACAAGTGCGCAAGTTGAAAAGCATTTAACTCATTTAGCAAAAGGGTTGGAAGAATCTTTTTTACTTGAGACTTCATTTTCTTATGAAAATGATTACCCTGTTTTATATAATCATCCAGCTGAAACTGCTCAAGTGGAAGAGGCTTTGACCACAGCTGGCATTTCAGAAATAGTAGCCGTTCTGGAAACTGACGCTCTTCCACCCTCTGAAGATTTTGCGTATTATCTTCAAGAAATACCGGGATCCTTCTTTTATGTGGGAGCTAAGCCGAAAGACAAAGATTGGTATCCACATCATCACCCGAAATTTGATATTGACGAAGATAGCCTACTCATTAGTGCCAAAGCTATGGGGGCAGTGGTCTTAAGCTATTGTGGGAAGTGAAAAACGGTATATTTTTATCCGGTATTCAAAAATACTGACTGAATCTCCCGTATTGGTATATTGCCTGGTTTTTTCTCATGAAATTGCTACTATTGTGTTTAAATTATCTGAATGTTCCTCATTCAGGTAATTTTTTTATTTTCTCGTTCCCAAACCTACTGGATCTACTTTTCATCAGGTAAATTTGTCTACTGCATTTTTAGCTACTTGCCCAATTTCTTTTCATTCCGGGAATGTGGCTGGTCATTCTTTGACTCTTTCCCAGATCCGAGCTGCTTTATAGAATTTCTTAGACCTCTATCTCTGAATTTACTAAAACAGATTATATAAGTCCTTTTATTTCTATTTATCAAAGACCTGACGTGAAGGCTTCTTTCTATTTCATTGTAAGAAAACGACCATTCCCAATCAGATTAAATACATTATTGTATTTAATCTTCTTTAAAGCTCATCTTTTTAAAAACGTTTACATCGTTGAAAAAACAAGCTTCCTCTTTCTTTGATTCTGCAAATTCTAGTTTCTAAATCCAATCATCCCCTGTGTCTTCGGTTATTTTCTTTACTTCTACAGAGTTCCCTCACTATAATGAAGGAGGCTTAATTTTCACAGAATCTGTTCACTAGTGAAGGACGTGCTAAATAGGTGATTACATTAGACCAAGTCTCAAAATCTTTTCAAAACAATTCGGGTGAATTTAAAGCAATAGATGCAGTGACTTTCACCATTCAAGATCATGAACGCTTCGGTATCATCGGAGAAAGTGGAGCCGGGAAATCGACTCTTCTCCGCTTTATAAACGCCTTGGAGACCCCTGACGAGGGAGCTGTAATGGTCGATGGGAAAAATATCCATCAATTAAACAAATCGGCTCTTCGCCTGTATCAAAAACAGGTAGCCATGATCTTTCAAGAATTCAATTTATTAAACAATAAGACAGTTGAAGAAAATATTCGTTTACCACTGGAGTTGCACGCTTATCCAGAAACGATCCCAATGGAAACTGTGTTAGATTTTGTTGGCCTAAGAGACAAACGCGGGCAATATCCAAAAGATTTGTCGGGTGGACAAAAACAGCGCGTCGGAATTGCACGGGCGCTCATTACTCGTCCCAAGATTTTATTGTGCGATGAACCTACTTCTGCTTTAGATTTAGGTACCACAAAAGAAATCGTAGATGTGTTAAAAAAAGCCCATGACACTTTTGGGATGACGATCGTGTTGGTTACACATGAGTTAGAAGTTATCAAGGAACTCTGTACGCGTGCAGCTATTTTAGAAAACGGAATGTTGACCGACGTCATCAAAATCGAACCGCCCAAAAACAAGAAATCTTATTCCTCTTACCGAAAAAGAGCTTTGGAGGTGTTAAGTCATGGATCCGACTGATCAGTTACTTAGCGAACGCATCCAAGAATATGCTCCTCGCCTGATGGAAAGCTTAGCAGAGTCCGGTATTATGATGGGATTTGCAATTGTAGCAGCTATTGTTTTTGGATTGCCCTTAGGAACCCTATTATTCTTAACTGCCTCAGGCAAACCCATGGAAAATAGTTGGTTATATCAAATGGCTAATATTTTTGTCAATATCGTCCGATCTTTCCCGTTTTTATTATTAGTCATCGCCATGCAACCGGCTATTCGTTTACTCTATGGACGCGCCACGGGTGACCCCATTGCGGCATCGTTTCCGATGATGCTCATTGCGATCGTACTCTATGCTCGTTTTGTGGAACAATCCTTGCTCGATGTCCCGAGAGGCGTTATTGAAACCGCGCAGTCTATGGGTGCAACCCTTCCTCAGCTTGTATGGAAGTTCTTATATGTGGAGGCCAGAAGTTCACTGATCATTGGCTTTACAACCGCTTTTGTCAGCTTAATTTCTTATTCCACCATTATGGGTGTCGTCGGAGGTGGTGGTATCGGTGATTTCGCTATCCGATATGGCTACCAACGCTACGAAACGGACGTCATGTATGTAGCTATCATTTTTATTATTATTTTTGTTGAGTTGATTCAAAAGTTGGGATTAAATCTGGCACGAAAAATAGATAAACGATAAAAAAATAGACTCGAAGGAGATCAGCCAATGTTTAAAAAAGGATTATTTTTAAGTAGTATCGCTTTATTACTTGGTGCATGTGGAGGACCAGATGATACACAGAACGAACTGGATTCAGCTAGCACAGAAAAAGCAGAGGAAGTCGTCATTAAAGTCGCTTCCCATTTACCACCTATGACCGACATCGTTGAGATTGCTGGAGATGTCATTGAAGAACCTTATACCGTTGACTTGGTAGAAGTTTCCGACAATATCCAATACAATGAAGCTTTGTTGAATGAAGAAGTGGATGCTAATTTCTCCCAGCACGCACCGTACATGGAGATGTTCAACGCTGAGCGTGATGGAAATTTAGTTGCCATCCAACCAATTTACAATCCTATTGTAGGTTTCTATTCTCCTGTCTATGATTCGATGGAGGATATTGAACAAGGTGCGGAAGTTGCGATCCCAAGTGATAGTTCCAATGAAGCACGCGCTTTGATGGTTCTGGATCACTATGAATTGATCACCTTAGACTCCGAAGTAGAGGGATACGAAGCATCTGTGGATGACATTGTGGAAAACCCTTATGAATTTACCTTTACTTCCATTGATTTGTTAAATTTAACAGCTGCTTACGAAGACGGTGTGCCTCTGGTATTTAACTTACCCACTTACATCAAGAGCATCGGATTAAGTTCAGCGGACGCCTTATTCTTGGAAGACGATGATTTATACACTTTCTCTATCCAATTGATAGCACGTGAAGATAATCAGGATTCAGAAGCCATTCAAGCTTTACAAAAAGCTTTCACTTCCGAAGAAGTTTATACTTTTTTGGAAGAATTAGCTGAAGAAGACCATCTAGAACCGGCATTTGAACCCGGAGAATAATATTTTCGTGAGGAGCCTACTGAAAAGTCGGGATCCTCTTATGATTCAGTTGACTATAAATATGTATACCAAAAAAGGATCGCTGCTTACATTTAAGCAGTGATCCTTTTAATACTTTTATTTCATTGTGCTCAATTTCGGTTTACCGGTCCGATAAATGGTTGCCCCAAAAGGAAGTAAAGCTAGTTTTGCGTGTTTAAAGTGTTGCAATCCAAACGGAATACCCACGATCGTCAAACAGAAGACAATGCCCATGGTCACTTCTTCTACCACCATGACAAATCCACCTAAAACAAGCCACACAACATTTAATAATAATGAAAAGCCAGATTCTCCAAATCGAATATCTTTCCCGAATGGAGCAGCCGACATTGTAGCAAACTTGAAACATTGCATCCCGATAGGAATACCCACAATAGTCACTGACCACAAGATCCCGATTGCTCCCCAGGAAAGAAAGCTAATGAAACCTCCTAGTATAAACCATACTATATTACCTAATAATTTCATCGTCCATTCGTCCTTTCTTTCTCACTATTCATACAGTATACGAGAAATCTTCTTTGTTTTCATCGGACTAAATACTGATAGATCTAACTATTCAAACCCAGTCGATCTATGATGAAAAATAATCACTCATCACACGCCATAATAACTAGCATACAATTCCATTGTACCTATTTCCCCCAAACTCACCCGACTATAACCTTCTTGAATCAGGTAAGTCAGGATCGAACTCGTTTCTTCGGGCTCCATATCTTTCAATGGAATAGCATACAATTGATCCGCTTCTAATTCAGCTTCCCATCGCCAATGCTTGTCTGCCTTCAGCTTCTTTATTTCTTCTCTTGTCGCGTAAATCTTTATAAACGTTTCTCTTTTTTCAGCTGCCGGAACATCGGCAATGATATCTCCCTCTTTTAAGAATAAAATCCGATCAGCATATATATCGAGATTCTCTAATAAGTGAGACGCGATCAAAATCGTTTTTCCCTGTTCTTTCAATGCTAACAATTGATCTGTGATCAGTTGTACATTATCGGGATCCAATCCATTCATCACTTCATCCATCAACATGATATCCGTGTCTGCTGCCAAGAGCATGGCAAAGCACATACGCTGACGCATTCCTAGTGAATAAGTTTTTACCGGTCTTTTGATATAGCTTTCCATATTCAATTGTTCAACGATTCCGTTTACAGAACGGTCTGTTTTATTCCACATCCGTGCATATAATTTTAGATGATCCCTCCCACTTAACTCTTCATAGACATCGTCAAGTTCTGGTAAGAAAGAAATATGACGGTACATTTCTACTGTACTTTGTTTTGTTCGATAATTATATTGGTCGTCCAGTACGATTTGCCCAGCATCCGGAACAACAAAATTCATAATGATTTGGAGCAATGTCGTTTTCCCTGTTCCATTAGGCGCTACCAACCCGATTATCGTTCCTCTTTCTGCGTCAAAATCGATTTCTTTTAAAACCGTTCTGCCCTTGTATGATTTTGAAATCTGTTGCACTTTTAACATATCGATTTCCTCGCTTTCATTTGATCATTGCCTATTTTTTCTAAGTGTTTTCCGTAAATACATCACGGCCAACAATAGAATTTCTATAGTAATAAATAAGATCCCAACAGAAATCAATCCATTTTTAAATGTGATAGAATCTGTCGTATAGAGCAAATTTTTATATCCGCTTAAAGCAGAACCAAAATCAAAGAAAGTAAAGGGGAGTATATCGAGATTGGTAAAGAATCCTATCCCATCTTTAAAATAAAGGAATTCTGAAAACAAGAGGACCATGCCTGCAATCAAGTTAAAAAATTCATTTTTTATGAGGATACTCCACAAGAAAATCACACGAATAAACACAACTGTTAAGATTATAAAGAAAATCAATTGTTGCACGAGAAGCTGGCTCATACTGAGAAGGACATCCCCTGGTTCAGCGTTTTGTGCTACAGGCAAGAGCCAGGATCCCCATCCATATCGTACCCCTACAAGCGTCAGCCCACTAAATAATAGAGCAAAAACAGTCAAAAAGGTTGCACTGAAAACAACTACTGTTTTTGTCCAATACCGTTTTGACAATGTCAGTGGCGCACTTTCAATCAGTGTCTTGTGGCTGTAATCTTTGACCACACTATCCATTGCAAAAATCATGACCAGACCAAGCAATATATATGCTAGTCCATTGTTCAATGCTCGTTGGAGTGTTTGAAGGGCCGTTTGTCCATTGAGCGTCTCTACGGTGAGTGGTGGCTGATAGTCTAGGTACCCCCGGTATCGCTGGAAATTATTTTGAAGATGATAGTCTCCCTTTTCCTGAGAACGAAGATCTCCGTACTCGTAAAACTGCGGATGGACTTGAAAAGGGTATTTTCGCATTCCGAAATAAGTCATCGTTTCTTCTATATAGGTCAGGTAGTCTTCGTTTACCAATGCTGAATAGCGTGCCTGATTGATTGGGGTGATTTGTTGATAAAAATAAAAATCACGGGAGCGTGTATCTGGATCAATGTCTTCCAAAACGCCAATTCCTTCAGCAAGTTCTTCTTCAATTCCTTCAATAGTCACTTCTTCAAAATGAGTATAAGTCGGCACGATCAAAAGTGTGTACACAAGCATGGCGAAAAAGAGTAGCACGATAGCTCCTTGGTTTTTTTTATTTTTCCAAAATAGTTTCCACTCAAATAAAAAGTAAGCTTTCATCTATTCCCGCCTCCTTTTTCCTTCATGCGCTTTTGAGAGTGCTGCAGCCATCCAAAAACGACGAGGAGGAGAAGGCTACTGGCCAATAAAACGCTCAATCCTGACATATAATCAATGGCTGGATGGAGCTTCTCAGCGAGGGTCCCATTCAACACGTCTGTTAGATTGTAATAAGAAAACGGAAGGAGATAATGTAGAGAGAACGTTGAAGGAATGATGTACGGCAAGAAATACAACACGCTCCCGATAAAAAGTGTAAGATACATATTTTTTGTTACCTGATTCAATACTAAGGTCAACAGACCCACATGCAAAAACAGTACTAGGCTGTATCCCATAAATAGTCCTATATACAGTAAGGTAGAGATTCCCTGAAACTGCGTATTTGCATAAAGGATGATCGGGTAAAAGAAATTTCCGGTCTCGAACAATCCACTCATGATACCTGTAAATCCACTAATCAGGGTCACCGTTCCTAACCATGGAAGCAAGGTGTAGACGATCAATTTTGTAGTGACTTTTTTCCTATTCGCTAACGGTAAAGACTTCGCCAAAGAGCGGTGGTCATCTTCTTTCGTCAAAATATCTCCAGATAAAAGCAAGGCAACGAAAAATAGTCCTATGCCGGTGAACTTCATTGCTTCAGCTACATAAGTTGCACCATTTTGCCCATCATCTTGGATGAGAAGTTGTCTGTCTGCTAAGTATTGATAGAATGCCTGATCTTTTTGAGCCTGTTCTATTGAAATGAGGTAACGTGAGTTCATTCCTTTAAATCCCTGTTCGTGTCCCTCGATTCGCAATTCTGCTAATTCGATACCGGTTTCTATGTATTTCTCTGGTTGGTCAAAGCGGTGAAAAACATCCTGTCGGGCAATCAGTCTTTGTTGGAAAAGTACATTTTCATACGAAGGACGTATAAGAGGATCCTCAGCTTCTATTTCTGAGAATTCATACATATTTGCCGTATTGTTCAGTATATCTATCGCCAGCTTTTGCGGGATATGGCCAACCCCTTGATAAGGGATATAAAAAATCAGTCCGATCAAGCCTACAATTAAAAACGCAACTAATGTCCACGTTTTTTTCTCCTTTAAAAATAAGCGACTCTCAAACAGTATAAACTCCCGCATCGATCTTCTTCCTCCAATTCTTTTACTCTACTATTGCATATCGATTGCCTTCTTCATCTTGGATAACAGTCTCACTTAATTTGGTGAAAATTTGTTCAAAGTCATCCTCAGCTGTAAGAGTATACCTATCTTCAGAAACCGAAATCAGGTAATTTTGGTAAACTTCTTCTACTCGTTCAGACTGTTGTGTTGTCATACCATTTACTTCCTCAACTTCTCCTAATTCCATTCTCGAGAAAGTTATTTCTTTAGTGTCGGCATTAAAGATAACCGTTGTATCTCCTCCCATTTCCTGTAAGAGATTCCCATCAAGATCTTCTATCTGGGCAACCGTTTCAGTAGACTCCTCCCCACTAGAGGGAGTATCTTCATTCATTTCCTGGGTTTTACCTACTGATTCTGTCCCCTCTGTTTCATTATTCGCTGTGTCTTCTGGTTTTTCTAATGCACACCCTGTTAGTATACTGAGACTGAGTAAAGCAAGAAAAATTTTCTGTTTTTTATGCAAAACCATTGTCGTACTCCTTTCTATAATTACAGTCCAGTATAGCATAGGAGTTTTTCCGAATCTATTTGCACCTGCTTTATGTCTTTTTATCCTTCCTATTCTTTGTCGCTTCTTTACAAAACTTATAGTACACTAGGTTCAAAGTACCTGTCCATTTCACAGAAAGAAGGGATCCAATGAAAGAAAATAAAACACTTTTGTTAAATCAAAGTACGATCAAGGAATTAGTTGATGTCAAAGATATCAATGAAATTGTACATGACACGTTCAAGGGTCTGGGCGATGGGTCTATTGTGAATCCCTCTAAACTGACGCTCGACTTGGGTGAAACGGGTGGTTATCCTGCCTATGATGGCTTTATGAATGCGATGCCGGCTTATATCGGCTCGCAAGATATCGCCGGGATGAAATGGGTCGGCGGTTTCCTTGGGGAGCGAAAGGAAGCAGATCTACCTTATATCACAGCTATGATTTTATTGATCGATCCACATTTGGGTACTTTTCTATCTGCATTAGAAGGTGCATACATCACGAATAAGCGGACGGGTGCGCAGACTGCCAATTCTCTGCGGTACTTACTGGATAAGCCTCAAGTCAAGATCGGGTTGTATGGTGCTGGTGAGCAGGCGCGAACGAATATTGTGGCCATCGCTGATTTATTTGAAATTACCGACTTAGTGGTATGGAATCATCGCTTAAAAACGGCTGAAATTTTTGCAAAAGAGATGCAGGCATATGTAACGAATCCTATCGAACCCACTTTGGATGCCCAAAAAGCAAGCCGAATGGACGTGCTGATCACGGTCACTCCCTCTCAAAAACCTCTCATTAAAACAGAATGGGTCAAACCGGGTACGATCGTTTTCCCTTTGGGTTCCTTTCAAGAAATTGAGGATGACCTCATCTTCAAAGCAGATAAAATTATCGTCGATCATGTCTACCAGGCCCTCAATAGAGGGGCATTGAAAAAGCTAACGAGTAAAGGAAAGTTATCTGAAAAGAATATTTATACTACCTTAGGTCAGTTGGCTTTAAAAGAAACCACTGCAGGGGACTTGTCGAATGAGATCACGATCTGTATTCCTATTGGAACAGGCGCAATGGATGTGGCTGTTGCTGGAATCGTCTATAAAAGAGCTGTAGAAAAAGGCCTCGGTAAACACTTTGACTTTTTAGGTTGATTTTCAACAAGTTTCCGGGTGGGATTCAACTACCCAAATACGTTAGTATGAGTCTCCGCTACTACTTATAATAAAAAGTCTGTCTCTCATAAAATCGAGAGACAGGCTTTTTTTAATTCATTTTCTTTTCTTTTTAATCTAGATCGCGAGCGACTTCATCTTGAACAGTTACGCCTTCAGCTTCTAGACGCGCAATCGTTTCTGCAAATTGTGGTAAATGTTTTTTGTGTGCAACGAACAATTCATTCATGATTTTAACCGCTGTATCCCCAGAACGAACCAATGGGTTGCTGATAAAGGCTTGTAAGGCTGTACCATAATCTCCAGTTACTGCTGCTTCAATTGTGAGTAATTCCATTGATTTCATCATTTGTAACCAGCCTTTTTCAGCAGTTGGCAGTTCACCAAAGGCTACATTCCGCGCACCTTGTGCACCAATATAAGCTGTTACTTCAACGACACAATCTGCTGGTAAATCTGGAACAGCTCCATTGTTTTTCGTAGAAACAACAATTTGTGTTTCTTTATTTGAGTAGATGGAAGCAATCGTTTCGCAGGCAGCATCAGAATAATAAGCTCCTCCACGTTTTTGTAATTGTTCCGGTTTGTGATCCAGGTTTGGATCTTTGTACAATTCAAACAATTCTGCTTCTGTTTGTTTAACTTGTTGAGCTCTTGTCCCAATAGTATTGTAGTCTTCTAATCCATGTTTGAGCATTTCTTCTTCACGGTAATAGTACCGGTGATATCCGCAAGGAATCATATTCATTTGTTCCAATTGATCTTTATAGAACGGAATATCGTGGATATTTTTAGGTAATCCTGCATCTCCTTCAAACAATGCATCGATGACTTTTTTGGTAATATCATTCCCCTTTGTATCCGCAACTTTATGCCAATGGAAGTGGTTCAATCCAGCAAATTTATATATTAAATCTTCTCTTTCTAATCCAAGGGCTTTTGGCTCTGTCATTGTGGCCATGACCGGAACATTACACAACCCCATGACTCTGTCCCATTTACCATAACGAATGACTGCTTCAGTAACCATTCCACTTGGATTGGCAAAGTTGATCAACCAAGCTTCCGGACACAATTCTTTCATGTCTTCAACAATTTCTAAGATGACAGGGACTGTACGGAAAGCTTTAAACATACCACCTGCTCCGTTTGTTTCTTGACCGATCATGCCGTAATAATTAGGGATACGTTCATCTTTCACTCGCGCATTGAGTAACCCTACTCTGAATTGTGTTGTAACAAAATCAGCATCTTTTAATGCTTCTCTTCTATCTAAAGTTAAGTGTATTTTTACATCATATGGTGAAGCATCCCATTGGCGTTGTGCCATCGCTCCAACGATCTCTAATTTTTCTTTTCCCGCTTCAATATCGACTAGCCAGATTTCACGGATAGGTAATTCTTCGTATCGTTTAATAAATCCTTCCATTAGTTCAGGAGTATAACTACTTCCTCCACCAATTGTCACAATTTTTACGCCTTTAGTTTTAGCCATTTGTATCTTCCTCCTTTAAATATTTACAAGCTTATTATCTCTGATGTAAATGCAGAGGACAACACATTTCCCTTTGTTTCAAAACCCATTTACAATTTTCGTGAATCAGGCTGTTTTTTTTGCAAATATTTTTCTCCATATGCAAAAAATGACGGTTTTATTTTACTTTCCATTTACATTAATCTATAATTGTTGTAAACACCAGAGAAAGGAAAACTCTTATGCTCATTCGCGAAAAAATGGAAACGGTTAAATTTTCACCTGCCGAAAAGGGAGTCGTGGACTATTTATTACACTACCCCGAATTACTCGAAGAAAAAACGATGCAAGATATTGCTTCCGAAACCTTTACCCAACCCTCTACACTGATTCGTATCGCAAAAAAACTGGGCTTTTCTGGCTGGGTTGAATGCCGCCGGGCTTATCAAGAAGAATATGCTTATTTGAGTAGTCATTTTGTTGATATCGATGCCAACTTTCCTTTCAAAGCTTCTGATTCGATCATGACGATCAGCAAAAAGATAGCCTCTCTTGAACAGTCGACTATTGAAGATACGCTTTCACTCATTCATCATGACTCCCTACAACAAGCAAAACAACTTTTATTAAAAGCGGACAATATCAAAATATTTGCCAGCAACGCTAATATGCTGATCACACACGATTTTGCACTAAAAATGAATCGGATCAAAAAACACACTTCTGTATCGACCGTCAAAGGAGAAAGCACCTACGAAGCGTACAATACCCTCCCCAATACTTGTGCTATTCTGATCTCTTACAGTGGCGAAAGTGAATCTGTCCGTCTTTTATCAAAAATACTCACTGAACAACATATTCCCGTTATTGGCATTACAAGTATTGGTGACAATTACCTTTCCCGTTCAGTAGATTGTTTCTTACCGATCACTACCAGAGAAAAATTATTTTCGAAAATCGGAAACTTCACAATCAATCTTTCCATTATCTACTTATTAGATGTCCTCTATTCCGTTGTTTTTGCAGAAAATTATCAAAAAAATGTGGACCATCTGATACGCTTGGGTAAAATGGTCGATACTCGAAAATCGAATATAGAGATCATTCAGGAAGACCATTCTTTTCCAACTGATCGATGACCCACAAAAGAGGAGATACACGCGATGATTTTCAATAACATGAAACAGCTTACTTCGCTTACTGCAAGTGAAAAAACATTGGTTGACTATATCTTTACGCACCCAAAAAAAGTTATCTCAAGTGATTCTCAGACACTCGCAAAAGAAGCTTTCGTTTCCGTTTCGACAATTTACCGTTTATTAAATAAATTAGATCTAAATGGGTTAAATGATTTCAAAGTGCATATCGCTAGCGAAATAAAAAAAGAAGAAGAACAACCTTCTTCTTTGAACCTTGATTACCCTATCATTCCGGAAGACACACCTTTTCAAATAATGAAGAATCTACAATATGTCTATACTCAAACCATTAACGAAACCCTTCTCTTAAACTCGCCAGACCGCTTGCGGGAAATTCAACAGTTGGTAGTGAATGCTGAGCAGATCAATGTATTTGCATCCGCAGGAAATATACCCTTCACACAAAATTTTCAATTTCAAATGCAGGAAATCGGACGAGATGTGAAAGTTCCCGTAGATGAATACAATCAGCGCCTCATTGCTGCTAATAGTACTCCAGAAGACTTGGCTATCATTGTCTCCTTTGGTGGCAGAGGGATAATGGTCGATCGTCTCTTCTCGATTTTAAAGGAGAATCACGTCCCTATCCTTCTCATTTCATCTGCGGACAACGAACTAAAAAAAGAAGCCGATCATTGTCTCTGGATGTCAGCTTTAGAAAATCATTACAACAAAGTTTCTTCCTTTGGAACGCGAATGTCTCTCTTGTATATCTTAGATACAGTCTACACTTTATGCTTCCATGAAAAATATGAAGCCAATCAGTCTTTTAAGTTAAGTCGATATAAAAAAATCAGCCAGCCTTTTAAATTGGAGTAAAAAAGGGGCTGACTGGTTTTTAACTAGTTTATGTTTGCCTGCAATGCGAGGAATTCTTCGACTGCCAACAATACACCCTCTTCATCATTGGAACGGGTGATATAATTGGCTATCTCTTTCAATTCTTCAAAAGCATTTCGCATCGCAAAGCTGTATTTACCGGATGCAAGAAGTTCTCTATCATTATAGCCATCTCCAAAAACCATCGTCTCTTCATAGGAAATATTGAGTATTTCCTGCAATTTTTGAACAGTCGATCCTTTATGGACCCCTTTGTTCGCGATGTCTATCCAGGCTGCTTCAGAAGCTACAATAAAAGCTGCTGCATTAAATGGATCCAAGTGTTTGACAGATTCATAACACCGAAGTTTGGGATCATAAACAGTGATCTTAACAAAATCTTCTGCAATCGTCTGATAATCAGACAGAATCTCTACATTGGTATACGAACCTCTGACACGCTTGATGGAAGCTTCTGGCGTGGTGTCCTTTATAAAAGCAGTTGTCGGTGTACAGGCGATGACCGTATGATCGTCTTCGATCTCTTCTAATTTAGTAATAATTTCCAAGCCGACCTCATTCCCCAACAAGGACTCGTAAACATACTCACCATTGTATTTTATACGGGTGGCACTATCTCCTAATATCCATATATCTTTAGCGTATTCGGCGCCGAACAACTCTTCTACACGCTCACCTTGTTTCCCTGTGCACGCTGTAAAGATGACACCTTTGCTTTTCATCAGTTCCTTCACTTTTCCAAACCGTTCCCGATTGAACTCTCCTTGGCTATTTAAAAAAGTCCCATCTAAATCTGAAATGACCAATTTAATCATTTAGCTAGCCCTCTCTTTCCACTCTTTCTCTAAAAAAAGTATACCGCATAATTCTGAGAGAAACCGTCCCTTTGTCTAATCTGAAAAAAAATTCTTACTATCCTTGACGTCCTCATTATTTTTGGAAAAATAGTTTCAAAATCCCTTTCCAGAAAACTGACAAGGTTTTTGCTATTTGACAATAGATATCGTAAACTTTAAAGTAGCTACATTAAATAAAGAGCCACTACAATCAAATCTGAAAGGGGAAACAACATGGATCATACATATGAAACGTTACGCACAAAACTGGAACGATCAGTGAAGAAAAAACGGACAACCGAGGAACAGTTTGCACTAAACGAAAAAAAGTATAAACAGGCACAACAGGCTTTTCATAAAGAAACAGCAGACGTAGAAAAACTAGAAGAAGAATCCTTGTCTAGTTTCTTGCGGAATCTTGTAGGTACGTACGACAAAAAGATGGACAAAGAAAAACAGGAACAACTCCAGGCAAAACTGGCTCTAGATTCAGCTTCAGCTTTGTATACGCAGTCGCACGAAGAACTAGTGGGATTAGAAGAACGAATTGAGCGTACCCAACTTGAATTGAATCAAGTGAAGGATAAATTAATTGAATCAGACCCAGATTTTCAAACTATTCTTACGCAAGAAGAACAAAGACGATTGGATTGGGAAGCTGAAACCCATGAAATCGAAGAAGCTTTAGAGGCCGGAGAAAAGGTTCTCACTGGGATCGACTACGCTTTAGACCAACTGGATTCAGCAAGCTCCCTCGCAACTTGGGATATGTTTAGTGACAGCTTCTTGCTTGATATGGTCAAGTACAACAAAATCGATCAAGCTGAAGAGCAGATCGTTCATGTGGAAAAACTCATTGAACGATACCAAAAAGAAATGAAAGATGTCGCTCTCGAAACTGGTCTGGAATACGAAGGATTAAGCCAGATGCATCGGACATTTGATATCTTTTTCGATAATATCTTCTCAGACTGGAACACAAAGGAAACCATTCAACGAAATAGCGCCAGTTTAGAAGCCGTCCAGGATGAAATAATACATGCTCAAAAAACCCTGGACGAGCACAAAAAGTCTATCACAATGCAACTAAACGACTCCAAGATTTTTTCTGACCCAGGTGTTGATATCATTCAATGAAAGTTAACTGGTACCTGCTACAGTTTAAAAACAAGGATCGAATAGAACTAGCTGAATGCTATTTACAGTCATCACTAGGAGAGTCCGCGGCATCCGTTCGGGATTCTCCCTTTTTTACTGGAGAACATTCCCGTCCTTATCCGGAAAGTTCTTGCTTGTTTTCAATCAACACCGTAAGATAAAATCAAAACTACTTGAAGGAGCGGTCAAAATGGACTCCATTTTTGAACTGTTTAAACACAAAATCGAAAACAATGAAAAACTCACCCCGAAGATGCAGGATATTTTGGAAGCTAGTTTGCTCTTGTTCGCTGAAAAAGGTTACTCCAATACTTCAACAAAAGATATCGCCCAAGCAGCACAAGTTGCTGAAGGGACCATCTTCAAACATTTTGGTACAAAAGAAAACTTGCTTTACGCAAGCATCCTCCCCCTCCTCAGCCAATCACTGGAGGACTTGCTTTCCACGAATCTACATGGTGGCCCGGATGCGCTCGGGGCGCTGTCTTTCCATGATTTTTTGCGAACTGTTCTTCCTGAACGAATGGATTTTGCTGGAAAAAATCTAAAAATCTGGAAAATATTTCTTACAGAATATCTTTATCAAGAAACTATGCGTACTAATCTGCGATCATTGATCCCCAAAGATCTATTCGAAGAACTCAACCGGATTTTAAACCTGTTCAAAGAAAAAAAAGAAATCGTCGACTGGCCGAATGAAGAAATCATTCGCCTGATCATCAGTATCGTTGCGGGTTTTATTATCGCTAAATCGCTGAATTTTTCTAATGCTACTGATACGAATGCTGAAACTGCTCATCTCATACTTTTTCTTGAAAAAGGCCTTACGCCATAAATAAACCTTGACAGTCTATCTCGTTAAGGTTTATACTTTACTCACGAGCAAAAGTGAGTGATTACTCACTTTATTAAAAGGAGGAACAAGTTTATGGCGTTTGTAGAAGTGAACAACTTAAATAAGTATTACCCTATTTCCGATAATAATCGTTTTCATGCATTGAAAGACGTGCAATTATCTTTTGACAAGGGAGAATTAGTGTCCATCATCGGTGAGTCCGGTAGTGGGAAATCGACCCTAATGAACGTATTAGGTGGACTCGATTTGAAATTCGAAGGTGAAATTCTTGTAGATGGTGAAAACATCGGGCACTTTAAGGAAAAAGAGATGGTAGCTTTCCATAAAGAAAAGATCGGCTTCATTTTTCAAAGTTTCAATCTGGTCCCTCACCTCTCCGTCTTGGATAATGTCACCTTAGCAATGACCTTGTCCAATGTTGATGGGAAAACTAGAAAAGCCAGAGCTCAAGAAGTTTTAGAGCATCTGGGGTTAAAAGATCATTATCAAAAGAAACCGAGTCAACTATCGGGTGGTCAAAAACAACGTGTGGCCATCGCGCGTGCGCTCGTAAATGATCCGGATATCATCATCGCAGACGAACCGACAGGCGCACTCGATTCCCAGACATCCGATCAAGTACTGGATATCATTCAGGATATTGCAAAAGACGGTAAATTAGTTATCATGGTCACCCATTCAGAGCGCGTGGCTTCAAGATCCACTCGTGTCGTCACGATCGACGATGGGAAAATCATCAATGATGAGAAACGTGAAAATCTACATGAGCATACCGATACCTTTAAAATAAAAGAACGGCAGGAAAATAAAAACCTCAGTTTTTTTGCAGCGATCCGGATGGCTTTGTTGAATATGAAAGAAAAATTGGGGCGCAACATCCTCATCGCATTGGGCGGCAGCATTGGTATCATGAGCGTCATCCTGATGCTTGCTCTTGGCAAAGGTGTGAACGATTATTTAACTGATACTATGAACGAAAATGTCAATCCTATCATTAGTGAGGCGCGAATGACCGAAGAAACACAAGAAGATACCGAGGGTGATGGTGAAGCAGAGACTCCTGCAGGGGACCCAGATGGGAAACCTGGAAATTTAGTCACGAATAACCCAGCTGTTCAATTATCTAAAAATATCCCTTTTGAAGAAACAAATATTGCTGAACTCGAAACAATTCCACATGTTGACAATATAGAATTGGCTTATACTTCCTTCTCAATGGGAAGTGACACAGTCGCTTATGAAGAAGAAAATCATTCATTCATGAATTTTGGTACCATCTCGGCAAACATGACTGATTCCAATATTTTACATGGTTCCTTCCCAGAATTCGGTGAAGTTATCATTACAGAAGAAATGGCAAACAATATGGCCGATACAGCCGAAGATATGATCGGAGAAGAAGTTGAAGTGAAACTTTCTGTGGATGGAAGTCCACTAAGCGGAAACTACACAGTCAGTGGGATTTATACTGCTGGAAGTGCAATTGGACCGGCTAGCGCTTTTGATTCTGTCTTTATGACAATGGACACTTTCACGGACATGAACGAAGAAAATGACCTGTCTGTTGAACCGAATGTGGCCTATCTTTTTGCGGATGAAGCAAGTAATTCACAGCTGATTAAAGATGAACTCAATGATTTAGGCTATGGAGGATCGTCTACTGATACACTGGCAGCGACTTTCACACAAATGTTAGATATATTTACGTATATTTTGTCGGGTGTAGCCGGTATCTCCCTCTTTGTTTCCGCCATCATGATCCTCACTGTTCTTTATATCAGTGTTGTTGAACGGACACAAGAAATTGGTGTGATCAAAGCGATCGGTGGACGAAATAAAGATATCCGTCGTATTTTTGTTTCTGAATCCTTCCTCATTGGCTTGTTCAGTGGCTTATTAGGTGTCGGAATAGCTTCCCTTATCTCACTGGGTGGGAATATCGCTGTTGAGAACCTATTTGGAACGACCATCTTGCACATGACACCGACCTACGCCTTGTTTGGTATCCTGGCTAGTATTATCATTAGTGTCATTGCCGGTGTGTTCCCAGCTAACAAAGCTGCGCGATTGGATCCAATCGAAGCTCTTCGTCGTGGTGACTGAGTTTCTTCTATAAAATGTTCTCTATTGTTAGATTTGCTCTTTATCCTGTGAAGCTTTCAATGAACTTTCAGGAAATGAACACTTTAATAAATAGTCACATTATGTCAGTAACTAATATGCCTGAAAGGCAGAAGGTGGGGAATTTCTCCCATCCTCTGCCTTTTTTTGTGCATCTGCTCGCTGTTGAGAATAACTGTTTCGTATTTCTCCTTGACGTTTACGTAAGGAGAAGGTTTATACTTGCAAG
Organism: Lacticigenium naphthae DSM 19658; assembly: GCF_000425865.1. Classification (GTDB taxonomy): domain Bacteria; phylum Bacillota; class Bacilli; order Lactobacillales; family Carnobacteriaceae_A; genus Lacticigenium; species Lacticigenium naphthae. The sequence continues at coordinate 141,816 of NZ_AUEG01000003.1, forward strand.
AGAAGGAGGTCACTCATGGAATATACTGTAAAAAAAATAGCTCGACTTGCCGGAGTCACTCCCCGGACGATCAGACATTACGCTACCATACAGCTTTTATCCCCTGCCTGCATAAATTCTTCCGGATATCGTCTCTATGGCCGTAACGAGATCGATCGTTTGCAGCAGATCTTATTTTATCGCGAACTCGGGTTTCCTTTAACAGAGATCAAACAAATACTTGATGACCCGAGTTTTGATGAGAAACAAGCACTTAAAGATCATTACCAAGACTTATTGTTGAAACAAAAACAAGTAGACCAATTACTCCATACCATTGAGAAAACATTGGCCGACCGAGAGGGGATAGAAAAAATGACCGATCAAGAAAAATTTACAGGATTCAAAAAAGAAGTATTGAAGGCGAACGAAGAAAGTTATGGAAAAGAATCACAAGAAACCTATGGTGAAGAAACGATTGCTCGAGCAAATAAACAATTCAGTCAGTTGACTGAAGGAGAGTTCGATCGGTGGAGAGAACTAGAGCAAACGATCATCGAAACTTTGAAAGCCTACCAAGAAAAAGATGCAATCACCGCAGCCGACGAGGAGATCTTAGCTCGTTTACACCATCAATGGCTGACGTTCACTTGGTCCAGTTATTCCAAGGAAATGCACCGTGGTCTTGCCGAAATGTATTTAGCAGATGACCGTTTTACTGCTTTTTATGATGACAAGGCTGGTGAGGGCGCTGCCCGGATGCTGCACGGCGCCATCCTAACCTACACGACTGAAAAATAGAAGAGACTGAAAAAAAGCAGATCGAGATTTATTCTCTCGACCTGCTTTTTCTTATTTAAATAAATCCCAAAAGGAAAACGAAGTTTTCTTATACACTTTATTGTAAGCCGCTTTTTTCGGATCTTTTAACCAACCCATCCCTTTTTTTCCATATCCTGGAACAAGCTTTCTCTTTACAGCACGCTTAGCTCTGCCAGTCGTCCGCGCTTTAAACGAACGCTTTAGACTCGGTTTGCGCATACCAAATTTCATTCACCCGTCACTCCTTTCCTTCATCCTAACGCGCCCATTGTTTTTCTTCAAACGTTATTTCCAAGAAATAGAGTCGTCGTTTCCTGTTTCCACTCCCGTTTTATCTACAGTTTGTTAATGAAGTAAACAGAGTGACTTGTAAGGTTTTCGCTCTTATTTCCCTTCAAAAGCTTTTTGAACGAAGCCAGTGAACAATGGATGCGGTGTTGTTGGACGAGATAGGAATTCTGGATGGAACTGGCTTGCGATAAAGTAAGGGTGATGCGCGAGTTCGATCATCTCCACTAGTCTGCCGTCAGGAGATAATCCGGAAAAGACCATGCCGTGACTTTCTAATTGTTCGCGGTAGGCGTTGTTGAATTCATAACGATGCCGGTGTCGTTCCTGGATTTCATCCGTCTGATAAAGAGCACGCGCTAGAGATTGTTCTTTTATGGAACAAGGATATAAACCTAAACGCATCGTTCCGCCTTTTTCCACGATTTCTTCTTGATCGGGCATCAAGCTGATAATCGGATGAGCCGTTGTGGGATCGGTTTCCGTTGATTGGGCATCAGATAGTTGGGCTACGTTGCGAGCAAATTCGATACTTGCCAATTGCATTCCTAAGCAGATACCTAAGAATGGGACTTTCTGTTCTCTGGCATATTGTATGGCCAAAATTTTTCCTTCCAAGCCGCGAGTCCCAAATCCACCAGGAACGAGAATTCCGTCGGCATTTTGTAAAAGTCCATGAACGTTTCCGGGGGCAACGTCTTCTGCTTGTATCCAGTCAACAGTCACATCTATGCTCGAAGCCACTCCTGCATGTTTAAGAGCCTCCACGACAGAAAGATAGGCATCGGGTAACGAGACATATTTTCCCACTAAGGCAATACGGATCGTTTCTTTTGGTTGTTGAACGCGTTGGACAAACTGTTTCCATTCAGCCATTTTAGCCGGATGCAGGGGCAAATTTAATTTTTTTAATACGAAAGTATCCATCCCCTGTGCTTCGAGTAATAGAGGGATTTCATAGATAGAAGACACATCTTGGTTTTCAATGATCGCTTCTTTGGGAACATCACAAAACAAGGCTAATTTACTTTTGACCGTTTCCGGTAAAGCTTGTTCAGTACGCACGACCAATATGTCGGGCTGGATCCCTAAACTACGCAGTTCTTTCACACTGTGTTGCGTCGGCTTCGTCTTTAGTTCTCCGGCAGCTTTGAGATAGGGAACGTAAGTGACATGAATATAACAAACATTTTCTGCGCCTACTTCCTTCTTCATTTGCCTAAGAGCTTCTAAAAAGGGTAGAGATTCGATATCGCCTACAGTCCCACCGACTTCCGTGATCACTACTTCAGATCCTGTAGATTCGCCCGCTTGAATGATTTTTTCTTTGATTTGATCGGTAATGTGCGGAATGACCTGGACTGTTCCCCCTAAATAATCCCCCCGTCTTTCTTTATTGATGACTTCTGAATATATTTTCCCTGTTGTCACATTTGAATATTGGTTCAATCGAATATCAATGAAGCGCTCATAATGCCCCAAATCCAAATCTGTTTCTGTTCCATCATCCGTTACAAAAACTTCTCCATGTTGATATGGGCTCATCGTTCCTGGATCCACATTGATATAGGGATCAAACTTTTGAATCGTTACGGGGATTTGTCTTTCCTTCAATAATCGTCCTAATGATGCTGCGACGATTCCTTTTCCTATTGACGAAACTACTCCACCTGTTACGAATATATATTTTGTCATTTTACATTCCTCCAAATCATTCAATTAGAGGGGTTCAAATAAAACGAAAAATCCCCATTCCATTTCTGGAACAGGGAGAATAAGTTATTGTTTATCGCTCAATATAAAGTAGTGAGCCCATTAAAAATCATACAGAGTTTTACTGCATCCGTCAACTGATTTATTTCCTCAACTACTGATTTCATCTCTACGATTTTACATGAGCGGTTGCTTTCGTTGTACTTACTGTATTTCTTTCTTTTTTGTTTTTTCAAGAAATTCAAAAGCATTTTCCATATTCTTATCATTTAATTCTTTTTGTTTCATCGCATTTTTTGTTAAAAAGTAACTCTCTTTATCTTTTTCCATACTCGTCAAGAAAAGTATCTGTTTATGGTCTGTTACGCTCTTTTCGACTTCTTTCACATTATCATCAGGTACAAGCAGATTCTTATCTGAACTCATTTGATATAATTCTTTATTGGCTCCGATACTATCTAAATAATAAATGGATCCTTGAGAATTTTTCCTTAACTCAGCTAATCCTGCTTGATCATACGCACCATAATCTAAGAAAGCAAAAGCGGTATCTTTATCTCTAGTGCTATGCATAAATTTCAACAATACCAGTAGCGAGGATGTATTGCGTATCAAATTTTTCTTTGCAGGCCACCCAGCCGATATTTTTTTCAATAAGATGAAATAAACGAGGAAAAACAGCGTCACAGCGATCGCCGGTACAGAAAGAAAGTCATACGCCTGATAAATGGGGATCCCTACAAAATAGGCAGCGAGCATCCCCAGAGTCACAAACAATAGATTTTGAAAGATGATCGTTTTGATTGTATTCTTCTTATTCAAATCAGCATCCATTAGATAATAAGAACCGTATTGATAAATGGGAGTATCATAATAAGTAGAAATGATTCTTTTAGCATTCTTTATATCTCCCACGTATACATTCTTCCCATGGTTATTATCCCCAAATCCATGTATGTGGACCTCTCTATCTATTTTTTTCAAATCCGACAGGAGACTGCTCAAAAATCTGCTTTTTTGTTTGACCGTTTGCCTCGTCCCGACGATATAATTATACCTTACATACCAGTCTTTCATTAATTCAGCTTGATCCATTTACAAACATCCTTACTTTCAATAAATTAGAAGTCTCACGATCTTCTTCTTATTTATATTAAACCAAATGGATTAAGGAATCCATCTCTCTCTTTCAACTTTCTCTGTTTCTACATCTTCTAACTATCCAGCTCTTAAACTAGTTAGAATCCCCCTGGCTTTCACCCTAAAATGGCAGGCAGATTGAGAATTATTTTGATTATCCCAGTATTCACTCGTATCCTTAAGGATCATGTTATCCTTCAATCAGATAATGGTTTCTTCTAATTATGGTTGGCTCTGATGCTCTTCATTCACTAACCAAACGATACTTTCACTTTTCAACCTGCTTTTATTTTTTTGTCAGTCTGTCACCTGCCCACAAAAAAAGATTGGATTTGTAGTATACTTTAATTACATGTTGTTCACAGTCATACGAAGAACTATTTAAATCAACATTTTGTCATAGCAGGAGATCAACTTTTGCTCATAAAAGCAAGAAATGCTCTAAACGTTACCAAAACAGGAGGCCGATTTTTTGACAATCAAAGCAATCGTGTGCGATATGGATGGGACATTACTCACTTCGGATAGTCTCATCGATACACAAACACTCAACAAATTAAAAGAGTTGCAAGCCAAAGGTGTCAAGTTGATATTAGCAAGCGGACGAAGTTATATACGGTTATTGCCCGATGCACTCAAATTAGATATGGAAAAGCACGGCGGAATGCTTATTGATGTAAACGGCACCTCCATTTATGATGTTTCAACTAAAAAGAGGAATCGCTTGGGAATGTTAAACTCTTTTCACATCAACAAAATCAATGACTTTTTTTCTTCTTTTACTGTCGAGATCCAGTACAGTCAAGATGATACCATTTACACCTATTTGCCCGAAGAAATATATAGAATCAAAAAAAATATCCGCGGTGAGATGAAACTTCCGCATGATTATCCTTGGGCGGGCGGAATGTACAGTTGGTTGTGCGATACGAGGGATGGTTATCCTAATCAGCACATGATTCGTAGTCTACACAATTCTCCTGAGTTTTGTAACAAAATGTCTATTGTACAGGATCCTCCTTATATGTCGTTTGTAAAAGAAACGCTAACAGAAGATCCCTTTATCAAAGACTATGAATTTGTCTTTTCAGATGAGAGAAAAATGGAAATTACAAATAAAAATATAAATAAAGGTACCGCACTAAAAGTATTACAAGAAGAACTGAATATCCAGGACGATGAATTAATGGTATTTGGCGATAGCGAAAATGATGTCTCCATGTTTGCTGGCAGAAAATATTCGATCGCCATGGCAAACGCCCTCCCTTTGGCAAAGCAAAGTGCCAATTTTCATACAGATGATCATAATCACAGGGGTGTGTATACCATGCTTGAAGAATTTGAGCAAAAGGGTTTATTTTAAAGAAATCTATCAAGCAACGGATCGCCATTCAAGTATTTTATACTCGGCAGCCGTTAGCTTTAACTACTCCACTAGAAGTCAATCGTTTGATCGTGTCTCAGAAAAAATAAAAGGATCCCACCACTCTCATTCCAGAGACTGGTGGGATCCTTTCGTTTGATCATATCAGATTTTGTGGCTTTCCTTCGAGATAAGCTAGCGTATTTTCAAAAGCGATTTGAGCTCGTCTTTCCATTGCTTCGTCGGTCAAGTAGGCTACATGCGGAGTCAATACCGCATTTTTTGCATGAAGCAGCGGATGATCTTCCGGCAACGGAGGCTCGCCAGCGAACACATCCACTCCAGCGCCGGCAATTTCCCCTTTATTCAATAACTCCGCTAACACTGTATCATCCACGATCGGTCCGCGGGCGCAATTGATCAACACAGCGGATGATTGTATTTTTCCCAGCTGTTCTCTGGAAAGAAAGCCTCTCGTTTCTTCGTTCAACGGCAAATGGACCGAAACAATGTCGCTTTCCAGAAGCAGTTCCTCTAAAGAAACATACTGTATGCCCATGCTTACAGCCTCATCCTTTATGGACCGATTAAATCCGATCACATTGGCTCCAAAAGCTTGAAATAGTTTCGCTGTTTTCAGTCCGATATTCCCTGTTCCAATGATCCCCACTGTTTTGCCACTGATCTCGCGTCCTTGCATCCCTCCAGAAAAATCCTCTTGACGAATCGCTTCGTTTCCAGAAGAAATACCGCGGAATACATCCAATGTCAGCCCTAAAACCAGTTCCGCCACCGCTTGATCTGAATATCCCGCTGCATTGGAAATCGTCACCCCTTTTTCTTTAGCCTCTTTCACGGCCACATGATCGACTCCAGTAAATGCCACATTGATAAATTGGACATCTTTGACTCGCTCGATTACTTCTTTTGGATACGGATTATTGGCGATCATCACCACATCCGCACCTTTGCTCCGTTTCACCAACTCATTTACATCCGTTGTTTTTTCCGAATAATAGACAAACTCATGCCCTTTCTCCCTTAACGGTCGCGCTAATTCTTCTACCCTTGCTTCTGAAACACGCAACGGCTCCAATAATTTAATCAACATACACGTCTTCCTCTCGTCCGTTCAACCCTTTTTTAAATGGATCGATTTTCATAACACTTCAGCTGCCAATAACTCGTACGCTTTAAGCCGTTGCGCTTGTGTGTGCGCAATACTACAGATCATCGCTTCCTGGAATCCGTATTTTTCCTGGTCTGCACGCAATTTATCCGCAACCTCCTTGGCTGTACCGACCAGATGGACCTCTCGATTGCGTTGGATCCCTTTTTCTTGTTGGTCAGTTAACGGATAAGCTTGGGCTTCTTCTGGTGTCATCAGTGGTTCCATGCGCCCTTGAGCAAGATGCAAACGCGCAATATCTTGTGGTTTTGCTTGAAATTCGGCCTCTGCTCTCGTTTCTGCCACGGTTACTAAATAAGCGACGCTGATATCCGGTTCTTTCATAAATTCCGAAGGTTCAAAATGATGCCGATACAGTTCAAATATTTCTTCCCGCATCGCTCCTAACATGAAGAACTGCGCAAAGGAATACCCCATCCCCATTCTTCCTGCTCGAATAGCGCTATCCCCACTTGATCCAAGCAGCCACGCTTCCGGTAACTCGACTCCCTTAGGGACCGCTGGAGTATACTTATATAAAGGCTCTTCTGGCCGCTCATCTTTTAAGAGAGCCAACGTTGTTTCTAATTTTTCATATAAATGTTCAAAATCAGGATCATTTCCTTGAGCCAAGGCCTGAATGGCTCGTTGATCGCCTCCGGGAGCCCGTCCTACACCAAAATCTATTCGATCTGGTGCTAAGGCACTCAATGTTTTAAAGACCTCTGCCATTTTTAACGGGGAATAATGCATCATCATTGTACCTCCCGTACCCAGACGGATCTTATCCGTCACGGCCGCTATGTAAGCTACAATAATTTCAGGAGCTGAACTTGCCAATGATCGCCCACTGTGGTGTTCCGCCATCCACATCCGACTGTACCCCAATCGTTCCGCAGTCTGAGCCAACTCTACAGCATTTCTTATAGCAACGGCTCCTGTATTCCCACTTGTTACGGGTGCTTGATCCAATACACTTAATCGCATCTATCATCATCCTTTCATCCTAACTCATATACTAACTATAGCATTCAATCTGTTTCAATTCTAAACCAAACTCTTAAAAAGTAAGTAAACAGAAAAAAGCCCTCTTATAAAGAGGACTTTTTTTAGAAGATCCTTGCTTGTTTAATACTATTTTCATAAATCAGAATAAAAATTACACACTCACTTCTGTATCCATTCCAAGCAAGTCCTTATTTTTACTTAAAATAGGTTGAACACATTCGGCAATAAATTCATCAACTTGTCCGACGGCCCTTCCTATATAATTTTTGCTATTCAAGACTTTTAAGAGTTCCTCTTTTGAAATACCAAAAGAGGCATCCGAAGTGATCCGTTCAATCAAATCATTGTTCAATCCTTCTTCTTTCACTCTTTTGGCCGCTGCCATCGAATGTATTCGGATTCGCTCGTGAATCTCTTGTCTGTCTCCGCCTCTTTTTACCGCCTCCATCAAAATATTTTCAGTGGCCATAAAAGGCAGTTCCTGTTCGACATGAGCAGCAATGACTTTTTCATATACCACAAGATTACTGGCAATATTTTCGTATAGATTCAAAACGCCGTCTAATGCTAAAAAGGCTTCTGAAACAGATAATCTTTTGTTGGCAGAGTCATCCAGCGTCCGTTCAAACCATTGAGTGGCCGCTGTGATTGCCGGATTCAAGGAATTTACGATCACATGTCTTGACAGAGCACTCATTCTTTCTGCTCGCATCGGATTTCTCTTATACGCCATGGCAGACGATCCAATTTGATTTTTCCCAAATGGTTCTTCCACTTCCTTCATACTTTGAAGCAGACGCAGGTCGTTGCTGAATTTATAGGCACTCTGTGCTATTTCAGAGAGCGTATTTAATACGATCGAATCTACTTTCCTCGAATACGTTTGACCTGTTACTTTATATGTTTCTTTAAAGTCCATTTTTTCAGTGACCAATCGATCCAGCATCTTCACCTTTTTTTCATCTCCATCAAACAATTCCATAAAACTTGCCTGAGTTCCTGTAGTACCTTTCACACCTCTAAACTTCAGAGAATCCAGCACAAAATCCAGCTTCTCTAAATCGATCACCAATTCTTGAATCCAAAGTGTTGCCCTTTTCCCTACGGTTGTCAGTTGCGCAGGCTGCAGATGTGTAAAGCCCAAAGTCGGACAGCTCTTGTATTCCTCTGCAAAAAGCGCTAAAGACTGCATGACATTGACTAGTTTCTTTTTAATCAACAGAAGAGATTCTTTCATGATGATCAGATCTGTATTATCTCCTACATAACAACTCGTTACGCCGAGATGGATGATGCCTTTTGCCTGTGGACATTGGACTCCATAAGCATAAACATGGCTCATCACATCATGTCTGCTTTCTTTTTCTCTTTGCTCCGCTACTTCATAATTGATGTTGCCCATGTTCGCGCGCAATTCTTCGAGCTGACTGGTTGTGATCGGTAATCCCAACTCACTTTCAGCTTCTGCCAGTGCTACCCATAATTTTCTCCATGTTTTGAATTTTTTGTCCGCTGAAAAAAGATACGACATTTCCTTTGAAGCATACCGACTTTCTAAGGGTGATGTATAAGAATTCCTCATAAATTTCTCCTATCTTTTTTACGTTATCTCCATCTGTAACAGAAAACAAAGATTGCCTTCTTTATTTTACTCGCTTTCTCCTATTTCGTGGACCACGATCGTCTGGCTTCTTTTAGGTCCTACAGAAACAATCGAAACTTCGACACCAGTGAATTCTTCGATTCTTTTTAAATACAGCTTGGCATTTTCCGGAAGTTCCTCATAGGTTTTTGCAGTGGCTGCTTCTTCGCCCCAGCCATCAAATTCCTCATATACCGGTTCACATTTAGCTAGATCTTCAAGGCTTGCTGGAAAATAATCAATGACTTTGTCCTTGAATCGATAGCCCACACAAACCTTGATCTTATCCAATCCTGCTAAGGTGTCTATTTTAGTCACAACTAAATTGGTCAATCCTGAAACTCTGGCAGCTGTCTTTAAAATGACCAAGTCGATCCATCCACAGCGACGTGGCCTGCCGGTTGTCACACCGACTTCTCCACCTTTTTCTCTGATCCACTCTCCTGTAGCATCAGTCAGTTCGGTTGGAAAAGGACCTTCTCCTACGCGTGTAGTATACGCTTTGGCGACACCGACAGCTCCATTGACCATAGTGGGCCCGATCCCTGTTCCTGTACAGACACCGCCCGCAATCGTGTTGGATGATGTAACAAAGGGATAGGTCCCATAATCGATATCTAACAGCATCCCTTGTGCCCCTTCAAAAAGAACCTTTTTTCCAGCTTTGATCTCATCATACAATTTGACTGAAGTTTCCTGCACAAAGGGAGTTATTTTTTCAGCATAGTTACTATAATTTTTGAAGATTTCATCAAAATCTAACGGTTCTTCCTTATAGACATTCACAAGCAACTCATTTTTTTCTTTTATATTTTCTTTTAATTTCTTTTTGAAAATAGCAGGGTCGATCAGATCACATATTCTGATCCCGGATCTTGCGGCTTTGTCTGTGTATGAAGGACCGATGCCTTTACCGGTCGTTCCAATCGTATTTGTTCTTGATTTTTCATTTAGCCTATCCATTGACCGGTGGTAAGGCATGATAACATGCGCTCTGTCACTGATCAGCAATTTATCCGGTGTGACACGTATTCCTAGTTTTTCCAAATAATCTATTTCTTTGAATAGCGCTTCTGGATCAATAACCACACCATTTCCTAAGATATTTATTTTGTCATCGTACAAAATACCTGAAGGGATCAAGTGGAGCTTATATTGACTTTCGCCTACCTCTACAGTATGACCGGCATTATTTCCTCCTTGGAACCGAACAACCAAATCGACCTTTTCGGCCAGAAAATCAGTCATTTTCCCCTTGCCTTCGTCTCCCCATTGAGCACCTAACACTACAAACGTTGACATTAAAAGTCCTCCTTCGTAAACTGTCCCATTTAGGGATGTTTATGTTTCTCTATTTATCGATTTTTACCTGCTTAAGAACAAGCACCAGAAATAGAATAGCAGAGTGATTTTCTCAGGTCAATAAGATTACGTATGTTTCCCTTTTTTATATATTAATCGTTCGGTTTCATAGCGAAAACACTCTTGATAGTCTTGCTCCCACTCGAATCTTACCGTTATTCACAGATAAAAGGCCGTCCTCATCGCTTCAAGCGAATTCATTCACACCTGTTGGTTTGAAACGGGATCGCTAAAGATATAAGGTCAGAAGTGGTACAATAGTGGTGAAAATAGTACCTTAGGATGAATGGAGGGATTTTATGAGTAAATATGAGACACCCGATTACGCGACTGTGATAAAAGAAGAGGAATATGAAATCAGAAAATATGTGGATTTTTTTATTGTCGAATATGAAAATAGTAACGATCCAGAAATCAGAAGTGGATTTGGCTCTTTGTTTAAGTATATATCTAGTGACAACAAAGACAATGAAAAAATCTCAATGACCGTACCAGTTATTCAGGAAGAAACAAACGGAAAAAAGAAAATGGCCTTTGTTGTTCCAGGAAAATATAGCGATCAGATACCCGAGCCAAATAATCCGAATCTGACCGTAAAAAAGTTCGCTGAAGGCTTATTTGGGTCTATACGTTATTCCGGTTTTTCCAATCAGTCAAAAGAATCAGCAATGAAGAAAAAACTGGACAGGTGGATCGAGGAAAAAGGCTATCAAAAGCAATCAAATTACATGTTGGCTTCCTACAACGCACCTTTTGTACCACCTATGTTCAGAAGAAATGAAATTTGGGTCCGCATTAGTGAAGTATGAGCAACTACATGCTTATTCCTGATCGATCGCGTAGAAAAGCTATTCTGCTTATTTGAGCTGCTTTTTGCTAACTGATCGCCTAGCGATAAGTACCTTGATGGAACGAACACAATAAAAGGATACTCAGACCAGGAGTGGTGTTATGGAGAAACCACATGATACAGGTAAGCTCTCTTTGACCGGTAGTGCGTTGAAATGGATCGCGATCCTATCCATGTTCATAGATCACACGGGAGCTTTTTTAATCGAACCTTATTTACTGAATCATGGTATAGAAATTGGATCGATTTTTGGAGGGACCAGTTTATCAGCAGACAGTCCTTATTCTGTACTCTTCCAGATAGATATTGCTTCGAGACTCATCGGCAGACTAGCTTTTCCTATTTTTGCATTTCTTCTTGTAGAAGGATTCATCCATACACGTAATTTGAACAGATATATTTTTCAAATAGGTTTTTTTGCTCTACTATCAGAAATCCCCTTTGATTTGGCTCATGCTGGAACATTTCTTGAATCCTCTCATCAAAATATTTTCTTTACATTATTCATAGGTCTTCTCTGCATCAGTTTTTTCGACAAGCTCAAGGGAACATACGTCAGCAAGTGGTTCATCCTTCTTATAGCATTGGTCCTTAGTGATTTTTTTAATGTCGATTATTCCATGGTAGGTTTATTGACCCTATTTATTTTTTATTACTTTCATGATGATCCTATTCTACGAAACATTTTAAACGGATCGCTATTTTTACTGAACCTCACAGCTGTATTTTCTCTTTTTCTCATTCAATTTTATAATGGTAAAAGAGGAAAACAAATCAAATTGTTTTTTTATATTTTTTATCCTGCTCATCTGGTTCTATTCTATTTAATCAGGAACCTTCCCTGGTTTACCTAAATCCTATGTAAAATACCCCGAATTGGAGATCCTTTAGGGGGCGTAGGCGTTCCCCTTCGCCTTTACTATACCTCTATAAAAAGAAAAATAGTAGGCAGAAACCCCTGTTGAGATTTCCACTTACTATTCTTAGTCTGCTTTTTAATTAGATGATCCTACTATTTAACGATTGATCGAACGTGAAACCATGGACACTGTATGACGTTGTCCACGAATCGCTTTGCTCATTGCAAAAATATTTTCAACTGGAGCAACTCCACCGTATCCTGCATCCCCAATATGTTGAATATCGACTCCACATATTTTATTTTGAACAGCCATCTGTTTAACTGTATCCGCATCTGAACTTTCCTGACTCGTTCCGATTGCCGTCATGACTAAAGCGCCTTCTTTATGAGCCAATTTGACAGCTTCTTTCAAGTCTTCCTTGTCAAAACCGGGTACTGTTCCAATTGATGGAGTGAGGATAACATCTGCACCTGCATCAATCAATTCCTTGATCACGTCAAGATCTGCAACAGCTTCATCGACTCCCGCGCTGTGCATTTTACCTGCAATGATCAGCCCGGAGTAATATTCTTTCGCATTTTTTACAGTTTCTACGATTGCGGAATTTGTTACACCTGTTCCTGGGTTACCTGTGAAACAAACAAAATCTAAACCTAATTTTTCAATTTCTTTTAACGTTTCAACATTTGCTTGTCTTCCCACAGCGATTTCTTCTCGTTCTTCAACCATATCAGCAGATGTATCTACCGGTTCTAGATTGACTCCGATGGGACGACCCACTAATTCATGTAAACGTGTTACGAATGATCCTTCATACTCACCAATGGCGAAAATTTCAGGTTTCAATACGTCAATTCCATTTAATAGAATTAAATCAGCTCCAAATGCTCGTGCGATCTCTGAGTTTGTAATATCCCCAATAAATGATTCACGTGGAGCTACATTTTCAGACAAAATCACTCGGCCATCACTGGCTTTAATACTTTGTTTCAGCTCCTGAGCGCTCATAGCTAGTATTTCTGAAGTATTTGCACTAATAAAACGTTTGACCATTATTAGAACTCCCTTTCTATTTTGAAGATACTGATCCATTCTCTTCTTGTGCTTTGAAACGTTTTTCAAGACTCAAGAAGAATGGTAGATAAAGTAAGATGTCTATTATAATTAAAACGATCTGTAAAATAGATCCACTGATGCTACCCGTTGTTAAGAACCCGCTAATGATTGGTGGCATCGTCCAAGAAGCAACCACTCTGGTTAACGGAACAAGTCCAGCTGACATCGCGATAAAGGCTACGATGGCATTTACAATTGGAGCAAGTATAAACGGTACAAGCAAAGCAAAGTTTAAAACAATTGGAACACCAAACATTGCCGGTTCATTAATATTAAATAGACCCGGGACAACAGTGATCGGAGCCAAGATTTTTGTTTGTTTACTTGTGCTTTTTTTGCGAGCCATATAACCGAGTACCAATACCAACCCGATCGTTGCACCACCACCACCAAGATAAACAAAATTATCCATAAAAGCAACAGTAATGACATTTTTCATTTCAGTTCCTGCCTGATATGCTGCAGTATTTTCAGCTAAGTTTGCGATCCAAACCGGTTGCATGATAGAGTTTACAACATTACCACCATGGATACCAATAAACCAGAACAAACTATTTAAACCAGCAACAATGATCGTACCAAAAATATTGTTACCTAACAGTCCAAGCGGTTTCCCTAAAACGACTTGAGCAAGATCATGCAGGTTAGGCCACGATGCCATATCAAGAAAAGCATAGACGATCAGCCAAAATGTTATGATTACTGCACCAGGGATGATCGCACTAAAACTTCTAGCGACGGCTGGTGGAACACTTTCCGGCATTTTGATTTGAATATTGTGCTCAATGAACCACCGGTAGATCGATGCACTGAATAATCCTAGAATGATTGCAACAAACAGACCAGCTGCACCAAGATAACTAACGGTCAAGCCTGCTCCAGTCTCACTTGAAACAAATGGTGTGACCATAACAAATGAAGCCATAGAAATGATACCGGCTGCGATACCATCTACTTTATGTTGATTTGCTAAACTCTGGGCGATCCCAAAACTTGCAACTAGACCGATCAAACCAAAACTACTATCGACGCCTTTCCATAGGTAACCAGCAACACCAATATCACCTAACCAAGCTTCCCAACCTGGAACGGGGAAACTAGCAGTGACCATGAAAATCGATCCGATAATGATTAGTGGCATAGCTAACGTGACCCCATCACGAATAGCTGTTAAGTATTTATTCGCACTTAGCTTTGATGCAATGGGCATTAACTTTTCTTCTATAAAGCTACTTGACTTTGACAAAGTGAAGACCTCCTGTTAATTATATTTTATTAACAAATATCAGTTGTAAGCCTTAACATTCGTTTATTTGCTAATATTTATTTACTAAACAAAGTATAGCTTATTAAGTTTATTTTGTAAACAACTATTCTGCATCATTAAATATAAAGCTATAAATAGTTACAAAAAATAATCAATAGGGTATACTATGAGTATATATAAAGGAACTGTTTTACAAAAAACGTTCCTTTATATATACTCATTCTATCGATGCTATTGTCATTCAAAAATAATTGTTCTCTGTAAGTGACCTACTTATTGAATAAATGAAGGAAGAGGCTGTTGATATGTATTTATCCAAAAAACAACGCATACAAAAAACAAGAATATTAGATAAGATTTATGCTACAGGCCCCATTTCGAGAATCGATCTATCAAAAAAATTAAACATCACTCCCGCTACGATCAGTGAAATAACATCCCTTCTTATTCTGGATAAGCACATCCATGAAATAGGTGAGGATGAAACGACCAACAAACCTGGTCGCAAAAAAATTCTATTGAATATTTCCCCCGGCCATAGTTTTTTCATCGGTGTGGAATTATCAGATAAGTTTCTGGCCTTTTGTTTAAGCGACAATCTTGGAGAGATTACCAAAAAACACACTCTTTTTCATAACAGTTGGAATACTCAAAAAACATTCACCGATGACCTGTTTTTAGAAGAATTGAATCAGTTTATGACTCAATGTGCAGACTATCATCCTGTGGCTATCGGTATTGCTGTACCTGGCCATTATGATTCAAGTAACCACAGTATTAAAACCAACAATCCTTTCTGGAAAAACTTTTCGTTTAAAAAAGTTAAAGAATCCATTGATCTTCCCATTTATTTTAAAAACAATGTCAAATGTATGGCGATCGCCGAACGTTTATTTGGAGACAACAAACAAGACCAAAACTTCCTCTTCCTACATGTTCGTCGTGGAATGTTCAGTACTTATATCTATAATGGAGAAATTTATGCAGACACCAATCATTTGATTGGTGAAATCGGACATACGGTCATTAATCCTAACGGTGCACTATGCGAATGTGGCAAACGAGGGTGTCTGCAAACGTACACTAGTGAATCTTGGATGATAAACAAAGCAAAACTGCTTTATGAAAATGCACCCGATACTTTTCTTAGACAGCTGGTTTCCGATAAACAACAACTAACGATAGACACCCTCATTAAAGCGTACAAACTGGGTGATGAAGGTTCCCTGCACATCATTGATCAAGGTATCCTTTATTTCTCTATCGCTATCAACAATTTATTGATGCTCATGGACTCCGATCTCGTCTATATCCATAGTGAACTATTTAGCGATCCCGAATTAGTAGCCTCTCTAAATCGATCGATCGATGCTAATACTACGCTTCTGGATCTTCAAAATCCGACAGAGCGCGTTTTTAAACTCTACGATCCGATAAATGGTGCTTTGGGTGCTTGTGGATTAGCTGTGTATAAATCTTTGTAAAAAATGGAAAGCTACCCTTTCCTTAAACAAGAAAAGAGTCTGGGCATATTGATCTGCCCCAGACTCTTTTCTCGTTCTTCGACTGTTCTTTGCTGGCTCGTGTTCAAAAGACCGGATCCCATGTTTCCTTTATTCAAACTCTTTTTCGTGCTTTTTAAAAAAATCGTGATAGGTTTGGACATTCTCTAATTCTGTCCATTTCTTTACCTGCACGGGATTTTGATCCAAGTCATAAATTTTGGCTTCTTTCATCGCTAAGAAAAAAGGGGAATGAGTGGCTATGATGAACTGGCAGCCAAAAAAGCGTGCGGAATCTTCAATGTATTTCACCAGTTCCAATTGCCTCTCCGGCGAGAGGCTGTTTTCTGGTTCATCCAACAAGTACAATCCGTTTTCTTCTATTTTTTCTACAAAATAACGAAAGGCACTTTCCCCGTTGGATTGTTCGCGGATATTATCCATCAAATTTTTCCGGACGAATTTGGATTGTGTACGACTGCGTGCCTGGTTTATTTTTTTCAGTTCTTCATAATCATCTAATGATTTCAGTTGAAATTGGGAATATTTCGATTGTAGATATTCCTCGAATAATGCTTCTCTCTTTGTATCGATTCCTTCATTCACATTGCGGATAGTCAATATATAATCAAAGACATCATCGCTCGTGATGATCCGTTTATTCTCAGGAAAATCGTACCCCTGTTCCATTTCACAAAAATCAATGTATTCAGAAAAGAAGGAGGATCGATTGAATAGGGAATCTCTTTCGACTTGTAGTTTTTCAGCGATCACATTTAAAGCGGTCGTTTTCCCGGACCCGTTTCCTCCATATAAAATGGTGATGGGCTCGAAGTCGATGGAATCAAATTGGTGGTCCGATAGAATGTGGAAGGGATAGTAGCTATCATAGACTGTGCGTTTTATTTCAATAAAGAAGTCGAATTCACTTTCTTTATCGGGAAAAGTAATTCTTTTAAGATAATCCAACCGGCTTCATCTCCTTATAGAACATAATGTGGCTTTATAGGTAAGTTATGAGTAAATTTACGCTCAGTAACAGTATCAAGCTTGCACCAATGGTCAGTTGAAAATAGCGTCGTTGTTTCCATGCAAGGACTGTGCTGACTATTCCTCCGAGCAAAAAGATGGCTTGGTACACTGGGGCAAGTGGTAAAACTGTTTTCGGCTCGATCATGATGAACCATAAAAACAAGCCGAATAGTATACTGTAGATCAGTAATCCGACTTTTTGTTGTTTCGTCATATTTTTTGTGCTCCTTTCATTTTCAATTAGCTCTCTCGTTCCTCAGTATACCAAATCTCTGTTTTTCTGACACGGGCTTTTTAATATAGGTAATCATCAAAGGCAACTTGTCCAATTTCACAAGTTGCCTTTGATAGTGTCCGGTTTTAAATTTTTACGACTCGTTCCATTAAATTGATACCGATCGCCATAAACAGTATTCCCATCAACACGAGTATGCCGGCTGGTTGAAGGATCTCTCTCAATGGCTCTGGTTGGGTAATGGCCGTGATCATCCCGTCCATTCCATGCTTGATAGGAATCAATTCTGCAATAAACAATAAGAAGCGATTGCTTACAATTTCCAAAGTCCAGAAAGCCCCTCCCAACATTGCCATCGACGTGGCTACGATGGGGATAACGATTTGGAGTGATTGAGGGGAAGGAATCAAGGCAGCTAGCAATATCCCTAAAGAGACCGTGGCAAAGATAAAACTCACGATGACGATCCCCAAGGAATAGTAGTTCGTACCTAAATCAACTTGCAACAGTTTAGTCAAAATAAATACGCTCACTATGATCTGTATCGATCCAACCAAGAAATAATGAAGCAGATACCCGAGATAGAGCTGTATTTTTGTTACAGGAGAATAAATGAGGCGGTTCCATGTTCCTTTTCTTTTTTCTTCGATCAAATTTAATTGTAAGAATAACACTGAATAGGCTGAAAAATAGAGCGTCATCCCCACTAGCAAAGCAAGTTTATAGGATTCGAGTCCTCCCCCACCGGTTCCTTCATTCTCCACTTGCACACTTAAAATTTCCTGCACTTCTATATCCGTTCCCGGAAATTCGTCTTGAATCGCGTCCAGGCGATTGTATTCTCTAAAAATCTGTTCCGCATGTTGGTCGACTGCTGCTATTTGTTGAGAATCTCTTCCCACTAAAAATTGATAGTTATCTTCTTCGATCATCATAGCAAAAGAAATTTCGTTCATCCGAATGTCTTCCTGAGCGGTTTCTGCACTCGTTTTTTCAAAAATGAGCGTTTCGCCTTCATTTAATCGTCCCAGCCAATCATCCAGCTCTCCTTCTGTTAAACTCTCACTATACACGGGGACGGTCAGTGTCGAATTGACTTGTACCCCACCCATGAAATAGACAAAAAGGATCGTCAATCCAATGAATAAAAAGACTAAGAAAGGCTTTTTCAACAATCGTTTCCATTGGAGTAAAAATACATTCCACATTATTCCAACCTCCTTTTTGGAAAGATCCAAACAGAGACTACGAGCGCGATGACCGTCAGTGTGATGATCCTACTCATCAAAGGAAATACTTCCTGTAAACTGAAACCCTGCAGCAATTGAAGATACGAGGTCATCGCAGCCCCGTTGGGTGTCCAGTTTCCCACCTTTTTCAATGCTTCTGAAAACTGGTCTACTGGCGTAAAGCTGCCTCCCAGGAATGCAAAGACACTGACAAATGAACCAAAAAAACCAACCGTGCTGCTATTATTGGAATAAAGGGATACTGAGGTCAAGATGCTTGTGAGGCTTCCAACGAATAGAGCGTAGCTAGCCGTCAGCGTGAGAAGCGCGATCCAAAAACCCAACTCTTTGTCTGCAAAAGTTCCAAAAACTACAGTGGATAATGTAAATAAAGTAATCAACTGAACAAATGTAATGGACGTCCCGGAAATGAATTTACTCACTAAATAGGTCAACGGTCTCATTCCGGACAACATCATTCTTCCAAATACATGTTGTTCTTTCTCTTTAAAAGCTCGAGTAGCTAAGGATGGTGCCGTGAATAATGCAAACATGACTCCCATGCCTATCGTATAATATTGAAAGGCGTTGATCGGTTCTTCCACCGATAATTGAACCACTTCTCCATATTCACTGCTGTCTGTTGACACTTCTGCTTCACCCTGTGTCGCAATAGCGATAGAGGATTCCACATTATACTGCCCGATAAAAGAGTTGACGACACTTTGTAAGATATTTCCAGTTATCCCATCACTTTGCGTGTTTAGTATTAATTCTGCTCCATTCTCTTCGTTCAAATACAGCGATTTCCAAGCGTTATATGAAAAATTTTCAGGGATACGAATATAACTCCTAATTTCTTCCGAAGCGATGGCCTCTTCGGCTGCTTTTTCACTATCAAAATTTTGTGTTTCCATCAACTCTTCCAAGCTCTCATCTTGAAGCAGCCGGGTCAATGCCTTTTCCGGATCCGACTCTTCGGCTGCTGTTAGCAATTCTGCAATCGCTGGTGCAGGTAGTCCATCCTCCTGTAAATCCGCTTCAAATCTATCCAGGCTCTTCGCTGTCGTTTGTTCGTTTACCAGACCTACTTTGAATGTATCGATAGAAAATTCACTCATGAAAACATTTCCTAAAGAAAACCCAAGAATGATCAATAGAATGAACGGCATGAAAAGGAGTTCTAGAAGGTCACTTTTCGTTTTAGAAAGAATAGCAAAATCTTTTTTGATTAAATTAAACATGGCTAAGCGTCCTCCTAATCCCGTAATTTTCTTCCGGTCAAGTGTAAAAAGACATCTTCTAAGGTTGGCGTTTGAATATGGATGCTCTTGATTTTCACATTTGTCTGACGTGCCTGTTCAAATATTTCTCCGAGCAACTGATCACCTTTTGAGACGATCAATTGATAGTTATTTTCTTCTTCTGCAACCTGATTGATCCCTTTTTGCGAGACCAACAAATCTGTAAAAGCTTGTTTCCGCTCGGCTACTTCTATCACAATTGTTTCCTCATTAGACAAAATGTTCTTCAGTTCTTCTTTTGTACCGGATGCGATGATACGACCATGATCCATAATGTACACACGGTCACACAATTTCTCGACTTCTTCCATATAATGACTTGTGTATAAAATTGTGATCCCTTTTTCTCCATTTAGTCGTTTCACCATATTCAATATATAGTTTCGCGATTGCGGATCGATCCCTACAGTCGGTTCATCCATTATTAAAAATTCGGGATTGTGCATCAAAGCGACCGCGATATTTATCCTTCGCTTCATCCCACCTGAATAAGTGTCGACTACATCTTTTTGACGATCGCTCAATCCGACCAGTTCTAAAATTTCTTGGATTTTTTTCTCTAACTGAGAACCTGACAGGCCATATATTTTTCCGAAAAATTTCATATTCGCATATGCAGAAAGTTCTCCATATATAGCTATATCTTGTGGTACAACGCCCAAAATCGGTCTCAATTCATCGGGGTTTTTCAACACATCTTTTCCCTTGTATTTGATCGTTCCTTTTGTTGGTGGCAGCAAAGTTGAAATCATAGAAATCGTCGTTGATTTTCCTGCTCCATTAGGTCCTAACAAACCCACAGACTCTCCTTCTTCAATATACAAATCGACATCTTCAACTGCTACAGTCTTCTTAAATGTCTTTTTTAAGTTTTTGACTTCTAACATACCGGTTCCTCCTTTATTCTTTTCTATTTTAGCTTTGTGCATCCTTTGTAGTTCTTTCACTCTTATTATAGGCAAAAAGAAACAGAAGACCTACTATCTTTAATCCTAAATAGGCTGTTTGTTAGTTTTATAACTATTTCATTCAATCGATTCAAAAAACAGGCCAGTTTGCTCTTTACGTATCCCTTTTTCAAAGGAGGCACACAAGCCGATTTTCTGTTATGTCCGTATGCAGAAAAATTTCACGAGTCAGCTGATATGTTGCTGACCATCTCGATGGAGCAAAAATCACATATTTTCCTCTTTCCACCTTCGACTACAGTAAAATGAAAACTAGTCCGCTTTCCTTAATGAAAGCGGACTAGTTTAGATTGATTCTCTTTTGTGTTTTTTTTGTCATGTTTTTATGAAAATAATTCTGATTTTCATTTTCAAAATGCATGGAAAGGTGTATGATGTAACTATTGTGTAAAACTTAACAAAAAGGATGGAATGTTCATGGATGCAAATTATCAAGGCCTCTTTTACAATATCGAAAAGAGTATAGAAAAGAAAAAACAATTATTTGAAGTGAGTGTGCTCCGTTATGCTGCACGGGCAATGCTTGCGACGCTATTTTTAACGTTGGGAACTGCTATTGCGGTCATTACCGCTCAATATGCTGAAAAAGCTCTCCCTGGATCAGGAAAATTCTTGTATTCGTTTATGTTCAGCTGGTCTTTGGTCATGATCATTTACATGAATGCGGAACTAGGAACATCCAACATGATGTATACGACCGTTGCCGTCCACAGAAAATTATTAACAGTTAAAAATGCCATTATACTCTTATTCGCTTGTTTGCTGTTTAATTTGATCGGCGGGATCCTCGCCAGCTATCTTGTCTCTCTCACCGCTGTTTTCCATGACTTGCCTACCGACCACTTTTTATTCACAGCGATCGAAGGTAAGTTAGCCAAAACACCCCTTCAGATTTTCATCGAAGGAATATTTGCGAATATCATTGTGAATACAGCCGTATTTAGTACGATCAGAATGAAAGATGATGCTGGTAAAATCATTGCTATGATTTTTATTATCTTTATTTTTGCTTTCTTAGGCTTTGAGCATCTCATCGCTAATTTCTCTTCATTCCCTCTTGCTTATTTTGCAGCAAATGGAGCAATTGCTGGCATGACTCCTTCCGTTGTCGGAATGAACTTTTTGTTAGCTGGCTTAGGAAATTACGTGGGGGGTGGCCTCATCATCGGGCTCACTTATTCATGGCTCAATAGTGGAAATCACGTCTATCAAGACTGATCCGAATCAACAGGATCTTGGATAGAAAATCGTGTGATAGAAAGAACAGTTAACACAAAAAACGATCGAGCAAATTATGCTCGATCGTTTTTTGTTATGGAATGTGGATGGCTGGCTGCTCTTTTGTAAGGCAATGCAGTCGGCTTTCGATTTGAAAATACTGATCGATCAAATGTTTCAATTCGTTAGCAGCTAGCTCCGTCTGTTCATATTGAGTTGCTTTTATTGCTTCAAGGAACATGACAGCATCTTTGGTCTCTTCTGTCAGCATTGTCCGTTGTGCTTCGCGCCAATTTAAGCAACGACAGACTGCCCCCTCTTCGTCATAATAAATAATTTCTCCGGGCAAAGCCGGTGCATCTTTATCCGCTCCTAATGGTTTAAATGCTTCTCCACCTATTGCTTTGCCTAATTTCAAGTCTCCTTGGATCTCACTGACGTCTTCTCCGCCACAGGGCACTCCATATTTCAGTGAAACAGAATTGTATATATCTACTAATGGATTGATAGGAGAAAAAGTATGGTCTTGTGCCGCACGTTTTAACAACGCCTCAATAGATGAGCGGGCTCCTTTTTTGGTTTTAAACTCACGAAAAGCTTCGCGCCATTCTGCTATTATTTTGTTGCTGCTGAACGGTTCTTCCTGAACATGTTTTTTTGCTTCTTCTTTTGCTTTATTTAATAGTTCTTCCCTATTTAGGTCTGTATTATCCTCTTTGTTGCTTATTCCAAATACTTCTAACACATAGATATGGGCTTCTGGAAAAACTTCCCAAAACGATTGGTCTATACTGATCTTTTTCATGCTGTTCCTCCTTCATCGATTTTCAACTTTTTCATAAAAATAAAATCGGTCTGTTTATCTTCTCCTAATTGGAAAATATGTTCATCTATTTTTTGATAGCCTCTTTTTTTGTAAAATTCTATCGCTTTGTCGTTATGTTCCCATACACCTAACCATATTTTGTTTTTGTTCTGTTGATGAGCTACTTCCTCAGCTTTTTCCAATAATTTCTTTCCTGATCCTTTTCCTTTAAACTCTTTTAATACATAAATACGCTCTACTTCCATCGTTTCCGTTCCATACGATTCCGTTTGGGCTTCGTCCTGATTCAGTTTCAAGTACCCAGCTAGTTTTTCATATATATATATAAAGTAGAAGACGGAGTTTGGGTTTGTCCATTCTTTTTCTACATTTTTTATATGAAAAGCTTCCTGTAAATAGTGCTGTAAATCTTCTGGTGTATTCTGTGTTCCAAAAGTTTCCACAAAAGTCTGGCGACTGATAGCCTGCAGCTCTTGGATATCAGTCTTCGTACATTTTCTAATCATTGTGTTCACACCGGCCCCTCGCTTTCTAAATACTGTCTGCGTTCCCCTTTTTTAACTTTTGTCCATTCTTTTTCAACGTTTTCTTGCACACGACCTAAGTACTCGTCTAGCAATCGGGCTTCCTCTACAGAAAAACCCTTTAAGGCTGTGCTATTGGAATAGGCATTTTCCTTTAAGATGATCGGTGCCACAGCTTTTCCTTTCTTGGTCACAAAGAGCTTTTTGTTTTTTTTGTTTTGCGGATCGGCTCTTTTTTCAATAAACCCATTTTTTTCTAGCTTTTTAACTGCCCGGGCCGCTGTCGTACGATCTACTTGGATCAGTTCGGCTAATTTTTCTTGAATGATTCCTGGATTCTCATAAATTCTGACTAAATAAATATATTGTCCGCGAGTTAGCGCGTACTCTTTGAATTCTATATTCGCAATTGAATCCAATGCACGGGCAATCTTTCCAATATCCCGTAAAATCTCTGCCATTCTCTCACCCACTTTTTTTAAAAGTTTAACGTATTTTTGTTGCAAATGCAACAAAAATATCAAAAGACACTGGAATTTACTGCTCACTATTCCTTTAATTCGTTGCTTTCAGGTTCTTCTCTAATGAAAAAATTTGCCAGGCAAATTCTCTTGTTTTCAATTCTGTCGAAGGCCCCTGAGGGAAGATCCTATAACTATTTAGCTCTCTTTTTATCCAGAATGAGTCGCCCCGATCAATTTTTTCCACATTTCAGTAACTTTACTGGCTCCATTTCATTAAAGTTACCTGAATCCTTTTCGTTCTGGCAACTTCGCCTACTCTTCTTGCTGAAGTTGACCGTATCGCTCTCATTCTAGCAACTTCGCCTACTCTTCTTTGCCGAAGTTGACCGTATCCCTCTCGTTCTAGCAACTTCCCCAACTCTTTTTGCCGAAGTTGACCGTATCCCTCTCGTTCTGGCAACTTCGCCTACTTTTCTTTGCCGAAGTTGACCGCATCCCTCTCGTTCTGGTAACTTTCTCACCTCTTCTCGCCGAAGTTGACCGCATCCCTCTCGTTCTGGCAACTTCCCCAACTCTTCTTTGCCGAAGTTGACCGCATCCCTCTCGTTCTGGCAACTTTGTCTACTTTTCTTTGCCGAAGTTGACCGCATCGCTTTCGTTCTAGCAACTTCCTCAACTCTTTTTGCCGAAGTTGACCGTATCCCCCTCGTTCTGGCAACTTCCCCAACTCTTCTCGCCGAAGTTGACCGTATCCCTCTCGTTCTGGCAACTTCGCCTACTCTTCTCGCCGAAGTTGACCGCATCCCTCTCGTTCTAGCAACTTCCTCACCTCTTCTCGCCGAAGTTGACCGCATCCCTCTCGTTCTAGCAACTTCCTCACCTCTTCTCGCCGAAGTTGACCGTATCGCTTCTCGATAAGGTCATTTATCTCCTGAAACACGTTCAAACCATCTTTTTCCAGTATAATCTGAACAAAAAGACGATTTATTAAATTTAAATGAGAAATACTCTTGACAAATTCTCATCTGTTGCTTATGCTTAGTTCATCAAATTTTAATAGGAGTGATTCCTTATGAAAAAGCCAAATTACACATCTATAAAACTAAATCACTTCTACTTTAGCTATTTTAGATCCTGTTTGTAGACATGAGCAACATCGTGGATACAAACATCAGTGCAAACTGAATTGTATCTATGGTGGCTAGAGAAATTTGAGTTGTTCAAATTTGGCCAGATAGATGATCAATCTAAATGGCCAATAATACACGTGAAATTTCACGCACCCATTTAGATTTCTTTATCTAAATGGGTGCGTTTATTTATTTTCTGTTGAGGAACAAATACGCTGTTACTTGGAAAATCAAAAATTGGGGGAACCGTAAATGAATACACAATGGATGAAGAAATCAACAGGATTATTACTGGCCGGACTTGTCGGAATGGGTTTGGCAGGCTGTAGTGAAGGTGATTCAGGAAATGAAGACACCGTCTCGATCGGTATTTTACAATACATGGAACACAATTCATTGTCTGCAGCACAAGATGGCTTCATTGCAGAACTGGAAGAAGCTGGATATGTAGACGGTGAGAATCTGGAACTCGAACTGATGAATGCACAAGGTGATCAAGGCAATCTTCAAAGTATGAGCGAACAATTGTCCCAGGACAACGACCTCATCCTTGGCATCGCTACTCCCTCTGCTCAATCACTCGCTACCGTAAACCAGAATGATCCGATTTTATTCACAGCCGTAACGGACCCTGTCGATGCTGGATTAGTCGAAAGCCTGGAAAATCCCGGTGGCAACGTCACAGGTACAAGCGATATGGTGCCGATCGAAAAACAAATTCAGTTGCTTCTATCTGTCACACCCGACGCAGAAACGATCGGGATCATCTACAACTCTAGCGAACCCAACTCAGCCATCCAAGCAGACCTAGCTATTGCGGAAATTGAAGCAGCTGGCTTGCAGGCAGAGGTATCTACAGTCACTACGACAAATGATGTCCAACAAGTCTTGACGAGTTTGGCGCAATCGGTAGATGGATTGTATATCCCGACCGACAATACACTGGCCAGCACCGCCGCCATCGTCGGGGAAATCGCAAAAGAATACAAACTACCCGTTGTCGCTGGTTCGACAGATCAAGTAGAAAAAGGGGGGCTAGCCACGTACGGGATCAACTATGAAGACCTCGGACGCCAAACAGCTCAAATGGCTATAAATATTTTGGAAAATGGAGATACGCCAGAAACTATGGCCGTTGAAACTTCCGATTCTTTCGATTTGTTTGTCAATGAAGACATGGCTGAAACGCTGGGAATCGATCCAGCTAGCATCAGCTTACCTGAAGAATAAGGAGGATCCTCAACATGAACATTATTTTATCCAGCATCTCTCAAGGACTCTTATGGTCGATCATGGCCATCGGTGTCTATCTCACTTTTCGCATTTTGGATGTAGCCGATTTAACAACAGAGGGAAGCTTTCCTCTAGGAGCAGCTATTTGCGGAAGTCTGCTCGTCAATGGCATCTCTCCTTGGATTGCCACACTCCTGGCTTTCATTGGCGGAGCAGCTGCCGGTTTAGTTTCAGGTTATCTGCATGTTAAATGGCGTATTCCAGCTTTACTTGCTGGAATCATCACTATGACTGGGTTGTATTCTATAAACCTGCGCATCATGGGTCAAGCGAATCTGTATATACTAGGCGAAGGAACATTGATCCAGTCCGTTCAGGATTTGGGTGTATCGAAGACTGTCGCCGTGCTCATCGTCGGTACGCTTGCGGTCACGCTCGTGATCGGATTGCTGCATCTCTTTTTCCATACCGAGATCGGTCTAGCGATCCGCTCTACGGGTGACAATCATGCGATGAGTGAAGCGAACGGGATCCGGACAGGCTCCATGAAAGTCATCGGTTATATGCTCGGAAATGGATTGATCGCTCTATCCGGGGCTCTGTTGACTCAAAATAATGGCTTTGCAGATATCAGCATGGGTATCGGAACTATTGTCATTGGACTAGCCTCGATCATCATTGCAGAAGTCTTTTTCCACCGCTTAACACTGGCCAAACGACTACTCACTGTCGTTCTCGGTTCGATCGTGTATCGGTTATTACTGTTGCTCGTACTGGAAATGAATGTAGATCCACAAGACTTGAAATTATTCTCAGCTATTTTATTAGCGATAGCACTCGGCTTACCAGCCATTCAATCTCGCCTACCTAAATTGACAAGCACGAAAACAAAAGGAGGATCTCTTTCATGAATACTGCTTTAGAACTAACGGATATCCATAAAAGCTTTGAAGTGGGTACGGTCAATGAAAATCATGTCTTAAAAGGGATTTCTCTCACCATTCAAAAGGACGATTTTATTACGATAATCGGAGGAAATGGTGCTGGAAAATCAACTTTTTTAAATAGTATCGCCGGGAATTTCCCGATCGACAAAGGCTATATTGCAATTGATCAAGTCGATATCACCCGCACACCCGCTTACGAACGGGCAAAATACATCAGCCGTGTCTTTCAAGATGCCAAAATGGGCACTGCTACACGTTTGACGATCGAAGAAAATTTAGCGGTCGCCTGGAAGCGAGGTAAAAAAAGAGGATTTGCTAGAGGTATCAAAGAATCCCAAAGAAAAATCTTTAAAGAAGAATTAACTAAATTGGATCTTGGTCTAGAAAATCGACTGAAAATGGAAGTCGGATTGCTCTCAGGTGGGCAACGCCAGGCATTGACCTTACTCATGGCGACCATCGTCCCTCCCAATTTACTTTTACTGGATGAACATACGGCTGCTCTGGATCCAAAGACTAGTGAAATGGTCATGAATCTGACAGACCGTATCATCAAAGAGAAGAAATTGACTGCTTTAATGATCACACACAACATGGAACAAGCCATTCAGTACGGAAATCGCTTGATCATGATGAACAATGGACAAATAGTCGTCGATGTTTCCGGAGCAGAAAAACAGCAACTGACCGTCCCGGATTTACTGAACTTATTCAAAAAGAACAGTGGACAAGCCGTTACAGAAGATGCCCTTATTTTAGGATAAAACAACAACAGGAGTGCTCGTTTGAGTACATTTTTTCCTGAGCTTTGCTTGTTCATCAAATCAAAAAAGGCTATTCTCTTTGACTCCCCTGCTTTCTTTGCTATTCTAAAAATAAAATAGATAGTTAGTTTTCGCGGAAAGTAGGGTTGTTTGACTATGGTATTCCTTCATCAGTTATTAGTGCTCTTATTCATTAGTATTATTGTGTATACAAT
The DNA here is from genome assembly GCF_000425865.1 of Lacticigenium naphthae DSM 19658. Taxonomy (GTDB): domain Bacteria; phylum Bacillota; class Bacilli; order Lactobacillales; family Carnobacteriaceae_A; genus Lacticigenium; species Lacticigenium naphthae. Next base: position 169,988 of record NZ_AUEG01000003.1, read on the forward strand.
CGATGTAAAAAAGGATTTCTTCCCTGTACCAGTTGTTTTAGTGCTAGCGGGGATAGCCTTATCTTATCTACCACTCTATTCTCATTTTTCTGTCTCACGAGATATCTTATATGAAATATTTATTCCTGGGCTTCTATTTGTATCTGCTTATCAGTTTTCCACACGTGCATTAAAGAAAAATGCTGGCTTGATTTTTATTTTAAGTACAGTTGGCATGTTGGCTACGGTCTTGCTCCTGGGAACAGGCATTTATTGGGTCACCTCTTTTTTTGAACCCTTTGCATGGAATGTCTCTCTTTTGCTTGCAGCAATTCTCGTTCCGACAGATCCCGTTTCTGTAGTCTCTATCTTAAAAAATAGTAAAGGTACCGAAGAAATTGCTGAAATAGTTGAAGGAGAATCTATGGTGAATGATGGGACCAGCATCGTCATATTTACTATTCTTCTTTCTATGGTCCAGTCTGGAGATGCTTTTTCTCCTCTTTATTTTTTAGAAAGTTTTGTCTATATATCGCTCGGAGGAATAGCTATTGGTCTTCTATTTGGCTGGGTTCTCAGTCAAGCTATCCATATCACTTCCCATCATGAGTACCAAGTCATGCTGAGTATTTTAATTGCTTATGGTGGATTCGCACTGGCAGAATCATTTGATACTTCGGGTGTTTTAGCTACCGTTGTATCCGGGATACTCCTTTCTTTTGCCTTTTCAAAAAATGATGCACAAGAAGAGGAATTTAGAAAAGCGTTAGGAGGATTTTGGAATGTGGTCAGCCCGACACTTTCTTCTATCTTGTTTCTGTTTATCGGTATTCAATCCGTCCCCTATATTCAATTTCAAAACTGGACCGTTTGGCCACCGGCTTTTATCTTCTTCATCCTTTCTATCTTGGCGCGTTTTCTTGTTTTAGGAGGTACCCTCCTCATTGTGCCTAAATGGAAGAAAAAATTCAGCCATTTTTCCTCAGTTCTTTTCCTGCTTTCATTGTCTGGGATAAAGGGCACTATGTCTGTCGTTTTTCTTCTTTGGACGGAAAGTACGAATGTTGCCCAAGACACTATTTTAATTCCCGTAGCATTTGTGACAACTCTTCTATCCTTCATTTTTCAAAGTATTGGTATTTACCCACTGTCTCATTTACTAAAAAAAACAGATGAATCCTAGTGATTCATCTGTTTTTTCTAGAATACGAACATTCCTTATTTAGTTACATTAAATTACTCTTTTGTATTTCTTTTCAAATTTTAATGTTATATAATGAGACTCATTACTTTACCGAACAGATAATGAGCGGTTGTTCATGCGAATGAACGGAACAGTTTTGAGGAGGAGTTTTTATGTTAAGTAAGAGACGAATAGGTTTAGTACCTAGATTGATTATAGCTATTGTTGCCGGGGTATTGATTGGTCAATTAACCTTCATTCCTGAGGTGTTGTTACAAATACCAGTCACTTTTTCCAGTTTGTTTAGCAGCTTACTTTCCTTCATCATCCCTTTAATGATCATTGGCTTTGTCATAAAAGGAATAGCTGATTTAGGCCAGGGTGCTGGGAAATTGCTTGGCTTAAATGTAGTCCTCGCCTATTCTTTCACACTGATTGGAGGATTCATTGCCTATTTTCTGGCATCCAATTTATTTCCCTTGTTCATCCAAGGTTCCATCACTGATTCACTACAAGGAGAAACCATTTCTCTAGAACCACTCTTTACTTTTCCATTAGAACCGATGCTAGATGTCACTTCAGCGATTGTCTTTGCATTTCTTTTCGGCATTTTCATCTCTTGGCTGCGCGCTGAAGGGAAAGGCGAATACATGTATGGATTTTTCAGTGAATTCAGTGAAATCATCACAAAAATTCTCCACCATATAGTCTTACCGGGATTACCTTTTTTCATCTTCGGGAATTTTGTTAATTTGAGTTATACTGGTTCAGTCTTTGCTATCCTTTCGATTTTCTGGAAAGTATTCATCGTCGTGCTCAGCTTACAACTTGTTTTGATCAGTGTATTATTCCTGATTGCGGGCATATACACGGGGAAAAATCCAATTCAATTATTAAAAAATCAGATCCCTGGTTATTTCACTGCTTTGGGTACACAGTCTTCTGCCGCTACGATTCCCGTGAATCTGGAGTGTGCTAAAAACAATGGTGTTTCCAAAGAGATTCGTGAATTTGTTATTCCATTAAGTGCCACCATCCATCTAACGGGCAGCATCGTCACGATCACATCTTGTGTGACTGCTGTATTGCTTATGTATGATATGCCTTATGGATTTGGGATCATGTCCGGCTTCATTGCCACACTAGGCGTAGCCATGGTTGCCGCTCCTGGAGCTCCTGGTGGTGCTGTCATGAGTGCATTACCGTTTCTACCCATGATCGGGATCGATCCTACCGGAATGTTAGGCAACTTGTTGATCACACTTTACTTGACACAAGATAGTTTTGGTACAGCTGCCAATGTTTCCGGAGATAACGCCATCGCTTTGATCATCGATAAAGTCTACACAAAATATATCTTAAAAGAATGGACTTCCTATGCAGAGGTCCCAGAAGAAACACCCCTTTAAATAAACGAATCACCATCCATTCCAAGAAAAAAGGCCAGCTCAACGGCAAGTTGAGCTGGTCTTTTTTTGTGGTTCTTTGTCAAATCGTGTTGGTCTATAATTCCCGAGGTAGAAACTTCACTGTTTCTACCTCTTTTTTATGCGACTATACTATCTTTGTGTTTTTCGCTTTCTTTTTCTTCTTCAAATGTTAAGGGTCTGATTTTCTTGTCAATCTTTTCGGTCAACTTGAAACTGATGAAAACACGGGCTCTCAAGTGAGCGAAATTACGATAACCGTAGCCGCTTCGCTTCATTGTCTTTATCTTATTATTCATGCCTTCTAAATGTCCGTTGGACAAAGTGTAAGTGCAGGAATTTTCTATTGCATCTAAGTATTTTTCTATTGTCTGGAAGGTGGTCCTAACGTATCTTTTAAGGGGTCTTTCCTTACTGCGTTCGAGTTGATCAACGAATTCTTCATAGTTACCAGTAAATAGGTGCCATTTTAGATCATTAATCAAATCATATACCCACTGGAATTGGTCATCGATGGATAAAAGGTAATTGACCATCATTTTTTCAGTGACCTGACCATCATAAAGGCGATGGGAAAAGTAGTGCTCAAAATCGACACTCCAGACATTCTTCAGAATGATTTTCCATTGTTTCTTT